>NZ_JABUMR010000039.1:0-1107 GCF_013336725.1 Myxococcus sp. CA040A | reverse complement strand
TCAGGTTCTCCGCGCGGAGCCCCTCGGCTTCGAGGACGGTCTTCTCTCCTTCCTTCAACAGGGCCGGGTCGTAGAGCACGACGAGCAGGTCGTCGAACCGGTTGGACAGGGAGCGCTCCCGGCGCAGGCCCACGAGCTGGAGCGTGAGCGGGTTCGTCCGCGCCAACTCCAGCTCCTCGTCATCCTGCAGGTGGAACCGTTGGTTGCCCGGGTCGAGCTCCTTCTGGTTCCGCAGGCTCTCGCTCGCGAACTGCTTCAGCAGGCCCACCGCGCAGTCCGGGCACTTCGTCTCACCCAGCGTCGCATGATGCGCCCGGCGCTCCGGCGCCGTCGCCACGGCCGCCTTCTTGGGCTTGTCCTGCTTCGGAGCGGCCTGCGTGGGCGCGTCCTTCGCGGTCTCCTTCTTCACGGCCTTGGCTGCCATCGGTACCTCTCACGCAAAGGGGTTCAGCTCCCGTGCAGCTCCTCGAGCCGCCGCAGGGTCTCCACGTCCAGGTGGCCGGTGACTTCCAGGCCGCCGCGGTGCTGGAAGGCGCGAATGGCGCTGCGAAGCCCCAGCGTCATCTTCCCCGTCGGCTCCAGCGCATAGCCCAGGTTGATGAGCCGGGACTCCGCGCCGCGGACACCGTGGTCAGGGGTGTCCCTCATGGGACGCAGGGTGCCCAGCGCGACCTCCCAGGACAGGCCCTCGCACTCCAGCTCCACCTGGCTGACGGTGAAGGGGACCTTCGCCTCGAGGAAGCCCTCATCATCCGTACTGCCTTCGAGGACCTCCTGCTCGAAGGTGAGCAGGTAGGGCATTCCGGAGCGCGGTGCCCCCTCCGCGTCCTTCAGGGCGAGCCGCAGGTGCCGCTCCCCCACCTTGAGGGTGAAGCGGTGGGCCCTTCCGGTGGAGACGTTGGGCTTGTTCTTCGGGGCGCTCACCTCCGGAATGACGACGGTGTCCCCCGGGTAGAGCACGTTGGGGTTGGGGCGCTTCTCGCGCAGCTCCGCGTTGTCCGGGTGTTCGTAGAGGCGCTTGAAGTCCGCGAAGCCATGGCGCCGCGCGATGAGCAGGAGGCACTCGCCCTGCGTGACGACGTGGGTGGTGGGCATCTCCCCCTCCTC
>NZ_JABUMR010000038.1:0-1226 GCF_013336725.1 Myxococcus sp. CA040A | reverse complement strand
CTAAACCAACGATCTCGATTCTCGCACGATGTCAGGAGGCACGCCTGAGGTCGGCTCGGCGCAGGGATGGACAGGCAGAGCGCTGTGCATTCCGCGCGCTGAGGTAGGCATGTACCCGCACCATGAGCTGGGCCATGGTGCGGCAGCGGTGATTTCGCGTGACGTTGGCGTGCAGGTCCAGCCACACGCGCTCGATGCGGTTGCCCTGGGGACAGTAGGGCGGCAGGAAGTGGAGCACGATGCGCCCTCCAAGTTGGGCAAGGGCCTTGCGAGTCTTCTGGCTGGTGTGGACCGCGGCGTTGTCCAGCACGAGGTGGATGCGGCGAGCGCGCCGGTATTCACCCGCGAGGCGCCAGAGCAACTGGATGAAGAGGTCGCTGGCCTTGGATTTGCCCTCCACCCACGTCAGCTTCCCAGTCCGGACATTCAACGCTCCGGCCAGGAAGCGCTTCTGGTTGTTGCCCGGTGTCACCACCACCCGGCGCTGCCCCGGGAGACACCAGTCGTGTCCCACCTTGGGGTTGAGATGGATGTCCACCTCATCCACGTGAAGCACGGGCTCTTCGGGGGGCTTGTGGGCATGCAGGCACTTCAACTCGTAGAGCCGGCGCCGACGCTTCCAGGCGGGCCAGGGGCACTCGACGATGGGCCTGGCGGCCTTGCGCCGCGCGCCGAGCGAGGTGAGCGCACGTCCCATGGTCGCCACGGACACCTGGGGCAGCCCCCGGCGCTCAAGCTCCAGACACAGCAACTCCCGTGTCCAGGTGGGCCGGCACCAGCCCCAGTCCTCGGGCGTTCCCACCAGCACCCGCGCCAGCCTCTCTCGGAATCGCTCGTCGACCTTGCGCTGGCCGTTGCCCTCCCTCCTGTCTCGCAGCGCTCCGCGTCCATCCTCCCGGTAGCGGCGCACCGCGCTGACGACGGTGGAGGTGGCACAGCCCAGGTTTCGGGCTGCTGCGTTGCACGAGGCACCCCTCCCCACCGCCGCCACGGCCATGCACCGTCGCATGGTGAGCGGGCAGCCGCTCCTCTCGCCCCATCGCAGCAGCGCCCGGCGCTGCTTCCTCTTCAGCCACTGCCTACCTTTGCCTTCGGGCAGGGCCTTCTCGCTCTCAGGTTTTCTGCGCACACAGAGCCGAACGAGAGGTGCCCCTGCTCCCTCTTCCCGCTCACTTCACGCCTGCCCGCCCTCCGACCTGATCGAGAATCACGAACTCCGGTTTAGG
>NZ_JABUMR010000037.1:0-1439 GCF_013336725.1 Myxococcus sp. CA040A | reverse complement strand
TTAGGGACGGACGCGACGTAGGGGCCTGCGGGAGCGTGCTCGTCGGTCCGGGCGGGGACGCTTCCGTGGGTAGCTGCTCATCTTGATTTTCACCGCACGCGGATACCGTCTGTGACTTCGCCGCAGCGGGAGGACGAAGCGTTTTACCTCTTCTCGCAGGCGTCGCAGATGTTTGGGAATCGCTCCAGGGCTCGCGCCAGCCAGCCACATCCACTCGTCGCGGATGAGACGCAGGGCCATGACGAAGCTGATTTGGGTGGGAGGCACATCGGCCTCTTCGGCGATGCGCTCCATCTCTAGTCGCACCAGATTGTAGGCCAATCCCACGCCCCAGAGCTCCTGCGCGACCCCACCAGGCTTCTGGCTGCGGATGGCCTCCTGCCTCTCCAGCATCTCCGTCTTCACCTCGTCATAGCCAAGCTCCAGCTCCCACCTCTCGTGGTAGAGGGCCACCACCTCGCTGGCTGGGAAGGCTTCGGCGTCCAGCAATGAGGTCAGCAGCCACTGCGGCTGAAAGCCTTTGCGCTGGTAGTGAATGGCGCGTGCCTGGAAGCGCATAGGCAAGGAGTCGTCCTTCTGGCGGGTGTGGTAGCTCACCTCCATTTCCACCAATTCCTCTCCTTTTCCCAAACGTTTCACCGTGCGCCAGGCAGTGTTCTTCTTCGCGCGCAGCAGCCAGTGGCGGTTCTTCCCGTCTCTCGCCAACGGCACGAGGATGTCGGCATTGAGAAAGTGGCGGTCCATCACGCACAGCGAATCGTCCGGCACCTGAGGCCATATCTTCAGGGCGTACTCGCGCTCATCCGTCCCGTAGGGCCCGAAGTGCGCCGCTGCCAGCAGGTGGCTGCGCAGGGCCATCAGCGTGACAAGCCGCACCATGGGGTAGCCGCTGAGGCCTCCGCCCCGGCCAACCGCCTGCCCTCCAAAGTGCCTCCGGTTCTCCTTCGAGTCCGGCACTCGCGCTGTCGTGCCGTCCACTCCGTACAGGGCCAGCCCCCTCCATTCATGCCGACGCGCGCTGGCGTGCGCCCACGCCAGCGCGCTCTTCTCGAAGAGCCATTTCAGCGGCTCCTCTCCCACTCGTGCGCGCGCCTGCGCCACCGCGCTCCTCGCTATCGGCTTCGGCTTCGGCCTGCCACCGGGCAACGCCAGGTCCAACCGCTCCACCAGTTCGGCGATGGGCCGGTGCCGGTACAGCGCCATGCCCAGCACCAGCCAGATGACCTGTTCAGCGGGTAGCCTGCGTTTCCGGAGGGTGGCCGTCCCTGTCGCCTCCAGCGCCGCCTCGACCCACTCTGGGTCGAGATTCGCGCACAGCCGGTCGAACGCCCCCTCATCCGCAGAGGGCAAATACCCGAATGGACCTCTTCCCACGCAACCGCCTCCTTGTATGCGGTCGCGGCAGTATGATCCTTCTCGCCCTTAACTGATCGGCATTG
>NZ_JABUMR010000036.1:0-1678 GCF_013336725.1 Myxococcus sp. CA040A | reverse complement strand
GGATGCTGACGCGCTCCAGGCCGAGGACGTCGGAGAAGATGGAGGCGAGGCGGGACTGGGTGAGGGTGGAGGGAGGGGCGAAGTCGTCGCCGGAGGAGGTGGCAGCGGCGAAGTCGGGAGGAGGAAGGGCCTTCCTGTCGAGCTTCCCGTTGGCGGAGAGGGGGAAGGACGGGAGGGAGACGAGAGCGGCCGGCACCATGTACTCGGGCAGGCGCTGCGAAAGGAATGTGCGCAGCGCCGAGCCATCGACAGAGGACTCGGCCGAGGTGAAGTAGGCGACGAGACGCTTGTCGCCGGGGACGTCCTCGCGAGCGAGGACGACGGCTTCCTGGATGCCGGAGAAGAGACGGAGGGCAGCCTCGACTTCACCCAGCTCAATGCGGAAGCCGCGGACCTTCACCTGGAAGTCGGAGCGGCCGAGGAACTCGAGAGTGCCGTCGGCGAGCCAGCGGACGCGGTCCCCGGTGCGGTAGAGGCGAGCACCAGGAGTGCTGCTGAAGGGATGAGGGACGAAGCGCTCGGCGGTGAGGTCAGCGCGGTTGAGGTAACCCCAAGCAAGGCCGTCACCCCCGACGAAGAGTTCGCCAGGGACGCCCGGAGGCAGGGGCTGGAAGGAGGCGTCGAGGACGAAGGCGGAGGAGTTGGAGAGAGGAGCGCCGATGGGGACGGAGCGAGAGAAGGAGTCCCCACTCCGCAGCGAGTGAGTGGCGGAGAAGGTGGTGTTCTCGGTAGGGCCGTAGCCGTTGACGAGGACGTGGCCCGGGGGCAGCCGAGCGAGGTGCTCGCGGACGCGAGAAGGCGGCAGGACGTCGCCACCGGCGAGGACCTGGCGGACACCAGCCAGCGCGACGGGCTGAGTCGCCACCATCTGCTCGAAGAGAGCAGCGGTGAGCCAGAGGGAGGTAATGCCCTCGCGGACAAGCAGAGAGCCCAACTCCTCGAGCGACAGGGCATGAGGAGGAGCGAGGACGAGCTTGGAGCCGTGGAGGAGAGCGCCCCAGATTTCGAGGGTGGAGGCGTCGAAGGCGACGGGGGCCGCGTGGAGCCAGACGTCGGAAGCGGCGAAGGAGATGAAGGAAGAGGAGACGAGGCGGGTGACGCCTCGGTGAGGGACGCAGACACCCTTGGGCTCACCGGTGGAGCCGGAGGTGAACATGACGTAGGCAAGGTCATTGCCCGTCACGTCCAGAAGGGGTGCCGAAAGGGGCTGGCGCGCGATGCGAGAAGCCTCCTCATCGATGACGAGGAGGACGGCACCGAAAGCAGGCAGGTCATCGACGACGTCGGAGTGAGAGAGGACGACGCCGGCTGAGGACTCGCGGAGGACGAAGGCGAGGCGGTCGGAAGGCCAGGCCTTGTCGAGGGGGACGTAGGAGGCGCCGGCCTTGAGGATGGCGAGGAGGGAGACGACGAGGTCAGCGGAGCGGTCGAGACGGACGGCGACGCGCGAGCCGGGAAGAACGCCGAGAGTGCGCAGGTAATGGGCGAGCTGATTGGAGCGCGAGTCGAGCTGAGCGTAGGAGACAGACTCCTCACCCGACACAACGGCGACGGCATCAGGCGTACGCGCGGCCTGCTGAGCGAAGAGCGAAGGGATGGATGCGTCGCGCGGGTAATCACTGACAACGCCATTCCAACCCGCGAGGACCTGCTGCTTCTCCGCCAACGTGAGCAGAGG
>NZ_JABUMR010000035.1:0-1954 GCF_013336725.1 Myxococcus sp. CA040A | reverse complement strand
GCCGAGCGGGAAGCTGGCGAGAAGCAAGCTGCCGGCGCCGGACGTGGAGAGCCTGCGGGGCGCGGCGCCCTTCGTGGCACCGAGGGACGCGCTGGAGGTGCAGTTGGCGGAGGCCTTCGCGGCGGTGTTGAAGCTGCCGCGCGTCAGCGTCACCGACAGTTTCTTCAGCATCGGTGGCCACTCATTGTTGGCAACCCAGTTGGTGGCGCGCATCCGCGCCTTGCTCAAGGCCGAGGTTCCCTTGAGGACTCTTTTTGAAGCGCCATCTGTCGCGGCGCTCGCGAAGCGCATCGAGGCGGATGTCCGGCTCAAGCCTGGCAACGCTCCGCAGTCGATGCTCGCGCGAGCGCGTGCGCGGTTCCGTAGTTCCAACGAGCAGGGAGACACGGAGGAAGAGATGCTCTCTTTTGCCCAGCAGCGGCTTTGGTTCCTGGACCAGTACAGGCCCGGCAGTCCCCTCTACAACATCCCCGCCGCGCTCCGGTTGAAGGGCGCGCTGGATGTGCAGGCGCTCGAGCGGGCCTTCACCGAACTGGTGCGACGCCACCAGTCCTTGCGCACCGTCTTCCAGTCCCGTGAGGGCAAGCCGGTCCAGGTCATCTCGCGAGGCGAGCCCCTGCGGATGCGGTTGCCGCTTCAAGACCTGGCGTCACTGCCGGAGTCCGAGAAGGAAGCAGAGGCGCTGCGGCTGGTCTGGGCCGAGGCCCGACGGCCGTTCGACTTGACGCGCGGCCCCCTGCTGCGCACGGGGCTGGTGCGGCTGGACGTCAACGAGCACCTTTTGCTCGTGACGATGCACCACATCATCGCGGACGCCTGGTCCATCGCCGTGCTCATCCGAGAGGTCGTCACGCTCTACGAGGCGTACAGCGTGGGGCGACACTCCCCGCTGTCGGAGCTGGGCCTTCAGTACGTGGACTACGCCGTCCAGCAGCGAGAGTGGCTCCAGGGCGATGTCCTGGAGCGACAGCTCTCCTGGTGGAAGCAACAGCTCGAGGGCGCACCGTCATTGCTGGAGCTTCCCACCGATCATCCTCGTGCCCTGGATGCTCGCAATCCAGGCGCGGTGATCAAGGTGGAGTTCTCACGGGAGCTCACCCGGGCCCTGGTGAGCCTGTGCCAGCGCGAGGGCGCCACGCTGTTCATGGGGCTTCTCGCGGGACTTCAGGCGTTGCTGTCGCGGTACTCGGGACAGGAAGACATCTGCGTGGGGGCACCCATCGCGGGTCGCCAGCAGATGGAGACCGAAGAGCTCATCGGCTTCTTCGTGAACACGCTGGTGCTGCGCACGAAGCTGAAGGGAGACCCGACGTTCCGCGAGCTGCTGGGGCGCGTGCGTGAGACGACGCTGGGGGCGTACTCGCACCAGGATGTGCCCTTCGAGAAGCTGGTGGAAGTGCTCCAGCCCGAACGGCAGCCGGGGCACACGCCGTTCTTCCAGGTGGCGATGGTGTTGCTCAACACCCCGCCCATGGAGCTGGCCACTCCGGGACTCTCCTTCGAGTCCGTGGACGTCGACAGTGGCACCGCGAAGTTCGACTTCACGTTGATGTTGCGCGAGACGCCCACCGGTCTGACCGGAACGTTGGAGTACCGCACCGACCTCTACGAGCCCGCGTCCGCGGAGCGACTGGTGGCGCACCTGCAACGGCTCCTCGAGGGCGCGGTCGCCAACCCGCTCCACCGCTTGTCCGAATTGCCGCTCGTCTCGGAAGCGGATCGACGCCTCGTGTTGGAGGCGTGGAACCCTTCAGCCACGGGCCCACGCTGGGAGGTCTGCGCGCACGAGTTGGTGGAGGCGCAGGCGGGGAGGACGCCGGAGGCGGTGGCGGTGGTGTTCGAAGGGGAGGAGCTGACGTACGCGCAGTTGGAGAAGCGAGCGAATCAACTGGCGTGGCACCTGGGCGGGGCGGGGGTGGGTGCGGGAGACAGGGTGGGGCTGTGCATGGAGCGC
>NZ_JABUMR010000034.1:0-2115 GCF_013336725.1 Myxococcus sp. CA040A | reverse complement strand
GGATGCTGACGCGCTCCAGGCCGAGGACGTCGGAGAAGATGGAGGCGAGGCGGGACTGGGTGAGGGTGGAGGGAGGGGCGAAGTCGTCGCCGGAGGAGGTGGCAGCGGCGAAGTCGGGAGGAGGAAGAGCCTTCCTGTCGAGCTTCCCATTGGCGGAGAGGGGGAAGGCGGAGAGGGAGACGAGAGCGGCCGGCACCATGTACTCGGGCAGGCGCTGGGAGAGGAATGTGCGCAGCGCCGAGCCATCGACAGAGGACTCGGCCGAGGTGAAGTAGGCGACGAGACGCTTGTCACCGGGGACGTCCTCGCGAGCGAGGACGACGCCTTCCTGGATGCCAGAGAAGAGGCGGAGAGCGGCCTCGACTTCACCCAACTCAATGCGGAAGCCGCGGACCTTCACCTGGAAGTCGGAGCGGCCGAGGAACTCGAGAGTGCCGTCGGCGAGCCAGCGGACGCGGTCCCCGGTGCGATAGAGGCGAGCACCGGGCGAAGAAGAGAAGGGATGAGGGACGAAGCGCTCGGCGGTGAGGTCAGCGCGGTTGAGGTAACCCCAAGCAAGGCCGTCACCCCCGACGAAGAGCTCTCCAGGGACGCCCGGAGGCAGGGGCTGGAAGGAGGCGTCGAGGACGAAGGCGGAGGAGTTGGAGAGAGGAGCGCCGATGGGGACGGAGCGAGAGAAGGAGTCCCCATTCCGCAGCGAGTGAGTGGCGGAGAAGGTGGTGTTCTCGGTAGGGCCGTAGCCGTTGACGAGGACGTGGCCCGGGGGCAGCCGCGCGAGGTACTCGCGGACGCGAGAAGGCGGCAGGACGTCGCCACCGGCGAGCACCTGGCGGACACCAGCCAGCGCGACGGGCTGAGTCGCCACCATCTGCTCGAAGAGAGCCGCAGTGAGCCAGAGGGAGGTGATGCCCTCGCGGACAAGCAGAGCGCCCAACTCCTCGAGCGACAGGGCATGGGGAGGAGCGAGGACGAGCTTGGAGCCGTGGAGGAGAGCGCCCCAGATTTCGAGGGTGGAGGCGTCGAAGGCGACGGGGGCCGCGTGGAGCCAGACGTCGGAAGCGGCGAAGGAGATGAAGGAAGAGGAGACGAGGCGGGTGACGCCTCGGTGAGGGACGCAGACACCCTTGGGCTCACCGGTGGAGCCGGAGGTGAACATGACGTAGGCGAGGTCATCCCCTGTCACGACACCCGTGAGAGGTGAAGATGGCTGGCGAGCGATGAGAGCAGCCTCCTCATCGATGACGAGGAGGACGGCGCCGCAGGCAGGCAGGTCATCGACGACGTCGGAGTGAGAGAGGACGACGCCGGCTGAGGACTCGCGAAGGACGAAGGCGAGGCGGTCGGAAGGCCAGGCCTTATCGAGGGGGACGTAGGAGGCGCCGGCCTTGAGGATGGCGAGGAGGGAGACGATGAGGTCGGCGGAGCGGTCGAGACGGACGGCGACGCGCGAGCCGGGAAGAACGTCGAGAGTGCGCAGGTAATGGGCGAGCTGATTGGAGCGCGAGTCGAGCTGGGCGTAGGAGACAGACTCCTCACCTGAGACAACGGCGACAGCATCAGGCGTGCGCGCGGCCTGGTGAGCGAAGAGCTCCTGAATGCTTGCGTTGCGAGGGTAGCTCGTCGTGGTGCCGTTCCAACCCGCGAGGACTTGCTGCTTCTCTGCCACCGTGAGCAGAGGAATCAGACCGAGCTGTGCATCAGGCGAAACGGTCAGCGCCTCAATCAGCACCGAGTAGTGACGCGAGAGGCGCTCCATGGTCGCCGCGTCGAAGAGGTCGGTGTTGTAGTTGAAGCCGCCGACGAAGCCGTTGATGCCTTCTTCGAGAAAGAGGCTGAAGTCGAACTTCGCCGTCTCGATGCTGGGAGCCAGCCCGCTGAGGGTGAGACCCGGGAGCTTGAGTTCCTCTTCAGGAGCGTTCTGAAGGGTGAGGGTGACCTGGAAGAGCGGTGAGCGGCTCAGGTCACGCTGAGGCTGAAGCTCCTCGACGAGCTTCTCGAAGGGGACGTCCTGGTGCTCGTAGGCGGCCAGAGTGGACGTGCGCACCTGGGAGAGCAACTGACGGAAGGACTGCTTCGAGTCGAGTCGGGAGTGGAGGACGAGGGTGTTGACGAAGA
>NZ_JABUMR010000033.1:0-3258 GCF_013336725.1 Myxococcus sp. CA040A | reverse complement strand
TCATGGCGTTGCTCGCCGTCTGGCAGCTCCTCCTCTCCCGCTACTCCGGACAGGACGACCTCTCCGTCGGCTCCCCCATCGCGGGACGCACCCGAGCGGAGACAGAGGGGCTCATCGGCTTCTTCGTGAACACCCTCGTGCTGCGCACGCAGCTCCTGCCGGGACTCCGCTTCCGCGAGCTGCTCGCGCAGGTGAAACGCACCACGCTCGGCGCCTACGAGCATCAGGACGTCCCCTTCGAGAAGCTCGTCGAGGAACTCAACCCTCACCGCACCCTCAGTCACTCGCCCCTGTTCCAGGTGATGCTCGCCCTGCAGAACGCACCGACGACGAGCATGGAAGTGCCTGGGAGCACGGTGGAGACGTCACCGCTGCGCCTGGAGGCTTTCGACTCGGGAGCGCCGGGCGCGAAGTTCGACCTCACCCTGACGCTGGGCGAGGGACTGGAAGGCGCGCTGGGCTACCGCACGGACTTGTTCGATGAGTCCACCATCGCCCGAATGGTCGCGCACTTCGGCACCCTTCTCGATGCCGCCATCACCACCCCCGATACCCTCGTGGGTGAGCTGCCAATGTTGCCGGCCGAGGAGCGCCGTCAGGTGCTCGTCGAGTGGAACAACACCCGCCGTGAGTTGCCCTGGACTGGCGCCTTCCACGAGCGCTTCGAGGCCCAGGCCGCTCTCACGCCCGACGCCCTCGCCGTCCTCGACGACTCCGCGTCTCTCTCCTTTCTCCAGCTCAACCAGCGCTCGAACCAGCTCGCTCACCTGCTGCGCTCGCGCGGTGTCGGGCCCGAAGTCCGTGTCGCCCTCTGCCTGGAGCGCTCCGTCGACTCCCTCGTCGCCCTCCTCGCCATCCTCAAGGCCGGCGCCGCCTACGTCCCTCTCGACTCCGCCTACCCCCGCGAGCGCCTGGTTTTCATGCTCCTGGACTCCGGCGCTCCCTTCGTCCTCACTCAGTCCCACCTCCTGCCTCGTCTCGACTCGGCCTCCTGCTCGGCCCTCTGCCTCGATGACGCCGCACTGCGCGCTTCTCTCGCCGCGCTCCCCACCTCCAACCCTCCTCGCGTCTCCCTTCCTTCTCACCTCGCCTACGTCATCTACACCTCCGGCTCCACCGGCAAGCCCAAGGGCGTCTTGGTCCACCACTCCTCCGTGGTGAATCTCCTCTCCGCCCTCGCAGCCTCTGTCTACTCCGACGTCCAGCGCCCGCTCCGCGTCTCTCTCAACGCTCCCCTCTCCTTCGACGCCTCCGTCCAGCAGCTCGTCTTCCTCTCCCAGGGCCACTGCCTCTGCTTCGTCCCTCAGGCCGCTCGCGAAGACGTCCCCCTGCTCCTCTCCTGGATTCAGAAGCACCAGCTCGACGTCCTCGACTGCGCTCCCTCTCACCTCCGCCTCCTCCTCGACGAGGGCCTCGCGGAGTCCGGCCGCCCCCTCCGTCTCCTCATCGGCGGTGAGGCCATCGACGACTCTCTCTGGGCCGCTCTCTCTTCCGCGCCTTCGCTGAGTGCCTTCAACGTCTACGGGCCCACTGAGGCCACCGTCGACACCACCGCCCTCTCCATCCGCGCTTCCGCTCGCCCTGCCCTCGGTGGGCCTCTCTCCAACGTCTCCACCTTCATCCTCGACGCATCTCTCCAGCCCGCCCCCATCGGAGTCCCCGGAGAGCTCTTCATCGGCGGCGATGGCCTCGCTCGCGGCTACCACCTCCGTCCGGACCTCACCGCTGAGCGCTTCGTCCCCAATCCCTTCTCCTCGGTGCCGGGTGCTCGCCTCTACCGCACCGGTGACAAGGCTCGCTGGCTTGCCCACGGCCACCTCGAGTACCTCGGCCGCATCGACTTCCAGGTGAAGCTGCGCGGCTTCCGCATCGAGTTGGGCGAAGTCGAGGCCGCTCTCGAAGCGCTGGCTTCCGTCCACCACGCCGCCGCCCTCGTCCGTGAGGACGTCCCCGGCCTCAAGCGCCTCGTCGCCTACGTCACCCCCGCTTCCGTCGACACCTCGTCTCTTCGCGCGGAGCTGCTCCTCAGCCTCCCCGAGTACATGGTGCCCTCGGCCTTCGTCGCCCTGGACGCACTGCCCATCAACACCCACGGCAAGCTCGACAGGAAGGCGCTCCCGGCTCCCGACTCCAGCCCCACCGACTCCTTCCTCGCGCCTCGCAACCCCACCGAGACTCGCCTCGCCGCCATCTGGGCAGAGGTCCTCCACCTCGACTCCGTCAGCGTCTCCGACGACTTCTTCTCCCTCGGTGGCCACTCCCTCCTCGCCACCCAGGTCGTCTCTCGTGTCCGCAAGGCCTTCGACGTCGAGCTGCCTCTTCGCGCTCTCTTCGAGGCGCCAACCGTTGCTGCGCTCGCGGCTCGTGTCGATGCCGTAGGCCACGGGGACCCGTCGCTCCAGCTGCCTCCGCTCGTGGCGGTGCCTCGCACTGGACCGCTGCCGCTGTCCTTCGCGCAGCAGCGCCTGTGGTTCCTCGACAGGCTCCAGCCGGGCAGTCCGTTCTACAACATCCCCTCGGCCATCCAGCTCCATGGGGGACTGAACCTCGCCGCGCTGGAGCGGGCGATTCAGGAGTTGGTGCAGCGCCATGAAGCGCTGCGCACCTCGTTCCACGTCCAGGAGGATGGAGAGGCCGTCCAGCACATCCTTCCTCGTGTGGAGCTGTCCGTCCCGGTAACGGACCTGGAGGCCTTGCCCGAAGCCTCGCGTGAGACCGAAGCGCGGCGACTGGCTCAACTCGAAGCGCAGAAGCCGTTCGAGCTCTCCCAGGCCCCGCTGCTCCGTGCCTCCGTGCTTCGCCTCTCCGAGCAGCGCCACATCCTGCTCGTCACCGTCCACCACATTGTCTCGGACGGCTGGTCCAGCGGCATCCTCACGCGGGAAGTCGGAGCGCTCTACGCCGCGTTCGCCCAGGGACTCCCCTCGCCGCTCGCGCCGCTGGAGCTTCAGTACGCGGACTACGCGGCGTGGCAGCGAGGCTGGCTGCGCGACGAAGCCCTCTCCAAGCAGGTGAGCTGGTGGCGAGGTCAGCTCGCCGGGGCTCCGCACGCCCTGGAGCTGCCCACCGACAGGCCGCGTCCTCCCGTTCAGACGGCGAACGGCGGCACGCTCCCCATCGAGCTGGGCTCGCAGCTCACCGCCGAGCTGCGCGCGCTGTGCCTGCGTGAAGGCGTCACGCCCTTCATGGCACTGCTGTCCGCGTTCCAGGTGTTGCTCGCTCGCTACTCGGGCCAGGACGACATCGTCGTCGGCTCGC
>NZ_JABUMR010000032.1:0-3258 GCF_013336725.1 Myxococcus sp. CA040A | reverse complement strand
GCGAGCCGACGACGATGTCGTCCTGGCCCGAGTAGCGAGCGAGCAACACCTGGAACGCGGACAGCAGTGCCATGAAGGGCGTGACGCCTTCACGCAGGCACAGCGCGCGCAGCTCGGCGGTGAGCTGTGAGCCCAGCTCGATGGGGAGCGTGCCGCCGTTCGCCGTCTGAACGGGAGGACGCGGCCTGTCGGTGGGCAGCTCCAGTGCATGGGGAGCCCCGGCGAGCTGACCTCGCCACCAGCTCACCTGCTTGGAGAGGGCTTCGTCGCGCAGCCAGCCTCGCTGCCACGCCGCGTAGTCCGCGTACTGAAGCTCCAGCGGCGCGAGCGGCGACGGGAGTCCCTGGGCAAACGCGGCGTAGAGCGCTCCGACTTCCCGCGTGAGGATGCCGTTGGACCAACCGTCCGAGACGATGTGGTGGACGGTGACGAGCAGGATGTGGCGCTGCTCGGAGAGGCGAAGCACGGAAGCACGGAGCAGCGGGGCCTGGGAGAGCTCGAACGGCTTCTGCGCTTCGAGTTGGGCCAGTCGCCGCGCTTCGGTCTCACGCGAGGCTTCGGGCAAGGCCTCCAGGTCCGTCACCGGGACGGCCAGCTCCACACGAGGATGGATGTGCTGGACGGCCTCTCCATCTTCCTGGACGTGGAACGAGGTGCGCAGCGCTTCATGGCGCTGCACCAGTTCCTGAATTGCCCGCTCCAGCGCGGCGAGGTTCAGTCCCCCATGGAGCTGGATGGCCGAGGGGATGTTGTAGAAAGGGCTGCCCGGCTGGAGCCTGTCGAGGAACCATAGACGCTGCTGCGCGAAGGACAGCGGCAGCGGCCCAGTGCGAGGCACCGCCACGAGCGGAGGCAGCTGGAGCGACAGGTCCCCGTGGCCCACGGCATCGACGCGAGCCGCGAGCGCCGCAATGGTTGGCGCTTCGAAGAGAGCGCGAAGAGGCAGCTCGACGTCGAAGGCCTTGCGGACACGAGAGACGACCTGGGTGGCGAGGAGGGAGTGTCCACCGAGGGCGAAGAAGTCGTCGGAGACGCTGACGGAGTCGAGGTGGAGGACCTCTGCCCAGATGGCGGCGAGGCGAGCCTCGGTGGGATTGCGAGGCGCGAGGAAGGAGTCGGTGGGGCTGGAGTCGGGAGCCGGGAGCGCCTTCCTGTCGAGCTTGCCGTGGGTGTTGATGGGCAGTGCGTCCAGGGCGACGAAGGCCGAGGGCACCATGTACTCGGGGAGGCTGAGGAGCAGCTCCGCGCGAAGAGACGAGGTGTCGACGGAAGCGGGGGTGACGTAGGCGACGAGGCGCTTGAGGCCCGGGACGTCTTCACGGACGAGGGCAGCGGCGTGGTGGACGGAAGCCAGCGCCTCAAGAGCGGCCTCGACTTCGCCCAACTCGATGCGGAAGCCACGCAGCTTCACCTGGAAGTCGATGCGGCCGAGGTACTCGAGGTGGCCGTGGGCCAGCCAGCGAGCCTTGTCACCGGTTCGGTAGAGGCGAGCGCCAGGGACGGAAGAGAAGGGATTGGGGACGAAGCGCTCGGCGGTGAGGTCCGGGCGGAGGTGGTAGCCGCGAGCCAGGCCGTCGCCGCCGATGAAGAGCTCTCCGGGGACGCCGATGGGAGCGGGCTGGAGAGAGGCGTCGAGGATGAAGGTGGCGACGTTGGAGAGCGGCCCACCGAGTGCGGGACGCGCAGAGGAGCGGATGGAGAGCGCGGTGGTGTCGACGGTGGCCTCAGTGGGCCCGTAGACGTTGAAGGCGCTCAGGGAGGGCGAAGAGGAAAGCGTCGCCCAGAGAGAGTCGTCGATGGCCTCACCGCCAATGAGGAGACGCAAGGGGCGCTGAGAAGAAGCAAGGCCCTCGTCGAGGAGGAGGCGGAGGTGAGAAGGGGCGCAGTCGAAGACGTCGAGCTGGTGCTTCTGAATCCAGGAGAGAAGCAGGGGGACGTCTTCGCGAGCGGCCTGAGGGACGAAGCAGAGGCAATGGCCCTGGGCGAGGAAGACGAGCTGCTTGACGGAGGCGTCGAAGGAGAGGGGCGCGTTGAGGGAGATGCGGAGCGGGCGCTGGACGTCGGAGTAGACGGCAGAGGAGAGGGCGGAGAGGAGATTCACCACGGAGGAGTGGTGGACCATGACGCCCTTGGGACGTCCGGTGGAGCCGGAGGTGTAGATGACGTAGGCGAGGTGAGAAGGAAGGGTGACGCGAGGAGGGTTGGAGTCAGGGAGCGCGGCGAGAGAAGCGCGCAGTGCGGCGTCATCGAGGCAGAGGGCCGAGCAGGAGGCCGAGTCGAGACGAGGCAGGAGGTGGGACTGGGTGAGGACGAAGGGAGCGCCGGAGTCCTCGAGCATGAAAGCCAGGCGCTCGCGAGGGTAGGCGGAGTCGAGAGGGACGTAGGCGGCGCCGGCCTTGAGGATGGCGAGGAGGGCGACGAGGGAGTCGACGGAGCGCTCCAGGCAGAGGGCGACACGGACTTCGGGCCCGACACCACGGGCGCGCAGCAGGTGGGCGAGCTGGTTGGAGCGGTGGTTGAGCTGAGAGAAGGAGAGAGAGGAGGAGTCGTCGAGGACGGCGAGGGCGTCGGGCGTGAGAGCGGCCTGGGCCTCGAAGCGCTCGTGGAAGGCGCCAGTCCAGGGCAGCTCGCGGCGGGTGTCGTTCCACTCGACGAGCACCTGACGGCGCTCCTCGGCCGGCAACATCGGCAGCTCGCTCAGCCGCAACTCCGGTGTGGTGATGGCGGCGTCGAGGAGGGTGCCGAAGTGCGCGACCATCCGAGCGATGGTGGACTCATCGAACAAGTCCGTCCGGTAGCCCAGCGCGCCTTCCAGTCCCTCGCCCAGCGTCAGGGTGAGGTCGAACTTCGCGCCCGGCGCTCCCGAGTCGAAAGCCTCCAGGCGAAGCGGTGACGTCTCCGCCGTGCTCCCAGGCACTTCCATGCTCGTCGTCGGAGCGTTCTGCAGGACGAGCATCACCTGGAACAGCGGCGAGTGACTGAGGGTGCGGTGAGGGTTGAGTTCCTCGACGAGCTTCTCGAAGGGGACGTCCTGATGCTCGTAGGCGCCGAGCGTGGTGCGTTTCACCTGCGCGAGCAGCTCGCGGAAGCGGAGGCTCGGCAGGAGCTGCGTGCGCAGCACGAGGGTGTTGACGAAGAAGCCGATGAGCCCCTCTGTCTCCGCTCGGGTGCGTCCCGCGATGGGGGAGCCGACGGAGAGGTCGTCCTGTCCGGAGTAGCGGGAGAGGAGGAGCTGCCAGACGGCGAGCAACGCCATGA
>NZ_JABUMR010000031.1:0-3822 GCF_013336725.1 Myxococcus sp. CA040A | reverse complement strand
CGGCATCAGGCGTACGCGCGGCCTGCTGAGCGAAGAGCGAAGGGATGGATGCGTCGCGCGGGTAATCACTGACAACGCCATTCCAACCCGCGAGGACCTGCTGCTTCTCCGCCAACGTGAGCAGAGGGATCAGGCCAAGCTGGGTATCGGGGGCCGCCTGAAGTCCCTCAATCAGCACCGCGTAGTGACGCGAGAGGCGCTCCATGGTCGCCGCGTCGAAGAGGTCGGTGTTGTAGTTGAAGACACCCGCGAAGCCATTGATGCCTTCTTCGAGCAGAAGGCTGATGTCGTACTTCGAGGACTCGATGCTCGGCGGCAGCGCGCCCAGCGTGATGCCGGGGAGCTTGAGTTCTCCTTCAGGAGCGTTCTGAAGGGTGAGGGTGACCTGGAAGAGCGGTGAGCGGCTCAGGTCACGCTGAGGCTGGAGTTCTTCGACAAGCTTCTCGAAGGGGACGTCCTGGTGCTCGTAGGCGGCGAGGGTGGACGTGCGCACCTGGGAGAGCAACTGACGGAAGGACTGCTTCGAGTCGAGTCGGGAGTGGAAGACGAGGGTGTTGACGAAGAAGCCGATGAGGCCCTCGGTCTCGGAGCGATTCCGGTTGGCGAGGGGCGAGCCCACGGAAACGTCGTCCTGGCCCGAGTAGCGGGAGAGCAGGAACTGGAAGGAAGCCAGCAGCACCATGAAGGGCGTGGCACCCTCGCGCTGGGCGAGCGCCTTGACCCAGTCGCTCGACTGTCTGGACAAGGCCACGGGGACGATGTCTCCCCGGTACGTCTGAACAGCGGGACGCGGCCTGTCAGTGGGAAGCTCGAGCGAAGTCGAGACGCCGGCGAGCTCCTGGCGCCACCAGTCAATCTCGGCGGAAAGGACGTCGCCCTGGAGCCACTGGCGCTGCCAGATGGCGAAGTCGGCGTACTGGATGGGCAGGGAGGCGAGCTGGGCGGGTTCTCCTCCGGCGAACTGACGGTAGAAGGCGGCGAGCTCGCGGACGATGATGGCGACAGACCATCCGTCGGAGACGATGTGGTGTGCGGTGACGAGCAGGATGTGCTCGTCGTCGCTCAATCGCACCAGGGTCGCGTGTACCAGCGGACCCCGAGACAGGTCGAATGAGTGCAGCGCCTCTTGGCGCATCCGGCGCTGGGCTTCCGCGTCCCGCTCCTGCTCCGGCAGTGCGCGGAGGTCGATGAGAGGCATCTCCAGCACGACATCCTGCTGGATGCGCTGAACGGGCTGACCCTCATGAATGGCGAAGTGCGTGCGCAGCACTTCATGGCGCAGCATCAGCGCGCGGAGGGACTGGCGCAGCGCGTTTGAATCCAGGGTTCCGGTGAGCTTGAGCGCCCACGGGATGTTGTATGCGGAGCCGCCGGGCTGGAGCTGATCGAGGAACCAGAGGCGCTGCTGGGCGAACGAAAGAGGAATGGCGCCGTCGCGCGCGCCCGGGCGCAGCAGGAGGCGCCTGGTTCCCGTGCCCTCGCCGCTTCTCGACTCAATCCGCCGGGAGAGCTGTTCGACGGTGGGGGCCTCGAAGAGGTCGCGCAGTGGGAGCTCCACTCCCAGCACGGAGTGGATGCGCGAGACGACCTGGGTGGCGAGCAGGGAGTGTCCGCCGAGCGCGAAGAAGCTGTCCGTCGCGCCCACATGCTCCACGCCCAACACCTGGGCGAACACCTGCGTGAGCTGTTCCTCGGTCCGTGAGCGCGGAGCGGTGTATCGCGAGCCGGAGTCTTTCTGAGCCGGCGCGGGGCGGGCCCTGCCGTTGAACGAGCGAAGGACCTGCTCATGCTCATCTCTCGTCAGCAGGGAGATGGAGGCGAGGCGCGCATCCGGGGCAGCCATCAGCGCCTGGAGCGCGACGCCCCAGTGATGAAGGAGACGCTCGGGGATGGAAGGCTCGAAGCGCGCGGCGTCGAAGAGCAGGCGCAGCTCCAGCGAGTCCCCAGGGATGACGTACGCCTCCAGCGGCGTGTCCGTCTGGTCCACGATGGTGAAGTCGCGGATGCCCAACGCATCCCCGGCGGAATTCACCGCGGCGTCGATGGGGAAGTTCTCGACGATGAAGAGGGACTCGAAGAGGGGCGTGCCGCGCGGCACGTCGCTCCACCCGTGCAGACGCACGAGGGACGTGTGCTCGAACTGGCGCAGCTCGAGCTGCTGGGTGTGGAGCTGCTGGAGCCAGGAGAGGGCGGTGGTGCCGTCGTCGACGAAGACACGGACGGGCACGGTGTTGATGAAGAGCCCGATGGCGCGGTCGATGCCGGAGACGTCGGCGGAACGACCGGAGGTGGTGGCACCGAAGACGATGTCCTGCTCACCGGTGTGACGTGAGAGCACCAGCGTCCACGCGGCCTGGACCAGCGCATTGAGGGTGAGGCGGTGCTGGCGGACGAAGGCCTGGAGGGTTGCTGTCGTCTGCGCGGGCAGGTGGAGCTGGAGGCGCTGACGCTGGAGCACCGAGTCCGGGCTTCGGGGAAGGGCACCAGGGAGGGGCGTGGGCGCGGTGAAGCCATGCAGCGTCTTGCGCCAGTAGAGCTCCGCGGGCTCCATCGGCTGGCGCTGGAGCCAGGTGACGTAGTCGCGGAAGGTCGTTGCCTCGCTCCGGACCCACACCAGCCCCGCGCGAATCTGCTCGTAGGTGGCGAAGAGGTCCTGGAAGAGCAGGCCCATGCTCCAGCCGTCCATCAACACATGATGCGAGGTCCCGATGGCTCGCCAGGACTGCTCACCGGTGCGGATGACCGTCAAGCGCAGCAGCGGTGGCGTGCGCAGGTCGAATCCGCGAGCGCGGTCCTCGGAGAGGAGGACCTGGAAGCGGGACTGCTGCTCTGCTTCCTCCACTCCGCGCCAGTCGAGTTCCTCCCAGGGCAGGGCAGCACCGGGGTGGACGAGCTGGAGGGGCTCCCGCGAGTCGCCCGAGTGGAAGGACGTGCGCAGCAGGGGCTGGCGCTGGATGACGGTCTCCCAGGTGCGCCGGAACGCCCCCAGGTCCACCGCGCCACTGAAGGTCCACGTCAACTGGGTGACGTAGACGCCGGAGCCCGGCGCGGCGAGGGTGTGGAAGAGCATGCCCTGCTGCAAGGGCGACAACGGATAGAGGTCCTCCACCGGCGTGCCCGCGGGGACCAGCCGGTCCGCGATGGCCTGCTTCAACCGGCTCAGGACGACGTCCGTGGACTCGTGCCACTTCGAGTCCGTCGACGTGCGCGGCGTGAGCGCGGAGTCCGGCTGCTCGGCCCATGCGTTGCCCTCGAACTTCACGACCCGCGCGAGGGCCTCCAGCGTCGGGTGCTGGAAGAGTTGCTGGGTGGTGAGCTGGAGGCCCGCGTTTCGTGCGCGGGAGACAATCTGGATGGAGAGGATGGAGTCGCCACCCAGCGCGAAGAAGTTGTCATGGCGCGTGACACGCGGCGCGCGCAGGGCCTCGGACCAGATGGCGGCGAGGACCTTCTCCTGGGGCGTCCTTGGCTCGGAGTCGTCGGGGACGGCGGATTGCTGGCTCTTGCTCAG
The DNA here is from genome assembly GCF_013336725.1 of Myxococcus sp. CA040A. Taxonomy (NCBI): domain Bacteria; kingdom Pseudomonadati; phylum Myxococcota; class Myxococcia; order Myxococcales; family Myxococcaceae; genus Myxococcus; species Myxococcus sp. CA040A. Next base: position 311 of record NZ_JABUMR010000031.1, on the reverse strand, counting down.
CGGCGAGGGGAGGGCCTTGCGGTCGACCTTGCCATTGGGAGTGAGGGGAAGCGCGGGAAGGGAGACGAACAGCGAGGGCACCATGTGTTCTGGCAGGTGCCGTTGGGCGAAGTCGCGGAGGGCGGAGGCGTCGAGCGAGACGCCGGCCTGGGGGACGAGCCAGGCGACGAGACGACCGTCACCGGAGGCGTCGAGGTGGACGCCCGCGACGGCCTGGAGGACGGAGGTGTGGCGTGAGAGGACGGCTTCGACTTCGCCCAGTTCGATGCGGAAGCCGCGCAGCTTCACCTGGAAGTCGGCGCGGCCGAGGA
>NZ_JABUMR010000030.1:0-5478 GCF_013336725.1 Myxococcus sp. CA040A | reverse complement strand
GGATTCCCGTGGACCAGCCGTCGGAGGCGATGTGATGGACCGTCCCGACGAGGACATGGCGCTGTGCGTCCAGTCGCAGCAGCAGCACGCGGAAGATGGGGCCGTGCTCCAGGTCGAAGGGCCGTGAGGCCTCCTCGCTCACCAGTCGGCGGGCCTCGACGAGCTTCGCGTCTTCCGAGAGGGACTCCAGCTCCCTCACTGCGACGAGCATGGGCTTGGGGGCGTGGATGTGCTGACGCGGCTCTCCGTCGTGCGTCACGAATGTGGTGCGCAGGGATTCGTGGCGCTCGACGAGCGACGTGAAGGCGCCCTGGAGCGCGTCCACCTCGAGCGGCCCTTGCAGGAGCAGGGCGAGGGGAATGTTGTAGGTGGAGCTTCCGGGCTCGAGCTGGTCGATGAGCCACAAACGCTGCTGTGCGAAGGACAGCGGCAGCTCGCCCGTGCGCGGCACGGGAACGATGGCGGGCGCGCGGGCGCCCGGGGACGCTCCTCCAGCCTCGCCAAGGCGGGTGGCGAGCGCGGCGATGGTGGGGGTCTCGAACAGCGCGCGGAGGGGCAGCTCCACGCCGAGCGTCCTGCGCACGCGTGAGACGACCTGCGTGGCGAGCAGGGAGTGGCCGCCGAGCGAGAAGAAGTTGGCGGTGACGCTGACCTTGTCGAGCTGAAGCACTTCGGCCCAGATGGCCGACAGCGTCTCCTCGATGGCACTGCGAGGCGCGACGAAGAGGCTGCCCTCCGTGCCCTGCTCGGGGACGGGGAGGGCCTGCCGGTCGACCTTGCCGTTGGGTGTCAGCGGCAGCGCGTCCAGGCGCATGAAGACCGTGGGCAGCATGTACTCGGGCAGCCGCTCGCGCAGTGAGGCGAGCAGCGTGTCCGTATCGAGCGGCGCGGAGACGAGATAGGCGACGAGGCGGTGCTGGCCAGGGACGTCCTCGCGCACGAGGACGATGCTGTCACGCACGCCCGGTTGCGCGCGGAGGGCGGCTTCAATCTCGCCCAGCTCGATGCGCAGACCGCGCAGCTTCACCTGGAAGTCGGTGCGGCCCAGGTACTCCAGTCGCCCTTCCGCGAGCCACCGGACCTTGTCACCGGTGCGGTACAGGCGCGCTCCTGGCGTAGCGGCGAAAGGGTCCGGGATGAAGCGCTCCGCGGTGAGCGCGGGCCTGCCGAGGTAGCCCAGGGCCACCTGCGCACCGCCCAGGTACAGCTCCCCTGGAACACCCGGCGGGACGGGCCGCAGGGTGTCGTCGAGCACATAGGCGCGTGTGTTGGCGACGGGACGACCGATGGGAATGGAGACGCCCGACGTGACGGCATCGACGACGGTGTAGGTCGAATCGATGGTGACTTCGGTGGGGCCGTAGAGATTGACGAGCCGCGCCTGAGGGAGCCGCTCGTGGGCGAGGGACGCGAGCGAGGCGGAGAGCGCCTCACCTCCGCAGAACAGCCACCTCAGGGACGTGGCGCGAGCCAGTGAGGGCTCGTCGAGGACGAAGCGCAGCAGGGACGGGACGAGTTGGAGGACGGTGATGCCCTGCCGGACGACGCAGTCGAGCAGCAGCGCCGCATCGCGGTGGGCGTCAGTGGGCGCGAGCACGAGCGGCGCACCCGCGAGGAGCGGAGCCCAGCACTCCCAGACGGACGCGTCGAAGGCGAGCGGCGTCTTGAGCAGCACCCTGTCCCGCGCGGTGAGCGGGAAGACCTGGAGGAACCAGGCCATGTGATTGGCGAGCGTGCGGTGGGGAATGAGCACGCCCTTGGGCTGTCCCGTGGAGCCCGAGGTGTAGATGACGTATGCGGGAGCGTCGGGCTCCGGCTTCGACAGGAGAGGCTCAGACGGTGTGCGCGCGAGCTCCTCCGCGTGCGAGGCGGAGTCGAGGCAGAGGATGTCGAGTCCGTCGGGCAGGAGCGAGACGAGCGCCTCCTGGGACAGCACGATGCGAGCCCCGCTGTCGCGCAGCATGAACGCGAGGCGCTCACGCGGGTAGTCGGGAGACAGCGGGAGGTAGGCGGCACCCGCCTTGAGGATGGCGAGCAGGGCGATGGGGAGCTGGGGCGTGCGATGCGTGAGCAGCGCAACGAAGTCGCCAGGGCGCACCCCTCGCGAGCACAGCACCCGGGCGAGCTGGTCGGCGCGCTGGTTGAGCTGCGTGAAGGAGAGCGCTTCGTCATCGGAGAGGACGGCGAGGGCCTCGGGCGTGAGGCGGGCCTGCTGCTCGACGAGTCGATGGACGAAGGGTTCGGTGGCGACGTCCGTGCCCGTCTCGTTCCAATCGAGCAGGACCTGCCGCTGCTCCTGCTCGGTGAGCAGCGAGCAGGACGCGACGGGGATTTGGGGCCGCGAGACGAGTGCTTCGACGAGCGTGGTGTAGTGAAGGGCGAGTCGCTCGACGGTGGCGTGCTCGAACAGGTCTGAGTTGTAGCCGAGCGAGCCCGCGTAGCCCTCCGGCAGCTCCACGAGGTTGAGGTTGAGCTCGAACTTGGACGTGACGCCGTCGACGTCCACGGGGCTGATGGTCAGCGCCTGCTTCTGGATGGCGGAGGCGGGCGTGTTCTGGAGGGAGAAGAGGACCTGGAACAGCGGACTGCGGCTCAAGTCACGGGCCGGCTGGAGCACCTCGACCAGTCGCTCGAAGGGCACGTCCTGATGAGCGTAGGCGCCGAGCGCGGTCTCCTTCACCTGTCGCAACAGGTGCTGGAACGAAGCCTGTCCATCGATGCGCGCCCGGAAGACCAGCGTGTTGACGAAGAATCCGATGAGGCCTTCGAGCTCCGAGCGCTGGCGACCCGCGATAGGCGAACCGACGGTGAGGTCGTCCTGGCCCGAGTAGCGCGAGAGGAGCAACTGCCACGCGGCGAGCAGCGCCATGAACGGCGTGGCGCCCTCCTGCTGGCACAGCGCCTTGAGCTTCTCGGCGGTGGAGGCGGGCAGGAACACGCCGACGTTGCCGCCGCGCGAGGTCATGACCGGAGGACGCGGCTTGTCGGTGGCCAGCTCCAGTGGCACGACGCCGGAGAGCTGGTTGCGCCAGAAGGTGAGCTGCCGTTCGAGCACCGCACCCTGGAACCAATCGCGCTGCCAGACGGCGTAGTCGGCGTACTGGATGGCGAGGGGCGAAAGCGGTGATGGCCTACCGTGGGCGAAGGCGTCGTAGAGCGCGGCGACTTCCTGGACGAGCACGCCCATGGACCAACCGTCGGAGACGATGTGGTGCATGTTGAGCGCGAGCACGTGCTCGGTAGGCGACAGCTCCAGGAGCTGCGCGCGGATGAGCGGTCCCGTGGAGAGGTTGAAGGGACGAGCCAGCTCCTCGAGGAGCAGTCGCTTCACTTCCTCGCGAGCGGTGGAGGGCTCCAGGCTCCGCAGGTCCACGCGCACCAGGGGCAGCTCGCCGTGGGGGGCGATGCGCTGGTAGGGCTGGTCGTCCTGCTGGAAGAAGGTGGTGCGCAGCGCCTCGTGACGCCGCACCAGCTCGTCGAAGGAACGCTGGAGCGCCGCCGTGTCGAGCGGCCCTTCCAGGCGCACGAAGGACGGCATGTGGTACGCGGCCCCGCCGGGCTGGAACTGATCGATGAACCAGAGCCGGAGCTGCGCGAAGGACAGGGGCACCAGGCCTTCGCGCGACACGGGGACGATGGGCGGCGCGAGCGCCTGCGTCTCTCCCAGCCCTTCGTCTTCGATGCGGGCCGCGAGCGCGGCGACGGTGGGCGCCTCGAAGAGCGCGCGCAGCGGAAGCTCGACGGCGAAGGCGGACCGGATGCGCGAGATGACCTGGGTGGCGAGCAGCGAGTGACCACCGAGCGCGAAGAAGTTGTCCGTGACGCTCACGCGTGGCAGGTGCAGGACGCCGGAGAACACCTTGGCCAGCTTCTCTTCCTGGGGTGTCCTGGGCGCGATGAATGGGGCCTCGCGCTCCTGCGCACCCAGGTCGGGCGCGGGCAACATGCGCCGCGCGAGCTTGCCGCTGGGCGTCAGCGGGAGCGTCTCCAGCGAGACGAAGGCCGTGGGCACCATGTACTCGGGCAGGTGCTGGAGCAGGAGGGTCCGCAGGTTCTCCGCGCTCGGGGGCTCCGACGCGGACACGGGGACGAAGTAGCCGACGAGGCGCTTGAGGCCGGGAGCGTCCTCACGGACCGTCGCGGCGGCGTCGCGGATGCCGGGGATTGCGCGCAGCGCGGCCTCGACTTCACCCAGCTCGACGCGGAAGCCTCGCAGCTTCACCTGTCCATCGAGGCGACCGAGGAACTCGACGGTGCCGTCCGCCTTCCAGCGCGCCGAGTCACCCGTGCGGTAGACGCGAGCGCCGGGCGTGGTGCTGAAGGGATGGGGAACGAATTTCTCCGCCGTCAGCTCGGGCCTGCCCGCATAGCCGAGGGCCAGGTGCGCGCCGCCGATGAAGAGCTCGCCCGGCACGCCGATGGGCGTCGGCTGGCCCAACGCATCCAGCACGAAGAGCTGGGTGTGCGGCAGCGGCCCGCCGATCGACGGAAGGCGGGGCCAGGAGGCGGGTGCGCCCTGGAGCCGGTGGGCGGAGACGACGTGCGTCTCGGAGGGGCCGTACTGATTCTCCAGGATGCAGCCCGGCAGCTTCTCGAACAGCGCGATGAGCGCGGGAGTGACCTGGAGCTGCTCACCGGCCGTCACGACTTCGCGCAGGGCGGTGGGCAGGGTGGCGCCGTGGGAGACGGCGTCCGCGATGGCCTGGAGCGCGACGAAGGGCAGGAAGAGCCGCTCGACTCGCTGCTGATGCATGAAGTCGAGCAGCGCGGGGATGTCCTGGCGCAGTCCTCCGGTGGGAAGCACGAGGGTGCCGCCCGCCCACCAGGTGGAGAACAGCTCCTGGCAGGAGACGTCGAAGCTGAGCGACGCGAACTGGAGCGTCGTGGCCGACGGCTTTTCGGACTGGCGCAACTGCCACGTCAGCAAGTGGCTCAGCGCGCGGTGTGGCAGCGCGACGCCCTTGGGCCGTCCGGTGCTGCCGGAGGTGTAGATGATGTACGCCGGAGACTCGGTCGAGACGGAGACGTCTGGCGCGTGCTCGGGCAGTGCCGCCAGCGACTCGGCCTGCTCATCCAGCAGAACGAGTCGTGCTCGCGACGAAGGAAGCACCGCGCGCAGGGCGGAGTGCGAGAGGACGACAGGCGCCGCGGAGTCCTCGAGCATGAAGGCGAGGCGCTCCGCGGGGTAGTTCGGGTCGAGCGGGAGGTACGACGCACCGGCCTTGAGGGTGGCGAGGACGGCGACGGCCATGTCGAGGGACTTGTCGAGGCAGATGCCGACGGCGCCGCCAGGAGTCACACCACGAGAGGCGAGGTGGTGGGCGAGCTGATTGGCGCGTGCGTCGAGGGCCGCGTAGGTGAGCGAGCGCGAGCCATCGGAGATGGCGATGGCGTCGGGCGTGCGGAGCGCCTGGGCCTCGAAGGGGCCGTGCAGCGTCGTGACGGCGTGAGACTCGCGTGACGTGTCATTCCAGGAGA
>NZ_JABUMR010000002.1:765104-1413938 GCF_013336725.1 Myxococcus sp. CA040A | reverse complement strand
GGCCTTCTCGCTCTCAGGTTTTCTGCGCACACAGAGCCGAACGAGAGGTGCCCCTGCTCCCTCTTCCCGCTCACTTCACGCCTGCCCGCCCTCCGACCTGATCGAGAATCACGAACTCCGGTTTAGGCCCGCCCTGGAGTGCCGCGCCGACGCTAGGTCGGGTCCGGGTCGGGGTCCGGCAGCTCACCCGGGGCCAGGTCCGACTCGGGCTGCTTCGGGGGCTCCACCATCACCGGCGCGACATTGTCCGGCGACGAGGAGATGGGGTGGTCGGGCAGCGTCGGGCCCCCGCGCCTGTCTCTCGGCGTCAGGTCCTTCACGAAGTCCAGCGCCACCTGGTCCAGCATGAGGGTCATCGCCTGGCGGAAGAGGTCGGGGTCCTTGCCCACCTTGAACGGGTCCAGGTGCGCGGCACCGGACTCCACCTGGTCCACGGAGAACGGGTGTCGCCACACCTCCGAGCGCCCATCCAGCGTGAACATCCGCCCGTACCCGCGCAGGAAGGCGCCCGCGTGGCCCTTCTTGCTGCGCATGCCGTACTCCTGCACGACGAACTCGACGACGGTGTCCGCGCCCAGCGGCGCCACCATGTCGTAGTCCGGCGCGTTCGCCGGGACTTCCTCCACCAGGAAGCTCTCCAGCACTGAAGCCACGCGCGCCGGGTCCACCGTCGCCGTCCACGGCGCCTCGCGCGGCAGCTGCGTCAGCGTATTCACCCGCAGCCGCTCCGAGATTTCGAAGCGCGTCACCGCCTGCTGGAGCTTCACCGTGAGCCGTCGGTCCGCTTCCACGGGCTCGAGTTTCTTGAGCTTGTCGCCGTATGCGGCGTCTTCACGGAATACGAAGCTGCGAGGTCCCGCGCCGTCCTCGATGCGGGAGATGAACGCAGGGCGGCGCACGCGGTCCAGGTCCGCGCCGGCCAGCCGTTGCGACGCACAGCCGGCGACGAGCGCCAGCGTGAGAAACGGGAGGAGGCTTCGCGTCATGCCCTGACATTTACCCCATTGCGGGGGTGCCCGCCCCTTCCCCACCCCTCGGCAGGCTCCTCGGGGGCCGGACGTCCCCGGCCACTGGTATGCTGGGGGGGTGAATCCTTCTTCCGTGGCACCCCCGCCTTCGCCCCCTGGCCGCAAGCGCCGGCTCGGGGAAATCCTCATGGACGCCGGCCTCCTGACGGAGACCCAGCTGCGCTCCGCGCTCGCCGAGCAGCGCAAGTGGGGCGGACGGCTGGGCCTGACGCTGGTGCAGATGCGCTTCGTGGACGAGAGCTCCATGGTCCACGCGCTCTCGCGCCAGCTCTCCATTCCAACGGTGGAGCTGGATGGCCTGGCACCCTCTTCCGTGGCCCTCCAGGCGCTGCGCGCGGATATCGCCGAGCGCTACACCGTCTTCCCGACCGCGGCAGACCCCGCCAACAAGCTGCTGACGGTGGCCACCTCGGACCCGACGAACGTGGAGTCCCTCCAGGAGCTGGCCTTCCACACGGGCCAGCGCATCCAGGTGGTGGTGGCCGCCGCGTCGTCCATCGAGCGCGCCATCCGCCGCCACTACCACGGGGAAATCACCTCCGCGACGGCGTCGCCGCTGTCGTTCAATCTCGACGAGCAGACCTTCGAGCTGGCGCCGCCCTCGGAGCCGATGGAGATGGCGGGCGCGTCGCGCTCGACGGCCAGTCAGACGCCGGCGCCCGTCCGGGAGAGCGAACTCACGCAGCGCGTGGATATCCTCACGCAGCAGGTCGCGGACCTGGAGCGCATGGTCGCTCAGCAGGCGCGCTCGTTGAGGGCCATGCTGGAGCTGCTGGAGACGCGGGGGCTGGTCACCCGCGACGACTACCTGGCCAAGGTGCGCTGAAGCCCGCGCGCCTCAAACCAGGATGAGTTCCTCTTCGCCATCCAGCGAGCTCAAGGTGCCGGAGAGGTTCGTCCCCAGGACTTGCTCGGTGCGGCGCAGGCGCTCGTCGCTCAGCTCGGAGATGAGCACGAGGATCTGCGGGTGGCTGGAGATGAGCGCGTCGAAGTCCTCGCGCGGCAGCCGCAGCAGCGTGGTGTGACGCGCGGCCGTCACGGTGGCCGTGGCGGGCGTCTTCTGGAGGAGGGAGATTTCTCCGAACAGATCTCCTTCCTTCAGTCGCGTCAGCAGGTGCCCGTCCTTGTGCACCTCCACCTCGCCGGAGAGCAGGACGTAGAGACCATCGGTCCGGTCGCCGTCCCGGATGACGACCTCGCCGCGCTCGATGTCGCGGGCCCGAAAGCGCTCCACCAGCGTGCGACGGTCCTTCCGGTTGAAGGGACGGAACAGCGCCGAGGTGTTCATCACGTTGGTGAGCAGGCGCTGCCGCACGAACTTCTTCAGGGCCGCCGCCACCTGGGGGTGGCTCCGCGAGAGCGAGGCGAGCACGGGCGCGGAGATCTCGAGCAACTGTGTGTCTTCGGTGCCGGCCTCGACGGACGCGGTGCGAGGGGCGCCGGACAGGATGGCCATCTCACCGAAGAAGGCTCCGCCCTCCAGCGCGGCCAGGTCCACGCGGCGACCTGACTCCGTCCGGAAGACGCGCACCTGGCCTTCACAGATGACGTAGAAGGCGTCGCCGTGGCTGCCCTGGTCGAGGATGCGCTCGCCCAGGCTGAAGCGGCGCAGGGGGCAGCGCTCGAACAGCTCGATGAAGGCGTCGCGCGGAAGGTCCGAGAACAGGGGGATGGTGGGGAGCGCGTCCAGTGAGGGCGCGTCGGTGAGGACTTCCTCGGTGAGGCTGAAGACCTCTTCCTCTCCATCGCCAACTTCCTCGGCGCGCTGGTGCAGCCCCGCCTGTGCCGCCAGTTCCACGGCGTGCAGCAGGGAGTCCGCCTCCATCTCCAGTTCGGTGAAGGACGACGGGCTGGGCGGTACCGCGCGCAGCGACGCGCCAAGCTCCCGCGACACCTCTCGGAAGGGCACCGCCGTGGCACCCGCGTGAGGCGTGGCCTCCGCGCGACGAGGGCGCAACCCGGGAGGCGCGGAGGGCGGGTCGATGACCGTCGGCGTCCGAGGCATCGAGTTGGAATCCGTCGACCCCGCTTCTCCGATGGGCGAAGAGAGCGCCTTCCACTTGCCACTCACGGGCGAGCGAGGGCCCGACGTCAGGGCGTCCGTGCTGGCAGCGACGGGCGTCTCCGGCACGGGCGGACGCACTCGCTGCGTGGCGCGCGGTGCGAGACCGGGAGGCAGCGAAGTGCCGTTGTTCTCCTGCGCGCTGGCGATGGAATTCTCGGCGGACACGGAGGGAGGCGCCGACGCTGCCTCGCCCCGCGCATGCGCGCTGGTAACAACGTCCCCGGCGGGAATCGTCCCGACACTCGCGTTAATGGACGCGTCTGACGCGCTCCGGGGATTCGCGTGGGTGTCGGCTACGCCGGCGGAAATCGCGCTGACACTCGCCACGGAGGGCGTCTCTGACGCGCCCCGAGCATTCGCGTGGGTGACGGCGGACACGGAGGGAGACGACTCGGGCTCGCCCAGCGCGATGTCGATGCCCTCGTGCTCCTCGCCCGGAGAGGCCGCCGCGACGGAAGCCTCCGCATCCGGATGCGAGAGGCCCATGCGCACCGAGTGAACAACCTCTTCCGACGTGTCGGTGGAGCCTGGAGTAGGCGCGTCCTCCACGGACAGCGCCAGTTCGGCGGGGAGTTCAGCGGAGAGGTTGACGGAACCCTCCCCTGCTTCCAGCACGGCCGGTGTCCCGGCGCGCGGCGGAGTGGGCACCGCCGCCACGGGACGCTCGGGCGGTGGCGGCGCGGAGAGCGCGCTCGTCATGGGCCCACGGGCCCGGGCACCCGCGGGAGTTCCCCGGCGCGCGTAGAGGTTCGCCAGCATCTGCTGGACGCCCTGATGGCTGGGGTCCAGTTCTAGGATGAGCTTGCTCGCGGCGATGGCTCGCGGGAGGAAGCCCTCCTTCGCGAAGCCCTCGGCGGCGGCCTGATAGGCGGAGATGGCGCGCTCGCGCTCACCTGCCTTGGCCCACGCATCCCCCGTACGCAGGCGCGACTGGTGGTCCTTCGGGTCGAGCTTGCAGAAGTCCTCGTACAGCTCCGCGGCTTTGGAGAAGCGGCCCTTGGTAAAGGCTTCAGCGGCCCTGTCCTTGAGCTTGCGCGCCTCCATCACCTGGCTCCCTCGGCAGCGGTGCCGCCCTTCGCCAGCGCCGCCCCCGCCGCGTCGCGCACGGTGCGGAAGTAGTCGCTCTTGAGCGCATCCAGCGACTCCGACTGGTTCGTCGCGCCCATGCGCTTGAGCGCCGTCGCCGCCGCCGCGCGAATCTCCGGAAGGTCGTGGAACAGGTCTCGCGACACCGCGTCGGCCGCCTGCGAATCACCCAGCGTCCCGAGCGCCAGCAACACATCCCGCCGCGCGACGCTGTTCGTCTCGTCCAGCGCCTTGATGAGCGTGGGCACGGCATCCTTCGCCTGGATGCGACCGAGCAGCCCCGCCGCGAGCGCGGCCTCCGGGCCGCCTTCCTTCACCACCGTCTGGAGCACCGCCGACGCCGAGGCGGGCACGCCCGATCCCCGCGTCAGCGCATCCAACACCAGCAGCTTCTCTCCACCCATCTTCGGGAGCATCTCCATCAACGCCGCCGGACCGGCGTCGCCAGCCTCCGCGAGGGCCTGCGCGAGCGCCTTCTGGAGATCCCTCTCGGGCTCCAGGAGTCCATCACGCGCCACCGCCACGCCCTCGGGGCCCAGGTGCGTCAGGCCCACCAGCGCGGCGGTACGCAGGGGGATGCTCGAGTCCTGGCTGTAGCCCTTGAGCAGTTCCAGCGCGCCCGGAGCACGGAGCGAGCCCAGCGCACGCAGCAGCGTCGCCAGAGGGACGAGACGCTCCGCCTCCACGTCATCGAACAGCTCGGTGGGCACGCGAGGCTTGACCACCGGACGACCCGAGTCGCGAGCCCGCTGGGCATTGAGCGCCTTGACGCGCTCGAAAAGCGAAGCGTGACGGGCCGCACGCTCATCCGGCGCCGCACCGGGGACGTGAGGGGAAGACGGCGCCGAGGGGTCGAACGCGCTTGAGTAGTTCTCCGGCAGCTTCTGCGCGACCCAGTCGGTGCGCAGGGCCTCCAGGCCCTTCACCTCCTGCTCATAGAGCTTCTGGAGCTGGGGCACGACGGAGGCGTCGCCCACGGCGGTGACGGCCTCCACCGCGAGCAGGCGCAGCACCGCGTCGTTCTGGTTGAGCCACGGCGCCACCTTGGGAAGCAGCGGCAGGGCCGCGGGCCCCAACCCGAGGACGGCTTGCAGCCCGCTGGCGGCGGTGGCGGGACGCGACAGTCGCTCGCCAATGGGGTCCATCGGGCAGCCGCCCCGCGAGCGCATTGCCCGACCGGCGGCGAGCGCCTCGGCTGGCGCGCCATCGAGGGCGACGGCGCACAGCGCGGTGTCCGCTTCGGGCGTGCGAGGGAAGGACAGGATGGCGTCGATGGCCATGGGACTCACGGCGCTCTTCTCCACCGCCACGGCCTGCAGGCGGGGCGCGGCGGCCGGGTCCTGCAACTTCATCAGCGCGATGATCGCGGACTCGCGCAGCTCGGGGAAGCTCTCGTCCAGCAGCAGGGCGATGGCACCCACGGCCCGCTTGTCACCGGCGTCTCCCAGGCCCCGCACGGCGGCGGCGGCGAGGATGACCTGACTGTCGCGGACCAGCGGCAACAGGCGATTCACGGCCTCCGGGCGACCGCTCTTGCCAAGCTCCTCGGCGGCGCCTACCCGCTCGGGCAGCGCGCCCTCGGTGAGCGTCAGGAGATTGCGATCCCACTGTCCCTTGGCCTCGGCGGCGACGACTTCCGCCATGGCGCCTGGGACGTTCGCGTTCTTCAGGGCCTGGACGATGACCTGACGGGTGGCGCGGCCTCGGCGCCCGTACTGGAGCGTGAGGTAGGCCTTGGCCTTGTCGTTCTTGACCTTGGAGAGCGCCATGGCGGCGCGGCCCTGGACCTCCTCGTCGGAGTCCTCCAGAAGTTCGCCGAGCAGGTCCACCACCCGGGGGTCCTGACTCTCCCCCAGCGCGACGGCCGCCTCGGCGCGGACAATGGCGGCCAGGTCCTTGGCCGCCCGAGTGAAGAGGACGAGGTCGTCCGGATTGCCTTGCCCGGCGAGCTTCTTCACCGCCAGGGCGCGGACCTCCGGACGTGGACTCTGGAGATCCGCGAGGAGCTGGTCTCGGCTGCCATTGCAACCGAGGACCAGGACCAGCATGAGGAGGATGGGGCGGGTGCCGGTTCGCATCGGTCTCCGGTAAGGCGAACGGTGGAAAAGTCGCAGGGGGTTATATCAACGACCCCCCTGCCGCCCAATCCGCTGTGCTGTGTGGTGCGTCAGTAAGGCCGGCGAGGCCCCTTCGAGGATGAGCCCGCCCGCCCCTTGGGCCCCTGGGTGCTGAAGCGGGGCCGGGAACCGGCTTCCTTCTTCTTGCCCCAGTCCTGGAAACCCTCGGACTTGCGGGCGCCTTCGGGGGCGAGGCCCCGGGACCCGGCGCGGACGACTCGCTCGCGGGGCGAGCCCTTGTCGTCATACGGCTTCCAGGCGCGGGCCTCTGTCCGGCCGCCTGCCCCCCGAGGACCCTTGCCGCCCGGCTTCGCGCCGAAGCCGCCGCTGCGTCCACGAGGACCCGAGCCTTCCGAATCACGGGGCTTCCGGTCGGGACGGCCACGAGGAGCGCCCGTGTCTCCACCGCTCCACTCGCGGCGAGGAGGACGGCCTTCGCCGGCCGAAGCCGAACGCCCTGCTCCGCGCGACGCACCGCCGCCGAAACGAGGACGGCCTTCGCCTTCCGACCGACCAGCGCCACCGAAGCGAGGCTTGCCCTCGCCGCCGAAGCGCGGCTTCGAGTCGCCACCGAAACGCGGCTTCGAGTCGCCACCGAAGCGCGGCTTCGAGTCGCCACCGAAACGCGGCTTCGAGTCACCACCGAAACGAGGCTTCGAGTCACCGAAACGCGGCTTGCCCTCACCACCGAAGCGGGGCTTCGAGTCACCACCGAAACGCGGCTTCGAGTCACCACCGAAACGCGGCTTCGAGTCACCACCGAAACGCGGCTTCGAGTCGCCACCGAAGCGCGGCTTCGAGTCACCACCGAAACGCGGCTTCGAGTCACCACCGAAACGCGGCTTCGAGTCGCCACCGAAGCGCGGCTTCGAATCGCCACCGAAGCGGGGCTTCGAGTCGCCACCGAAGCGCGGCTTCGAATCGCCACCGAAGCGAGGCTTCGAGTCGCCACCGAAGCGCGGCTTGCTCTCGCCCTCGAAACGGGGCTTCGAGTCACCGCCGAAGCGCGGCTTGCCCTCGCCACCGAAACGAGGCTTCGAGTCACCACCGAAGCGCGGCTTGCCCTCACCACCAAAACGCGGCTTCGAGTCACCGCCGAAGCGCGGCTTGCTCTCGCCATCGAAACGGGGCTTCGAGTCACCGCCGAAACGCGGCTTGCCCTCTCCACCGAAACGCGGCTTCGAGTCACCGCCGAAGCGGGGCTTGCCCTCACCACCAAAACGGGGCTTCGAGTCACCACCGAAACGCGGCTTCGAATCACCGTCCGCGCCACGACGCGCGGGACCACGAGCCGACTCACCGTCCGCGCTCCACTCCTTGCGCGCGGGGCGGCCTTCACCAGCACCAGCGCTCCTGCTGGCGCGCGGTCTGTCCTCTCCACCCGCGCCCCACTCCTTGCGCGCCGGACGTCCCTCGTCTCCCGAGGCCGAACGACCGAAGCGCGACGCACCACCGGCAGCCGGCGCACGACGCGGCGGACCGCGATCCGCGCCACCTTCCGCGCGAGGCCCACGTGAGCGCGGTGAATCCGCCCCACCCGCGCCCCACTCCTTGCGCGCCGGCCGACCCGCGCCACGCGACGGGCGCTCACCCTCGTCACCACCCGAGCGCCGCGCACCGCGACCCTCGGCAGCGGCCCCTCGCGGACGCCCGAAGCGAGCCAGCCCGGAGCCACCATCCACCACGGGCTTCCACGCCGCCCCTCCAGCCCCCGCCGGAGCCTTGCGAGCCCCACGCTCACCCGCCGCCTTCCGAGGCGCGGGAGCGTCATCGTCCATGGACAGCTCGTCCTCGTCCGACTCATTGAAGCCCGGCGCCGCGCGCCCATGACGCCGAGGCGGCAGCCGCAGCTCCGCCGTCGGAGGCGCGACACGGCCCTCGGCCACGTCGTTCAGCAGCTCGACCTCGGTCTTCTTCAGCGGACGCAGCGCTCCCGGCCGCAATCCTTCCACGCCAATACCCGCGTAGGCCGGACGGAACAGGCGCACCACCGGGTGCCCCACCGCGGCACACAGCCGCTTGATGAGGTGCGGACGGCCTTCCGCCACGACAATCTTCAACCAGGTGTTCTTCTCGGCGGACTCGAATACGCCCACCGACACCGGCGTGGCCATGCCGTCTTCCAACCGCACGCCACCACGCAGCTTGTCGAGCGTCAGGATGTCGGGCTCGCCCTTCACCTTCGCCAGATACGTGCGAGGCACCTGGAAGCTCGGGTGCGTCAGCTTGTGCGCCAGCGCGCCATCGTCCGTGAAGAGCAGCGCTCCCTCGGCGTCGTAGTCCAGGCGTCCCACCGGGAACAGGCGCTTGCCCGTCTCCTCCAGGTAGTTGGCCACCGTCGGCCGACCCTGGGGATCCGACAGGGTCGTCACCACACCCACGGGCTTGTAGAGCAGGAAGTAAGAGGATTCTTCAGGGGGGGTGACGAGCTTTCCGTCCACCGAGACCAGGTCCGTGCCCGGCTCCACTCGGCTCCCCAGCTCCGTCACCGTCGTGTTGTTCACGGCCACTCGGCCCGCGGTGATCAGCTCTTCTGCGTGCCGGCGCGAAGCAACTCCCGCGCGGGCCAGGTACTTCTGTAGTCGTTCTGCCGACATTACTTCCCCTTCTTCCATTGCTGCCCGTCACTCGGGCTTCGGCCCCTCGGCGCCCGTCTCGGGCTTCGGGGGCGTGTCCAGGACGCTGGAGCTGGCTTTCTGTGTCCGCTCAGCCGCCTCGATGGCGTGTTCCAGGTCCTCAAGCGCCGCCTCGCTGGCCGCCGCGTTCTTCTCCATCCGCTTCGTGAATCCCGGGTCCGATAGCGCTTCCACCGTTCCCGCTGCCGCCGGCGCCGGTCGTACTTCTTTCTCCACGATTTCGCGATGCTCCTGCGTGAGTTCGTGGAATTCCCGCAGCGTGGGCAGCGCTGACAGGTCCTTCAAGGCGAAGAACTCCAGGAATTCGCGAGTAGTCCCATAGAGGATGGGGCGCCCCACCTCTTCGCGTTTGCCCAGGATTTTCACCAGCTTGCGATCGATCAACGCCTTGAGGACGGCGCCGCAATCCACCCCGCGGATATCCTCGAGTTCCGGCCGAGTGACTGGCTGCCGGTAGGCGATGATGGCCAGGGTCTCCACCGCCGCGCGGGTGAGTCGCTGCGGCTTCACCCGGAGGTAGCGCCGCACGTACTCGCCCGAGTGTGGGTCCGTGCGGAACTGCCAGCCCCCGGCGACTTCGTACAGGACGATGCCGCTGATGCCGTCCCGGTGGATGCCGGAGAGCTGGTTGAGGGCCTCGGCGATGAGCTCCCGCTCGATGCCGGTGGCCTGCCACAGCTCGTCCACGGACAGCGGCCGCTCCGCGACGAAGAGCACGCTCTCCACCACGGTGCGGATGCGGTCCTGGGACAGCTTGCGGCTCTTGGAGACGAGCTTCTCGAAGGAGGTCTCCAGGTCTGGCGTGACGCCGTCCTGGTCCTCCTCGATGGCCGCGGCCTCGACTTCGTCCAGCTCGTCCGCCAGTCCAGGCCCGGTGACGGCGGCCAGCTCTTCCTCTGAGAACGGACTGGGACCTCCGGACGCGACTGGAACCTCCTCGTCCGAGGCACGGGGGCCTTTCCTACCGGTAGTCACTCTCGTCGACCTCCGTGGGGACCAAGCGCTCCAGGGCGTCCCCGTTGGGCAACAACAGGATGGGGCCGAGCGACTCGTCCTGTACCACACGGATGAGCCGGCGTTTGACCATCTCCAGGATGGCCAGGAAGGTGATGACGATTTCCTGGCGCGTCGGCGTCGTTTCCTCGGTGAACAGGCTCTCGAAGAGGACCTGCCCATGGGGGTGCAGGCGCTGGGCGATGCGGAGGATGGCCTCGGAGAGCGTCACCCGCTCGCGCACCACCTCGTGCTGCACCTTGGGCTGCAGGCGCTCCAGCACCCGGTCCAACGCCTCGATGAGCTTGAGGACGCTGAACTCCTGGAGGCCGACCTCCTCCTCCGGGATGGGCACCGCCTCCACCGGCACGCTGCGCGCGAAGACGTCGCGGCCGAGGATGTCCTGCATGGCCATGTGCTCGGCGGCGTCCTTGTACTTCTGGTACTCGAGCAGCCGCCGCACCAGCTCCGCGCGCGGGTCCTCGGGCTCCTCGACCGCGGCCAGGGCCTCGCCGCCCTCGGGCACGGCCACCGCGTCCTGGCGCGGCAGCAGCATGCGACTCTTCAGGTGGGCCAACGTGGACGCCATCACCAGGAACTCCCCGGCGATGTCCAGGTTGATCTCCCGCATCCGCTCCAGGTGCTCCAGGTACTTCTCGGTGATGAGCGCCAGGGGGATGTCGAAGATGTCGACCCGATGCTCCTTGATGAGATGGAGCAACAGGTCCAGCGGCCCTTCGAAATTGGGCAGCGCGACGCGGAAGGCGTCGCCCGGGGTGCGGGGCGGTTCGCCGTCGCGGAGGCCCTCGTCGGCCGAAGTGGGACGGCCGTCACTCACCGGCGGAACCTGGCTGCCCTTCTGGCTTTCGGTGGCGGCTCGTCATCACGCAAGGGCTCAAATCCGCCGGCCTCGAGCGCGAGCCGGGGGACACACCTCCTTAACAGTGGCTTTTAGGTGGGTCAAACAAACGGCGGTAAACACCCGTTCAGGCCCAGGACCTCACGGGATGCCCACCGCGCGCCGGACCTTGTCCATCAACCGGGAGGCCTCTTCCCGAGCGCGATTCGCGCCGTCCTGGAGGATGCGCTCCAGTTCGGCCGGGTCGCTCACCAGCTCGGCGTACCGCCGACGGGCCGGGCCAAAGGTCGTCAGGTAGGCCTCCAGGAGCCGCTTCTTGAAGTCCCCGTAGCCCTTCCCTCCCGCCCTCCAGGAAGCGTCCACCTCGGCGAACTCGGACTCCGGAAGCATCAGCTTGAGCAAGTCATAGAGAGGGACCTCGCTGACGATGGATGCGTCCGCCGAGCGCTCCGTTCCGGGCACCGGCTTGGGCGCCTCCACGGGAGTCGAGTCCGTCTTGATCGACATGATGCGCTTCTTGATGTCCTTCTCTTCGCCGAACAGGTCGATGGTGTTGCCGTACGACTTGGACATCTTCCTGCCGTCGATACCGGGCACCGTCTGGGTGGACTCCTGCACGAGGGCGGAGGGCAGCTTGAGGATGCCGGGCGTGTGCCCGCGCTCCTTGCCCTCGGGGTCCGCCGGGTCATAGCCCTTCACGTACTCGGTGTTGAACTTCACGGCCCAGTCGCGGGCGAACTCCACGTGCTGAATCTGGTCCTTGCCCACGGGGACGGTGTCCGTGCCGTAGAGCAGGATGTCCGCGGCCATCAGCACCGGGTAGGCGAAGAGGCCGAAGTCCGGAGAGATGCCCCGAGCGACCTTGTCCTTGTAGCTGTGGGCCCGCTCCAGGTGCGAGTGAGGCACCACGGTGCCCAGAATCCAGTTGAGCTCCAGCACCTCGCGCACGTCGCTCTGACGGAAGAGGACGGCCTTCTTCGGGTCCACTCCGAGCGCCAGGTAGGCCAGGGCGGCTTCGCGCGTGAGCTCCAGCGCGAGCTTCGCGTCCCTCACGGTGGTGAGCGCGTGCAGGTTGGCGATGAAGTAGTACGCCTCGCTCACGTCCTGGAGCTGCACGAACTGGCGGATGGCGCCGTAGTAGTTGCCGATGTGCAGCTTTCCGGAGGACTGCACGCCTGAGAGGGTCCGCATGTCTGGGTTCCGAATCGCGAGTCGAGGTTTCTGAATCCTGGTACCAAGTGACGGTACCGGGTGGACGCGCGTGGTTCGCATACCCGCCGCACCCCTGCAACCTTCCGTTCAGGAGTGCTGGCGTCCGTTGCCTGCTGAATGCCCGCCGCGCCCCAGCCTGAAAAATTCCGACCCGCACATAAATCCTGAGGGATTCCAAGGACTTGCGGTTGAGCGGCGGTGGGTGGAGCGGTACCCTGAGCGCCTCACCTGCGAGCAGCCTCACCTCGGGAGGACGAACCGGCATGGAGTCATTCAAGGGAAGTCTCGCCAGCTATCGCCTGCAGATGGTGATGCCGCCGCTGTTCTCGGGTGCCGGGGTGGAGGGCACGCTGAGGGTGGAGCGAGGCGCCATCCAGCGCTGCTTCCAGGTGAAGGACGGCTTCCTGGTAGGCGAGAGTTCGAATGACCCTCGGGAGCACCTGGCCCAGGTGCTGGTGAACCTGCGCATCCTGGACGCGCCCCGAGCGGCGGCGGCCTTCGAGGCAGCGGAGGGCGCGGGCACTCCGTACGGCACCTTCCTGGTGCAGCGCTGCTTCGTGGAGCTGCCCCGGCTCATCGAGGCGATGGAGCACAAGGCGCGCGAGGCCCTCTTCGACTGCTACGGCTGGGAGTCGGGAGAGGTGGAGTTCACGCCGAAGCTGCCCCCCACCTCCCGAGCCGTGGGACTGAAGCTCTCGCTCAACGGCCTGCACCGGGACGCGGTGACGCGGCTGCGCGAATGGACGATGTTCCGCGACGTCTTCCCGCACCTGGACGCCACGTTCAGGGTGTTCCGCGAGTTCGCCGTGGAGACGTTCTCCGAGGAGGAGGACAAGCTGTTGGAGCTGGCGGCGGGCGGCGCCACCCTGAGCGAGATGCTGGCCACAGCGAAGGAGGCCCCACTGTTCGCGGCACGGTGGATTCTGCACCTGTACCGTCGTGGTGCGCTATCGCCCCGGATGGCCAAGGGCCCGAAGGTGGGCGAGGCCGCGGAGCTGGCTGATCTCCTGACCCTGGTGAAGCGCTTCCTGGAGACGGGGAAGTACGACCACGCGGTGGCACTGGCCGCCCAGATTCTGGAGCGAGGCCCCGTGCCCGAGGCCCACGCGCTGTATCGCGAGGCCGAGGTGCGGCTGACACTGGCCCTGAGCGACGAGCTCTTCGCACTGGACGGCAGGCTCGTCTTCGAGCCGATTCCCCGCCCCACCCCATCGCAGCTCACGGCGGATGACCTCTACCTGTACTCGAAGCTGCGCGGCAGCCGGAGCATCCGACAGGCCCTGCGCACCGCGGCCATGGGTGAGCTGGCCGCGTCGCGCTCGGTGCACCGGCTGATGGCCAGCGGGCTGATTCATGTCGCCCCCCTGCCCGAAGCCGAGGCATCCGCCGAAGCGCGGCGCACGAGCACGGAGCCGTTTGGAATCCCCGCCGTCAACGTGGGCACCTGAGCCAGTCCCTCAACGCGTGGACGGAGTGCGCTCGCCGCGCTCCGCCTCGCGCCGGGGCAACCAGAGCAGGTCGAGTGCCAGGGTCACGGCTTCGAACGGCTCCACTCGCGCGATGACGTCTCCCTCATGGCGCGCTCCCGGTGCCCATCCCCCGGCGCCATGGTGAAACACTTCCAGCGAGCGCCGCGCGGGGTCGATGAGCCACGCATGTCGCACACCTGCCCGGTGATAGACGGGGAGCTTGCGGAACCGGTCTGCCTTCTCCGTCGAGGGAGACAGCACCTCGCAGACCCAATCCGGCGCCTGCGTCAGCCAGGGCACATCATGAGGGGGCTCCGGAACACGCTCTCGACGCCAGCCCGCCAGGTCCGGGACGAGCACATCCCGCCCCAGGTGCAGCTCCGGCCCATCCAGGAACCACCAACCCCCTGGTCCACCCGGCACCAGTTCGAAGGGCATCGCCAGCAAGGCGCCCAGTCGGCTCGCCACCCGAAGATGCCTGGGCACCGGGCGCGGCGACGCATACAGCAAGTCCTCGACAATCTCCCCCACCCACCCCACCGGCAGCGCTTCGATGTCTTCGTACGTCGCCGGCTTCATGCCCTTGCCCTGCCCCACGCCCACCTCCATCGATGGAACATCTGGGATTCCATCCGCGGTACCCAAACCTCAAGTCTTCAAACCCACGGCGGAGACAGCCTAAGGAGGAGTCGCAGCATCACCCTTGGGTCCCGTCACGCCACGACGTGGCAGCCAGAGCAATCCCAGGTCGAGCGGCACCGCCTCGAAGGGCTCCTCACGAATCACGACGGGCCCTTCATGAAGGCCCACGCGGTCCCAGCCCCGGTTCCCGCTCCGATAGATTTCGAGGGAACACCGCAACGGGTCGATGAGCCATGCATGGCGCACGTCGCTCCGGTGGTACAGCGGCAGCTTGCGAACGCGGTCCGTGCTTCGCGTCGAAGGTGACAGCACCTCGCAAACCCAGTCGGGAGCCAGCGAGAGCCACGGGGTCTCCGGGTCCGGGGGCTCCGGAACCCGCTCGCGTCGCCAGGCCGCGAGGTCCGGCACCACGACATTCGGCCCCAGATGAATCTCCGGCTCGTCCAGGAACCACCAGCCCCCGGGACCTCCACGTGCCCAGTCGAAGGGCTGAACGAGCAACGCGCCGAGCCGTGATGCCACGTGCAGATGTCCCACCGACGGGCGCGGCGACGCGTACAGCAAGCCCTCGACAATCTCCCCCACCCACCCCACCGGCAGCGCTTCGATGTCCTCGTACGTCGCCGGCTTCCGACCCTTGCCCTGTCCCACGCCCACCTCCGTCGATGGAACCTCTGGGATTCCATCCGTAACACCCTACCCTGAAGGGCGTCTACCTCGTACGTAGGCAGTCTACCGGCCGGTCTGACATGTCGGGTCCACCCCGGCCGCCACGTCCCGGAACGCGCGGAGTTACGACGCCGTCTTCCGCTTCTTCGGCTTGGGGACGAACACGTCGCTGCGCGGATGGAACTCGTCGTAGACGGAGCGCAGGCGGGCGCTGTTGACGTGGGTGTAGATCTGCGTGGTGGCCAGGTCCGCGTGTCCGAGCATCTGCTGCACGGCCCTCAAGTCAGCCCCGCGCTCCACCAGATGCGTGGCGAACGAGTGCCGCAGCTTGTGGGGGGACAGGGGCTTGAGGATGCCCGCCTTCAGCGCATAACGCTTGAGCAGCTTCCAGAACCCTTGCCGCGTGAAGCCCGAACCCCGGGGCGTCACGAACAGGGCCCGCGACTCACGCCGACCGAGCATCGCCGGGCGGGAGTTGCCCAGATATTCCTGCGTCTTCTCCACCGCCACGCGCCCCAACGGCACCACGCGCTCCTTGGAGCCCTTGCCCTTCGCCACCAGGTAGCCCGCGCTCAACTGCACGTCGTTGACGCCCAGCCCACACAGCTCGCTGACACGAAGGCCCGTGGCGTAGAGCACCTCCAGCATCGCCTTGTCGCGCAGCCCCGCAGGTGTCCGCTCGTCCGGCGCGGCCAGCAACTGCTCCACCTCTTCCAGCGTCAGGAACGACGGCAGCCTCTTCGCCGAGCGCGGCGTGTCCACATCCTCGGTCGGGTCCTTGTCCGCCAGTCGCTCGGCGACCAGGAAGCGGTGGAAGCTCCGAAGCGCGGCCAGGTGCCTCGCCTGACTGCGCTTGCCCAGCCCGCCCTTGGACAGCGACGACAGGTGCGCCGTCACATCCTCCTGCCGGACCCGCGTCGCATCCTCCACGCCCCGTGCGCGCAGGTCCTCGAAGTAGACGGTGAGATCCGAGGCATAGGCGTCCACCGTCTTGCCGGACAGCCCACGCTCCGCGCGGATGAAGGCGATGAACGCGTCGAGCAATCCTTCCATGCCCCCCAGGCTAGCGGAGCCCCGCGCGGAGGCAATCTGGCGACGTACGTGTCACGACACCCAGGCCCCAGGCCAGCCGACCCCACGGGCCCCGGACTCAGGGATGCGGCCCGCCCGCGCCCTCCGTCGACGCGCGCTCCAGCGCCTGCACCACCCACGGCCAGCCCACCAGGATGTTCCCCGGCGAGCGCAGGCAGGCATCCGCCACCGCGAGCACCTCCGCGGGCCGCGAGCGCACCGCCAGCGCCAGGTGTCTGCCCAGGAACGGATGCGGCAGATAGCTCAGGTTGTGGTGGCGCACGGGAACCCACTGCAGCGTCGGGCGCCCCGTCCACCGCTCCACGGCGTAGGCCACCGCCGAAGCCAGCACCTCCAGCGCGTAGAGCGGCAGTCGGAACGCGCTGACCAGGAAGACCACCAGCGCCGCCGCCGCCACCGCGCCCGCGAAGGACACATTGGCCTGACGGCTCCACACCAGCATGGGCACCAGGCTGGTGATGATGGCCGCCGTCTGCACCCGCCACACGGACGGGCCTCGTCCACCGGAGATGCTCGCGATGCTCCCCACCGACAGCCCGGACACCATGCCCAGGCAGGCCCCCACCGCGATACCCGCCCCGCCCCCGAGCACCGGACCGAAGGCCCCGGCCGCCGTGGCATGCAACCCCACCAGCATGGACAGACTCGCCAGCGAACCCAACAGCACCCCGGCCGCGAGTCCCGATACCTGTGCGAGCGCCAGACCCACGGCCGAACAACACAACGCGGACACCGCCCAGCCGCCGCGAAGTGGAATGCCGGCACAGTACAGCCCCAGCCCCACCAGCGCCGTCACCAGCGGCGAGCCCACCACCAACAAGAGCAACATCCGCCGGACATAGAGCCCCGCGGCGCGTCCACCCTCACCTTGCTCTCGCCACAACTGGCCGATGCGCCCCCCTGGCGCGAGGATTCCCGCCGCCCGGAGCCTGTAGTGCAGGTCCACCGGGCGAAACAACAGCAGCAATAGCAACCTCACAGGCGAAGGGACTTGGTGTGACATGTCCGTTCGCGCTGGCTCCGCGGCCCCTGATTCCACGGTGGCCCCCCTCTTCTTGTTCGAGTTTCAGTCCTCCAGCCTACCCTTGCCCTGCCGGAGGATTTCAAGCGTATCGCCGATGAGTGAAACCACTGTCGACGGTTCGTTCAACGTCACACCCCCGTCAAGGATGAGCTCCAGCCCGTGGCCGAACTCCTCCTTGATCTCCCTTGCGTCCGTGAGCGGCTCACCCTGAGTATTGCTCACCGACGTCGTCACCAGAGGGCGCCCCAGTGCCCGAGCCAGTTCGCGAGCCAGGGGGGCATCCGGGACCCGGATACCGACCTGCTTCTGCTTGGTCATCATCAAATCGGGCACCAATCGCGTCGCTTCGAGGACGAAGGTAAACGCACCCGGGGTGAGACCCTTCATTGTTCGATACGCGAAATTGCTGACGTGGGCGTAGCGAGCGACGTCCGACAGGTCCGGGCACAGGAAGGACAGGGGCTTCTTCTTGTCGCGCCCCTTGAGCTGGTAGAGCCGCTCGATGGCCCGCTTCGAGCCCAGGTCACAGCCCATGCCGTAGTACGTGTCCGTCGGATAGGCGATGAGCCCGCCGCGCTCGAGCACCTCCACGGCGCGCTGGATGTGGCGCGGTGAGGGGTGCTCCATGTCCACCTCGAGGATGGGTGCGGCCATGATGTCCTTCCTGCCTCCTGCGTGGGGCTGTCGAGCCTACGCGGTTCCCGGCGCCTCGTCCGTCCTGACTTCGCCACTGGCCGTCAGTGCACGTCGCGTGAGCACCGGGCCCACGAGTTCGTGCGCGGTGATCATCGCCACGATGAGCACCTCCACATGCGGGCCGAACGAGGGAAACGTCCTCGACACCAGCGCCGCCAACCCGAACGTCACGCCCGCCTGGGAGATGAGCCCCATCCACAGGTGGCTCTTCAACCGAGGATCCTCCTTGGGCGCGAAGCGTCGACAAGCGAACCAGATGGCCGCGCCTCGCAGCACGACGAGCAGCAGCGCCGCCGGCCCCACCGTCACCAACGCATCCAGCTTCAGCCCCGCGCCAGCCGCCGCGAAGAAGAGCGCGAACACCGGCAGGCCCGCGCGTTGAATCGCGTGGTGGATGCGCTCGCCCTCGCGCTCATCCAGGTTGGCGATGAGCGCCCCGGCCGCCAGCGACACCAGCAGCGGCGACAGGTGCAGGCGCGTGCCACCCTCGGCCGCGGCGAAGGACAGGCCCACCAGGAACAGCGGCAGCTCCTGCTTCACGCCCCGCATGTAGACGAGCATCGCCACCGCGAGCAGGCCTCCCACCACCACCGAGCCGAACAGCTCCCACCCCACCCCGCTCAAGAGCCCCGCCACATCCAGGCCGCCGCCGAAGCTCGCGCGCGTGAGTCCCGCCGCCAGCGCGAAGGCCACCATCACGAACAGGTCGCCGATGATGACCAGCGCCATCAGGAACTCGGTGAACGAGCCCCGCGCGCTCGTCTCCTGGACGATGGCGATGGTCACCGTGGGCGAGAACGACACCACCACCGTGGACATCAACGCGCTGACCGCCAGCGCCTGCGGCAGCGTCAGGGGCGCCAGGAAGGGCAACAGGGGCTTGAGCGCGATGGTCGCCCCGAAGCACACGACGAACGTCACGCCACACACGGCCGCGCACAAAAGCGCCACCCGCGCGCCGACACGGCGGATGAGCCCCAGGCGCAGCTCCGTGCCCGCCACCAGCGCGATGAGGCTCACCGCCAGCCCCTTCACCAGGTCCAGGCCCTTCACGCCCTCGCCCGGGATGAAGCCCAGCACATACGGCCCCACCGCCACGCCCACCAACAGATACCCCGTGAGCCGGGGCAACCCCATCCCCTTGGCCACCTTGCCCGCGAACAGGCCACACAAAAGCAGCGCCCCCGCCGCCAGCGTCACCGGCGTGCCGGAGTCCGCGCGCAACACCTGGGCCCGGCTGATGATGGCCAACAGCCCCATCAACAACAGCAGCCGCAACACCGCGCTCTTCATGTCGCCACCCCCACGTCCGGAGGAGCCACGGGCCGCGGGCGGGGCGACGGCGCGGTGACCTGGCGAAAGGCCTGACCGGCCAACAGCTCGTTCACCACCGCGCCCACCACCACCACGTCCAGCACGCGGCGCGACAGTCCCCCCGGGACGAGGAGCTGGTACTCGGCGACCAGACACAACGCGAGGCCGCCCTGGGCGATGAGCGCGTAGCCCACCCGGGGTGGCAGCTCCAACACGCCCTGGGCCAGGCGTTGCGCGAACGTGCCGCCCACCACCTTCCCCAGGAAGCGCAGCCCCACGAAGCCCGGCACCAGCGCCCACGCCGCCCAGTCGCGCGTGTACACCCCGCAGCCGACCAGGAACACCAGCACCAGGAATACCGGCCGCTCCACCCTCCCCAGGGCCCGCGCGACCCGCTCCGTCGTCCGCCCTCCCACCAGCGCCAGCGTCGCCCCGCACGCCACGCCCGCGAGCAGCGCGGACACCCGGAGATACGCCGCGGCGCCGCCCACGAGCGCCACCATTCCCAGCGTCACCGTCGCCAGCTCCGCCGGGTCCTTCAGCGCGTGGGTGAGGTACGCCAGGAGCGCGCCACACAGGATTCCCAGCAGCAGCGCCAGGCACACCAGCCCCAGCCCCTCGCCCACCGTGGGCGCCGCGCCCAGGAGCAGCGCCAGGGCCAGCACCACGAGCCCCACCGCGTCATCCAGCATCGTCAGCAGCGCCACGCCCAGGCCCCGCGCGCGGTCCATCCGCCCACCCCGGTACGCCAGCACCGCGAAGTGCCCCGAGGACAGGCTCGCCGCCGCGCCCAGGAGCGACGCGGCTCCCACCGCCGCATGGAACGACGGCCTCAAGGTCAACAGCAGCGGCACGAACAACGGCACCGCCACGAAGAGGAACGCCGTCCCCGCGTGCGCCAGCGCCGCCGAGTACACCGGCCGGGGCAACAGCCGCAGCAGCCGGGGCTCCAGGTTCAACCCCAGGATGACGCCCGCCGTCCCCAGCCCCAGCGCCATCACCGGCCGCAAGAGGCGCAGGTCCTCCACCGACAACACCCCCACCACCGACGGGCCCAGCACGACGCCGAAGAGCAGGAACAGGAACCCGCCCGCCGCCAGCCGCGCCAGCGCCGGGAATCGCGCGGAGTCCAACGCCGGACTCGAGGCGAGCAGGGACAGCGCCGCGATGGCGAGAAAGACGAGCAGCGCTTGCACGAGACTTGCTTACACCGGCCGCGACTTCACGTCACGAGCGGCGGTGGGTCGGCGCGGCGATCACCGGCAGGGCGACCAGGCGGCCCATGGGTGGATCGTCCGCATCCATCTCCAGTTGCACCCGTTGAATCATCCGCTCCATCTCCTCGGCGGAGACGGCGGGCAACATGCTCACCAGCAACACGCGGTCTTCGTCCGCGCCCAGGGCCAGACTTCGCAGCCCCGCGAACACGGGCACCTCGGCGGACAACGCCGCGGCCGCGCTCCGAGCTCGGACCACCAGCGGCTCCGGGATGCCAAACTCCCGGAGCCGACGGATGGCTCGCTCGGTCCCTTCCATCTGCTCGAGGAACGTGATGACCAGGTACACGCGGCCGTCTTAGCGGGTCCGCGCGCCAGGCGCCACGCTACTCGTTCTGGCCGGGGCCCGCCGTCTCACCGGAAGGAGCCGCCGGAGTCGCAGGAGTCGTTGGAGTCGTCGGTGCGGCTCCCTCTTGCGCCGGTGCCGCGCCTTCCTGGGCCGCCATCGCCGCACGAGCCGCGCGCTTGCCCTCCTCGATGAGCTTCTTCACCTTCTGCCCACCCTTGCGGCCAATCTCCTCGTAGAAGTTCGGCCCGCGGGTGGCCTTGACACGGTCCCCGCCCTTCTTGCCGATCTCCTCGTAGAACTTCGCGCCGCGCTCGGCTTTCACCGTCTCGCCGCCCTTGCGGCCGATCTCCTCGTAGAACGAGCGACCCCGCTCGGCCTTCACCGTGGCTCCGCCCTTGCGACCGATGGTCTCGTAGAACTCGCGACCCCGCTCGTTTCGGACCGTCTCTCCACCCTTACGTCCCGCCTCGGCCACCGTCATGCTGCCCTTGTTGTCTTTGTCCGACATTGCGCCCTCTCCTCTCTTGGCTGCCTGCCCCCATCCCGCGCCTCGATGCCCCTTGCCTGAAACCTTGGGACGGAAGCGCCCCGATGCAAGCAAGCTCCGTACACCGCCAGCCGTTCTCGCCTGACCCACCACACCAAAACCCCAATGGTTTCATGCGGTTGGACAAGCTCGCCCTGCTTACTTTCCGGGCGGAGGCATGCCCGGCAGGACGCTCTCTTGTTGAAAACAATTCCCTCTGCATTGCCGATTCCCGGACCGGCACTCACCTTCATGCCCGCGGCGCGCGCTTCAGGGCGCCCGAGGGAGGCGTTGCGTGGCGCAGGTGGCGAAGACATGGCTCCGAGTCCTGGCACCGATGCTCGTGTCCGTCGGTGGACTGTTGATGCTCCGTCTGCTCGGACCGGACTTCATCGATCAGCGCTACATCGCGGATCTGCTGTCCCCTCTGGGTAAAGCCGCGCCGTTGGCCTACATCGCGTTTCTTGCCGTGCGCCCCCTGACGCTACTGCCCGGGCAGCTCTTGACCGCCGTGGGCGGAATGATGTTCGGGACGCTCGCAGCGACCCTCTATTCACTAACGGGCAGCTTCCTGTCTGCCATGTTGCTCTTCGTGCTGGCACGCAAGCTGGGGACTCGGCCGATGAAGCGCCTGGCTGGGGGCAAATATCCAGCGCTGGTGCGCGCGGCCAAGCGCCACGATTTCCTCTTCGCCTTCATGGCGTGCATCAACCCGCTGTGTCCCACCGACGTCATGCTGGTGGCCGCCGCGGCGAGTGGCGCACGGTTCTGGCCCTCGGTCGCGGGCGTGATGTTGGGCACCATTCCAGGGACCTTTCTCACCGCGCAGTTCGGCAGTGGGCTGGCCCAGGGGCGCACGGTGATGACCGCGGTGTCCGCCGCCGGTCTCGTCGTCTCGCTGGTGCTGGGCGTCTTCATCGGGCGTCGTTTCTACAAGGAGCTCACCGAGGAGTCGGAGGCCACCTCACCCGAATCAGATGCGCGAGACGAGACAACGGTTCCCGGCCTCGGCGGCTCGCCGACGATGCCGCGCACGCCCCCGAAGAGCGATGGTGTTCCAGCCACCTGGTGACGCCGCGCGACGCGGACACCCGCGCGGCATCGAAGGTTCCCCTCAATCCGTGTCGTTCGTCGACTTCGGCTTCGACCCGCGCGTCGTCTCGCGAGTGAGTCACGCGGCGACGGCCGGGAGGCCGCGCGGGTTCTTCACGGCCTCCCGGTGGTGACGACGCGACGTCAGTCGAAGCGGCTGGTGAGCTTCACGGACCACTCGCGCAGCGTGCCGCTCCCCTGCCCCGCGGGGTTGGAGATGTGCAGCTTCCACTTGCCGTTGAGGGTCCCATCGCGCGGGATTCCACGCGTCACCGGGATGCGGGACGGGGGCCTGCCCTCGGTGGGCCCGTTCCACAGCAAGGCCGTCTCACCACCCGGGTCCTCCAGCGTGAGCACCAGGTTGGACGACGAGGAGTGCAGCAGGTCCAGCACCACGGTGATGTCCTCGGGCACGGTGGCGAGGCCCACCACGCCGACCACCGACACCAACTGCACCGTCGAGCCGGGCAGCGCCAGGTCCGAGTAGTTCGTGAAGGTGCCCGCCATCCACGCCGGACGGCAGATGCCCTCGGGAGAGCCGGACTCGGAGCCCGAGCACACCAGCCCCGGCTGGCACGGACGCATCACCGAGCAGCTGTCGCTGTCACCCGCGATCGGCGGGTTGCTCCGGCAGCGCCCGTAGGCGATGGGGCCTCCGAACGCCAACCCCTGACACGCCAGTCCGGCCTGACACGTCGCCGGGCCCGTGCATGGATCACCATCGGGAGCCAGGGCGACATGATTCTTGAGCGCCTGAAGCGCGGCGCCATTCATGAACGCCACCCGCGACAGCTCCACGATGTGGTCGATGCGACGCGCGGCGACGATGGCCTGCGCCTGACTCGCGCTCAGTCCCACGGTGTTCTGGAGGGCCGCCAGGCTCTCCGTGTTCGCCGCGGCCACGACCCGCCGGGCCTCGGCGAGGTTGAAGGCCACGCCATGGAAGGTGCCCACCTGCTCGTCCAGGGGCATCTCCACGCGGCCCGTCCCACGGACGTAGGCCTCCAGCGTGGCCAGCGCGGCCGGGCCCACCTGGGCAATCGCATCCACCTGTTCGATGGAGACGTAGTGGCGATCATCCGCCGTGAACTCCACACCATCTGGACCGTTGCGGTGGGCGATGATGCTCTGCGCGGTGAGCGCGTTGAGCGGAACCCCGAAGTCCAACACCGCCAACGTCGTGGAGCGACTGTTGAGGAAGGCCAGCACCCCGGTGGACGCCGGCGTGCCCGTCGCGAGGGACTGCGCCTGTGTCTCCATGAGGGCGGGCGCCGCCTCCTCGGAAGGAACGCCACAGCTCAACATCAGGGGAAGAACGGAAAGCGGTATAAACCGCATCAAGTTGTAGGTCATGCTCCCCGTGTACTCCAGGTCTCCGACCCTGTGTCCAACAGAGACGTCACAACCGGGCCCCCGAGGGCCTTTCAGGGGGCCTTCAGCCTTGCGGCCGAGATGAAGGCCCCCACGGCGGCGATGAACGTGGCGAAGCTCAGCCAGGGCCCCGCTGGGAGCTGAAGGATGGCCACCAGGCCCCCGAGCACGGAGAGCGAGAGAAAGGCCCGGCGCGCCAGGACCCGGCCCTTGCGCCAATGCCCCGCTGCCACGGTGAAGAGGAACGCGGTGGCCCCCGCGAGGAACTGGAGGCCCAGCACCTTGAGGGACGTGTCCTTCACCAGGCCCACGTAGCCAGTGAACCAGCGCGGCTCGGGTGGGAGCTGAAGGGCCACGGCATCCGGGTGATACATCATCGGGTCGAACGGTCTGTTGACGGGGGCCCCCAGCGTGACGACGGCCACCTGCGCGATGACCACGAGGAACAGCGTCACCAGGATGGTGAGCCACGGCAGACCGGTGCGCTCGCGCTCCCAACGGCGCAGGGCCTCCAGGTGCTGGGGGTCGACCTCGAGTGCGCTCGGATAACCCAGGTCCAGCAAGGCCTTCGTGGCGGCGATGCTCGCGGGCATCTTCTCCGTGCCCAGTCCCACCAGCGCGCCGTCATCCAGGAGCCTGCGCAGCAGCGCCGCGCTCGCGTCGCGCTCGGGCTCCAAGGGGAGTCGGAGCAGGAGCGCATTGAGGTCATCCCCCAGTCGCGCCCCCTCCTCCGCCGATGACGCGGACAGGGCCCGGGGAACCAGGGCCTTGATGCGCTCCGTGGCCGGGGACTCCTCCGCGCCAGCAGGCGCCTGCGCCGTCCTCTGAAGCTCGCCCACGGTGTGCCTCCCACGCCCGCTGACTCCACGGCGCGGAGCCCATCGTAACGAGGGGACACGGATTCGTCACAGCCGGACGGCGACGACACGCTTCTTCACGAATGGAGCACGGGCTCCAACTGCGCCGCGATGCGCGGCGGCATCCGCTCCCCGGGCCCCACTCCGGTGGGCCGCATGATGGCGCGCGCGCGGTCCTCACCGTGGCGGATGCGCATGCGCGTCATCTCCGGTGAGAAGTCGAGCGTGTCGCCCATGGGCGCCGTCGGCTCGATGACCGTGATGCGGCAATAGACATACGGTTTTCCATCCGGAGCCAGGAGCGTGGTGCCCTGTTCGTGGGCCTGCCTGACCATGTCGTTGATGCGGACGAACACGTCCACGTCGTTCATCAGGATTTCGTTGAGGGTGATGTCGGTGAGGCTTCGCCGGGCCACGTCCAGGATGTTGGAGGGATAGCGCATCGGCTCGATGCGGGACGACGAGCAGGCGATGACGACAATCTCCGTGGGTGCATAGCCGAGCGCATCGCCGAGCGGCGTGACGTTGCGCAGCCCACCGTCGACGATGGCCTGAGGACCGATGGGCTCCCAGATGACGGGCATTGTCGCGCTCTGCCAGACGGCCGGGATGAAGTCGCTCGCATCGCTCGACACCAGCTCGTACAGGCCCGAGGTGAGCGAGACGCGACCCACGTGCGCGGGAATGGCGAAGGGACGTCCGGCGAGGTTGCGCTCGACGAGGTCCCTCAAGGGTGTGTTGTCGTAGAACCCCAGCTTGTTGAGCACCCCGAGCCGCAGTGCGACGACGAGCCACGGGAACTTCCGGTACACGTCCGACTCGCGGAGGTTCATCCAGAGGTTCGTGAGTCGCTCATATTCGTTCTGGGCGATGACGGCGGCGTTCAGCGCGCCCACCGACACGCCGAAGACGCGCTCCCATCGAAAGCCATGCACCTCGCGCAGCACCCGCTCCGCGCCCACCTGGAAGGCACCCTTGCCGCCACCACCTGAGAGCACGAGCGTCGCGGGACGATCCGTCATGGCATACCTCGCTGGGGATTCGCGCGAACCGCCCGGAGAAGGCCCGTGCCCGCGCATCAGCGGGACGAGATAGGCACGCCCTCTCCCTTCCAGAATCGCCCCGAGGCACGGGCCCGCTGTCCGGCGGTGGGCCCTGGACTCGTACGCGCGTCAGCCTTCGGCGGCCCGCACCGCGCGCATGAACCGCTGAAGCTTCTCCTCATCCAGGTGCCCGCCCGTGCGCAGCCCACTGCAGACATCCAGCCCGAACGGGCCCACGGCGCGAATCGCCTCGCCCACGTTCTCCGGATTGAGGCCGCCAGCCAGGAACACGGGCACCGACACCGCCTCGCGAATGCGCCGACTGAAGGCCCAGTCATGCACGCGGCCGGTGCCGCCCAGCTCCTTCACGGCCAGGGCCGGGTTGCCCGAGTCGAGCAACAAGGCATCCACCTCACGCGCCACGTCACACGCCTCGTCCACGGAGGCGGCATCGACCACGTGGACCACCTGCACCAGCTTCACCGAGGGCAGCGAGGCCCGCACGTGACGGAGCACCGCGGTGCCCACCCGGTCCACCACCTGCACCGTGTTCACCCGGGTGCGGCGGGCCTGCGCGACGAGACGGTCGGCGTCCTCCTCGCACGTGAGCAGGAAGGTGGAGATGCCAGGGGGCGCCTGGCTGGCCAGTTCCGTGATGAGCCCCTCGTCGATGACACCCGGGCCGCTCGGCATCTTCGACACGAGCCCCAGCGCGGCCGCGCCACATGACACCGCCAGCCGTGCCTCCTCCCGCGAGGAGATGCAGCACACCTTCACCCGGACATGTCGAACCGGTTCCATTTCCGTCCTCCGCGCCAACGCGCCCGACAGGTATCACGCACAGACACCGCGACCACACGGCGCCCGAGCCGCGCGCCTCGGGACGCGAACGCCCCTGGAATTCACGGGCCGTATGGATCCAGGATGTCGCCCCTGGAGACGAGATGAACCGAAAAACACTGTTCGTGGTCGCACTCCTCGCGGTCCTCGTGGGCGCGGTCCTCTGGTTGCGCGGGAGCCCCGCTCCGGTTGGCACTTCAGCCGCCCCTGCTTTGGATGCACCTCCGCTTGCGAAGGCGCCAACGAGTTTGGGAGCCTCGACGGGGACCACGACGGTCGGGACGCCCACGGCGGAGTCGGGCACGCCCCCCGTCACCGACCCGATGCGCGAGGACGAGGGCACCGTGTACGTCGAGGTCCTCGATGGCACAGGTCCCCTCGCGGGCGCCCACGTCACGCTCTACCTCCAGGGACCGCGTGTCCCGGCGACGGGCCGTCCCGCGTGGTTCATCGCGGGCAAGGGCACCACCGATGCCTCGGGCACGCTTCGACTTCCCGCGCGACCGGGGCACTACCTCATCGCCGCGAAGTCCTCGGGACGCGCCCCCGCTCGCGCGGCCTTCACCCGCCCTCGGGGCGAAGCGCGGACGCAGGTGCGACTGGTACTCGGGACCGGAGCCATCCTGGAGGGCACCGTCGTGGAGCGCGCATCCAAGGCGCCCGTGCCCCTCGCGCAGCTCATCCTCACCCCACGCACGCTGCTGTCCTCGGCCGCCAGGGACACCGCCTTCGTTCCCGAGGAGGAGCGCTACGTCACCTCCGCCGATGCGCGCGGCGTCTTCCGCGCCGAGGGCCTCGCGCCCGGTGAGTACCAGCTCGAAGCCCTCGCTCCGGGACATGCCGCCCGGCGACTCGCGCGGGTCCTGGTCCCCACTTCGGGACTCCTCGTCGAGCTGGACGGGTCGGCCTTCATCGAGGGCTTCGTGGAGCTTCCGGATGGCAAGCCCGCGCCCGGAGCACGCATCACCGCCACCGGCATGGGCGAGACGCTCGAAGCCGAGTCGAGCGCGGGAGGTGGCTTCTCGCTCGACGTCCCGCCCGGCGTCTATCGCGTCACCGCGCGACATGGAGACCTGACGGGCACGGCCCCCGAGCGCGTCATCGTGGGCGCGGGGATGACGGTGCGTGACGTGCGCATCCGCCTGGGGACGGCGGCCTCGCTCTCGGGAGTCGTGCGTCGCAAGGGCACCGGAGAGCCCATCGCCGGCGCGAACATCTCCCTCACACCGAGCGCCCTGGCCTTCTCGTTCGACGCGGCGCCCGCCGAGGTCGGCAGCGCGCTCTCCGGCGCGGACGGACGGTTCCAGGTGGGCAGCCTCGCCCCGGGTGCGTACACCGTGAATGTCCAGGCCAGGGGCTTCCGCTCGCTCAAGCGCGACGGCGTCACCGTGCTCGACGGGCAGCGCTTCGAGTTGCTCGCGGAGCTGGATGCGAATGGGCGAATCGAAGGCACGGTGGTGGATGAGCAGGGAAAGCCGCTCGCGGGCATCCACGCCACGCCCGAGCGGCGCTGGCGCATGGCCCCCGTGGAAGGCGCCCTGACGGCGGTGACGGATGCCCAAGGTGCCTTCACGCTCGAAGACGTCCCGCCCGGGGAGATCCACGTGGCGGTCAATCATCCTGGAAGCCAGACCCACGTGCGCGAGCGGGTGATGGTGAACCCCGGGCAGACAAGCCAGGTCCGCATCCAGTTGTCGAGCGAAGGCACACTCGAGGGGACCGTCAAGATGGAGGACGGACGCGCTCCAACGGGCCCCGTCACCGTCTACGCGCTGCGGGTCAAGGACGCGCGTACGGAGGCGCACCAGATCTCCGCGGCGGCGGATGGCGCCTGGTCCATGCGCGTTCGCGCGGGCACGTATCACGTCGCAGCGTGGCTCTCCGAGACAGGCAATCAGAGCGGAGACCAGGAGAAGGTGGTGGAGGTGGCCGCCGGCCAGACGCAGCGCGTGGACCTGCGGGTGCGCGAGGCGAAGCGGGCCCTCGCCGTCACGGTGCTCGAACCGAACGGCGCGCCCAGTGTCTCGGCGACCGTCATGGGCAGCGAGGCGGGCCGCAGCGAAATCCTCCTCGAGGACATGACGGATGCCTCGGGACAGGTCCTGCTCGTCGCGGACTCGCTGGGCACCAAGGCCCTGCACATCTGGGCGACGAATGGCGGACGACGGGGTGACCTGCTCTCCGTGCCCGACACGCAGAGAACCCTGGTCATCCAGCTCCAACCCGGCGGGCGACTGGCGGGAGCGGTGCGCTCGGCGGGAGGACGCGACATCGACGGCTTCAAGCTGGTGGTGTCATCGACGAAGAGCGAGGACGACTTCCTCTCACGTCAGGAGCTGGAGCTCGCGGGTGCTCGCTTCGTCGTCGAGGACGTTCCGGCGGGACAGGTGGCCGTCTCGGTGACGCTGCCGGATGGCCGGGCCGGAAAGGTGGAGGCCACGAGCGTCGCGGGGAAGACCACCCAGGTCGACATCATCGTCGAGGCCGGAGGCGTCATCTCCGGACGGCTGGTCGATGCGACCGGCGCGCCCCTCGCGGCGGCGTTCGTGGATGTAGACGGACTCACCTCTCCCCCCACCGGAGCGGATGGTCGCTTCCGTGTGGAGGACGTCGCGCCGGGTGAGCACCGGCTCATCGCGTGGAGCCAGAAGACGGAGCGCGCGGAGAAGACCCTCAAGCTGACCGCGGGCAAGGCGCTGGACGTGGGCGACTGGAAGCTGGGGCCTCCCCGAGTCGAGCCCGGTCGCCTCGGTGTCTTCTTCAGCATGGATGGAGACGAGGTCCTCGTGCGAGGAGTCCAGGACGGCCTTCACGGAGACGCCATCCGCGCGGGGGACGTGGTGAAGGCCATCGACGGGGCCACCGTCGTCACCGCCGGAGAGGCACGCGAGCGGGAGCTGGGCGCACCCGGCAGTCCCGCCACGCTCCTCATCCGCCGCGACACGCGGACCTACCCCATCACCCTCACCCGCGCCCCCTGAGCGGACACCGCCCCCCAGGGTGAGGCCCCGTGCCCCACCCATCCACCACGCGACATCCCGCGACGGGAATCGTCCGGAGCCCGACGACGCCCTCTCACGAACTCCCCGCGAGGCGCTGCGTCGGGCAGCCTCGACCTCCACCATCCTCGGCAAGTCGCGCCACCTCGCGGCCCCGACTCGGGAGGTCCACCGTGGGAGTCCTCGACCTGCTGTTGCGCTGGCCCGTGCTCCGGCAGCTCGCGCGCAAGGACCTCACCGCGCTGGGCGAGACGGCGATGTCCGAGCGCGGCCGACGGTTGGAGGCGCGCACGGCCCGCGCCGACCGCGTCGTCAAATCCATCTGTCCCTACTGCGCCGTCGGCTGCGGCCAGGATGTCTACGTCAAGGACGAGCGCATCATCGACATCGAAGGGGACACCGACTCGCCCGTGTCACGCGGGCGGCTGTGCCCCAAGGGCTCCGCGACGTTCCAGCTTGTCACCGGCACCCACCGCGTTCAGCACGTCCTCTACCGTCGCCCCGGTGGCACCGAGTGGGAGCGCATCCCCCTGGAGCGCGCCATGGACATGGTCGCCGAGCGCGTGAAGCACACGCGCGACGCGACGTGGGAGTCCACCGACGTCAACGGGCTGAGCGTCCAGCGCACGCTGGGCATCGCGCACCTGGGTGGCGCGACGCTCGACAACGAGGAGAACTACCTCATCAAGAAGCTCTTCACTTCGCTGGGGATCGTCCAGGTGGAGAACCAGGCTCGAATATGACATTCGTCCACGGTGCCCGGTCTGGGCATCACGCTCGGGCGTGGCGGGGCCACGACCTTCCAGCAGGACCTGCGGAACTCTGACTGCATCCTCATTCAGGGCTCCAACATGGCCGAGTGTCACCCGGTGGGCTTCCAGTGGGTGATGGAGGCCAAGGCCCGGGGCGCGACCATCATCCATGTCGACCCGCGCTTCACTCGCACGAGCGCGATGGCGAACCAGCACGTTCCCATCCGCGTCGGCTCGGACATCGCGTTCCTGGGCGGACTGGTGCGCTACGTCCTGGAGCACGAGCGCTATTTCAAGGAGTACGTCGCCCACTACACCAACGCCGCCAATCTCGTCCGCGAGGACTTCCAGGACACCGAGGACCTGGACGGCCTCTTCAGCGGCTTCGTGCCCGAGGAGAACAAGTACGACGTCACTTCGTGGGGCTACGAGGGTGTGCAGGGCCCCGCGCCCGCGGCGGGCCACAAGGAGCTGTACGCGGAGCCCGGCGCCGGCGAGGGAGAGCCCCACGCCACGCGGCTCAAGGACGCGGCGAAGGACTTCACGCTCCAGCACCCGCGCTGCGTCTTCCAGGTCCTCCGTCGTCACTTCCAGCGCTACACCCCGGCCATCGTCGCGAAGGTGTGCGGTGTCCCGGAGGAGCAGTTCCTGAAGGTCGCGGAGACGCTCTGCGCCAACTCCGGACGCGAGCGCACCACGGCGTTCTGCTACGCGGTCGGGTGGACGCAGCACTCGGTGGGCGTGCAGTACATCCGCACCGCGACCATCCTCCAGCTCCTCCTGGGCAACATCGGACGGCCTGGTGGCGGCATCCTCGCGCTGAGAGGCCACTCGTCCATCCAGGGCTCCACGGACATCCCCACCCTCTTCAATCTGCTGCCCGGCTACCTGCCGATGCCGAACGCCCAGCCGTCCCCGCACCTGGACGACTACCTGAAGTCCCACACCTCCGGCACGGGCTGGTGGAGCAACTTCCCCAAGTACGTCGTCTCGCTGCTGAAGGCGTGGTTCGGTGACGCGGCGACGCGGGAGAATGAGTACGGCTTCCGCCACCTGCCGCGCCTCACCGGCAACCACTCGCACATGCAGACGGTGGCCGACATGGCCGATGGCCGCGTGCGGGGCTACTTCGTCATGGGCGAAAACCCGGCGGTGGGCTCCATGAACGGAGCGCTCCAGCGCAAGGGACTGCGCCAGCTCGACTGGCTGGTCGTGCGCGACTTCACGCTCATCGAGACGGCGGAGTTCTGGCGCACCGCTCCCGAAATCCAGCGCGGCGACGTGAAGACGGCGGACATCCAGACGGAGGTCTTCTTCTTCCCCGCGGCCGCGCACACGGAGAAGGACGGTTCCTTCACCAACACGCAGCGGATGCTCCAGTGGCATCACGCGGCGGTGGAGCCGCGCGAGGACGTGCGCAGCGAGCTTCACTTCATGTTCCACCTGGGCCGTCGGCTGAAGCGCCTGTATGCCGACTCGCGCGAGACGAAGGACCAGGCCCTCCGTGAGCTGACGTGGGACTACCCCACGCGGGGCGCACGGGAAGAGCCTGGCGCGGAGGCCGTCCTCCGGGAGATCAACGGCTACACGCTCCAGGATGGCCGACCCGTGAGCGGCTTCACGGCGTTGAAGGACGACGGGACCACCGCGTGCGGCTGTTGGATCTACTCCGGCGCCTACGCGGAGGGCGTCAACCAATCGGCCCGCCGCAAGCCCGGACACGAGCAGACCTGGGTGGCCCCCGAGTGGGGCTGGGCGTGGCCCGCCAACCGACGCATCCTCTACAACCGCGCGTCAGCGGATCCCCAGGGCCGCCCCTGGAGCGAGCGCAAGAAGTACGTCTGGTGGGACGAAGCCCAGCGACGGTGGACCGGCGAGGACGTGCCGGACTTCCTCGTGGACCTCCCACCAGATTACCGCCCATCTCCAGGCGCATCCGGCGTGGAGGCCCTGGCGGGCGATGACCCGTTCATCATGCAGGCCGACGGCAAGGCGTGGCTCTTCGCGCCGAGCGGGATGATGGATGGTCCGCTACCCGCGCACTACGAGCCCATGGAGTCGCCCGTGAAGAACGCGCTCTATGGGCAGCAGTGCAACCCGACGCGGCTGGAGTGGTCTCGCAAGGGCAACCCCTATCACCGGGCCTGGGGAGATCCTCGCTACCCGTTCATCCTCACCACGTACCGCCTCACAGAGCACCACACGGCGGGAGGCATGAGCCGCTGGCTGTCGTGGCTGAGCGAGCTTCAGCCGGAGCAGTTCTGCGAGGTGTCACCGGAGCTGGCCCGCGAGCGCGGCCTGAGCAACGGAGGTTGGGCGACGCTGCGCACGGCGCGGGGAGACCTGGAGTGCCGGGTGCTCGTCACCGAGCGACTGCGGCCCATGAAGCTCAACGGCACGTCGGTGCATCAGGTGGGCATTCCGTACCACTGGGGCGTGACGGGGCGCATCCGAGGGGACGGCGCGAACGAGCTGCTTCCGCTGGTGGCCGACCCCAACGTGGACATCCAGGAGTCCAAGGCCCTCACCTGCGACGTGGTCGAGGGACGCCAGGCCACGAGGGCCCGAGCCGCCACGGGCACCACCCAACCCGCCCTGCCCGAAGGACTGACACTCCATCGACGCGACAGCCTCCGCGCGGGCGAGGTCGACCACGCGCCCTGGCAGGAGAAGAAGAAGGACGAGGAGCGATAGCCCATGAGCCGCAAGGGATTCTTCACCGACTCGACGGTGTGTATCGGCTGCAAGGCGTGCGAGGTGGCCTGCAAGCAATGGAACCAGCTCCCCGACGACGGTTTCCACTTCACGGGGATGTCCTATGACCAGACCGGAGACCTGGGCTGCTCGACCTGGCGACACGTGGGCTTCGTGGAGCGACCGGTGCCCCTTCCGGGCCACGACACCGGCGTCGGGGACTTCTCGTGGCTGATGGTCTCCGACGTCTGCAAGCACTGCCAGCGAGCCGGCTGTCTGGAGGCCTGTCCCACGGGCGCCATCGTCCGCACCGGGTTCGACACCGTCTACGTGCAGCCGGATATCTGCAACGGCTGCGGCTACTGCGTGACGGCGTGTCCCTTCGGAGTCATCGACCGGCGTCCGGATGACGGGCGCGCCTGGAAGTGCACGCTTTGCTACGACCGACTGGGTGAGGGCATGACGCCCGCCTGCGCCAAGGCGTGTCCCACCGAGTCCATCGCCTATGGCGACCTGGACGTGCTGCATGAGCGCGCGGAGAACCGGGTCCGCCAACTGCACGAGCAGGGAATCATCAGCGCGTATCTCTACGGCAAGGACGCGGCGAACCAACCGGGGACGGGCGGGCTCAACGCCTTCTTCCTGCTCGTGGACAAGCCGGAGGTCTACAACCTGCCGCCAGACCCCGTGGTCCCGACGATGAAGGCCCGGGAGGCCTGGGGCGCCGTGGCCGTGGGCGCGCTCGGCATGGCCGCGGTGGCCGTGGGCGCGGTGCTGTTCGGTCGCCGGGGCACACCATGAGTTCGTCAGGGAAAGAGGGGCCGTCGTTCCTCGACACGCTCCAGCGACGGAGCGACGGGCGCAACGTGAACCCTTCGCTGGGGACCCTGCTTGGAGAGGGTGCGCAGCAGCGTGTGACGGACCTGGACGGCGCGAACCCCGCGCGCACGCTGCTGTCGTCGATTCCCTCCCGCTCCGGCGTGGATTCGCCCGATGCGCCCAGCTACCACGGGCTCCCGGTCCTCAAGCAGCCGGTCTGGATTGCCACCGTCCCCGCCTATCTGTTCGTGGGCGGCGTCGCTGGCGCGGCGAGCCTCATGGGGCTGGCCATCGATGTGCTCGGCGAGAAGGCCTTGGATCCGCTCGCGAGGCGGTGCCGTCAATTGGGCACCGTTGGTGACATCCTGAGCGCGGGGCTGTTGATCGCGGACCTCGGGCGGCCCGAGCGCTTCCTCCACATGCTGCGCGTGTTCCGGCCGACCTCGCCCATGAGCGTGGGCTCCTGGGTGCTCGCGCTGTCGGGGGGACTGAACACCGTGGGGCTGGTGTTGGGACGCTCTCGTGGGGTGCTCGGGGCGGTGGGAAAGGTGTCCGGTTACTCGGCCGCGCTGCTGGGCATGCCGCTCGCGGGCTACACGGCCGTGCTGCTGAACAACACGGCGATACCGCTGTGGCAGGCGACGCGGCGCACCCTGCCCCTGTTCTTCATGGCCTCGGCAACGGCGAGCGCGGGCAGCCTGCTGTCCCTCCTCCCCCACTCGCCGAGAGAGGCGGGGGTGCTACGTCCGTACCGGCTCGCGGGCAAGGTGGCGGAGCTAGCCATGGGGTACGCGGTGGAGCGCGACGCCCGACGCGCGCCGGAGGTCGCCCGGCCCCTGGACGAGGGCCTGTCGGGGACGCTGTGGAAGGCCTCTCGCGCCTGCTCCGTGGCGGGGCTGGTGGTGGACGCGCTCCCGGGGCGGCGGCGCTGGAAGCAGGTGGCGGCGGACCTGCTGACCACCGCGGGCGCGGTGACGGCCCGCTTCGCCATCTTCCACGGGGGCAAGGCCTCCGCCCGGGACCCGCAGGCCACCTTCAGGCCCCAGCGCCGGGGCCACGGCGCCGCCGAGGTGTCTGGCCATGCCATGGCCTCGGACGGCAAGCCGTTCAGCTTCCCCCTGCCCGTGGTGCGCTGAGCGGCGCGGCGGGTGCCCGACTCCGGGAGTGACCTGCCCCTGGGGAGGGA
Source organism: Myxococcus sp. CA040A (assembly GCF_013336725.1). NCBI lineage: Bacteria > Pseudomonadati > Myxococcota > Myxococcia > Myxococcales > Myxococcaceae > Myxococcus > Myxococcus sp. CA040A. The sequence goes on along the minus strand of NZ_JABUMR010000002.1, from coordinate 1,379,291 downwards.
CGCAGAATTTGCACCCAGGGAGAGAAGCCCACGAGGCCCTCCCCTTTGGCCGCGAGGAGCGATACACCTGGGGGAACCATGGCCGAGACCTCTTCTCTGAACATCCCGACTGTCGACCTCGCAGACCTCGCCTCGGGAGATGCGCCCCGCATCGAGCGCGCCGCGATGGCGCTGCGCGAGGCATTTGGTGTCTTCGGTCTCGTCTACATCAAGAATCACGGCGTCGACACGCAGGCGCTCCATCGCTACTACGACGCCTTCGCCGCCTTCATCGCGCGCCCCGCCGAGGAGAAGAAGCCCTACGGCAGAGCCGACCTCTGGTACCAGCGCGGCTGGACGCCGCCGAACACCGAGGTCGCCGTCGCCGGCAACGGCCAGCCAGACTTCAAGGAGTGCTACTTCGTCGCGCCCTACCCCAACGACGAGGTGGCGGCGATGGAGTTCCCGGAGCTGTATCCGGAGAACGTGTGGCCCTCGGATGCGCCCGCGTACTTCCAGGAAGGAATCATGACCCTGGGCCGCTCGCTCCACGAGGCGGGCCTCCAGTTGCTGCGCGGCTCGGCCATGGCCCTGGGACTCCCCACGGACACCTTCACGTCCCTCTGCGAGAAGGCCCCGCACATCACCCGCGCGCTCCAGTACCTGTCGCTCAAGCCGGAGCAGGTGAACACGGACATCGTCTGGGGCGAGGAGCACACGGACTTCAACCTCCTCACGCTGCTGCCCGGTGGGCGGTTTCTCGGCCCCGACGGGAAGGCGGCGCCGAGCCCCGACGACAAGAGCGGCCTGTATCTGCGCACGCGCGCGACTCCCGAGGAGCCGCAGGGCCACAAGGTGCGTGGCACCGCGCCCGCGGGCTGCATCGTGGCGCAGGTGGGCCAGCAGTTGGAGATCCTCACGGGAGGCACGTTCCTCGCGACGCCTCACGTCATCACCGCGCCGGGCGTCTCCGGCTGGCAGCGCCAGTCCGCCGCGCACTTCATCCACGTGCACACCAGCAAGGTCCTCTTCCCGCTGGAGAAGTTCCGCACGCCCACGGCGATCCGGAGCTACGCGCCCCCTGTCCTCACGGGCACGTACGACATCAAGACGCTGGTCGACATCGGCCTCGCGCCGCCGCACGCACTCGACAAGCTGGGTTACCGGCACTACGACCGGCTCAACCGCCAGCGTTCGGGTGAGTAGACTTCGCGTCTGTCATTGAGCAATCACAGACAAATCAATCCCTGACTTGATAGCGATTGCTTCAGGGGCGCGGTGTAATCGCGCTCCCGTCGAGAGCGCTTGTCCTGACGGCTCGACGCCCTCGACAGGTCGGCCAGCCTGCGTTCGTTGCCCTGCGAGCATGGGTACAAAAATGCCTGATGTTGCGTTCAGGTAGGCATTGCGCGCAAACCTAGGCCAGAACCCTATGCTGATGGGGTCGGAAATGCCTGAAGACGCGTTCATGTAGGCATGGCCCTCCATTTCGAGCGAGAACCGGTGACGAGTTGGGGCCAGACATCTGTTCAGGTGGGCGTCGCCCCCGATATCACCGGCGGATGCGACAGTTCGCCTGGCCAGAACAGGCCATTGGACTCACTGAACATGGGGACATGTAGGCATTGCCGTTCACTGAGCCGCCTGGGCCTGAATCCGCCATCGCGAGCGCCTCTGAAAAATGAAGGGAGCCTTCGGCACGACAGTGTTCGGGCGGGACAGGACTCATGGACCCGCGTGTGAGCCTGCCGGCCCACGGCATGTGCTTCGCTGCGGCCATCCCCACGGTGGGGTGATTGGACAGGGAGGTACCGGGTGGAGACCCAGGTGACTGAAATCGCGCCGAATATCTATCGGCTGTCCACCTACGTCAGCAGCTCCAACATTCTCTTCAACCAGTTCCTCATCGAGGCCGAGGAGCCATTGCTGTTCCATTTGGGGCCGCGGGCGCTGTTCCCCTCGGTATCGGCCGCGGTACGGCGGGTGCTCCCGCCCGAGCGGCTGCGCTGGCTCACCTTCGGGCATGTCGAGGCAGACGAGTGCGGGGCGATGAACTCCTGGCTGGCCACCGCGCCGCATGCCCAGGTCGCGCATGGGGCACTGGGCTGCCTCGTATCGGTGAACGACCTCGCGGATAGAGCGCCACGCCCGCTCCAGGACGGCGAGGTCCTCGACCTGGGCGGCAAGCGGCTGCGGCGAATCGAGACACCCCACGTGCCGCACGGCTGGGATGCCGGACTGCTCCTCGAGGAGTCGACCGGGACGCTGTTGTGTGGGGACTTGTTCACCGCGCTGGGCGACGCGCCAGCCCTGACGGAACAGGACCTCGTCGGGCCCGCGCTCGCGACCGAGGACCGCGCCCTCGCAACCTGTCTGACTCCCGCGACCGGGCCCACGCTCCGTGCGCTCGCGGCGCTGCGTCCGCGAACGCTCGGCCTCATGCATGGTCCCTCATATGTCGGGGACTGCGCGCAGGCCCTGAACGACCTCGCGGCGGCCTATGACGAGCGGCTCGACGCGGCCGTCGCCCGCATGCGTGGGCCGAGGCATTGACCCGGCCCACCCTTTCGCCACGGCGCTAAGCGCCGATTGCCCCGCACGCGAGCGTCAGAGCACGCGCATGAATGCGACCAGGTCCTTCTTCTCCTGCTCGTTGAGCCGGGTCTCCAGCACGAGGTTGAAGAACTCCACCGTATCCTCCAGCGTCAAGAGCCGCCCATCATGGAGATAGGGCGGAGACTCCTTGATGCCGCGCAGCGGGAACGTCTTGATGGGGCCGTCCGCGCCCATCATCGCGCCGTTCACCAGGCGTGGCTTGTAGAAGCGCTCCGCCCGCAGGTTGTGCATCAGGTTGTCCGTGTAATACGGCGGCGTGTGACACACGGAGCACTGTGCCTTGCCGAAGAAGAGCGTCTGGCCGCGCACCTCCGACTCGCTGGCCTTCTTCGGGTCCAGCTTCCCGTCGAAGCGCAGCTTGGGCGCGGGAGGGAAGTCGAGGAGTGCTTGAACCTCCGCCATGAAGTGCACCTGGCTGCCTCGCTCCAGGATGTTGACGCCCTTCTTCGTGGCGATGACCGGATCTCCGTCGAAGTAGGCGGCGCGCTGCTCGAACTCGGTGAAGTCCTCCACCGTCTTGAGGGCTCGCTGCGAGCCGAACAGCCGCTGGATGTTCACCCCACGGAGGGTCGGCGTCTCGATGCGGTGTCTGAACTCCTGGGGGCGGATGTCTCCCACCAGGTGCGTGGCGCCATTGGAGTGGCCATTGACGTGACAGTCGAAGCACGTCACGCCCCTGCTGGGCAGCTCTGAGCGACGGTCAGCGGTCTGATTGAACTGCTGCTGGGGGAACGGCGTGACGAGCAGCCGGAGTCCCTCCAGTTGCTTCGGATTCAGGAGGCCGTTGAACAGCTCCTGGACATTCATGATCGTCACCAGCTTGCCTTGCGAGACATCCCCCAGGTCCGGGCGCGTGGTGAGGAAGATGGGCGGAGGGAACTCCGGCAGCAGGTGGTCCGGCAGGTCGAAGTCGAGGTCGAACCGCGTGAGGTCCCTGCCCTCCTGCCGCTTGATTTCATCGATGTGGAACTTGGGGAAGAGCATGCCGCCTTCCGGATGATTCGGATGGGGCAGCGGCATGAGGCCCCCGGGGAAGACGCCCTTCTCGCGGACCGCCTCCGGACTCATGGCGGCGAGGGAGGCCCAGGTGACGCCCTGCGGGAGCTTCACCCGGACGCCTTCCTGGACGGCCTTCCCACGAGACATGGTGACGCCCTGGGCAGGGCGGTTTCCCAGGTCATAGCGCTGAGTGAGCAACTGCTGGTGGCGCGCGGTGACCTTGGGCTTCTCCGCCTTCATCCGCGACATGACGTCGGCGAAAGGCTCCGTCTGGTCCACGGGCATATAGCTGGTGAGGCCTCGCCCCGATGTCTCCTGCGCGTCGGCCGCTCCCATGGACATCAGGAGCAACCCCATTCCAGCGACTGTGAGATGCGGACGAATCCAGAACGGCTTCATGTGCGCTCCCTCCGTCTGACATCCAGCGGATTGACGCCCCACCGTCCGTGCAAGAGCTATTCGATTTACGCCGCATCCCCCCACATCGCGCGACGAACCGTTGACCAGTTCATTCCAGGCGCACTGTTCTGTCCTGTTGTGTTCCATTGGGCCCCACTCCAAGGCCGGGAATCCAGGCGCGAGGAATGGGGCCCTGGCCCCGTGACGTCAGTCTTCACGTCCCCGGCACTACAGCCGGGAGCGCTCCTCGACCAGGGGCGCGACGTCTCCCGCGGCCTCGGTGGCCAGGCCCTGAGCGCCGACGGCCGGCGGCGTGACGCCCATCCAGGTGTAGAGGCGCGACAAGGCCTGTGTGCGCTCCGCCTCGGGCAGTCGGGTGATGCGTGCATTGGCGTGGTTGGAGTCCGGGACATCGAAGCGGAGGGAATCGTTGCGCTCCCGCACCTCGAAGGCGCCAGCGGACCATGGGTCATTGTCTCCGTAGAGGAACAGCATCCGTTCACCCTCGCGGCGCACCCAGTGCTCCACGCGGCGCATCAAGCCATGGTCGAACCGCTCCTCCACGGGAAAGGACAGGTACGCGGTGGGCACGTCCTCGCGAGGGTAGCGCAGCAGGCGGCGCAGGTGCCTCGTGGGGTAGCCGGTCCAGCCAAGCTCCGTGGCGGACTGGTAGTAGTAGGCCGCGTAGTAATCGAGATCAGCGTCCCCATAGGAACCACTCACGTCGACGACCGCATCGAGGAAGGCGAAGACTGCTTCCGCCGGAGCACCCGGCGCGGGGATGAACTCGCACACCGACGCGTTGGCGTACTGCCAGAAGTAGAAGGGCATCTCGACGACGGCGAATTCGAGGGTCCGATCCAATCCAATCAACTCGAAGGTCGCGCCCGTCGAGGTGGTCAACTCCTCCACGAAGGGGAGCAACTCTTCGCGGCGCGCCTGAGCAGCGTCCAGTCATTGGAAGCCGGTCGCGAGGGACCGAAGAAGCGGTGCTCCAGCGAAAGCTGGTTGGCACCGAGCAGCGCGGTGGGCTCGTACTGAAACGGTCGTGAGTTCAATCCGTAGCCACCGGAGTACAGCACCACGGGCGCGGCCACGGAGCGGTGCAGCAGTGTGCCGCGCAGTTGGAACCGCTCCCCGTTGGGGTTGCGATGGTCCGCCAGTTGCTCGAAGTAGAACTGGAAGAAGCGCGTGCCCGGAAAGGGAGAGACCTGCTCGCTCACCACCGTGAGGCCGGGGACGGACAGGAGCCTCGTGTAGATGTCCTCCGAATCCAACCCAGACTTCATCACTCCCGCGGCCTGCACTGACGGCGCGGAGCTGGGGCCGGACTCCTCCACGGCCGAGCCACCACATGCTTGCATCAGCATGGCAGCCACCAGCAAACACACACCACGGAAAATGCCAGTGCCTCTCGACGGACTCATTCACGCTCCTTGAGGTGAGAGTGACGCCTCTCAGTTGGAATGAACGCGGAAGAGCTGACCGCCATATCAGCCGCTTATGCTGTTTCCGCTGCCACGGCCATGCATTCACCATGGAGTTGCGGCGCATCAAGTCGAGGCCGAAGACAATCGTCTGATTCGCCACAATCGTCATGACCTTACGCGCCCGATACGAGCAGGACAGCGGACGCAATCAGGAGCCCACCCATCACGGCATCGAACGCGCGACGGAAGGACTCCCGGGCCAGCACGGTCGACATCAACGAGCCCAGGGTGGACCAGAGAAGCAGACACACCACGGGGATGACCGTGAAGAGCACGACGAGCTGAATGAAGGCGACGGCCGCCGAGGCTCCGCTTCGCACCGCCGAGGCCGCCGTCAGCACCGTCACCCAGGACTTCGGATTCAGGAACTGGAGCACGAACGTACCGATGAAGCCGTCGGACGAAGCGCGCGTAGGAGTGTCGCCGCCGCTGGCGCCTCTACCCAGGCTCCTCGCGATGAGTCGGGCGCCGAGCCAGACAAGGTACAGGCCACCGCAGCGAGTGATGGCTGTTCCCACCCGAGGGTCCGCCGCGAAGGCCACGCCGACACTGGTCATCAACAGCGTCAGCAACACCGCCGTGCCGAGCACGACGCCCGCGATGGCTGGCAGCGCCCCCACCACGCCGCCACGCCCGCCTGCCCTCATCACCACCATGTTGTTGGGCCCCGGGGTGATGGCCGACACGGCGACCAGACCGGCCACGCCCATCAGCGCGTCCATGTCGTTCCTCCATCTGGCCTGTAACAGGGACCATTCCAGGTCGCGCCGGCGTATCCGTTCATGCGCTGAAAGTAACGGCCCAGGGTGTTCTGAAGGTGGCGATGAATGGTCTAGATTCCAGACCATGAAGGAGCTTCCACTCAACGCGCTCCGCGCCTTCGCGGTCGTCTACGCCAGCGGTGGGGTGCGGGCGGCGGCGCGCGAGCTGGGCATCGCGCACTCCGCCGTCAGCCGGCATCTGGCGGAGCTCGATGCCTGGCTCGGCGTGCCCATCATCCATCCACCGGCCGGACGGCGAGGCCTCACCTTCACGCCACAGGGCGAGGCACTGGGGCGGGCCACCCTCTCCGGGCTCCGTGAAATCGCGCGGGCCGTCGCCTCGATTCGTGAGACGCGCTCCGAGGGCTCGGTGACGATCTCCACCACACCTTCCTTCGCGGCACGGTGGCTCCTGCCGCGCTTGCCCGCCCTCGAGGAAGCGCATCCCCACATCGAAGTGTCCGTGGTCGTGGACTCGCGGATCATCGACCTGGGCACTGGTGAGGCCGACCTCGCGATTCGGATGGGCCGTGGCCCCTGGCGGGATGTCGACTGCGAGCCCTTGATGGAAGACTCGCTCTACCCGGTCATGAACCCGGCGCTCTGGAAGAAGTCTGGCCGCCCGGACAAGCCTGGCGGCCTCACGCGCCTGCGCCTCCTCCATGACCGGGACCCGGAGACCCCGTGGGAGCGCTGGAAGGCGGCCCATGGCCCCGCCTCGCTCGACGTTCACGGTGGCCCTCGATTCGCTTCATCGGATCTGGTGCTGCGAGCGGCCCTGTTGGGACAAGGCGTCGCCCTGGCGCGCCATCAACTCGCGGCCGATGACGTGGCCTCCGGAGCACTCCTCCGCCCGCTGGGTGACCTGAGCGTGGAGCTCGGCACCGCGTACTGGGTCGTGCTCCCCAAGTACTCACAGGTCAAGCCCGCGACCAGGACCGTGGCGGACTGGCTCAAGGATCAGGCATCCCTCTCACCCGTTGGCTGACCTCAAGAGGCCATGAGGGGCTCACCATCGAATCTGCCCCTCGTGGGTGCTTTTGCCTTGCAACGGGGAGAATGGATAGACTCAAGCCCCAGGAGGTGGACATGACACTGATGCTCCAAGCCGCCGTAGTGCTGGCTGTCGTGTTGTCGCTCCTGGGAGCCGGCTGGGCTGTCGTTCTCGGTTACCGCTTCGCGAAGGCACGTCGAGAGGCGGCCGCGGCAGCGGCCATCGACATCTATGGAAGCAGCCTGATCGACCTCACGGGCTTTCGCGGCTGGCTGGCGGATCTGGTCGATGGCAACACCAGCGACGGCTGCGCCTCAAGCTCGGAGCATTCGTCCGACATGTGCGCGGACACGTCCGACTCAGGCGCTCAGTCCACGGACTGACAAGTCCAGCGAAACGTCTCGCGTCACAGGGCTCGGGCAAGCCACGCGCTCGCCCGAGCCGGACCGACCCCGCTACTGGCAGTTCGCGGGCTCCTTGCAGGAGTACGTGACACGCATCGCCGCTTCGTATCCGTCGGCGGGGTTCGAGCCAAAGCGCCTGCAGTCCAGTTCCTCCTCCAAGACATTGCAGGCGCCCGACGGGCAGGTCGTATTCATCCGGACCTCGAGCGCATCCCGCGCGTTCATGAAGGCAATCTGGCAGCGCTCCCCACGCGCGCTCTTGGAGCTCACGTGCCGAACCGCGCCGCAGGTACACGCTTGCGGGCAGTAGGTCCGTCGGTCATCACACTGGACCCAACCACCGCTATCCGCCCCCGAGGAACAGACGTCTTGTGTGGAGGTGCAAGAGATGGACGTCCCATTGGCGCACAGCAGCGAAATGTTACAGCTCAACTCCCCTTCCGAACTCTCCAGGACAGCGTCCTCCTGGACCGGAGTGCCCGCACCACAGGCAGCCAGGGCGACGAAGGACAGGATCACCCCACCACGCGACAGCCAGCTCGATTGTATTTGCATCCATGTAACGCTAGCCACTTGAATGTCCGGCGTTCCATCGTGGATATCCACGACATACGAGGCCACGGTGCCCGTGCGGGTCAGAACGACTGACGCAGCAGGGCCTCCACCGCCGGCTTCCGCCCCGGGCTCAGTCGCAGTCGCGTGCCATCCCTCAGCACCACGACCCAGCCCTTGTCCACGTCGGGCTCCAGCTCGCGGATGCGGTTCACATTGACCAGCGTGGAGCGGTGCACGCGGACGAAGCACTTGGGGTCCAGCAGTTGCTCCACGCGGTTGAGCGTCTCGCGCAGCATGGGACTGCGTCCTCCCGAGTGCAGCACCACGTAGTTGCCCTCCGCCTCGCACCAGTCCAGCTCCGCGACGGGCAGGAGCAGCACCTTGCCGTCCGTCTTCACCGCGATGCGCTCCAGGAAGGGCGCATCGGACGGCCCCGCCTCCACGCCGGCAGGGGTCGGTGCCCGGTACGTCTCCAGCAGCGAGGACAGTCGCTCCAGCAGCGCCCTGTCTCGCCCCGTGGCCCGCTGCCTGCGAGCCCGCTCCAGCGCCTCCTGGAAACGCCCGTCACTGAAGGGCTTGAGCAGATAGTCGAGCGCATTCGCCTCGAACGCCCGCACCGCGTAGCGGTCGAACGCCGTCACGAAGATGACGGGCGGCATCCGCTCCGGCCCCACCTCCTGCAGCACCTCGAAGCCGTCCACCTCCGGCATCTGCACGTCCAGGAAGACCAGGTCCGGGCGGTCGCGGAGAATCGCCTCCACCGCCTCCTGGCCTCCCTCGCACTCCCGGATGGACGTGACGTCGGGCGCCCGCGCGAGCAGGTGCCTCACATTGTCCCGCGCCAGCGGCTCGTCATCCACCACCAGCACTCGCCAGCCACCTTCCACGATTGCCCCCTCACGCATTCAAAACCACGAACGGCAGCTCCACGCGGGCAATCACACCCCCACCCGGCGCATCCTCCAGCGTCAGGCCATACCGCTCGCCATAAAGCTGCTGGATGCGCGCCCGGGTGTTCGCCACGCCAATCCCCGTGCCCCCTGCCCCACCCGCGCGAAGGCCCGGCCCATCATCCCGCACCTCGAGCACCAGCCTGTCCCCCCGTCGCCAGGTCCGCACCCACACGTGCCCTCGAGACGCACGCCGCGAAGTCCCATGCTTGATGGCGTTCTCGACGAGTGGCTGAAGGACGAGCGCGGGAACCCGAGCCATCAACGTCTCTGGCTCCGGCTCCAGGTGCGACTCCAGTCGTCCACCGAAGCGAAGCCGCTCGATGCCCAGATAGCGGCGGACCAGCTCCAGCTCCTCGGACAGCGGCACCTCGTGGTCCCCACGTCCTTCCAAACTGGCCCGCAGCAAATCCCCCAGCTCCACGAGCGCCTCCACGGCCTCCGGGTTGCGCGACTGGCGAACCAACCCGACGACGGCGTTCAGCGTGTTGAAGAGGAAGTGTGGATCCAACTGCGCGCGCAGGGACTGGAGGCGGGACTCGGCCAGCCGCGCCATCAACCGGGACTCCGCCAGCTCCCGCTCCCGCGCCCGACGGGCAGCATTCAGCGCCGCCCAGGCCGCGAGAAACAGCAGGTACTCAAAATATCCCAGCGCTCCCCGCTCCAGGAGGAGCGCTCGCAGCCCCTCGCTGAACGCCACGCCCCGGGCGGCCCACTGTTCGAGCCCGGAGCGCACCAGTGCGAGCAGGAGCGCATGCACCAGGACGAAACCACTCCCGATGGCGATGAGCGGCCCCACCTCGCGAACCCCAGGAGTCGCATCGCGCGTTACACGGCGAAAAGTGGCCAGGATGAGAGGCCCCAGGAGCGCCCAGACGCTGTAGGGCACCATCGCCAGCGCCAGCTTGAAGCCAAAGTCCCGAGGCTCGAGTGCATACGCGCCCACCGCATGAGGCAGCGCGGCGAGCAATCCCGCGCCCATGCCGAACATCCACACGCGCCGAGGGGACAGGGCACGCGTCGGGGCTCGCGCGTCCGGCGCCTCCCCCTGGTTCACGGCATCCCTCGCGGCCACGGTGACGCAGCGTAGCGGAAGCGCCTGGTTTCGAGAGCCCCCCGCGAAGCGAAACACGTGCTTCGGCTATGCTGCTCGCGCTCCGTGAACAGGACCACTCCGGGCCACGAGCCCGATGAAACACGCCCACCGTCTCCACCGTCATCCCATGTGCGCGCCGGCACTCTGTACGAATTGGACGACACACCCGACACCGCCCCTCCTCCTAGCCAGGCCGCGCGAGGGCTCCGTGTCACGGGTATCGGCACGGCCTTGCTCATCGCCCTGGGACTCGCAGTCCCCGGCGTGGCCGCGTTCCTGCTCCGTCCCAGCACCACGCCCCCCCTCACCGCCACCCCGACCGGGAACACCGCGCCTGCGCCCGAGCCCCCGCTTCCCACCCCCACGGGTCCCGTGCGGGTCTGCGTGTTGAAGTTCCGCAACCTGAGTGGAGACACCTCACTCACGCCCCTCGAACTGGCCCTGTCCGAAGCAGTGGTCACCGACGTGGGCCACCAACCCGGGATGCGGCTCATCGAGCGCGGGCAGTTGGACCTCCCGATGGAGGAGCAGGACTTCACGCAGGGCGCGCGGGTGGACCCGGAAACCCGGGCCCGCCTGGGTCGCATCGTCGGCGCGGAGGTGGTGGTGCTCGGCGGCTTCCAGCAGGCGGGCGCCGTGCTGCGCATCTCCGCGAGGTTCGTCCACGTGGAGACCGGCGAGGTGCTCGACACGGCGCGCGTGGAGGGGCCCGCGAGCAAGCCCTTCGAGGTCCAGGACGCGCTCACCGCCGAGGTGCGCGCGCTGCTGCCCCGCCTGCCCGCGAGGCTGAGACCATGAAGGCCCCACACGCGCTGCTGCTCCTCCTCGTGTGCTCCCACCTGGCGCACGCGGCGGCACCCGCGAAGCCTCCGCCAGGGCCCGCGGCGGTGATGCCGTTCCGCAACCTCAACACGGACACCTCGCTGGACTGGCTCGCGCGCGGCATGACGGAGACGCTCATCTCCGACCTGCGCGCCAGCGGACGCATCCAATTGGTGGAGCGCGAGCAGCTCGACGCCGCCCTCGCCGAGCTGGACCTCCAGGACCGAAAGCAGTCCACGGAGTCGACAGCGGTCCGCGTGGGCCGCCTCGTCGGAGCCCGCACCGTCGTGCTGGGCAGCATCCAACGCGCGGATCAACAAGTCCGCATCAACGCGCGCTTCATCGACGTGGAGACCGGCGTCGTGCTGGACACGGCGAAAGTCACGGGCCCCGTGGACCGCATCTTCTCGCTGCAGGACCAGGTGGCGGCCCGGCTGATCGGCTCGCCGGTGAAGCCGCGCGCGAAGCGTCCCTCGGGGAGAGAAGCGGTGCTGGCCCTGGAGACCTATGGTCGGGCACTCCAGGCCCCCACCGAGGACGAACGCGCGTGGCTTCTTCGAGCGACGTTGGCGGGCAGCCCGAGCTTCGAGTACGCCCGAGAAGAGCTCTCTCGTCTGGAGAAGCGGCTTGCCGAGCACGCCCTGCGCGCCACCCCCGGTCGCGAGGCCGCCGACGCGGAGTTGCGGGCCATGATGCTGGACCCCCAACGCGCCTCCGAGGAGCGCTCCTCGGCCGCGTTGCGGTTGTTGGACGCGAACTACATCCGGGGCCGCTGGCGCACGCTGGTCCAGGACACCGAGCGGGTCCTGCCGCTGGGGCTTCCGCTGTATCAACTTCGCCTCCCAGCCGAGACGGCCTTGTGGTTTCGCATCATCGCGCTCGGCAAGCTCGATCAATTGGACGCCGCGCGGGACGCCGGTGACACCTTCCTGCGGACCTATCCCCAGAGCCTGATGGCCGACGGCGTCGACTCCATGATGCGAGCCTCCGCCCTGGCCCGTGCCGCCAACGAGCAATCCCACAAGGCGATGATCGAGGGGCTGGCGACCGAGGAACTCCTCTTCGCCCGGCGCATCGAGGAGCTCGAGCGGAAGGGACAGCCCACCGTCTCCGTGCGGATGGAGCGCGACTACAACCGCTGCTTCAAGCCCGCCACCCATCACGTGAATGCCCAGACCCTGGTGGCCTGCCGGGCCTTCTACGAAACGTGGGGAGGCGGAGCCTCCGCCATCGAGAAGACCTACGCCAGGAACGCACGCGAAGCGGAGATTGCCGCCCTCGTCCGCCTGCGCCGCTACAACGAAGCACGTGAGCGGCTGGCCGCCTACCGCGCCATCGACCCCAACGGGGAACAGGCCAGTGTCGCGCGCGTCCTCGTGGTCAACATCCGCGCCAGCGACGAGGAATGAAGGCGCGGCACCTGTCCGGCGTGCCGCGCCTCCAGTGCCCTGGCTACGGGGCGATCTTCGTCAGGAACGAGTCGGGGGCACCCTGCAGCGTGTTGCCCTCGAAGTTCCCGTCCAGGTAGCCGCCGACGTACATGTTGTCGTTCTGGTCCACCACGACACCCATGCTGCGCACGTCCTTCTCCACGCCGTTGAGCACCGCGGTGGGCTGCTGCTTGATCCACTGGAGCGTGCCGGAGAAGGTCACCTTCGCCACGTAGTTGTGGACCATGCCGCCCGTGGTGTCGGTCGTCTGCGTCACGTCCGCCACCCCGCCGCCCGTCACGTAGATGCCGTCGTCATGGGCGAAGATGCCCATGCCCCACGAGCCAGAGCCCGAGTCCAGCTCCCACACCCACTGCTTGACGCCCGCCGGGTTGAACCGCGCGATGAAGACGTCGATGGCCGGGGTGACGTTGGGCACGCCGTCCATGCCACCGCCGCTGTAGCCCGTCAGGTACACGTTGCCGTTCGCATCCAGCGTGGAGCCATAGAGCCACACGGCCGTGGCGGGAGCCCCCGCCAGCCGCGTCCACTGCTTCACGCCGTCCGCGTCGTACTTGGTGATGAAGGCGTCCTGAGGCCCGGTCAGCGTCTGGCCGTCCAGGTTGCCGTCCGTCCAGCCGGAGACGTAGACGTTGCCGGAGTTGTCGGCGGAGGCCCGCCGCGCATGGGTCGACTTCCCCGCCACGCCCAACAGGCGCGTCCACTGCTTCACGCCCGTCGCGTTGTACTTGGTGACGAACGCATCGTAGTTGCCGGTGCGCACGTTGCCATCCAGGTTGCCGTTGGTGGAGCCCACCAGGAAGGCGTTGTCCGCCGAGTCGAGCGACACGCCGTAGCCCTCCGTCTGCGCTCCCGCCAGGCCAATCTGCCGCGTCCAGCCAAACACGCCGGTGTAGCGGTAGCGGGTGATGAACGCGTCCCGGCCCCCGCTGCTCGTCGCGCCCGGCAGGGCGCCATCCGTGAAGCCCGCGACGTAGATCTCCTCGAACGACCGGTTGCGCGCGATGCCGTAGCCCAGGGTGACAGTGCCCGCCACGCCGAGCTGCTTGTGGAACTGGAGGTTGCCGTTCCAGTCGCGGGCCGTGAGGAAGCCGTCCATCAATCCGGCCATGGGCTGCCCCTCCACGCCCACCGTCGTCATGCCCGTGGAGTACGTACGCCCCGCCGGGTCGCCGGCCAGGTCATGGATGCGGGTGAAGCCACCCGGGGCGCCGGACGTCTTCGTCCACAGGTCCACCACCGTGGGGAACGCGTCACACTGGTACAGCTCCAGCCGACCAATGGACAGGACGACGATGCCCGCGCGGTTGTCGTTGTCGTCCGACACGTTCAGCCGGTACTTCTTGTACTGACCGGGGTGGGCCACGTCGTACTCGCGCCGCTCGTTGGTCCAGCCCGTCACGTTCGTGCGCGTGTCCACCACCACCCAGGTGCTGCCGTTGGAGCCCTCCAGCGTCCAGTTCTTCGGGGACCGCGTGGTGATGGAGCCGTTGGAGTAGGAGATGGCGTAGCGGCGCACCGTCTTCATCACGCCACTGCCGAACTCGTACCCCAGCCATGCGGGCGTCTGGTTGGCCGTGGAGAGCCAGAAGGTGGTGGCGTTGTCGAACGCCTTCCAGGGCTCGTAGGCGGCCGGATTCGAGCCGTACACGCCCGAACTCGTGACGAAGCCCGAGGGCGCCGAGTTGCTCGTCATCACCGGCACCAGGCTGGTGCAGTTGGTGAGCTGCTGCTCCTGGCTCCCCGGCGCGTCCGTCGGGGCATCCTCGCCCGGCTCCCCACCCTGGCAGCCCACGAGCGCCAGCGCGCTCGCCAGGAACATTCCTCGTACCGCGTTCAAGAATCTCATGGTGTCTCCCCTCGTTCCGCGAGCGCGAAGGTGCGCGCGGCCATCCGGCGGCCCTGTGACTCCAGGCCCCCGGTGGACCAGGGAGATACCGACCCCGGGGCGACCCCTGGCGCGGGATGTGACGAAACCGCCCTGGCGCGGGACGAAACCGCCTCACCCGGGGATGAGACCTGAATCACGGTTCATATTTCCCGGAGCATTGCAAGCCAGCCCGAGTTGCACGCGCTGCGTCGAAAGAATCGATCTTGCTCGCGACGAACCAAACCCATTGAATCGCGCCCATGAAATTCCTGCGTGAGCTGCGCTCGGTCCTGAACCTGACGGTGCTGGTGGCCGGGCTCGGCTACTTCGTCGACCTCTTCGACATCACGCTGTTCGGCGTGGTGCGCGCCGCGTCGCTCCGGGACATCGGCATCACCAGTCCGGAGGAGGTGCTGTCGAAGGGCATCCTCATCTACAACTGCCAGATGGTGGGGATGATGGTGGGCGGCCTCTTGTGGGGCGTGCTCGCCGACAAGCGCGGCCGGCTGTCGGTGATGTTCGGCTCCATCCTGCTGTACTCGTTCGCGAACCTGGCCAACGCGTTCGCCTGGGACGTGACGAGCTACGCGGTGTTCCGCTTCCTGGGCGGCGTGGGCCTCGCGGGCGAGCTGGGCGCGGCAATCACCCTGGTCGCCGAGTCGCTCCCCAAGGAGAAGCGCGGCCTGGGCACCACCATCGTCGCGACGCTCGGCATGCTGGGCATCGTCGCGGCGGCCCTGGTGGGGCAGCACCTGCACTGGAAGACGGCCTACTTCACCGGCGGCATCATGGGCCTTGCGCTGCTGTTCGCCCGCTTCAAGGTCTCCGAGTCGGAGCTGTTCACCAAGAAGACGGACCCGTCGCGCGCCAACCCCTTCCTGCTGCTCCAGGGGGGCCGGTTCCTCAAGTACATCTGCTGCATCCTGATTGGCGTCCCCATCTACTTCACCACCGGCATCCTCTTCACCTTCGCGCCCGAGCTGACGGCGGGCCTCAACGTGCAGGGCACCGTCACGGCGGGCAACGCCATCCTCTATGGCTCCATCGGCCTGACGATTGGCGACCTGCTCGCCGGCCTGTTCAGCCAGTGGCTCAAGAGCCGCAAGCGCGCGGTGGCGCTGAACCTGGTGGGTGGCTTCCTGCTGATGCTCGTCTACGGGCTGGTGCCCGGGCTCACCAGCACGACGGTGTACCTCCTCAGCTTCCTCATCGGCATCATGGTGGGCTACTGGGCGGTGCTGGTGACGATGGCGGCCGAGCAGTTCGGCACCAACATCCGCGGCACGGTGGCGACGACGGTGCCCAACTTCGTGCGAGGCTCCGCCGCGATTGCCGCCAGCGGCTTCGCCGTCCTCAAGGGCTACATCTCCGTGCCCATGGCGGCCATCACCGTGGGCAGCATCTGCTTCGGACTCGCGCTGATCGCGCTCACGCGAATCGAAGAGACCTTCCACCGCGACCTCGACTTCGAGGAGGCCGGGCCGGACGCGGCCACCGAGGCCGCCGCGCGCTCCCAGCCCTCCTGAAGGGCCGGCGTCAGCCCTTGCGGGCGCTCACCCGCATGGGCATTCCCCGCTTGGGCACGAAGGTCAGCCGCGTCTGCCACTCCACGGGGTTCTTCCCCAGGTACTCCACGTCGCACTGCTGGAGCAGCGTGGCCAGCGTCTGCACCGTGTCCACCTGGGACATGTGCTGGCCCACGCAGATGCGCTGCCCCGCCCCGAAGGGCACGTAGGCGCACTTGTGCATTCCCGTCATGCGCTCCGGCAGGAAGCGGTCCGGGTCGAACGTGTCCGCGTCCTTCCAGTGGTCCGGGTGCCGGTGGATGGCGTACGGGCACATGAGGAGCTGGGTGCCCTTGGGCAGGAGCACCCCGCCCACCTCCACCTCGCCCGCCGTCTCCCGGAGGATGGTCCACGCGGGCGGGTTCAGCCGATTGATCTCCTGCACGACGCGGTTCGTATACGTCAGCTTCGCCACGTCCTCGTACTTCGGCGGCTCGCTGCCACAGACCGAGCTCACCTCCTCGCGGATGGCGCGCGTCACCTCCGGGTGCTGCGTACACGCGTGCACGGCCCACGTCAGGGAGGTGGCGATCATCTCGAAGCTGGCGCCGAAGAGGTTGACGATTTCGTCGCGCACCTGCTTGTCCTCCATCGGCTCGCTGGTGTCCCGGGCCCGCGCCTCCACGAGCGCGGACAGCAGGGTGATGTCTCCGTCCTGCGTCCCCCGCTCGCGCCGCCGGGAGAGCCGCGCGTAGATCCACCCGTTGATGAGCCACAGCGCCGTGCCTATCCGCTCGGGGTTCGGGTCGAGCCGGGGCAGCAGCTTGAAGTACAGCGTGCCCCAGGGCCCTCGCCGACGACCGAACACGTCGATGGCATCCATGATGCTCGCGAAGAACTCCTCGCGCGGCGTCTCATCGAAGCACGTGCGCCACATCACCCCGAACATCAGGCGGGCCGCCTCCGTGTACATGTCGAAGGACTCGCCCCTGGCGCCCAGGTCGGACCACCGCCGCACGCCCTTGGACAGCTCGTCGCTGAAGATGCCCGCCCACTGCCGGACCTTCTCCTTGTGAAACATGGGCTGAACCATGTGTCGCTGCCGCTTCCAGACGTCCCCCTGGCTCACGGTGAGCCCGTTGCCATTGAAGGGATTGACGATGCGCGGTTTGGGGAAGACCAGGGGCTCGTCGATGAGCACCCGCTTCACGTCCACCGGGTTCCTCAGGAACGCGATGGGGTAGCCGTAGACGCGAACCAGGGACACGTCGCCGTATTCGGCGTGGAGCTTGTTGGCCAGGGCCAACGGCTCTTGGAGCATGGGAAAAAAGCTACCCAGCACGGGCAATCCCCGAGGGCCGGCCTTGCGGCGCACGGAGGGCGAAGGAGCAGAGGTGTCCATGACCCCCGATTTGTTCCGGTCGGCTCCGCACCGTCAAGACCGCCATGCACTGACTTGAAACCGACGTCCCGAAACGGGCCAGTTGCGCTGGGAGGGGGAAGCGCCCTATCCCCTCTACCCAGCCATGGCTTCCGCCCCCATCCGACCCATCCAGAAAGTGCTGTGCGCCAACCGCGGTGAGATCGCCATCCGCGTGTTTCGCGCCTGCAACGAGCTTGGCATCCGCACCGTCGCCATCTACAGCGACGAGGACCGGACGCACGAGCACCGCCACAAGGCCGACGAGGCCTACCGGGTCGGCCACGGCAAGCGCCCCGTGGAAGCCTACCTGGGCATCGACGAAATCCTCGACGTGGCGGAGCGAGCCGGGGTGGACGCCATCCACCCGGGCTACGGCTTCCTGTCGGAGAACGCCGACTTCGCCGAGGCCTGCGAGCGCCGGGGCATCCGCTTCATCGGCCCCCGCTCCGCGGTCGTGCGGACCATGGGAGACAAGGTCGCCGCCAAGGCGCTCGCGCAGCAGGTGGGCGTGCCCACCGTGCCGGGCACGACGCTGGAGGGTGACGACGCCCAGGTACTGGCCCGCGCGCGGGAGTTCTTCTCCACGCACGGCGGCCCGGTGCTCGTAAAGGCGGCCCACGGCGGCGGCGGGCGCGGCATGCGCGTGGTGCGAGAGGAGAAGGAGCTGGAGGCGGCGCTCGCCTCGGCGCGCTCGGAGGCGAAGAGCGCCTTTGGCTCCTCGGCCGTGTTCCTGGAGAAGTTCCTGGAGCGGGTGCGGCACATCGAGGTGCAGCTGCTCGGAGACCTGCATGGGCAGCTGGTCCACCTGCACGAGCGCGACTGCTCGGTGCAGCGGCGGCACCAGAAGGTCATCGAGATCGCGCCCGCGCCCAACCTGGCCCCGGCGCTCAAGCACGCCATCTGCGACGCGGCGGTGCGGCTGGCGAAGGAGGCGGGCTACAGCAGCGCGGGCACGGCGGAGTTCCTCGTCGGCGACGACCACTTCTACTTCATCGAGTGCAACGCACGACTCCAGGTGGAGCACACCGTCACGGAGCAGGTGACGGGCGTGGACCTGGTGCAGAGCCAGATTCGCATCGCGGAGGGCCACGCGCTGAACTCGCCCGAGGTGGGCATCCCCTCGCAGGAGTCCATCCAGCCACGCGGCTTCGCGGTACAGCTGCGCGTCACCACGGAGGACCCGTCCAACAACTTCATGCCGGACGCGGGAGTCATCACCGCCTGGCGCGCGGCCACCGGCTTCGGCATCCGCTTGGATGGCTCGAACGGCTACACCAACGCGCACATCTCCCCGTTCTACGACTCCATGCTGGTGAAGGTCATCGCCTACGCGCCCACCTTCCAGGGCGCGGTGATGAAGGGCCAGCGCGCCCTGCGCGAGTTCCGCATCCGAGGCGTGAAGACGAACCTCCCGTTCCTGGAGAACGTGCTGCACCACCCCGACTTCCAGGCGGGCAAGACTTACACGCGATTCATCGACGAGACGCCGGAGCTGTTCCACCTGGCGCCCCGGAGAGACCGCGCCAGCAAGCTGCTCACCTATCTGGCCGAGGTCATCGTCAACGGCCACCCCACCATCAAGAGCCACCAGCGGCTCAAGCCCACGCAGTTCATGGAGCCGCGCCTGCCGGTGGCGCCTCCCGGCCCCCCGCCCCGAGGCACCGCGCAGATTCTCGCGGAGAAGGGTCCTCGGGGACTGGCCGAGTGGGTGCTCGCGCAGAAGCGCGTGCTGCTGACGGACACGACGATGCGGGACGCGCACCAGTCGCTGCTGGCGACCCGCATGCGCACCCGGGATGTGCTGCGGGTGGCCCCCGCCACGGCGCACCTGGCGTCGGACCTGTTCAGCCTGGAGAGCTGGGGCGGCGCGACGTTCGACACCGCGTACCGCTTCCTCAACGAGGACCCGTGGGCCCGGCTGCGCGCGCTGAAGGCCGCGGCGCCCAACCTGCTGCTCCAGATGCTGCTGCGTGGCGCCAACGCCGTGGGCTACACCAGCTATCCGAACAACGTGGTGGAGGCGTTCATCGACGAGGCGGCCGAGGCGGGCGTGGACGTCTTCCGCATCTTCGACAGCCTCAACGACCTGGGCAGCATGGACGTGTCCATCCGCCGTGTGATCAAGACGGGCAAGGTGGCGGAGGTGGCCATCTGCTACACGGGCGACGTCGCCAACCCCAAGCGCAAGAAGTACACGCTCGACTACTACGCGGACCTGGCGAAGCGCATCGAGGACTCGGGCGCGCACTTCCTGTGCATCAAGGACATGGCTGGCCTGTTGCGGCCGCGCGCGGCGGCCATGCTGATGGACCGGCTGCGCGAGGTGACGAAGCTGCCCATCCACCTGCACATGCACGACACCGCGGGCAATGGCATCGCCAGCTACCTGGAGGCCATCGAGCACGGGGTCCACATCGTCGACGTGGCCCTGGGCAGCATGGCGGGCCTCACCAGCCAGCCCAGCCTCAACGCGCTGGTGAGCGCCCTGCGCGGCCATCCGCGTGAGACGGGCCTGGCCAACGCGCGGCTGCAGCCGCTCGCCAACTACTGGGAGGACGTGCGCGAGTACTACGCCCCCTTCGAGAGCGGCCTCAAGAGCACGACGAGCGAGGTCTACTACCACGAGATTCCGGGCGGTCAGTACTCCAACCTCCGGCCGCAGGTCGCGGAGATGGGCCTGCTCAGCCGATGGAACGACGTGAAGGACGCCTTCGCGCTGGTCAACGTGCTGGTGGGTGACATCCCCAAGGTGACGCCGTCGTCGAAGATGGTGGGCGACTTCGCCATCTTCCTCCTGAAGAACGACCTGATGGTGCGCGCGCCCACGCTGGCGGAGGCCGCCACGCTGACGCACGTGAAGCTCATCGCGGAGGCGCCCCGGTTGGACTTCCCCTCCAGCGTGGTGGGCTACTTCCGGGGCGAGCTGGGCCAGCCGCCCAACGGCTTCCCCGAGGATCTGCGCGCCGCGGTGCTCAAGGGCCTGCCGCGCGTGGAGGGCCGCCCGTCCGCGAGCCTCCCCGCGTTGGACCTGGAGGCCCTGCGCGCCGAGCTGTCGAAGAAGACAGGCCAGCCGCTGTCGCGCGTGGACGCCATCTCCAGCGCGCTCTACCCGCGCGTCATGGCGGGCTACCTGGACGATGCCGCGCGCTACGAGGACGTCTCCATCCTCGACACGCCCAACTACTTCTACGGCATGGAGGTGGGCCAGGAGATCTGGGTGGACCTGGAGCCGGGCAAGACGCTGGTCATCAGCCTGTCCGCGGTGGGCGAGCCGGACGAGGACGGCCTGCGCACCGTCTACTTCGCGCTCAACGGCCACAACCGCACGGTGCAGGTGCGGGATCGCAGCCGCGCGGCTCGCGTGGAGTCGCGCCGTCAGGCAGACCGCGCCAATCCCAACCACGTCGCCGCGAGCATGCCGGGCACGGTCATCGCCGTGCACATCAAGGCGGGGGCCAAGGTGGACGCGGGTGCGCCGCTCGTCACGCTGGAGGCGATGAAGATGGAGACGGTGGTGCGCGCCCCTCGCGCGGGCACCGTCGCGGAGGTGGCGACGACGCTGAAGGCCTCCGTCCAGGGCGGAGACCTGCTCGCGGTGCTCCAGTAGGGCCGCGAGAAGGAACAGCCGGCCGTTGAGTGTGGGCGCGGCCTTTGACATGGTCGCGCCCCATGAAGCGTGCACTCCTGTCCTTCCTGGCCCTGGTGTCCTGCGCCACTCCCTCCAACACGTCGCCGTCGACCTCCGAGACCGCGGCGAGCTCCGGCCCCGCTGGCACCGCGCCCCAGGTGCCCGCGCTCCCGGAAGAAGTCCGGCTGGCGGACCTGCGGCAGATGACCTTCGGCGGAGAGAACGCCGAGGCCTACTGGTCCTTTGACGGCAAGCAGCTCTCGCTCCAGGCCCGGCACGAGGGCATGGGCTGTGACCGCATCTACCGCATGGCGGTGGACCCCACGAGCGGCGCCGCCGCCACGGTGACGCCGGTCTCCAGCGGCCAGGGCGCGACGACGTGCGCGCACTTCCTGCCCGGCGACCAGGCGATCATCTACGCCTCCACGCATTTGGGGGGCGAGGCGTGCCCGCCCAAGCCCGACCACTCCATGGGCTACGTCTGGGCTCTCTACGACACGTACGACATCTTCAAGTCGAACGCGGATGGCAGCGGGCTGACGCGACTGACGGAGACGCCGGGCTACGACGCGGAGGGCACCGTCTGCGGCAAGGATGGCTCCATCATCTTCACGTCCGTGCGGGATGGCGACCTGGAGCTGTACCGGATGGACCGCGACGGGAAGAACGTGAAGCGACTGACGCACACGCCCGGCTATGACGGCGGCGCGTTCTTCAACGCGGACTGCTCCAAGATTGTGTGGCGCGCGTCGCGTCCGCAGGCCGGCAAGGCGCTGGACGACTACCAGGGACTGCTCAAGCGCGGCCTGGTGCGGCCGACGAAGCTGGAGCTGTACGTGGCCAACGCGGACGGCTCGGAGGCGAAGCAGATCACCTGGCTGAACGGCGCCGCCTTCGCACCCTTCTTCCACCCCAATGGCCGGCGCATCCTGTTCGCCTCGAACCACGGCGACCCCAAGGGCCGTGAGTTCGACATCTGGGCGGTGGACGTGGACGGCTCCAACCTGGAGCGCATCACGTATGCGCCGGGCTTCGACGGCTTCCCCATGTTCTCGCCGGACGGCAAGTGGCTGGCCTTCTCCAGCAACCGCGCCACCGCGCAGGGCAAGAGCGACACCAACCTGTTCATCGCCCGCTGGGTGGATGACGTGAAGCCGGCCTCGGGTGCGCCGTCTGCCGCCGCGGACCGCATCCGCGAGGACGTCTCCTTCCTCGCGGCGCCCGCACAGGAGGGCCGGGGCATTGGCACGAAGGGAATCGAGGCCGCCGGAGGACTCATCGAGACGCGGTTCCAGGAGTTGGGCCTGACGCCCGCGGGTGACACCGGGACGTTCCGGCAGGCGTTCCCCGTCACCACCGCCGTGCAGCCCGGAGCGGGGACTCAGGTGCGGCTCGGGAAGACGGTGCTCCCGACGGATGCGTACACGGTGCTCGGGTTCTCCGGGCAGGGCCGGGCGCAGGGCGCGCTGGTGTTCGCGGGTTACGGAATCGTGGAGCCGTCGCTCAAGGTGGATGACTACGCGAAGCTGTCTGTGAAGGGGAAGATTGTCGTGGTGCGCCGCTTCGTCCCGGACGCCCCCGAGTTCTCCGACACGGACAAGCAGCGCCGCTTCGGTGACCTTCGCTACAAGGCCTGGCAGGCGGCGCAGCGTGGCGCGAAGGCGCTCATCGTCGTGGACTGGCCCCAGGCTCCCACGCCCGCGCCCAAGGAGTGGAGGATGCCTCCCGAGGCCACCCTGCCCGTCCTGCATCCCGAGGGCGTGGGCGACGCGGGGCTCCCGGTCGTCGTGGTGAAGCGCGCGGCGATGGAGCCGGTGATGGGCTCACTGCTGGCGCGCAAGCGCGTGGACGCGCAGGTGGACGTGAAGCTCGAGTTCGAGCAGCGCGCGGCCTTCAACGTCGCGGCGGTGCTGGAGGCGGGCGAGGGCAAGCTACCGGGCCTCGTCGTGGTGGGCGCGCACTATGACCACCTGGGCTTCGGTGGACGTGGCTCGCTGATGCCGGACCGGCACGAGGCGCATGGCGGCGCGGATGACAACGCCTCGGGCGTCGCGGCGCTGCTGGAGATTGCCCGCACGCTGAAGGAGCGCCGCGCCGCGCTGAAGCACGACGTGCTCTTCCTGGCGTTCTCGGGTGAGGAGACGGGCCTGCTCGGCTCCACGCACTTCACCCGGCAGCGAGGGGACGCGGGGATGAAGCAGGTCACCGCGATGCTGAACCTGGACATGGTGGGCCGGCTGCGGTCCGGTGGCCTGTCGGTGCTGGGCGCCGAGTCCGCCACCGAGTGGGGGCCGCTGCTCGCGCGTGCGTGCGACGAGGCTCGCGTCACCTGCAACCCGAGCGGTGACGGGTATGGCCCGAGCGACCACTCGCCCTTCTACGCGGCGGGCGTGCCGGTGCTGCACTTCTTCACAGGGACGCACTCGGACTACCACAAGCCGACGGACACGGTGGAGGACATCAACGCCGTGGGAACCGCGCAGGTGGCGCGCATCGTGTCGGCCGTGACGGTGGGCCTGGATGGGGCGACGGCGCTGACGTACCGCAAGGTGCCCTCCCCCGCTCCGCGCGGAGACCTGCGCAGCTTCAACGCGTCGTTGGGCACGGTGCCTGACTATGCGGGCCCGCCCAACGGACAGAAGGGCATGCTGCTCGCGGGTGTGCGCGCGGGAGGCGCGGCGGACCAGGCTGGAATGCTGCGGGGTGACATCCTCGTGCGACTGGGCAAGCACGTCATCGGCGGCGTGGAGGACCTGATGTTCGTGCTCAATTCCTCCAAGCCGGGTGAGACGGTGGAGGCGCGAGTGCTGCGCGAGGGCAAGGAAGTCCCGCTCGAGGTGACGTTCCAGGAGAGCAAGCGCCCTCGCTGAGCCGGTTTGCAGGGAGGCTCGCGCAGAGCCCCAGAAGTTGAATCACAGAGCGGGCCCGGCTTTCGTTCCCATAGGACGCCCCGGGCCCGCGTTGTTTCCGAGCACCTGAGTCAGCGGGACTCAACCCCACGGACCAGGTCCGGGCCGTGTCGAAGCTTGAAAGCAAGACAGTGGGCACGGACACGAGGTCGACAGCCAAAAGCCATCGTCTCTCGTTGGGTCGATCACTCCTTGACTGCCGTTCCTTGACGCCTCGCCTGGACGGGCAGTTGCAGATAGGAGGCGTGCTTGCCGCCGGTGTGGACGACGTGCTGTCCGCTGTTGGCAGGCGTGTACTCGCGGATTCCGGGCATCATCGTTCCCAGAAGGCTCCTGCCGCTGATGACGAAGCGGAGCTGTTCGCCGGAGTGGAACGCGAGGCCGATCGGGAGCAGATCGATTTCGACCTCGACGACCTCACCAGGTGAGAGCTTCTCGACCCTGTCGAAGCTGTGGGCGGGCACCGCATCGGTCGACAGCGTCTCGTCCAGGTGGCGCAGAGAGACACGCAGGCGTCCGTCCGAGCCCTTGTACCGGAGAATCGAGGCGCCGCGCTCGGTGATGTCCTGCACCAGCGCGCTCTGGTTGGGTACGGTGAACTGCTGCAGTGGCGTGCCGTACGCATCGAGCTTCTGGACGAGGATGAAGAGGTCCATGTCGTCCGAGCCGCGTGCTTCGACCCAGAGGTACGCCTTCGGGTAGCCGACCAGGACGGTCTCCTTGTCGAAGCGCGTGATGAACGACACCGCATCGGGGTTGGAGCTCACGTCGTAGACCGCCGTCGCTTCAGCGCTCGGGGCTGTCGTGGTCAAGGCGCGCGAGCGGCCGTCGAGGTAGTACTTCGTCGGCGTGACGTCCTTCGGGGGGAACTCGCCCGCACCGACCGCGACCTGATCGCCGCCTTCGAGATTCAGGACCGAGTACCGGACGCGCGGCGTCTGCTCCCACCCGTTGTCCTCGCCCTTCAGGTAGCGGTCGAAGAAGCGGCGCAGCTCCTCCCGGTTCGCTTCGTCGTAGTAGTCGGGCCACTCCTGGGAGTTGTGGATGCGGAGCCACTTCTCCTTCGAGGCCATCCGGCGCCATGCGCGGAACGTGCCCGCCGTGTGCAGGGTGTTCGAGTAGCTGGCCACCACGTATGCCGGAACGGTGATCTGCTCGAAGCGCGGGATCTTGTTCTCCCACAGCTCGGTCATGAGGGGATACCGCTCGGCCTCCGCGAGGATGTCCTCTTTGCGCCCCTTGCCCCAGTAGCTGTTGTCCTGCAGCTGCCTCGCGAACCCTGTGTCAGGCATGCCGCCGCGCAGGACGAGGTCCCTGTAGACGTCACTGACGCCCTCCCAGGGGTTGATCGCCGCGAGGTGCGGGGGCTGTTCGGCGGCGGTGAACCACTGCGACACCGCGAGATAGGACGTCCCGCTCATCGCGACCTTACCGGTGCACCACTCCTGGACGGCCAGCCACTCGATCAGGTCGTAGCAGTCGCGTCCCTCCTGGCGATCCCAGATGACGCTGTCCCCGTCGGACTCGGCCACGCCCCGAATGTCGGGATTGCAGATCGCGTAGCCCCGCGCGCACCAGTACGCCGGGTCCGGCCCCTCGAACTTCTCCAGCCCCGACACAATCCCGTTGTCGAGCCCGACCATCTGGAAGATGCCCATCACGCTCGGGGAGGTCCCCTGGCCCTTCCCGTACGGGCTCCATGCCACGATGACCGGCACCTTCTGCGTTCCGGCGGGGCGAAGCACATCGACGTAGATCTTCACGCCGTCCCTCAAGGTGACGGCAACGTCCTTCTCGAGGACGATTTCGACCGGCACCGACTGGAACGGGGGCGCGATCTTGAATCCGGCCGGCAGGGTTCGCGTGCCTGGTTCGAACCCACTCAAGACGCCGTACCTGGCGCCCGGCTTCAACGGCTGGGACGGTACGAACACCTTCTGGTCATCGCTCATGACGAACTCCTCGTGTCTCTTCAACCAGGGACCAGCCCCGTGCCGGTCCTCGTCCTTCGGGCCCCGGACATGGATATCCGCGCTCCCGGCCTCCTCGACATAAAGAACGTTCATTCTGTTTGTCAAGTCGAACGGAGGTGTGACGAATCTGTCGTGAGTGGGATTAATCTTCCGTCATGCCCAAGCTGAGCGAAGGTTCGAGGCAGCGGCGGCGCGAGAGCATCGCGGCTGCAGCCATGCGCTGCTTTGCTCGTCAGGGCGTCACCAGCACCTCGATGGCGGACATCATCCGCGAGGCGGGCTCATCCGCCGGCTCGGTCTACTCGCACTTCTCGAGCAAGGCCGAGCTCTTGCGCTTCGCCGCCTCGATGGCGCTGAGCGAGCTGGTCGCGACGGTGAGTGACGAGCTGCCTGCGGAGCGCACTCCCGCCAGCGTCCTCGCGCACCTGCTGCGGTCGAGGAGCGACAAGGCGCACGCGCAGACCCTCCTTCAGATATGGGCGGACGTGCCTCGCGACGCGGAGATTGAAGAGATCGCTCGGGACAGTGTGATCGAGTTTCGCACACTCGTGCGGTCAGCGTTGCTGCCCTGGTGTCAGGCTCCCGCGCGAGCAAGAACGAGGAATCCGGACACTGCCGCGGACGAGATTTCCGACGCCGTCGTCACGGCCGTTCAAGGCTTCGTGGTCAGGGTCAGCATCGACCGTGACCTCGACAGTGAGCTCGTCGCAAGCCGCCTGGTCGCCTTCTTCGAGAAGGTCTGAGCCCATGTCCGAGGAGCGTGGGATCGCACCCGACGCCCGGGGCGTCCCGTTGACCGAGAGGCGCTCTTTCCAAGGCTGCCTGATTAACAGTGCGGGAGGGGCCCGCGTTGCGTGCGGCGAGTCCACCAAGTATGGCAAGGCGTCATGGCAAAGAACTGGTTCAAGGTCCAAGTCGTCACGGGCCACGAGAACAGGGTGAAGGACGCGCTCCTTGAACGAATGAAGGCCTATGACTTGCACAGCCAGATACGGATTCCCTCCGATGGGATGACCCTTCCGGGATACATCCTCGTCGAGCTGGAAACAGATCAAGCCGGGAGAGTTCCAGAACAGATCTGGTACACCATCCGTTCGACTCCCAGAGTGACCGGGATGGACAGTGGGCAGCTCCCCATGCCACTGCCTCCCGAAGAAGTCGCACGGCTCGTACACGGCGTGACGGAAGCGGCCAGCAAACCCAGACACACATTCGTACGCGGAGAGGCAGTGCGCATCCTCTCGGGACAGTTCGAAGGGTTTACTGGCAAGATCGAAGAGGCCAATCCCGACAAGAGAGTGCTGAAGGTCGCGGTGACAGTGTTTGGCCAGTCAGTCAGCCTTGATTTGAGTTATTCGGATGTGGAATAGAGCTATAGTCAGGTGCCCGTCACCTGCTGTCAGGATGCCGTCCGGCAGTCGGTTACTTTAGACTTCTTCAAACGTCGTCCCTGTCGCCCCCATGCGTTCCAAGGCGTCCTTGATGTCCTCCCGGACAATCAGCACGATGGCCCAGCCTTGGGGGCGGAAGATCTTGGCGTCACCCACCCGCGACGAGTCGATACGCATCCCCCGCACGTCTCGGTACTTTCCCAGCTTCTCGGGCCGCCCATCTTCTGGGGTCCATTTTTTGATGTGTCTGGAGACTTGCTCGTCAATGCACTGAATGAGCTGAGTCGCCACGAGAATGAAGAACGGCTCAGGCTGACCCTCAATTTCGACGGGCAGGGTCTGCACCTCCTCGGCTGCAAGTTCCGAGAAGACGGACGCCACTCGGGCATGGACCACCGGGGCCGCGAACGCCGCTCGCGAGAAGTCGAGCGCCCTGCCAGGAACCGTGATGGGGAGCTTCAAGGGCCCCAGGTCCGGGAGTCGCTCGCCCCGGTAGAACATCCACGGGTCTTCCACCTCCCGACCGTGAGCATCGGTGGGGGTGCCGAGCAACCATCGCCCCCCAATCCGCATGTCGTCCTTCAGGTCGAAGTACCGCTTTGGCATGTGGCCCATTGTGGCGGTCCTAGGTGCCCGTCACCAGTCTATTGAGATCACTCCCCGGCGAGGCGATTTCCACGGCGAGGTCGCGAAGTTCAGCGGAGAGAGCCTCGCGACATCGCTGCATGGTGCGGCACCCCTCGGTTGCCTCAGTCAGGCGCTGGAAAACCGCTTCGTGGTACTCCTGAGGGTGGGGCCCCTTGTGGCCTTTGACGCGGACGATGTTGGCCGGGTCATTCAGCGACATGCCCGCCTTGTCGAAAATCGCCTGGAGCCGAGGTGACCACGGCCCCTCATTCTTCGTCGACTTCCACCACTTGTTCGTGGCGATGTGGTGGTCGTGGCCCTCCGCGTCCACCGAAGCAACAGCCGTGCCCGCCATGGACCAGGCCACCGCATCAGGAGCGAGTGCCACGGTGACGGCCCCGCCCGACACGGCCACCGCGCCGACTTCTCCCACGAAGCCAAGGCGGAGGCCCGCGCGGTCCCCAGCCAGCATCGCGGCCTGGGCGGAACCGGGCAGCGTAGGCACCTTGTTCGCGAAACCCGCGGCCGTGTTCCCCACGGCAACCACCGCCAGCAGCGCGAAGGCACGCGCCGCGTTCCGGCCCATGACCTGTCCGTAGCGCTCCCCTGCTTCGCGCAGTTCGTCAAACGTGGTCGCCCGGTCCGCCTCTTCCACGAGTCGCTTGAAGCCCTCAATCAGCGTCCAGAAGGTGTCGACTCCAAGGTAGACAATCGCTGTCGCTGTCATCACAGCAGCCAGGCCCTTGCTCACCGGCTCTGGCACAGACCAGAGAACCATGTAGAGGGTCATGGTCCACAGTGCCGCCGACAGCGCCGCGTGCGGGTCAGCCATGTCCTTGAAGGCGTCCAAC
Organism: Myxococcus sp. CA040A; assembly: GCF_013336725.1. Classification (NCBI taxonomy): domain Bacteria; kingdom Pseudomonadati; phylum Myxococcota; class Myxococcia; order Myxococcales; family Myxococcaceae; genus Myxococcus; species Myxococcus sp. CA040A. The sequence continues at coordinate 1,350,598 of NZ_JABUMR010000002.1, read as the reverse complement.
ATCTCTTCCAGGACCACGCCTTGGGCCAGGGCCATGGTCAGCGCATAGCGCCCGTCTCCGCTCACGGTGGGGCTGTCCACCAACAGCCGCAGGCAGTCGCCCTTGCGTCCAGTGCGCTCGCACCAACGTAGATATGCCCGCGACAGCTCCACCTCCGCAGGCGGCATGTCGGCGGCCAGCGCATCCCCCTCCAGCAGTGTCACCTGTCGGGTGCGCGGGTTGAAGAGGTACACCCCGCTGCGAGACTCCACGCCCAAGAGGTTCCGCGCTGTCCGCTGGGGATTCACCGAGGGCCGAATCTCCCGCGCCAGCCGGGCCACGGCTTCCTTGAACTCACGCCGCTCCAGCTCCACTGGTCCGGCATCGCCGCTGTGAGGTGTGAAGACAACCGATGGCCCCTGCCCCGTCTCCAAGCGCACCAGGCGCCCTGAAGCGCAGCCTGTCAGCCCAACCAACAGCAGAAGCGCGGTAACGCTTTGCACGCTCATCCAGCCCTCCCATAGGAAAGGGCGCCATCTCCGAGAGAGGACCGGACCATTGCTGCGATCTGGACCTGGATGTCCGTAAACTCAAGCTTTATCAGACGCCTGGACCAAGGACGATGCGCTCTACATCGCCAGCAACTCCTCCGGGCTCGTCATCTTCGGCATCAGCGACCCGGCCAATCCCGTGTTCGTGCGCCGCGCCGATGGCCCCCTCTTCAACATCTTCCTAGTCCAGCGGCGACTTGAGTCCCTGGGAGACGACCTGGGCCCGGGCCAAATCCTTCGCCGGCTCCGCGACGCGCCAGGCACTCGCCCATTGAACCCGGCGGAGGGTCGCCGCGAGAATGCGTCCCCCGCGCCTCGCGGCGAAAGCCCCCATGCCCCAAGACCTCGCATCCCTCACCGAGCTCTCCACCCTCGAAGCCCTCATCGACGCCGAGGGGGTGGACGGGCTGCTCGCCGCGCTCAACGACGCGCTCGCCCGGACGCCCGCGGACACGCGCGTGCTGCACGAGGACGGCCCCACCGTGGGGCCTCGGACGCTCGGCGTGCTGCGCAAGGCCGTCACCCTCGACGCGGACTTCCTGCGCGAGCACCCCGAGGCCCTCTTCCAGTGCCTCTACAACCGGCTGCGCTGGTACGACGCGCCAGACGCCGCGCGGCACTTCTCCGTCACGGGACAGGGCCCCTGGGACGACCCGGAGGCGCACCTCCACCAGCTCGCGGCCTGGTGGCGACGGCAGCGCGAGTCCTCCGGCGGCGCGCCCTGGGTGGAGTCCCTCCTGCCGCTGCGTGGCGCGCTGGAGGGTGCCGACGTGTACTTCTGGCACGAGTCCCAGGTGTTGTGCGCGGCCTTCGATGCGACGGGGACGCGGCTCGCCACCGGCTCGTACACCGACGGCTCGCGCGCCGACGGCAACAACGTCCACATCTGGGACGTGGCGACGGGCAAGCAACTCCGGGTGATGGAGGGCCACGAGATGGAGGTGCGCGGGATTGCGTGGAGCCCGGATGGCAAGCAACTGGCCTCGGGCTCCAGGGCGCATGAAGCGCGCGTCTGGGACGTGGAGACGGGAGAGCACCTGCACCTGTTCCGCCGTCAGGAGGGACAGGTGACGTCGGTGGCCTTCAGCCCGGACGGCACGCTGCTGGCGGTGGCCAACCTCGGCTGGCTCATCCACCTGTATGACCTGGACACGGGTGAGAAGGTCCGCACGCTCAAGGGGCACCAGCAGTCCGTGCTGAGCGTGGCGTTCCATCCCTCGGGGCGCTGGCTCGTGTCGGGCGCATCGGACGACACGGTGCGCGTGTGGGAAGTGGCCACGGGCGAGCAGGTGGCGCGGTTGGATGCGCAGCGCTCCGTGAGCACCGTGGCCTTCAGTCCGGACGGCGAGTGGCTCGCGTGGGCGGACCTCGACGACGTCGGCGTGGCGGAGACGAAGACCTGGCAGCGGGTGCGCGGCATCCAGGGGGGCTCGCGCTACTCCCACGTGCAGTGGCTGGGGTCCTCGCGGCTGGGCCTCTTGGGGTACGACCGGCTGGAGGTGCTGGACGTGAAGGACGGCGCCTCGGTGTGGTCGCGTCCCTATTCCTCGGACGGGCACGAGCGCGGCGCGGCCTTCTCGCCAGACCTGAAGCACTTCGCGCTGACGGCCGTCGATGGCGGTGTGCTGCTGAGCCGGCTCGATGCGCCCACGCCCCCCAGGCTCCTCTCCGAGCAGCACCGCGTGAAGCACCTCTGGGGACGGACCGAGGGAACCCTGGCCGTCGCGATGCGGATGGATGGCATGCTCGCCATCGATGCCCAGGGCCACGTGCGCGAGCCACCGCCCGAGACCAATGCATCCAACCTGCATCCCTGGCGCTTCAGCGGGAACGACGCGCTGGCCGCCTATCCCGTCACGAACTACCTGGAGGACGGGTGGCGACGGGGCATCCAGTTGTTCGACCTGGCACGCCTCGCACCGACGATGGAGCTGACCGGCAAGCCTCTGGAGGGGCGGGATGCGTCCAGGAAGATGACGATGAAGCAGGTCATGACCTTCTCCCCGGACACGACGCTGCTCGCGGGGACGTTCGAGCTGGGCGTGGTGCGAGTGTGGCGCGTGGCCGACGGCCAGTTGCTCCACACATTCAAGGGCCCCGAGGCCCCTGTCACGATGGTGGAGTTCACCCCGGACGGCGGCTACCTCGTGTCGGGCCATGAAGAGCCCTCCCGGCTCCAGGTGCACGACGTGAAGACGGGCCGGCTCGTGCTCGACACGCAGGCCCTGATGAAGCCCGCGGTGGCGTACACGGCGGCCGAGCACGTGCCGCGCATCGCGGTGGGACGGGCCTCGGGTGATCTCGAGCTCTTCGACCTGTCCACGGGGTTCCGGCGCTTGCTCCAGGTCTCCGAAGAGCCGGTCATCACCGCGAGGCTCTCCGAGGATGGCCTGCGGGTGGCCGTGTGCGCACTGGACGACCGGGTGCGCATGTATGAAGCGGACACGGGGCGGCTCATGTACGAGATACAGCACCCCGCGCTGCCGTTCCTGGTGGCCATGGACGGGGATGTGCTCGTCACCCGCTCGGATGACCAGAAGACGCGCTTCTTCGACCTCGCCACGGGGGCGCCGAGAGAGGTGCTCGATGGTAGCGCGGAGCCCGATGAGGTGACGCGCCGCACGTACTGGGAGGTGCTCAGCGACGAGCCCGTCGCGTTCCATCGCCGGATGGACACCACGCCCCTGGCGCGCTTCCACGACTCGCTGGAGGAGGCGATCATCCTGCGTGACGGGCTCGTCGTGGCGCGCGGACTCACCGTCCCGGACTTCCTCTACGTGCTGAAGCTCCACGACGCCTCAGGCGAAGCCTGAGGCCCGGAGTCACTGGCAGCCCAGATGCCACTGGCGCTCCACGCCGTCGAGCCGCACACGAGGCTCGGCGGCCCCGCGCATCAGCCTCCCCCGCGGACCGCGGCCTCGATCTTCGCGATGTCGATCTTTCCCATGGTCATCATCGCGTCCATCGCACGCTTGGCCGCCGCCTTGTCTGGGTGGGTCGTCGCATCGAGCAGCACGCGCGGCGTGATCTGCCACGAAAAACCCCAGCGGTCCTTGCACCAGCCGCAGGCGCTCTCCGCGCCACCATTGCCGACGATCGCATTCCAGTAACGGTCGGTTTCTTCCTGGTTCTCGGTGACCACCATGAAACTGACCGCCTCGTCAGGCTTGAACGTCGGCCCGCCGTTGAGCCCGACGAAATCACGGCCGAGGACGGTGAACTCCACGGTCAGCTCGTCCCCCGCCTTGCCATCGGGAAAGTCGGTCGCGGCTTCGTGGCCCGGGCCAACGCGGCTGTTGGGGAACACGCTGGCGTAGAATTCCGCGGCTTTGCGCGCCTCGCCATGGTCGAACCACAGGCAATTGATAATCTTCTCCGCCATTTCGCCTACCCTTTCCTTGCACCGACCAGCGCGAACTCCGCGCCTTGCGGATCGACCCCGTTCATCGAGAAATCGCCGCCGGGGATTTAGTTCGGACCGTTGAGCACCTGCCCGCCAGTGGCCTCGATTGCCACCTTCGCCGCGTCGAACAGCCAAACCAGCAACAACAGCGCGGCAGCGGGAGGCACGTTCATCCATGCCTCCAACAGGATAGCGCTTCACCTCCGTGACATGTCCACACCATGGCCGCGAACCGGACCAGGATGTCCAGAAACTCAAGCTTTGTCCGGCGCCTCCTTCCTGCGACGCTGCGCCCAGGAGGAAGTCCATGCACACCGCACGTGTCGTCGTCCCGCTGGCCGCGCTCTTCCTGGCCGTCGTCGGATGTGGGGGTGAATCGTCACCGGAGCTGGAGCCCAGACAAGAGGTTCACTCGACATCGCACGCCCTCGCCGGCGTCTGCGACGGCGTCACTTGCAGTGGTCATGGCGTCTGTCGTGACGAGGCAGGCACCGCGCGCTGCATCTGTGACGAGGGGTACACCGACGCCGCCTGCGCCACGCGCGGTGGAGACTACGGACGGCGCACGCTGCTCGTCCCGGGGATGGCGGACCCCGACGTCTATAAGGAGCACGACGACCTGTTCTTCCTGTCCGGCACCGGCAACGGGTGGCAGTTGCCCATCTACGAGACGCGAGACCTGACGAGCTTCCAGCTCAAGCGCTCCTATGACCCGTCCGTGGTCGACCCCGTGTATGACTATTGCTTCCTCTGGGCGCCTGACCTCGGCAAATACGACGGCGTGTACCAGCTGTACTTCTCGGCGCACCGAGTCCCCAACGGCGCCGCGTGTCCTCCGTCCGGCCAGGAGGTGACCACCTTCGTGGCCACCGCGCCCGACCTGAACCTCCAGTTCGGCGCGCCCCAGCCCATCAACGCCAACACCACCTGGCCTCGCACCTCCACCGGCACCGCATGCCTGCCGCAGGGCTGCAACCGGAACATCCGAATCGACTCGGCCACGTTCAATGACACATCGGGCCGCTGGTTCTTCTATGTCTGGTTCGACCGGGGCAACAACATCTCCTCCTTCAACTCCGCCGCCCCCGGCACCGTCTACAACCACGCGGGCCCGGCCATCTTCTCGACGCCCTCCTACGAGGAAGGCATCAACGAGGCCCCCGAGGTCTTCAAGCGCAATGGCCAGTACTACCTGCTGCTCAGCGGCGGTTGGTACAACAGCCAGTACGCCATGTATTACGTGATGGGGGACTCCATCCCCCAGCTCACGCGAGCACGGGCGGTGCGGCGGCTCTCGCAGCCCCTGCGCAACACCGCTGGCAGGCTGGTGCAGAGCCACGGCCACAACGTCATCGTCGAGCGCCGGGGTGAGTACTTCAACGTCTTCCACGTCGGCGCCTTCGACGCCTCGGGCAACCTCACCTCGCGCAGCACGTACAAACAACGCGTCGCCTTCAAGCCGGACGGCTCGCTGCACTCGCTCAACCAGGTGAACGTCCGGTGGAACAAGCTGACCGGGTACAGCTACTCGCTTGACGTCGTGCTGCGCGACGGCACGGTGATTGGCCCGTGCCTGTCCGTGGCCGTCCTGGGACAGGCCAACAAGACTGTCTTCGACGGGGTGTGCCGCAGCGCTGGAGACCGCGTGGTGACCAAGGGCGACATCGCCGCCTTCCGCATCTTCTATTCGAACAACAACGTCTGGGGCCCCTTCGTCGAGCGGGCCTATGACGGCATCTCCGACGACGTCACCCTGGACCTGCCGGGTGGCTACACGCCCTTCGTGGACTTGAGCTGGAGCGAGGAGGAGACCACCGCTCAGTACTCCATCGACGTGCAGCGACGAGACACCGGCGCGTGGATTGGCCCCTGCATCGGCGTCACCTCCGTCAACAAGAGCCTCTCCTGGACCTACCTGGGGCGCTGCGACACGCCCGGCATCAACGTGCCCTCCTCCAACATCCAGGCCTTCCGCATCTGCTCCGCGGTGAATGGCGACTGGGCCCGCGCCCGCTGCGGCGCCACGCCGTATGACGGGCGAGGCATGCATTCGCACATCGTCATCCCCTGAGCCGCCTGCATCTCCCCTCCGGGTGCGCATCCGCGACGATGCCACCCGGAGGCCCACACGCCATGTTCCGTGGCATCCGCGCTCGCGAGCACACGGCCGCTTTGACGTCGATCATGTATCTCACCTGCTCTTGACAGCGACCGAGGGCCGCCGCGGCGAGTCTGTCCCGCCCTCACCGCAGCGCACATGCCACCCCTGGACGGCCTCGCAACCCATGGAGTTCCCGGGGACGTACTGGCTCCGGGAGGCACGCGGCAGGCGCCCCGACGGTGACTGCGGTCATCACGAGGATGGCGCCAGACCTCACCGGGGCACTGATCCCCTCGCCATGTGACGGTCCACCTCACTAACGTCCGGTCCGAGGCGCGCCACGTTCGGCGCGGGAGTGGACAGCCATGGCGCGGGACGAGGTCGAGGAAGCGAGCTCCAACGAACTCAGCGAGAGCACGCCGGAGGGCAAATCCAATCCGGAGTTCGAAGCCACCCTCCTCAAGGACCCGGACAACGTGGAAACGTACCTCGTCTATGGAGACTGGCTCCAGCGCCAGGGCGACCCGCGCGGTGAACTCATCGCGCTCCAGCACGCGGCATCGAAGGCCGAGGGCGCGGAGGCCAGCGACCTCAAGCGCCGGGTGACAGCGCTCATCCAGAAGCACCAGGCGCTGCTGCTCGGCTCGCTGGCGACACCGTGGGCCGATGAGGAACTCTCGCTGGAGTGGCACCTGGGGTTCATCCGCGCCGCCAGAGTGGGTCGCAAGGAATACAACTCCACGCTCGATGTATCGGAGACGGTGTCGACGCTGCTTGCCCACCCCTCCGCGCGCTTCCTCAAGTCACTCACCGTCGGCATCGTGACGGCGGACGGGGGTAACGACTACGAAGACGTCACCCAGGCCATCATCCAGGCCAAAGGCTCATCGACGATTCAGAGCCTCTTCCTCGGCGACTTCGACTACCCCAGGGAATTGGAAATCTCCTGGACCTACCTGAACGGCGTCTCGGGGCTCTACGCGGCGCTGCCCCACCTGCGCTCGCTGCGGCTGCGCGGCGCGGCCCTGGACCTGGGCGAAATGGACCTGCCAGAGCTGCGCGACTTCACCCTCGAGACAGGGAGTCTGCCGTTGGCGGTCGTCAAGTCCATTGCCAGCGCGAACTGGCCCAAGCTGGAGAAATTGGAGGTCTGGTTCGGCTCGCGGTACCACGGCGCGGAGGGTGACGTAGAGGACATCCTGCCCATCCTCGACGGCATGGGGCTGCCAGCCCTCAAGTCCCTGGGCTTGTGCAACGCGGAGTTCACGGACGAGCTGGCGAAGGCGTTGCCCACCGCGAAGGTGCTCCCCCAGCTCGAGAAGCTGGACCTGTCCATGGGCTGTCTGTCTGACCTGGGCGCGAAGGTGCTCGCCGACAATGCCGAGGCGTTCAAACACCTCAAGCATCTGGACGTGACGGAGAACACGCTCACCCCGGAGGGGGTGAAGCAGGTGGCGAAGCTGGCGGACACCGTGGCGGCGGGCAACCAGCGCAACTACGACGAGGATGAGCGCTACGTCGCGGTGGGCGAGTAGCGGCCAGGTCTCGTCAGGGACGAATTTTCAGCAATCGCGGAAGCACCTCGCACATCGACAAACCGTGAAAGGGATACGACCGAAGCCAAAGGCTGGCGGCGTATCCCCTTTGTCATCGAGTCGGGCCGGCCCCTCTCGGCGGCACACACGTCTTGAACGGAGAATCCCTGTGCGCGTTGCCTCGTTCCTTGCATTCATTCCTCGCTTGCTCGCCCTGGGGTTGAGCCTCTTCGGTGCCCAGGCACTCGCGGGCTATGCGCCCTACGCTGACGGTCATGTCCTTCGCGCCTCCGACACCACGAACCGCTACGTGGTGGCGGGTGGCGCGAGGTTCCTCATTCCCGCAGGGGAGTGGATCCACTACGTCTTCGCCCCCTCGGTGACGCAGCCCCAGGCCACCATCAACACCTATGAGGTGATTCCCAGAGACGGCACGCTGATCCGCGAGCTCAGCGAGACAGCCATCTACGTCGTGGTGGGCGCGAAGGACTGGTGGGTTCCGAATCCCACGGAGCTGGGCTTCTGGGATGACACCACGAGCGTCAACAACGTCCCGACCGGGTCGCGGGACGTCTTCCCCATGCTCGTGTACAGCGCGCTGATCCAGGACCGCACGTCGAGCGACATCTATCTCTTCGTCGCGGGCGCGGTGTTCGCCGTCACAACCCCCGCGGACCTCGCCTACTTCGGCGGCTCATCCGCCGTGAAGGTCGTTCCCCTGGGCACGGTGGGTCAGTACTCCAATGAGGTGTATTGCGGAACGCTCCTCCGCGAGCGCTCGAGCAGCACCGTGTACTACATGGGGTATCGCTCCAGTTCCCCCACCATGTGGAAGGGCGAAGTGACGGGAGTCACCGCGGATGGCGTCGTGCCGGATGGCGCGCTCTCCTCGTTCCCGCTGCTCCCCGGCATTCCGTCCTGCATCTGGTAGTGCGCTGACTCCGAGGGGGCCGGGAGTTCGCCGGCCCCCCCTTCTCCGTAGAGCCACGCGGCCGCAGTTCGCCAGAAATTCACGTATTGCGACTCTCCCTTTCTTGGTAAACAAGTCAACGAAACAGTGAAACCGACTCAGAAAGGACCCAAGAGAATGCGCGCGCTGAACAAGCTCTTCGTTGCGGCGGTGTTTGTCCTGATGTCTGGCGGCTGCGGAGTCACTGACACGGACCTGGGCGGCGACGATGCCGCCCGTCAGCTCGAGCAGGACTTCGGCGGCCCGAGCGGTCTCATGGAGTTCTTCGAGCACCACACGGAGGAGGAGATCCGGGAGGCGCTCAAGCAGTACGGCGTCGGCTACGTCATCCACGGGGAAGTCTCACAGGCAGCCATCCGCGACTGCCCGAAGTACTTCCCGTCGGCCGACCGGAACATCTGGCACAACTTCGACGGCGAGTACTACTTCATCGACACGGCGGGCCGACCGAGCCGGGCGTACAAGAACCTGCCACCCATCACCGCCGCGCCGCGCGTCGACTCCTGTCAGACGACCGTCGGGCAGTGGGGCGACGCGGAGAACTCCAGCAACGACTATGACGGGGGACACCTCATCGGCTCGCAGCTCGGGGGCTGGGGCGGGCGGGCGAACCTGGTGCCTCAGGATGCCAACTTCAACCGTGGCAACTGGGTGCAGCTCGAGAACAAGATGGCCAAGTGCGGGAGCCTCCCGAGCGGCCGTATCCGCTACACCATCGGCGCGAACTACCCGAACTCCACCACGCTCATCCCCAACAACATGACGATGGAGCTCAGGAACCAGTCCTCGGGCGCCAGCGTGTCCCTGTCCTTTTCGAACACGGACGGCGGCGGCACGAGCGGCACGGCCACGCGGACCCGGGGCGTGGACTGGCTGACCAGCCAGGGCTGCAACTGAGCAGACCGTCGCAGTCGGACGCTATTCGCGCGCTTCACAACCGCGCGCAGGGAAGTCTGGTGTGCAGGCACCCTCCCGCGACACGCACGGGGGGGTGCTCGGAGCGAACGCGGTGGGACGGACATCGGCGAGGGTCGTGAGGACTGACGCCGTGTCGAGCGCCACCCTCTGAGTGCCGGGCGAGGCGCGGACCCCTGGGGACGATGCGTCCGAGGGGGCCGCGCCACAGCCCGTGTTGCTCGGCGACAGCAGCGCGAGGCCCGTGAGGCAGAGGGAATACAGCGCGCAGTCGACGACGTGTCGCAGGAGATGCACCGAGGCAGGTCTTTCGCGAGAGGAACCGCGGCCCAGTGCAAGTGGAGCGCCACGCGGCCTCCCGTCAGGTGTCGTACAGGCAGGTCCTCGCGTCGCGTGCGCGAGGGACGCAGCTCGCAGGCAGGGCGTTCCTCCAGGACGCACACCTCCCGCGATGTGACAAAGCCGCCCTCTGACGGGAGCGGCCGGCCAGGACATGCGCCGGGCCACGCTCGCCACAAGAACGACTCTCCGTGCTGGTACCTGTCCCTGGCGGAAGTCCGCGACGGCGCCGCCCGAAACGAGCGCCATGAAACCCCATTGACAGGTTACGGATTCTCGAACATACCTCCGCTCGTAACCTTCTTATCGGGTTACGGAGTTCATCCGACGCGGAGGCGCACCCATGCAGTTGGAAGGCAGGAAGGTGATTGTCGTTGGGGCTGGCTCAGGCATCGGCCGGGGCGTGGCCATCGCGGCGTCCGAGGCGGGCGCCCACGTGGTGCTGGCGGGCCGCAAGCGCGAGACACTGGAGGCCACCTCGGAGTTGATGAAGGGCCCCCGTGAGGTCCGTGTCCTGGACGCCACGGTGGAAGCAGAGGTGGCGGCCTTCTGTGAAGGGGTGGGCTCCTTCGACCATCTGGTGAGCACCGTGAGCCAGGGCGCCGTCGGACCCCTCTCCGGACTGGGCGCCGCCGCCATCGAGCGAGCCTTCGCCGCGAAGCTCTGGGCTCCCCTCTTCCTGGTGAAACATGCCGCGCCGCGCATCTCCCCGGAGGGCTCCTTCACCTTCTTCTCCGGGTTCCGCGCCTGGAAGCCCGCGGTCGGTACCTCCATCACCAGCCTGGTCAATGGAGGGCTCGAAGCCTTCACCAAGGCCATGGCCGTGGAGCTGGCACCGGTGCGGCTCAACGCCATCTCTCCGGGCGTGGTGGACTCCGGCTCCTTCTGGGACCGGCTCGGCGCCGAGGCCCGCGAGCGGCTCTTCGCGGACTACGCCAGCAAGGCTCCTGCCCGCCGCGTGGGGAGGACGGAGGACCTGGCCGCCGCCACCCTCTTCGCCATGACCAACCCCTTCCTCACCGGCACCGTCCTCAGCGTGGACGGCGGCGGGGTGCTGATGTGAACGGACGAAACCCGATGACTCGAAGCCCATTGCGCGCCCTCCCCACCGTGTCCCTGCTGCTCCTGGCGGTGTTGCTCCCCTCACGAGAGGCGGACGCCGGGGAGAAGTCCTTCAAGGAGCAACTCGTCGGGTCCTGGACGCTCGTCCTGGTCGACAACGTGCTCCCGGATGGGAAACGCGTGCAGCTCTACGGTGCCGAGCCCCAGGGCCTCCTCATGTTCGATGGCCGGGGGCGCTACTCCATCCAGATCCTCCGAGCGGGACGCGCCCGGTTCGCATCCACCGACAAGAACCAGGGGACACCGGAGGAGAATCAGGCCACCGTGCGCGGGACCAACTCCCACTTCGGCCGGTACTCGGTGAACGAGGTGGAGCGCACCGTCACCTTCCACATCGACCACGCCTCGTTCCCGAACTGGGAGGGAACGCAGCAGCGGCGCACCTTCACGCTGACGGGCGACGAGCTGAAGTACATCGTCCCCGCGCCGACGACCGGTGGAACGGGCGCCGTCGGCGAAGTGAAGTGGAGACGCGCGAAGTAGCCGCGACGCCCGCGAGCACCCTCCCCTTTTCGTCCCGGGGGCCTGCCTCTGGACCAGCAGGTGGCGAGTTCCCGCCGATGAGGCGTGTCAGCCGACCAGGAGGCGAGGCTGATCGACGAGGTGCTCCGTGTTGGACTCGTTGCTCGACCGCTCCCGCCTCGCGTTGGGGCGGCGGGCCACGACAGGGGCGCTCCCGCCGAGCCAGTCCCACTTCTCTCCGTCCCAGAGCTGCTCGCGCCAGGTGAGCTGTGCCGCGGCCTCGCGCGCCTTGTCTCCGTGCGCGATGAGCGCCCAGCCCGCGCGTGACTGCTTGCACTCACCACTCTTGAACTTGAGCAGGCGGCGGTGCCCCAGGGCTTCCTCGCGGTCCGCGTCCCAGAGCGCCTGCTGCTTGCCGCCCGGCCCCTCGTAGTCCACGCCGTTCCACTCACACCAGGCGATGACGTCCTTGAGCCGGACCAGCTTCGCGCTCCTCGACAGCGAGAGTTCCGTCACGGCCGCCACGAGGAGGCCTGGGGAGATGACACGCATGGAAGAAGCCCCGTTGCAGGTCAGCGAATGCAGCCAACCTACTGCGGCGGTATAGGTGGAAGGTCCATGGCGACTCCATGCCTTTGTCATGGTTCTGTCATGGCGCACTGAGCGCTTGACTCACGGCGTTGAAATCAGCGCGCGGCGTCATCGCACGACGCACTCCGACAGGGCCCGCGAGCCCCCACTGCCGGTGGCACCGGCGCGCAGCGAGGGTGAGGGCCGGACTGGTGGCACAGGCCGAACACACCTGGAGTCCACGAGCCATCCGCGGCCCCCGTCCTCCCGGGGTGGTGGCTGGAACCGACTCAAGCAGTGATCGGCTGTCTGCCAAAAGGCGTGCGCTCACGGGCTTCAATCAAAGACTGTGATTGCCCATCTCCCTGCCCTTCCTGGATACCCTCCGCATCCACTGACCGGGGCGGGCCCCTCTGGAGTGTTCCCATCCTCGGCACGAAGACGGTGAGGGCTGCCTGAGACGGTGGGTGAGTTCATGGGGGCTCGAAGGACTCGGACGGAGACTCGGGGCGAACCCCGCGAGAACGAGGGACTGTCACTTTCATGGAGTGCTAGCATTCGCCGCCGCCGCGCCGCCAAGGCTCGCACTCCCTCCCGCGTCATGAGCTGGCGCTGGGAGTCAGGTGGGGTCCTGGCGCGCTTCGAGGGTGGGGACTGAATGAGCACAGGTCGTGTGATGGGATTCGAGGCGCGTTGCGCCCTGCTTGCGGTATGGGTCTGTGTCCTGGGGGTGTCGTGTGTGAAGCGCCCCGTGGACTACGCGCGGGAACATGCACAAACCCTCGCGCCAGCGAAGCTGGAGACTTCGTCGCAGTCCTCGGCGGGTCCGGTTCGGAAGGTTCGGGTCCGCGTCTACGCGGATGCGGACTACCGGGAACAGGTGATTCGCTGGCGAAGCAGCATCGTGTCCCAGTTGCAACGCGCGAGCGCGGTGGTGCGAGGGCCGCTGGGCGTTGTCTTCGAGCTCGAGTCGACGCGCGAGTGGGCGCATCGCGGCGTCGAGGGCGAGCTGGAGGGCTCCCTGGCCGCGCTGGAGCTGGCGGACCCGGGTGAGGACGTGGACCTGGTGGTGGGCTTCGTCTCCTCGCTCAAGTTCTTCTCCTCCGCGCAGCATGAGCTGGGCATGGCCCGGATGTTCGGGCGCCACTGTGTGCTGCGCGAGATGGGAAACCCGGAGGAGGTCCGCGCCATGATGGAAGCGCTGATCCACCTGCCGGCGGACGAACAGCAGACGCTCTACCAGCAGCGCAAGGCGCACAAGGAGACGTCCGTCTTCCTCCATGAGTGGGCGCACACGCTGGGGGCCTTCCACGTGCGCAGCTCGCACTGGATGATGTTCCCGAGCTACGCGCCGAATCAGGCGGCCTTCGCGTCGCAGACCCTGGCGTTGCTCGCCACCAGCCTTCGCCATGCGTCCGCGGGTCGTCGAGATGACGAAGCCGCGCGGGCCTGGGCGACCGAGCTGGGTGGGCAACTGGCCTCGACGACCTCGCCGGACTGGGAAGGTCCGGAGAAGCAGGCCGTGGTCGACTGGCTCGCGAAGGTCCGCGAAGGCAAGGCGCCGCTGGTCCAGCACGAGCCCAAGACGACCCTGTCGCCGGACGACCGGCGTCGGCTCAACGAAATCCTCGCGCTCGAAAAAGAGGGGCGTGTCGAGGTCGCCGCCCAGCAGATGGAACCCCTCGCTCGACGATACCCGGAGGACGCCCACCTCCAAGGTCTTGCCTGCTACCTGGACACGCGGGTCGCCCCCAAGCTGCCGGCGACCCGCGAGAAGTGCGAGTCCGCCGCCGAGAAGTTCCCCGACCAGGCCGCCGCCCTGCTTCAGCTCGCCGTCCTGGAGCTCCACCAGGAGCGGCACCTGGAGGCGCAAGGCCACCTCGTGCGCGCGCGGCAGCGGATGGAGGCAAACCCAGGAACGCCGCCAGAAGCCTGGGGAGACCTCGCGGCGCTCTTCAAGCAGTCCTCCGCGCTCACCTGGGCCGAGCAGGCCACCCAGAAGATGGGCAATGGGTCCCGGACCGAGCCGTTGCGGACGTGGGCCCTGCAGACGCGACGATGGATGGCGCTGCCGGTCGATGCGACCGTGAGCGGTGTCGCGGTGGAGCGGGAGGGAGAGCTCATCCGCGCGGTGAAGGACGTCGAGGTGTACCTGGACAAGGGGCCGGCGACGAAGGCGCAGGCGCGGCTCGCCTGGCTGAAGCGGGAGTTCCCGCGCGCGGCGGTGCAGCACGTACTCGACTGCGAGGTCCACATGCGCGCGGGCAGGTCGGGGCCCGCGCGAGCGGCATGTCGGCGGGCGGTGGCCGCGCACGAGGAGGCGGTGCAGGCGCACTTCATCCTCGGCTGGCTGGCCTCCACGTCCGGCCCTCGCGAGGAAGCACGGACACACCTGGAGCGCGTCGTGACGCTGGAGCCCCAGCACATGGAGGCGTGGCGACTCCTGGCGGACCAGTACCGTGCCGTGGGGATGACGGAAGCGCTGAAGTCGCTCCAGGGGCGGTATCGCGAGCGGTTCTCCCAGGAGCTGCGCTGACGCGCGACGCGCCGATAGAAAGCGGAAGCGGGCCCGGCTGGCGCTCCAACAGGACGCCCCGGGCCCGCGGTGTTTCCTGGCGCCAGCGCCGGGCTACGGAGTTCCGGGCACCGTGAAGGCGAAGCGGATGTACTGCGAGTTGGTGCTGGAGCTATGGGCGACGCAGCTCCGAGCCACGCTCGACGCGGGAATCGCGATGTTGAGCTGCTGCGTGTCGGAGTACGTCACCGTGGCGCTCACCGGCGAGCCATTGCAGACAATCTGCCCCACCGAGAATCCGTTGACGCAGCTGAGCGAGTTGAAGCTCGCCGTCCCGATGCTCGGGTTCGAGCTGGTGAAGTTGGAGTAGTAGAGCTCCAGGTAGTGCAGCCCTCCCGCCGCGCCCCGGTCCACCGCGCTCCCCACCGGAAGGGCGGCACAGGGACACCCCTGGGGACTGGTGTTGGACTGACACTGCGTCGCGTTGACCGTTCCCCCACCGCAGAAGCCGCAGCTCAGGTTGCAGACGAACGCGATGGCGGAGAAGCCCGCGGGGCACCCCAGCCCGCATTGCGTGATGGTTCCGCAGTTGGGCGTCACCGCGCACGTCGTCGCGTTCGAGTTGTTGAAGTTGCAGGCCAGCGCGCCACAGGCGAAGCGATC
The DNA here is from genome assembly GCF_013336725.1 of Myxococcus sp. CA040A. Taxonomy (NCBI): domain Bacteria; kingdom Pseudomonadati; phylum Myxococcota; class Myxococcia; order Myxococcales; family Myxococcaceae; genus Myxococcus; species Myxococcus sp. CA040A. The sequence continues at coordinate 1,335,473 of NZ_JABUMR010000002.1, read as the reverse complement.
ACAGTAATAGGCCGTGGGATGCTGCCCAGGCGGACAGCCAATGCCACAGATGGCCTGCTCGGAGCTCTCCTCGAAGGACGCCTCGTCCTCCAGGTCGGACTCGGTGCCGACACAGCCCACCAGGAGAGACGCCAACAGGACACAGCCAAGGGACTTGAACATGGGTGCCTTTCCGCGCGAACGCGAAGGACGCCCGTTCAGTCAATCCCAGCCCGAGCGCCTGAATTCCAATTTATCATGAAATTCAAGCATTCTCCGCCGGGAGGCATTTCCATCAAGCGTTGCGCGGGAGCAGCTCATGGAGGGCCTCGGCGACGAGCCCCGACGCGCCTCGCGCCGCCGCCACCAGCGTGTCGCGGATGCGGCCGAGGGTGGCGGGCTCCACGCCCTCCAGCGCGCTGAGCGCGGCGCCAACCTTGTCCGGGTTTTCGGCGGACGCCAGTTGGGCTGCCAGGAGCGAGGCGGCCTCCTGGGGAGGCGCCCCGACGCGCAGCAGGGCCACGGCGGCGCAGGCGGCCACCGCGGGGCTCTCATCCTGGAGGCGCTTGCGCAGCGCGGCCACGGTGGACAGCGAGGACAGGCGCCCCAGGCCCAGCAGGGACACCGCCTCCAGGCGGACGGGCGGCTGGGGGTCCTCGGCCGTCTTCAGCAAGACGGGCTCCAGGGAGGCCAGCTCCGGGGCGGGCTTGCCCTCTCGGCGGCCCTCCTCCACCAGGCTCCGCAGCGAGGTCAGCGCCAGGTACTGCCGCGTCCCCTCCGCCCGGCTCACCTGGTCGAACAACGCGGGCAGGGCCACCTCCGGCGCGGCGGAGGCGAGCGAGCCCAGCGACTCCAGCGCGGCCCCCGCCACGGACTCCGAGTCGTCCAACACCGTGAGCAGGCGAGGAAGCAACGACACCGCCGCCTTGCCCACGCGGCCCACACAGCCCGCGGCGACTCGACGGACCGAGGCCTTCGCGTGGCCCAGGGCTCCCTCCAGCGCGCTCAGCGGCAACGGGGCTGCCCGGTAGAGGTTCGCGATGAGCAGCGCCGCTTCATCCAGCTCGGGCGCATCAACGTCGATTCGAGCCACCGCGGTCAGCACCGCCTCCAGCGCGGGCTCGGCCAGCTGCGCCTGCGGCGGCCACCAGGACGTCTGGAGCAGGCGGAGGATGGGACCGTGGGCGGCCGAGCCAGCCCGGGCCAGCTCCTTCACCAGCAGTTGTGCCGCTCGCTCCCGGACCGCCTCATCGTCCGCGCAGAGCGCCTCGCCCAGCACTTCGAGTGCCGCCGCCACGTCCTTCGGGTTCGAGGTGGAAAGGCGGGATACCCACTCATCCAGGGGACGGACACGGTTCACCAAGGCTCCTCGAAGAGAATCACCCGGGTGGTACCACGGGCGGGTGCGCCGAGGGTGCCAACCGTTCCCTGGCGGCGGCGGGACTGTCCGTCAATCCCCTGCACGCGAGCGATAGGCTCGAGGCGAGACGCCGAACGCTCGCGTGAAGCTCGCCGTGAAGTGGGACAGGTCACCGAAGCCGGCCTCCAGGGCGACGTCAGTGACTCGAGCGCGCGTCATCCGCAGGGCCGTCGCCGCCGCTCGAAGCCGCGTGGCGATGACGAACTGTCGAGGCGTCTGCCCTGTCATCGCCCGGAACACGCGCAGGAAGTGGAAGCTCGCGAGCCCCGCGACGTGGGCCAGGGTCTCCAGGGAACAGTCCTCCGCGCTGTGGGTCTCGATGTAGCGCAGGCTCCGCGCAATCCGGCGCGCCTGCGGCTCCGAGACCGCCAGCGACGCCTCCCCCGGCTCACACCCCAGCGTCAGCGCCGTCCCCATCACCGTCAGCGCCGCCTCACGCAGGGCCTCTGGTTCTCCACTCGCCAGGGCGTGATGCGTGAGCAGGACGGCCTCCGCCGAGGCGACCGAAGCGGGGATGCAGACCCGCGCGAAGGGACGCTCGGCATGCGCGTGGCGCCCCAGCGAACGCAATGCATCCTCCAACAGCGACTCCGAACAGTCGAACACGATGGAGCGGTCTCCCCCATCATCGACATGTCGGTACTCGTACGGGGCGGAGCGGTTTCCCAGCAGCAATGCTCCGGGCCCCACCACGGCGGCCCCCTCGCGAGCACGGACGTGGAAGACGCCTGACAACACCACGCTGATCCGGACGCGAGGATGCTGCCCGCCGAAGGCAGGGCTCCGCGCCCCCTCCTGACAGACACAGTCCCTGACGTCGAAGGCCTCGCCCTGCCCGAGCAGGTGATAGCCACCAGGGCGCCCGGGCAGCGTGGACGGAGCCGACGCAAGATTCCCAAAGTTTCGCCTCATGCCCGGATGCTACCGCTGACCTCCCAACGACGGAATGCACGTCCAGGAGGGACTGACGATGACCGGAAGGCAGTGGATGCGAGGGGTTCTCGGAGTGCTGAGCCTCACGACGCTGGCATGTGGCGCCCATTCGGGAAGCATGGCGACGCCTCGCGCCGCCTGTACGCCCGAGCTCTACGGCGCGGGCCTCTTCACCACGGGCGCCTGGGACTTCTTCATGGCCTTCTCGCCAGACCAGCGCCGCGTCCTCTTCGGGAGGGCCGACGACAGCTTCGAGCGGTACACGATGTACGAGACGCGGCTCGGGGACGACGGGGTCTGGTCTCGCCCCGTGCTCCCTCGCTTCGCGGACCAGTGGAGCAACGCGGATCCCCACCTGTCGCCCGATGGGCGCACCGTGTACTTCATCTCCAATCGACCCCAGCCCGGCGAGCCCGGTCCGCGCGCGTCGTATGACATCTGGGCCGCGTCCCTGGGCACGAACGGCGAATGGGAAGACGCACGAAGACTGCCCGCGCCCGTCAATGACGCGAGCCTCGACGAGTGGTCACCCGCGGTCGCCGCCAACGGCAACCTCTACTTCGGAGGCGAGCGCGTGGGCACCCTCGGAGGGAGCGACCTCTGGGTCTCCCGTTGGGTCGACGGCGCATACCAACCGCCAGAGAACCTGGGCGGGGCCATCAACTCCACGGTCCACGAGTTGGAGCCCTGGATTGCTCCGGACGAGAGCTATCTGCTCTTCAGCGCCCTGCGCCGCGCGGACGGGCTGGGAGGGTACGATTTGTTCCTCAGCCGCCGGGTGAACGGCAACTGGGAGCCCGCGCGGCGCCTCTGTGAAGGGCTGAACACGCGCGCGAGTGAGTACAACCACAGCGTGTCTCCCGACGGGAAGTGGCTCTACTTCAGCAGCACCCGCCCCTTCACGGGGGACGTCGGAGAGCGCTTCGACACGCCTCGGGACGAGGGCTCGCTCAAAGGCATCGGGGGCGGCACCGGGGACATGTACCGCATCCCCATGAGCGAGCTGGGGCTGTAGGTCAGTCCTTCGAGCATGGGCCTGGGCGAAGCACTGACGAATGAGGCGGCCTCCTCGGAAGGAAGCCGCCTCGCAGCCATGCGCCGTATTCCTACGGCAACGCGCTCGCAGGCAGCTCGACCACGTACGAATCGATGTCCGTGTCGCTGCCGTTGCCCCAGTTGGAGTTGAAGAGCACCCGCGTGAAGTCACGGTTGACGCTGGCGACCGGCTCCGTCCAGTAGCCGTTCGAGGCGGTGCGGTGGTGGGCGAGCGTGTAGACCGTCGGATTGGCCTTGAGCTGCACGGCCATCACCTTGCGGTGCAGCCACTGCAGGGCGCCGCCGTAGTCGGCATAGGTGCTGACCACCACCCATCCGGGTTTGGCGAACGCCTTGCCGGAGATGTGCAACGCCGTCGCGGTGCCGCTCACGTACGTCGGGAACAACGCCGTGCGAACACCCGTGCGAATGTTCAGCATGAACACGTCGCCCGCGTTCGACTGGTAGTCGACGGCCACGAAGATGTCGTCGCCATTGGCGTCCAGCGCGATGTCCGAGTGCTCGGACTTCGAGAGCAGCTGAGTCCTCGCGCTGAAGTCGCGCGAGAACGCCGCCGTGCCCCGCGCCCCGTCGCCAGACACCACGCAGTAGTTCCCACTGGGGGACATGCTCACGTGGTCGGGACGCTCGCCCAGCGTGTCATATGTGCCCAGGATAGTGTTCGTGTCGCGGTCCCAGGTGAACACGCCCACGCTGCTCCAGTCGCTCGTGTCGACCATGAAGCACCAGTAGCGACCATCCGCCGAGGGAGAGCCCTCCGACTTCGTCCAGGCCGCGTTCGCCGTCGGCCACCGGGCCTTCAACCGCGCGGCGAAGTCCCCCACGACGCGGGTCGCCCCGGTCGTGACGTTCAGCTCGTGGAGCTTCATGCCAACGCCGTTGGTGGGCAGGTAGTACAGCAGGTCGGGGTTCGTCGGGTGCCACTGCGGCTCCGCGTCCCCGGCCGGCCCCGACAGCTGGTTCAGCCGCGCACGGGTGTTGGCGTCGTACACATGCCAGGCCCCATTCAGGGCATAGACCAGTTGCTTCGTGCTGTTCGCGTTGAAGGCCTGACGGCGCGAGTAGTCGTTTCGGGCAAAGCCGGAGACGCCATCCGCGGCGTGGTCGGTGGTCCGTACGAGACACGTCTTGTACGTGGGCTCCGTCACCGCGACGCCCTTGGCGGGCTCCGCCAAGGTGGGAATCGGGTGGGCCTGACGAACGCTGGAGAGCGCGAACCCCGAGGGATAGAACGTGGCACACGCGGGGCTGAGCTCCGGCACCGGCACGGGCTGCGTCTTGCGCTGGCACGTCTTGAACTTGCCGGGCGCCGGGTCCGGATTGAAGAAGCAATACACACTGCCCGCGGCCAGCTCCTTTGTCACCCAGGTCTCGCCGAGTCCGAACCGGACGGTCGACGGCTGGGTCAGCGTGAACGACTGATACTGGTTCGCGACTGTCTCCCATCCCTCCGGAGCGAGCGTCGAGTCGACCGCCGCAGGGAGTGGGCCGGGAGGCACACCGCCCTCGTCCGCTCCGTCGCCGCAGCCCACCAACGCCAGACACACCAATGCCATCACGTCATGCTTCAAGGCAGAACTCATGTTGAACGCTCCTCATTGAGTGGAGACCACGGCACCGCGCCACGCGCGGACACGCATGGGTCATGGATTCGGATGGGAAAGCGGGCCCCCTACCCGCTCGAGCACGGGGGCCCCAAGTGCGCCGCGTCGTTACTGCAGCGCGTTCGCCGGCAGCTCGACCACGTACGTGTCGACGTCCGTATCGCTGCCGTTGCCCCAGTTGGAGTTGAAGACCACCCGCGTGAAGTCGCGGTTGACGCTGGCGACGGGCGTCGTCCAGTAGCCGTTCGGCGAGGAGCGGTGGTGCGCGAGCGTGTAGACCGTCGGATTGGCCTTGAGCTGCACGGCTAGCAGCTTGCGGTGCAGCCACTGCAGTGAGCCACCACCGTCGGCATAGGTGCTGACCACCACCCAGCCCGGCCTGGCGAACGCCTTGCCCGAGACGTGCAGCGCCGTCGCGGTGCCGCTCAGATAGGTCGCGAACAGCGCCGTGCGCACGCCCGTGCGCAGATTCACCATGAACACGTCGCCTTCGTTGGAGCCGTAGTCGATGGCCACGTAGACATCTTCGCCATTGGCATCCAGCGCGAGGTCCGAGTGCTGGGAGATGCCGAGCAACTGGGTCCTCGTGCTGAAGTCACGCGAGAACGCCGCCGTGCCCCCCGCCCCATCGCCGGACACCACACAGTAGTTCCCGCTGGGGGACATGCTCACGTGGTCGGGCCGGTCACCGTGGGTGTCGTACATGCCCAGGATGGTGTTGGTGTCGCGGTCCCAGGTGAACACGCCCGCGCTCACCCAGTCCGTCGCATCGACCATGAAGCACCAGTAGCGACCATCCGCCGAGGGGGAACCTTCCGCCTTCGTCCAGGCCGCCATCGCGGCCGGCCACCGGGCCTTCAACCGCGCGCCGAAGTCACCCACGACGCGGGTCGCCCCGGTCGCGACGTTCAGCTCGTGGAGCTTCATCCCAATGCCATTGGTGGGCAGGTAGTACAGCAGGTCAGGGTTCGTCGGGTGCCATTGCGGCTCCGCGTCCCCGGCCGGCCCCGACAGTTGCTTCAGGCGCGCGCGGGTGTTCGCGTCATACACGTGCCAGTACCCGTCGAGGGCATACACCAGTTGCTTCGTGCTGTTCGAGTTGAAGGCCTGACGGCGGGAGTAGTCGTTCCGAGCAAAGCCGGAGACGCCGTCGGCGGTATGGTCCGTGGCGCGTACGAGACACGTCTTGTAGGTCGGCTCCGAAACAGCGACACCCTTCGCGGGCTTCGCCAATGCGGGAACGGCGGGGGCCTGACGAGCGCTGGAGAGCGCGAAACCCGAGGGGTAGAACGTGGCACACGAGGGGCTGAGCGCCGGCTCCGGCACCGGGTTCTGCTGCGTCTTGCGCTGGCACGTCTTGAACTTGCCGGGCGCCGGGTCCGGATTGAAGAAGCAATACACACTGCCCGCGGCCAGCTCCTTCGTCACCCAGGTCTCGCCGAGTCCAAACCGGACGGTCGAGGGCTGGGTCAGCGTGAACGACTGATACTGATTCGCGACCGTCTCCCAGCCCTCCGGGGCGATCGTCGAGTCGACCACTTCAGGGATGGATTCTGCAGGCACGCCGCCCTCGGGCACCGCGTCTCCGCAGCCCATCAAGGCGAGACACACCAACGCCACCGCGTTGCACTTCGAATCAGGATTCACGTTGAGTTCTCCTCGTTGTTTCAACTTCGAAACTTCGATGAGACTATTCGTGAATAATCCGATCTTCAAGTCTTAGCTGTTTTTCTTGTATTATGAGATATGTGTTGTTTCACTCTGCGAAATGACTGTAATTGCCGCCGTGAGCCGGAATGCCCGGCGCGACCCTCCGGTTGTGCAACCTGAATCGCAAAGCAAGCGTCAGACCAACCAGGGGGCGCACCCCACCCCTGTGAAAACAGGTCGCTCATGCCCGGTGCGACAGGATCATGGGGTGGACTGCTCCCCCCAGACTGCCGGGTGGTCCCCTCATTCTCGGCCCCGGCGGCGACACCGGCACGCACGGAACCGCGAATTGCGTCTGACGCGATGTTTACAGCATGCGCATACCAACAGTTCCTGAGCTGCATCTAGACAGGGATGACGCTCCAGCAGGCCGGTCCGCCACCAGAACCGTCCGGAGAGTGGGAGTGCCACCACGGGCCCGCCTGGCCGGCTGGCGTCCTCCGCACCACCCTGGTCGGCACCAGCCTTCCAGGCGAGGCATGCGAAGCCGCCGGGACCTGCAAGCGCGCTCGCGAATGAATATCGATTCCAGAGCCCATGTGGATCCAGATCGGAAAGAGCAACTCACCCGATTGCGAAGCCGCCGCCCATGAAGCCATCCAGGAGGCACTTCGCGAAGGGGATGACGCGCGCTTCGCCCTCGTCCTGTGCACGGACCAGTACGACGCGGCATCCCTGGCGTCCGCGGTTCAGCGGGAGCTGGGGGATATTCCCTGGGCCGGGTGCAGCGCGGCGGGCGTCTTCGCGGGAGCCGAGTTGTTGCTCCAAGGGCTGGTGGTCGCGCTCTTCCGAGGGAAGGACTTCCAGGTGGGCGTGGGAATGGGCGGGCCCGTCAGCGAGGCCCCCAGGCTGGCCGGGCGCTCCGCGGTGGCGCAAGCCGTCGGAAAGCTGCCCCCCAAGCCCCCCGAACATCGGCGCGCGTTGATCATCCTCCCAGACGCGCTCAGCGGAAACCCCACCGAGGTCGTACGAGGGGCTCAGCAGGAAGCAGGCGCGGGCATCGGCTGGGTGGGTGGCGGCGCTGGCAACAACCTCCAGCTCGTCAAGGCGGCCCAGTTCACCGAGGGCCAGGCCTACCGGGACCAGGTGGTGGTGATTGCCCTCGACACCCTGGCCCCCATCGGCGTCGGGATTCAGCATGGGTGGCATCCGTACGGCCCACCCACCCAGGTCACGAAGGCCCGAGGAGCGACCGCCGTCGAGCTCGAGTACGAGTGCGCGTTCGAGGTCTACCGGCGCACCGCCGCGAGTCGGGGAGACGTGCTCGACGTGAAGGGCTTCGCCCGCTTCGCGATGACCCACCCGCTGGGGATTCCCCAGGCCAATGGGGAGTTCGTGATTCGAGACCCGCTCGCCGTCGAGCCCGACGGCGCTGTCCGCTGCGTCGCCGAGGTTCCGGACGGCTCGCTGGTCCGGGTGATGGAGGGCGAGCGCGCGGAACTGCTCGACGCCGCGGCCCGCGCCGCCACCCTGGCGCGGGAAGCCACCTCAGGCGCGCTGGGCGGCGCGGTGGTGTTCGATTGCATCTCCCGGTACCACATCCTGGGCGAGGAGTTCCGCGACGAACTGGCGCGCTTCCAGGATGCACTCGGGGAGGACACCCCGGTCGTGGGCTGCCTCACGCTCGGCGAGGTGGGGGCCCTGGGGGGAGGCGTTCCACAGTTCCACAACAAGACGGCGGTGGTGCTCGCCCTTCCGGGGTGATGGACCCATGCGGGACATGGTGGACCACGAGGCGAACACGGACCAGAAGCTCACCGAGGAGCGCCTCGCGCTCCTGAGTGTGCTCCAGGAACTCACCGTCGCGGCGCTCGACCTGTTCGATCCGAACAAGTCCGCGGACACCTTCCTGGACCGTCTCGCGGAGCGCTTGAGCTGCACCGTGGCCCTCTGGCTCCAGGAGGATGCGCGGGGGCGGGTCCATCTGCTGGGCGCGAGCGGCCTCTCCGCCGCCTCCCGCCGCCTGCCGATTCCGGGTCCCCTGGAGCAGCCCCTGGCGCCATGCCCCGCCTCGGTGGACCTGCCCTACCCGGAGCTGACCTCGCCGGAACTCGCGTGCTGGTCCGTGCCCGTCATCCCCGGAACGACAGACGCGGGACGCGACTCCAGCGTGCTCCTGCTGTACTTCGACCAGGAGCCTCGGCTGCCGCGCCAGTACCGGGGCATGGTGGAGCGCCTCGGCGGCGTCCTCCGCACCGCGCTCATCCACCGGCGACTCTTCGCGCGCACCCTGGACAGCGAGCGCGACCTCCACCAACAAAAGACGCTGTGGGAGTCCCTGAGCGAAGCCTCCGTCGAGGGCATCCTGATCTCCTCCCCTGGCGGCGGGACGCTCACGCACAACCGCCGCTTCGCGCAGATGTGGGGACTGGAAGAAGACATTCAATCCGCCTCTCGCGAGGCCTTGCTCCGCGCGATGGCGGAGCGCGTGGAAGAGCCCGCACGGTTCACCGCGCGCTCCCGCGCCTTCTCCGAACACGAGAACGCGTCGGGACAGGACGAACTGCGGCTCAAGGATGGCCGGGTGTTCGAGCAGTACAACGCCCCGGTGGTGAGCGAGGACGGTGTCTATTATGGGAGGGCCGTCTACTTCCGGGACATCACCGCTCGACAGCGCACGGAGCGGGAGCTCCAACGTGAGCGCGATTTCAGCTCCGCGGTCCTGGATACGGCTCGCGCGCTGGTGATTGTGCTGGATCCGGAAGGACGCATCGTCCGCTTCAACCGGGCGTGCCAGGAGGTGACGGGCTTCTCCTTCGAGGAGCTCCGCGGTGCGTATTTCTGGAAGCGACTCCAGCCTCCCGAGGAAGCCGCGCGCGTCGAGACGGACTTCGCCGTGCTGGCCTCGGGCATGGGGAACGAACAATACGAGAGCTTCTGGCTGACGCGGGACGGAGAGCGGCGTCTCATCTCCTGGGCCAGCAACGTGCTGCGTGGCGAGACGGGAGAGATTGAGTATGTCATTGGCACCGGCATCGACATCACCGAGCAGCGCCGGGCCGAGCAGGAGCGCGACCAGACGTTCCAACGCGAGCAGCAGGCGCGCGCGCGGGCCGAGGAGCAGGAAGGAAAGTCCGCGTTCCTGGCGGCGGCCTCCGGAATGCTCGCCGGGTCGCTTGCCCCCGAGGACTCCTTGCGGAGCGTGGCGGAGCTGACCGTCCAGCGGTTCGCTGACTGGTGTGCGTTCGATCTCCTGGAGCCGGATCACACGGTCCGGCGAATCACGCAGGCCCAATCCGAAGCGCTTGTCGCCAGGGCTGCTGCGAAGGTCGATCTGCCGCCTCCGGACCTCAAGGCCGCGCAGGGCCCTGGCAAGGTGCTGCGCACCGGCGAGCCGGCGTTCTTCCCGATGGGGGACACCTCGGCGCCCTCGGGAGACGTCCCGTTCCGGTCCTGGATTTCGGTGCCGCTGCTCGCCCGGGGCCGGACGCTCGGCGCGCTCACCCTCGCCCGCGAGTGCGAGGGCTGCCAGTACGGCCCGGCGTCGCTTGTCCTCGCCCAGGAGCTTGCCCGCCGCGCGGCGATGGCCGTGGACAATGCCCGGCTCTATCAGCAGGCCCAGACGGCGGTCGGCCTGCGCGATGAGTTCCTCTCCATTGCGTCCCACGAGCTGAAGACCCCGGTGACGTCCCTTCAACTGTCCGTGCAGGGCCTGCTGCGCCTCTCCCGGCTGGGGACGCTCCGTGCCGCGCCGATGGAAACCGTGGCCCACTCGCTCGAAACCATTGAGCGACAGGCGAAGCGGATGGCCAAGCTCGTGACCACGCTGCTCGATGTCTCGCGCATCCATGCGGGGCGGCTCGACCTCGAGCTCGAAGAGGTGGACCTCGCGGCGCTGGTCCGCGACATCGCGGCGCGCTTCTCCCCCGAGCTGGCCACCTCGGGGGCCCGGCTTCGAGTGCATGCCGACACGCCGATGCCTGGCGTGTGGGACCGCTCACGGCTCGATCAAATCGTCACCAACCTGCTCGCCAACGCCATCAAGTACGGCGAAGGAAGGCCCATCGACATCGCGGTCGAAGGCAACGCCGCGACAGCGCTGCTGGAAGTGAGGGACCAGGGAATTGGAATCCCACCGGAGCGACAGACACGAATCTTCCGGGCTTTCGAGCGTGCGGTGTCGTCGCGACATTACGGAGGTCTGGGGTTGGGCCTCCACATCGTGAGCCAGCTCGTCGAAAGGCTGGGCGGGTCGGTTCGGGTCGAGAGCGAGGCCGGGCGTGGGTCCACCTTCACGGTGGAGCTTCCGCGTCAGGGGCCCCCCGTGCCCCCGTTCACCGCGAGCCGTGGGGCGCCAGACCGTGTCTGACGGATGCAGGTGGCGCAAGTAGGAGAAGATGCGCGCCACCTGCACCATGGCGAGGTAGTTGACGGCGGGCTTGTCATAGCGAGTGCCAGTGGCTTGCTTGTCCTTGAGGTGCCCGACAACGCGCTCGATGACGTTGCGCTGGCGGTCGAGGCCCAGGTCAAATCGAGCACGGCACCGCGCCGCCGCTTGCTGGCGAAAGCTCGGAACGCCCTGCGGAACCGGGGCAACTTCAATCAAGCACGCGCGCATCTGCCCCGGACAGGAATGTTGGAGGTCGGACGGAGTCGAAGTGGACGCGGCTGCACGGTTGCAAACGGTTGCGTCATCGTCTGCCAAAGCGCGGCCTCGAATCGGCGCGGGGGGAGCCCATGAGTCTGAAGGCAGTGACGTGGATGGCGGTCCTGATGACCGCATGCGCATCCATGCCGGAGCAGGTCGGCGACGCAGCGTTGCTCGACAATGGCGTGGAGGACTCCGCGGATTCCTGCGCCAGGTCGGCAGCGTCCGGGGAGGAAGGCGGATGCTATGCGCCCGCCTGTGGCGAGGAGGCGTGTGGACTGTTCCGATGCGAGGACCTCGCGTCGCCTCCGCTCGCGCTGAGGTTTCCACCCGCGCAGACTGGCGGCGCTACAGCCCGCATTCAGCGGTACTGGGGTGGCGCAGTGCCGTTACCAGGGCGGCAGCCCGTCTTCGTCATCCCATGGTACCAGCGCGAGGAGCTGCCGAGCGTCAAGGCGGCGCGGAAGGCCATCGCCGAGTGGACGAGGAGGCCGAAGGAACGTCACCACATCTTCCCCCGCGCCTTCGCTGGGTACTTCGAGTTCGTCGGCATCAACATCCACCAGTACACTCTGCTGGTCGCGGTCGATGAACACCATCGAGTCCACGCGGGCGAGAATGGTGGCCCGTGGAATCGGGACTGGAGGAAGTGGATTGATGCGAACAGGTTCACGGCCACGCGCGACGACCACTTCAAGCAGGGGGCGCGGATGATTTCAAAGTATGGGCTCATCGGAATGCCAATGACGTACTGGCAGACCCTGCGGCTGTACTCCGCCGGAGAATGAGTGATGCGGTACTACACACTGCAGGAACGCGAAACGGTGCGGTGGAGTGGGGGGTACGACATGGGCAGGCGCTGGCAGCTGCCCGGCGTTTCGTGCCCCACATGCGGCAACACGTGGGGAGGAGGAGGCTACGACTACCCAGCAGTGGATTTGTCGAAGCTCGGTGGGGGAGCAAAGGCCCTTGAGCGCCCACGGTGCGTCCCGTGGGCCGAATTCACGGCGCTGCGAGCGAACGTGTTGCCGCTGGTGCCGCGCGGCGCGGTGGTGACGCCGGGGTCGGGCTTTGGCCCGTTGACGGGGCGGGCACAGGGACGGTTCGGTCCCGTGAGCGTCCACATGCCGTGGACACTGCTGGTGCGACCGGACGTCGTGCGGTGTCTCGACGGACTGACCGGAGCTGTTCCGGTCCCAGCGACTTTCCGGCGTGCTCGGAGCGACGGCGAACTGTTCGAGTTGCAGGTGATGCCGGGCGGAAAGCTGGTTGGCGAGGACCGCCACAAGCCGTGCACGACCTGTGGACGTGCCAGCTGGGTCCTTCCGCCGCCCGAGAGGCGGCGCCTGGCTGTTCCACCATCGACCGATTTCGCCCGAGCAACAGCGAGTGTAGTGGTTGTAAGCGAACGTGTTGTTGAGCAGCTTGAGCGGCAGTTGGAAGAGTCCGACGTCGTCGCGCTCGATGTGAGTGGCTCACCAGGGTACGCGAGGCGGTCCAACGTCGTCCCGCCCGCATGATGTCGGGGACTGAAACGGTGCCGCTGCTCTGGAAGGTAGCCGACCACTCACGCGGACATGCCCAGGGACGGGAGCGACGTCGCGTCGCCCCTGCGCACGGCTCCAGGTGACACGCCCATGAAGCGCTTGAACGCGCGACTGAAGGCCGCTTCGGACTGATACCCCATGCGCTCCGCGAGCTCGGCCAGCCCGGGGCGCTCCTCCTTCAGCGCCGTATGCGCGACGTACATCCGCCACCGCGCGAGGTAGTGCATGGGCGGCTCGCCCACCATCCGCGTGAAGCGCGCCGAGAACGCCGAACGGGACATCGCGACCCGCGAGGCCAGCGAGGCCACCGTCCACGGACTCGTCGGCTCGCGGTGGATGAGCGCGAGCGCGCGCCCCAGTTCGGGGTCCTGCAGCGCCCCCAACCAACCCGTGCGCGCACCGGAGCCCTGGGCCATCCACTCTCGGAGCGCCTGGACCACCAACACGTCCGCGAGCCGGGTGATGACCGTCTCTCCTCCGGGCCTCAACTCCTTCGCCTCGTCGGCGATGAAGCGCAGCGTGCTCTGGAGCCAGTCCATACGGGGTGAGCCTGAAGGCTCCACGCGGATGACGCTCGGCAGCAGCGTGACGAGGTGCCGGGCGGCGGGATGGTCCAACCGCACGACCCCGCAGATGAGCGTCGTGGGTGTCCCTCCTCCACCATGCCGCAGGACGGAGTAGCGCTCGCTCACGAGTTCCTCGGGGAGCTCCTCCAGCTTCCGCGTCGGCCCCCCGCGCTCGCTCGACACGCGATGCCCCTCTCCATGGGGCAAGAGCACGAACGTGCCCGGCTGGAGCAGTTGGTCTTCCACACCATCGACCTCGAGCCAGCACTGTCCCGACGTCACGACATGGAACATCAGGCTGCCCTTCATCACCGGCAGCGCGAGCCCCCACGGCGCCGTCAGTTCCGAGCGGCAATAGAACGTGCCGCTCATCCGCAGGAAGTGCAGGGCCTCGCCGAGCGAGTCCACCGAGGGCATCAGGTTCTTCATGTCCCGAGTATCCGCCCCACCCTCCCCGTCGTCCATCCCAACCTGGACGAACGAGCATGAATCAGCGACTTCGCATCATTGAGAGTCCTGGCCCGTGCCCCGATATTGGACTCCAGGCAAGCCAATGCCACGGGGCTCAAGGCCCCAGGGAGCACACATGTTGACGGTGATGGGAGCGACCGGGAACACCGGCAAGAAGGTGGTGGAGTTGCTGCTCGCGGCCGGGCAGGACGTCCGAGCATTGGGCCGCTCCGAGAGTCGACTGGCGGAGCTCGCCACGCGCGGCGCGCAGGTGCTCGTGGGAGACCCGGGCGACGCCGCGTTCCTGGCGAAGGCGTTTGCCGGCGCCGAGGCCGTCTACACGCTGCTGCCAGCGGACCGGGAGTCGCCGGACTACCACGGGGACCAGCGGCGCAAGGGCGAGGCCATCGTCCAGGCCCTCCGGGACAGCGGCGTGCGACATGTCGTCGCCTTGAGCAGCCTGGGCGCGGAGCAACGAGAGGGGACGGGGCTGCTCGCCACGCTCCATGCGCAGGAGGAGCGCCTGAAGACGCTGGCGGACACGAACGTGCTGCTGCTGCGTCCGGTGTCCTTCTTCGAGAACTTCTTCGATGCGCTCGCCGTCATCGAGCACCAGGGCGTCAACGCGGACTCCGTCGAGCCGGACCTCGCCGTTCCGATGATTGCGACCCGGGACATCGCCGACGTCGCGGCGAAGGCGATGCTGCATCGGGACTGGAAGGGCCTCGCCATTCGGGAGCTGCTGGGCCCCAGGGACCTCAGCTATCGCGAGGCCACCCGCATACTCGGAGCGCGCCTGGGCAAGCCTGGGCTCGAGTATGTCCGGCTCGCCCCCGCCGAGATGACCCAGGCGCTCGTGCAGGCCGGAATGTCAGAGACGTTCGCCGGGCTCTATGTCGAGATGACCCTCGCCTTCAACGAAGGACGCGTCAGGCCTCGTGCGGGGCGGACCGCGCACAACACGACACCGACACGGTTCGAGGACTTCGTGGAAGAGTTCGCGCTCGCCGCCACGACGAAGTGAATGGAGACGGGACGGATGATGGAGACGGTGCTGCGAATCCTGACGTGGGTGTCCGTGCTCGGCTGCGGGCTGATGGCGGGCGTGTTCTTCGCCTTCTCGACGTTCGTGATGAACGGCCTGACACGGTTGCCCGCGGCGCGGGGCATCGCCGCGATGCAGGCCATCAACGTCTCGGCGGTGTCGGGCCTGTTCATCGCGGCGTTCATCGGCACCGCGCTCACCTGCGCGGGACTGGTGCTGTCCTCGCCGGGCACCTGGAGTGACCCTCATTCGCGAGAACGGCTCCTGGGAGGCGCCATCTTCCTCGTCGGCTGCTTCGGGGTGACCGCCGCCTTCAACGTGCCGCGCAACGACGCGCTGGCCGCGCTGAACCCGGACAGCGCGGACGCCGCGCTCCACTGGGCACGCTATGTGTCCGGCTGGACCGCGTGGAATCACGTGCGGACGGTGGCGTGCCTCGCGGCGACGGTGCTCCTGACGCGCGCGCTCCGCTGAAGACTTTCGACTCGCGCACTGGCGACGTGGGAACCCCGCCCCGTCGCCAGCACCCGTCAGTCGATCTTCGCCACGCGGCTGCGGTCGCCGAGGAACTCCTCGACACCGTGGGCAATCGCCTTGGCCACGTCCGTCTGGTAGGCGCTGGTGGCCAGGCGCTTCTCCTCGTCCAGGTTGGACAGGAACGCGGTCTCCACGAGGATGGCCGGCATCTTCACGCCGAGCAGCACGTAGAACAGGGCCTCCTTGTGGCCCAGCCCCTTGATGTCCGTGTATTTGGTCGACAGGGACGTCACCAGGCTGCGCTGCACCTGGTTGGCGAGCCGCGAGGACTCCTCGGTGTTCGCCTTCGTCGCCAGGTCCGCCAGGATGAACTGGAGGTCGCTGATGCCCTTCTCGGACGACGCGTTCTCCCGCGCGGCCAGCCGGATGGAGTACCGGTCCGCCGACGTGTTGAGCGTGTACGTCTCGATGCCGCGCAGCTTCCGGCTCGTCGCCGCGTTGCAGTGGACGGAGATGAACAAGTCACCCCGCTCCGTGTTGGCGAACTTCGCGCGGTCCTCCAGGCGGATGAAGCGATCATCCTCTCGCGTCAGGACAACTTCCAACCCGCGCTCGCGCAGTTCGTCCGCCAGCTTGAGGGAGATGGAGAGCGCCACGTCCTTCTCGCGCGTCCCCTCCTTGCCGATGGCGCCCGTGTCGTGACCGCCGTGTCCCGGATCAATGACCACGCGCCGCACCTTGAGGCCCAGCTGCTCCGCCAACGTCAGCTCCGCCCGGCGCGACTGCTTCGCCACCGCCTTGAGCCGCGCCTGCGCGACCTCGTCATCCACGGGACGCGTGATCGGATTGGGCGGCTCGACCACCGCGGCGGCGACCTCGATGCTCTTCGGCGCCACCTCGGCCTTCGGCTTCTCCGCGACAGTCGACACGGCCTGGACGGGCTCGGCCTCCGGGCGACGCTCCTGCGGGCGCGGCGTGGAGACCTTCGACGAGGCCACCTCGACCGGAGCCACCACGGGCTTCGACGCCACGGCGACAGCGGGAGCCTTGGAGGACTGCTCCTTCGCGGCCAGCGCGGCGGCGACGGCTTCATCCAGCCCCTTGCCCTCACCGGACGACTCAACCCCCACGGGAGCGCTGGGGTCCAGGCGGGGAATCATCGGGGACGGCTCGCGGGCCAGCTTCTCGATGGCACCCACCAGCGCGGACGCCGGGCGCTCCGACGGCGTCTCCACCCGAGCGACCGCCGTGGCCTTCTCCTCCTGCACGGGCGTCTTGTTCGGCACCGGCGTGGCGGGCTTGCCGCGCGACGGAGCGGGCGCGACGGGAGCGCCCTTGGGCGTCGGCAGCGAGGCCAGCAGCGTCTTCATCTCCTTCGCCTGGTCGCCCTTGCTGTTGATGGCGAGCATGTCCGCCAGCACGCGGCGCGCGTCCTCGGGCCGGTCCATCCGGTGGACGTGGATGCGTGCCAGCGCCAGCGCGGCGTCGTCCGCCAGCCGGTGCTTGGGGTAGTCGCGGCTCAGCTTGTCGTAGTCGGCGATGGCCGACTTCAGGTCCTCTTCGACGAAGGAGATGCGGCTGAGTTCCTGGAGCAGCTCGCCCGCGGTGAAGAGGGCGTCGGGCGCGCGGTCGGACTTGGGGTGGCTCTTCGCCACCGCCTCGAACTTGTGCACCACGTTGAGCCAGTGGTGGCGCAGCTTGCGCCGGGCCGCGTCGTCCTTCAGCGCGTAGTACGCGCGGCGAGCCCCCTGGTACGCGGCCTCCGCCTCATCCCGCTTCGCGGCCCCCACCGTGCCCGGGACGAGCAACAGCAGCATGGGCAGCGCGAGCAAAAGGCGTGGGCACATGAAGAACCTCCGGCGAACTGGGAGCTACAGGCGTGTGTCACACGGCCCCACGTCACCGGCAAATTTTCGGCCCTACCCGTCAGCTCAGCGCAGCCAGCCGAGCACGCCCGCCAGGTCCTGGTCGATGACCCGCGCCCAGCCGGGCTCCCGAGGCACCACCGCCGCGAGCACCTTCGTCCCGTTGCGCACCGGCGCCCGGCCCGGACGCACCCGCGCGCGGACCTCTAATTTGACGTCCTGCCGGAAGTAGTGGGCGGGGAAGACCACCTCGCCCCGAGCCTCCGGCAAGGGCGCATCCGGCGTGAGCCACACCAGCGCGCCCAGTCGCAGCGGCTCCACTTCCGAGCGCACCAGTCGCCGGGCCTCGCGGGTGAACATGGCCGCCGCCCCGAGCGCGCCCAGCCCCAGGCCAAATGGCAGCCACCCCATGCGCGAGGCTCGGGTCCGCGCGAAGCCGGCTTCACGGGGACGGCCCGGCGCGGCCGGGTCCACCAGCAGCTTCACCACCGCGCCATGGCCCAGCCCCTCCGCGTACTCCGCGAAGGTGCGGACGTCCGACACGGAGTGCTCCACGTTCTGGAAGGTGTAGAGGACCTCGAGCAGGCCCTCGGCGCCGTCGCGCTTGTCCGTCGGGGGGAGCCGCGTGGCGACCAGCACCCCGTCCACTTCCTCCGCCCGCGCGTTGAAGCCGTGCTCCTCCACGAAGAAGCGTCCCGCCCAGGTGGCCCCGGCGCCGAGCAGCGCCATGAAGGCCAGCCCGAGCACGGCATCTCGCGCGAGACGACCCGCCGCGCCGGGAACCTGCGTCAGTCGCACCTTTCGAGGTGCATGTGGAATGGCCAGCTGCATTGGGCCGACAGCCTACACGTGATCCGCGTATCCGCGCGCTACTCGCCTCGGGCGCGCTTCTGGGCCTCCCCCACCATGTGGAAGATGCTGTTGGTACCGGTCTTGAAGTCCTGGCTCAACGTCGAGTGTCGCTTGAGCTGACGCAGCTCACCCTCTTTGCCAGGCACCGTGGCGGGGGGATTCTTGTACTCCCCACACAGGCTGCCCCACACACGCCGGAAGTTGCCCTCGGCGACAAGGGTGATGCGCAGGCCCAGCGAGGCGCTCTCCTTGGACGGAAGGGTCACCTTGAAGACGTCCTTTTCGGGCGTCTGGATGGTGACCTCCGAGCCCTTCACCTTCGCCTCGATCTCCGCGTCCTCGCAATCCAGCTTCGAGCCGTACTGGACCCCTTTGGCGTCGACGGAGATGAGACATTCCGACTTCAAATGCCAGAAGCCCACGGCTTCGAGCCGAGGCTCCGTCGCGCCCTCCGGCTGGGAGACCAACACCTGCACCTGGCTGCGCGAGCGTGAGAAGAAATAGAGGGCCGGCTCCTTGAGGTCGAAAGAGCCGCCGCCCAGCATGGTGAGGCGCAGCGCGGGGGTGAGTTCACACGTCGCCTCCGGTGTGGCGGGGGTGAGCTCCTTGCGTTGCGCGAGCGCGGCCGACGAGACACAGACGCAGAGCAACGCCAGCAGACCAGAGACACGATTCACGGAGACTCCCCGGCGGAAAAGCGGTGATTCTCGCGACGCCGCCGTGGGCCCGTCAATGAGGGAGGACGCTCGTCAGCCCTGTTCCCCCGGGCGAACCCAGATGCCGCGGAAGCGCTTGCGCGCGGGGTCCTTGAGCTTCTTGCACGCCACGCCGTCGAGCGGCCTCGAGCCGTCGTCACTGAGCAGCAGAATCTCCTCCGCGTCCTCGGGTGTGAAGAAGGCCTCCGGGTTGAAGCCCGCCAGGTCCACGTCGCTCGCCAGGACGGGCGCATCGTCTCCGCCAGCCCAGGTGAACAGGTGCGAGGTGCCCCCGCCATCCGTGCCCCCGCTGATGATGAGATAGCGCCCGCGCCACCAGGACATGGAGCGGACGCCCATTCCGCCCAGGTCCACCAGCCGAGGCTCACCCACGCGCGCGGAGGCGCCCTCCAGCACCATCTCCTTCGGATTGAGGAGCGGAACGAGCAGCGCCTTGCCTTGAGGCACGGGACTGCGGAAGCCGATGAGGATGGACGCGCCATCAGCCATCGCCGTCATGCCCTCGATGTTGAGCCCACCTGGCGCCTTGGGGGCCAGGCCCTCGGCGTCCGCGAGCCGGAACGCGCCGAGTTGCGGCGCCGCGAGCAGGTCATCCAGCAGTTGCGTGTAGGGACGGCCCACGAGCTGGGGCAGGCCTTCCTTCTCCTCGGTGGCGAAGAAGCGCAGGCGGCTGGGCGCCTTCTTCCCGGAGCTGTTGCGGCCGTGGGACGTGAGCCAGAAGGAGTACGAGCCCAGGCCCGTGGCGGCCTCGATGTCCGCCTCCGGGGCCTTCTTCTTGTGGGCCGGCAGCTCCAACTCCGGTGACAGGTCCACGCTGCGCACCGGGGCGCCACCGCGCCGGGCGTCATAGACGCGGAGGATGTTGTCCTCGTCGTCACCCACCACGAACAACGAGCCACCGAGCGCCACCGCGCCCGACGCGTCGCACATGCCCTCGAACACGAGCACGTCGCGCCCGGAGCCACCCTCGGCCGGAACGCTCTCCGGCCCTGCCTGGACGCCCCGGGCCGCGCAGCCCGCGATACCGATTCCGACGATGATGGAGGCCAGCCTCATAGACCCCCAGATCTCGTCACGCCTCCCGCATCCGGGAAGCCCCCCTGCACTCGATGTGGGCCGCGAGACAGCCCTGAATGCCAACAAGGCCAAGCACCAGAAAGGCTCGATTTTACAGGAAGTCCAACTTTGCATTGTCAGGTTTTGATAGCTTGTCTTCATGAAGCGTCGAAACGCATCCGCCGCCCCCGCGGAGGTCGTCATCCTTCGCCCGTCCTCAGCCCTCTTTTCGACCCCTCACGTGGGACGCCTCACGGGCATGTCGGAGGAGGGCCTTCCGCTGGTGGACTTCGAGGGGAATCCCTCCGGCCCGGTGCCCGCTCGCGTGCTCGCGGGCGCGAGCACGACACACCTGGAGGAGGTGGCGCCTCAGACGGAGGTCCTCCTCACCTTCGAGGGAGGACTGCCCGGCCGCCCCATCCTCATGGGACTCCTGGAGCCGAGGAAGAGCCTCCTGCGCTCGGTGGAAGCCAAGGTCCCCGCGCTGCCTGTCTCCGCCAGCGTGGATGGCCAGCGCATCGTCCTCGAAGGCCAGGACGAAATCGTGCTGCTCTGCGGCGAGGCCAGCATCACCCTGCGTCGGAATGGACGAGTCGTCATCCGAGGCACCCAGATTGAATCGCACGCGTCAGGCGTCCAGCGCATCAAGGGTGCCGCGGTGAAGGTGAATTGATGGCGGCTCCACGCCGATGCCCCGTCATGTGGGACATCATGGAGGAACACCTGGAGGAGGCGGCCTTTCTCGCGAGTCAATGGCAGCGGGCCCGCCATTCTCCTGACTATCGCTTGCACGAAGTGGCGCAGGGGCCCGAGGCCCGTTTGCTGGCCCATCTGGACGGGCTGGCGTGCGCGGGCCCGGAAGCCCCCGAGCGACTCGTCATTCCCTGGCTGGAGAGCACCCGGCCCGAGGAGGTCTTCGTCGCGGCCCTCGCGCTGATAGCGACGGGCGCGCCCCTGGACTGGCTCCTCCCGTTCTTCTCGGAGGCGCCAGGGCCGCGACAGACAGCCCTCTTCAGGGCGCTGCGCCTGGCACCCACCGCCGAGGTCTCGAAATTCCTGCGACGTCGTGAGCTTCAAGCGACGCCAGGACTCCAGGCCGCGGCGTTGGGCCTGCTGAGCCTTCGTGGCGAAGCGCTGGAGGCTGAAGCCTTGTTGCCGCTGCTGCGCAGCGAGTCCGCCGAAATCAAGACGGCGGCCCTGAGAGCGCTCCGTGAAGACCTTCCAGCCGCGCGTCCCCTGCTGGAATCAGCCCTTGGCGCGCAAAGCCCCGACGTGCGCATCGCCGCCGGTGAGACGGCGTTGGCCCTGGGATATCCCGCCGCGCTCCATGCCCTCCGCAGGCCCGTCGCGAGCACGGCGCCCGAAGCCGCGCGGGTCCTCGCGGTGCTCGCGGCGGCAGGTCACGCCGAGGACGTGTCCCGGATGGCCGCCGCGCTGGACGTGCCCGCCTTGGAGTCAGCGGCCCTGTGGGCGCTGGGTCACTCCGGCTGGCGTCACGCCGCGGAGCTCTGCCTGGAGGCCATGAAGCACGACAGGACCGCTCGCCTCGCGGGCGAGTCCTTCTCTCGCGTGACGGGGCTGCGGCTGGAAGGCGACTTCGCACGGCCCGCCAAGGCCGACGAGGAGCACGGCCTCCCGCCCCTCGCGGAGGACGACCTGGACGCGGACCTCGTCCCTTCCCCTGAAGCCAACCTGCCCCTCCCGGACGCGACCGCCGTCGCCCGGTGGTGGGCGAAGGAGAAGGACCACTTCTCCCCGAAGACGCGCTACCTGCGGGGCCAGCCCCTTTCCCCCGAGGTCGCGTGGAAGGCCCTCTCCACCGAGCCCATGCGCGGGCGCGAACAGCTCGCGCTCGACCTGGCGGTCCAGACCCAGGGCGCCGTGCGCTTCGACACGCGGACGTGGGCGAACCGGCAGACCGCGACCCTGGCCACGGGCCTGACAGCCGCCAGGACGGGCCGACCGCGACTCACGACGCGATGAGCATGCCAGCCAGGGGAACACCGCCATGCTGCAACTCGAGAACACCACCCCCTTCGCGTCGGCGCTCTACCTGTTTCCAGACGAGAAGGGTGTGGACACGCTGTACGTGGTCCTCAAGGCGACCTTCGCCATGACCTCCAGTGGGCTCCACGTCGCCGAGACACAGCAAGCCGTCGCGCACGTGGACGAGCACTGGGGCCCTCCCGGAGAGACCAGCCTCAAGTACTCGGGCGAATCACACCTCATGAAGCGCGGCACGGACGTCGTCCTCGTCGGAGACGCCCACGCACCCAAGGGACGTCCGGCGTCGGACTTTGGCCTGTCCATGTCGGTGGGTACTCTCAAGAAGCTGGTGCAGGTCCACGGAGACAGGACCTGGAAGGCGGGCCTGCTGGGCGCATCAGCGACGACGCCCATTCCGACGACGCGGGTGCCCCTGACGTGGGAGCGCGCCTACGGAGGCCGTCACCAGACGGGCCCTCACGGCTTCCTCGCGGAGATGCGAAACCCGGTGGGCGTGGGCTTTCGGGGACAGCGCGCCGTCAAGGAGATGAACGGCACACCGCTGCCCAACCTCACGCACCCCGGCTTCCCCCTCACCAGCCTGTCCGACAAGACACCGCCACACGGCGTGGGTTTCGTCGCTCCGTCCTGGCAGCCGCGCATGGGGTTCGCGGGGACGTATGACGAAGCCTGGAAGAAGCATCGCGCGCCCTATCTCCCGCGAGACTTCGACACGCGTTTCTTCCAGGCCGCCCCCGAGGGACAGATCTACCCGACCTGGCTGAAGGGCGGCGAGCCCGTGGAGCTCATCAACGCGGCGCCCGAAGGCGTGCAGCGCTTCCAGCTGCCCGAGGTGGACCTGGCAGCCTCCGTGCGCATCGCCGGCAAGGAGGAGAAGCCGCGCCTCCACATCGAGACCCTGCTCCTGGAGCCAGACCAGCACCGCTTCTCGTTGACGTGGCGCGGATGCGTTCCTTGCGACAAGCGCGCCTTGAAGGTCGAGCAGGTGACGCTCGCGGTGAAGCGCATGACGGGGGCGCGCTCGTGAGCGGCGCCATGCCTGGCGTGGAGGTCGTGGGGCTGGGAGCCACCACCCCGGTGGGGCTCGATGTGCCCACCACGGCGACGTCCGTCCGCGCGGGGCTCGTGCGGTTCGCGGAGGCGGGCCTCTTGAACCGTGCCCATGAACGGCAGGTGGTGTCGTTCCTCGCCGAGCACTACCTGCCGCCCCTGGAGGTCGACGGGACGCGCCTCTCCAACACCTGGATTCGCCTGTTGCGCCTGTCCACGTACGCCCTCGCCGAGGCCTGCGCGGGGCTCACGGGTGCGGCGCCCCTGCTCCTGGCCCTCCCCGAGGACCGGTGGGGGATTCAGCTCCCCTCCTCACGGGTGATGATGGAGCAGCTCGCCCGCCAATCGGGAGTGCGGCTCGATGTCGCCAGCAGCCGGGTGTACCGGCACGGCGGAGCGGGCGGCCTCATGGCCCTGCGCGACGCGATGCGACTGCTGTCCACGGGACAGGCCTCCACCGTCATCGTCGGTGGGCTGGACACCTTCAACCATCCCCGGAGGCTGGCCGTGCTGGACTCGGAGGACAGACTGCGCCCCCGGGGCACGGACGGCTTCATTCCGGGAGAGGCCGCGAGCTTCCTGCTCCTGTCGACTCCTGGTGGCGCGCGACGCTCCGGCCTCGAGCCCGTGGCCCGCATCACCCACGTGGGAGTCGGCGCGGAGCAGGGGCACCGCTACTCCGAGGAGCCCTATCTTGGAGACGGTCTGGCCCACGCGGTTCAAGCGCTCTTCGCGGGGATGCCGGGCAACGCGCCCAAGGTGCAGTGCGTGTTCGCGGGCTTCAATGGCGAGAGCCTGCCCAGCAAGGAATGGGGCGTGGCCTACCTGCGAAACGCGGAGCGCTTCCAGGAGGCACATCGCATCGAACATCCCGCGGACTGCGTGGGCGACGCCGGCGCGGCGTTGGGACCTCTGATGCTGGTGCTCGCCGCGGAGCGCCTGCGCGCCGGGCACGTGAAGGGCCCCACCCTGGTCTGGAGCACCTCCGACCTTGAGGGCCGTGCGGCGGCGCTCCTGCAGCCCACCTGAACTGGAACTTGGAAGGAGGAGGACCATGGAGATCGGTGAAGAAGTGGCCGTCTCGGAATTCGTCTCGGAGGAGGTGCACAACGAGAAGACCTGCCCCTGGCACGAGCAAGGCGACGCGCACTCCCAGAAGATGTTGCTGCAGAACCCCGATGATGACGCCGTGGGAGGAATGGCGGCGACGGACGGCGGCGTGCTGGGCAGGAAGATGAAGGCAGCCAAGAACCTCGAGCCCGCAGCGGACAAGGTCTCCCTGCTGTTCAAGAAGGGGGAGGTCGTGACCTATGGAACGGTCAAACGCCCGAAGCTGATTCAGACCTACGCGGAGGACAAGGAGGAGGAGGAATACCCCCTCCAGTACGCACCCCATCACCTCATCCCGGGAAACGAGTCGCTCAAGGGGTCCTCCGTCGTTCCTTTCATGGGAGACGACAACTGCATCGCGGACTACCTCCCTGACAAGGGAGGGCCAGCCATGTCGAGCTACATCAAGAAGGGATATTCCATTGGCTACGACGTCAACGCCGCCGAGAATGGGGAATGGTTACCAAGCCCCTACGCTCTCTCCAACTGCAACGAATGGCCCGCGGACCTGGGACTCAAATACCTCAAGAAGCGCAAGGATGACGTGTTGGGCGAAGAGACAGAAGCATTCAAACCCGCCTACGTCGCGGCCGCCATCGAAGCCTCCGGTGGCAGGCAGTTCCACATGCGTCACAAACCATACTCGGACAAGGCAAGAGCGATTCTTCAGTCGATTGGCGAGCGCCTGGCGGTGATGGCCACCGAGTCGTGCTCCATCGCGATGGAGAGCAAGGCTGAGAACGAGGACAGGTTCGCGCCGCCCTTGGGACTCACCGCACGCCTGAATTCGCTCTCCGAGAGCCTCCGCGGACTCCTGACGAAGTCCGTCTGGCGCCCCCCACTTTATACGGACTCCCTCACTCAAGACTATGCGGATGAAATGGTAGGCATCGGGAAGTTCACCAGGTCCAAGGCCAAGGGCAGCGTCACCAGGATTCTCTGAGCCGTCACGATGCAAGCGATCCCGAAATATTACATTCTCGAGTCGAGCAGCCACGACATGATGCTCATCTATCCCGTGCCAAACCTGAGTCTTCGAGACCGATGGTGGGCCGGCAAACCCTTCCAGCGTCCGCCCTCACAACTCATCGTCGTCGGAATCATCCCTGGCAATGAGCAGGGAGAACTGCTGGACTACTTCAATACGGCCAACCTCATGAGCAATGCGTTCCATGCGGCGCTGCTCGAGGCAGGTGTGGACAGCCTCGACGTCTATGACGCCGTCATCCAGAGCGAGGATGGAACCGTCGTCCACCGGGGCTACAAGGCCTTCAATGTCATCGGGCTGGTGAGGGCCGCGAACCTCGCGGAGACCGTCTTCCACACTCCTGACAGCTCCCGCCTGATCGACGCGAGCATCGACCACCTGGCCATTGATGGTGACAAGCCCCGTGGCCTCAAGCTGTTTCGGCTCGCGGAGAACGTCAGCGCGGTCCTCGTCCACGAGGACGTCAAGCGCGTGCTGGAGTCAAAGGCCTTCCCCCATCTCCGCTTCCTGGAACCCCACGAATTCGTGAGCGCCTGACGGCTTACGACACTCGCGCCCCTTCGAGAAAGGACCTTTCCGTGCCCACCTTCGTCAACGGTCGAGGCGTCACCCATGGTGGAAGCAAGGGACAGAGCATCGTCCTGCCAGACGTCTGCAAGACCCCGTCTCCCGCCGGCCCGGTCCCCATTCCCTACCCGAACGTGGGTCGCTCCGCGGACGCGGCGGATGGCCCCAAGACCGTCACCATCGAAGGGCACATGCCCATGGTGAAGGGGGCCACCTACAGCGTCTCGTCAGGCAACGAGGCCGGCACCGCGGGCGGCGGCGTGGCCAGCAGCGCCACCAAGGGCCCCTGCGAGTTCATGATGTACTCCTTCGACGTGAAGTTCGAAGGCAAGAACGTGTGCCGCCTGGGCGACCCGCTCTTTCACAACAAGAAGAACATCATGGGCTGACCGCGCGTCGCTCAGCCCTCCAGCTCGCGCTGGAGCTTCGCCAGCAGGTTGAGCGCGTCCAGCGGCGTCAGCGTGTTGACGGACACCGCCTTGAGCGTCTCCAACGCCTGCTGATGCGAGGCCGGCAACGTGGGCACCGGAGGGGCCACGGGCGCCGGCTCTCCGAAGAGTCCGAGCTGCCCCGTGGACACCGCGCGCTTCGGGTTCTGCCGCACCGCCACTCGGGGACGTCCCGCCTCGTCCAGTTCGCCTGACTCCAGGTTCTGGAGCAGCTCCCGCGCCCGACCCACGACCTCCGAAGGCAGGCCCGCGAGCTTCGCCACTTCGATGCCGTAGGAGCGGCTGGCCCCGCCGGGAATGAGCTTGCGCAGGAAGATGACCTTGCCGCCCTGCTCCTTCACGGCGATGCACAGGTTCTTCACCCGGGTCCGCTCGCGCGCCAGGTCCACCAGTTCGTGGTAGTGCGTGGCGAACAGCGTGCGCGCGCTCACGTGGTCATGCAGGTGCTCCGCCACCGCCCACGCAATCGAGAGTCCGTCGAACGTCGACGTCCCGCGTCCAATCTCATCCAGGATGATGAGGCTCTTGCGCGTGGCGTGGTGGAGGATGTGGCTGGTCTCCGTCATCTCCACCATGAAGGTGGACTGACCGCGCGCCAGGTTGTCCGCCGCGCCCACGCGCGTGAAAATCCGATCACACAGGCCGATGCGCGCCGCCTTCGCGGGGACGAACGAGCCCGCCTGCGCCATCAGCGCCGTGAGCGCCACCTGCCGCATCACCGTGCTCTTGCCGGCCATGTTCGGACCGGTGATGACCAACAGCTGCGCGTCCTCTGGGTCCATCCGCACGTCGTTGGGAACGAAGGACTCCCCCGCCCCCAGCATCCGCTCCACCACCGGATGCCGCCCGGCGGTGATGCTCAGCACCTCCGACGCGTCGACCTCCGGCCGCGTGTAGCCATACTCGGAAGCACACCGTGCGAAGGACAGCAGCGCGTCCGCCGCCGCCACCGCCTCCGCCGCGGAACGGATGCGCGGCGCCGCCGAGGCGACCTTCGCGCGAAGTTCCTCGAACAGTTGGAGCTCCAGCGCGCACCGCTTCTCCTCCGCGGTGAGCACCAGCTCCTCGTGCTCCTTCAGCTCCGGGGTGACGAAGCGCTCCGCCCCCACCGTGGTCTGCTTGCGGATGTAGTCCGCCGGCACCAGGTGCAGGTTCGACTTCGTCACCTCCAGGTAGTACCCGAAGACCTTGTTGTAGCGGATCTTCAGCGAACCGATGCCGGTCCGCTCCTTCTCGCGCTGCTCGATCTTCAGCAGGATGTCCTTGCCGGACGTGGACAGCTCCACCAGCTTGTCCAGCTCCGCGTGGTAGCCCTGGCGGATGAGGCCGCCTTCCTTCAGCACCACGGGAGGCTCGTCCACCACCGCGCGCGCCAGCAGGTCCGCCAGCTCCGGCAGCGCCGTCAGCGGCCCCGCGAGCGACTGGAGCAGCGCCGTCTGGCACCGCGCCAGGGCCTTGCCCAACCGGGGAAGCTGCGCCAGCGACAATCCCAGCGCGCGCAAGTCTCGGGCGTTGCCCGCGCCCAGCGACAGCCGGCCCGTCAGCCGCTCCAGGTCCGCCACTTCCTTGAGGATGCCGGTCAGCTCCTCGCGCCACACGCTGCGCGCGGACAGCTCCTCCACCGCGTCCAGCCGCGCGTGGATCTCCGGCAGCGAACCCAGGGGCGAGGCCAGCCAGCGCGCCAGCTTGCGCGCCCCCATGCTCGTCACCGTCCTATCCAACACGCCGAGCAAAGAGCCCTTGCGCCCCCCATCCCGCTGCGAGCGCAGCACCTCCAGGTTGGCGCGCGAGGACTCGTCCATCAGCAGGCTGCCGGAGCGCTCCTGGCGGCTGAGCCGGTCCACGTGGGCCGCGGGCGTCTTCTGCGTGTCCTTCAGGTAACGCAGCGCCGCGCCCGCGGCGCCCGTGGCCAGGGGCGAGTCATCCAGGCCGAAGGCGGACAGCGACTGCACCGCGAAGTGCGTGCGCAGGAACCCCGCCGCGCGCGTGGGCTCGAACGCCGCGGCCTCGCTCTCCGCGATGGCGGGCATGCGAGGCAGCCGCGCGCACAGCTGCGCCACCTCCGCCGAGTCACGCTGCCCGCCAGGCACCAGCAGCTCCCGGGGCTCCACGCGCGACAGCGACTCCGCCAGCTCCGCCGCAGACGCCGCCTCCATGGCGAGGAACTCGCCGGTGGACGCCTCCAGCAGCGCCCCTCCCCACCCGCGCTCGCTCCAGCACACGGCGGCCAGGAAGTTGCTGTCCCGAGGCTCCAGCACCTCCTCGTCCAGCACCATGCCGGGGGTGATGACCCGCGTCACCTCGCGGCGGACGATGCCGGGCCCGGTGCCGGCCTCCTCCACCTGCTCGCAGATGGCGACCTTCAGGCCCTCGCCAATCAGGCGCGCGATGTAGCGCCGCGACGAGTGGTAGGGGATGCCGCACATGGGCACCTTGTCGGCGCCCTTGGCCCTGGCGGTGAGGGTGATCTGGAGGATCTCCGAGGCCCGCACGGCGTCCTCGAAGAACATCTCGTAGAAGTCCCCGAGCCGGAAGAAGAGCACCGAGTCCGGGTGCAGCGCCTTCACCTCGAGGTACTGGCGCATCATCGGCGTCAGGGACGCGATCTCCCTCGCGCCCGAGCCGTCGCTCGCCTTCTCCCCTTCCGAGCCGACGTCCGGCGTCGGGTCCACGGGAAGCTCCACTGCTGCTGCCTTGGCTGCCTTCAACTGCTGCGTCACGGCCATCCCCGCCCTTCTCTCATGCCCCCGCCCCGTGGATCAACGAACGGCTCACCCTACCCGCCGAGTTCCCTAGCACGCACGGGTGACATTTCGGCGGGCCCTCGTCCGAAAACGGGTGCGCCCACGGGAAGGCGCGGGCATCTTGCCCCCCACCATGGAGACACCTTCGACCACGCCCTCTCCCCGGACCCGCTCACCGGCGCCCGTGCCCGCGCTCTTCCGGGTGGCCATCGCCCCACTCCAGGCCTTCTTCCGCCTCCAGGCCAGCAGCGGCATCCTCCTGGCACTGTGCTCGGTGGTCGCCATGGTGTGGGCCAACTCCCCGTGGGCCTCGTCCTACGTCGGCTTGTTCGACGCCCGCCTGGAGCTCGGGGTGGCGGGCACCCATGCGTCCTTCACCTTTCAGCAGCTCATCAACGACGGATTGATGACGCTGTTCTTCTTCCTCGTGGGCATGGAGGTGAAGCGCGAGCTGAGCGCGGGGGAGCTGCGCACGATGTCTCGCGCGATGTTGCCGCTCATCGCCGCGCTGGGCGGCATGGTGGTGCCCGCCGCGCTCTACGTCGCCATCAACGCGGGCACCCCGGCCATGGCGGGCTGGGCCATCCCCATGGCCACGGACATCGCGTTCGCCATCGGCTGCCTCACCCTGGTGAAGGCGCGCGTGGGACATGGGCTCATCGTCTTCCTCACGGCGCTCGCCATCTTCGACGACATTGGCGGCATCCTCGTCATCGCCCTGTTCTACGGCACGGGACTGCACGTCGAGTGGCTGCTCGGAGCCGCCGCGGTCGTCGGAGTGCTGATGGCGCTCAACCGCTTCTATGTCCGCAACGGCATCGTCTGGCTGCTGGGCGGCGTGGCGCTCTGGTACACGATGCACCATGGCGGCATCCACGCCACGCTGGCCGGCGTGGTGGTGGGCCTGTGCATCCCCTCGCGCCCCACCCGACCGGGCCGGAACGTGCTGGAGGAGCTCTCCACGTACATCCGCGATTGCACCCAGAACGCCGAGGATGAGTCGATGCGAAGCGCGCAGTTGCTCTACATCGAGGACCGGCTGGAGGAGCTGGAGCCGCCGCTCAACCGCTTCGAGCACCTGTGGCACGGGTGGGTGGCGTACGGCATCGTCCCGCTGTTCGCGCTGGCCAACTCGGGCATCTCCCTGGAGGGTATGGGGTGGAAGGACCTGCTCGCGCCCCTGCCGCTCGGCATCATCGCGGGCCTCTTCGTGGGCAAGCAGGTGGGCATCTTCCTCTTCACCCTGGCGGCGGTGAAGCTGCGGGTCTCCACCTTGCCTGGAGGCGCGGGACTCGGGCAGCTCCACGGCGTGTCGGTGGTGGCGGGCATCGGCTTCACGGTGGCCCTGTTCGTCGCGGGGCTGGCCTTCGCCGGGCAGCCCGAACTCCTGAACGAGGCCAAGCTGGGCATCCTCGTCGGCTCACTGCTGTCCGCGGTGGTGGGCTATGTCCTGTTGCGCTTCGTGGCGAAGCCGGTGGCACAGGCATAACGTCGTACCGTCGCAGCAAGGAGACAGAACCTCCCGTGATTCTCCAGGACCTCAACCGTGTGCGGCAGATCACCGTCATCGCGGCGCGGCATGGCTTTGGCGAGGTGCTCGAGCGCGCGGGCCTGTGGCGCATCCTGGGTCGCCAGGAGAAGGTGGAGGTCTCCCCGGAGGCCCAGCGCGCCTCCACCGCGCGCCGCTTCCGGATGTTGCTGAACGATTTGGGCCCCACCTTCGTGAAGCTGGGTCAGGTGTTGTCCACGCGCGCGGACCTGCTGCCGGCCGAGTTCGTCGAGGAGCTGGCGCTGCTCCAGGACAACGTGGAGCCGATTCCCCTGGAGCAGGTGCTCTCCCAGATTCGCGAGTCGCTGGGCAAGGAAGCCAGCGAGCTGTTCAAGCAGATCGACGAGACGCCGCTGGCGGCGGCGTCCATTGCCCAGGTTCACCGCGCGGTGACGCTGGAGGGAGAGGAAGTCGTGGTGAAGGTGCAGCGGCCGGGCATCGCCGCGAGCATCGACTCCGACCTCGGGGTGCTGCGCAGCCTGGCTCGGCTGCTGGAGGCCGTGGTGGAGGAGACGGGCATCTACACGCCCACGGGCATCGTCGACGAGTTCGACCGGGCCATCCACGAGGAGCTGGATTTCATCAACGAGGCGACGAACGTCCGCGCGTTCCTGGAGAACCACCGGGAGCGGACCTACCTCAAGATTCCGCGCGTGTACGCGTCCCTCTCCAGCCGCACGGTGCTGACGCTGGAGTTCATCCGGGGCGTGAAGATTGCCCCGGAGACGCTGGCCGAGGAGGACCGGAAGGCCATTGCCCAGAACATCCTGGAGGCGAGCTTCCGGCAGCTGTTCGACGACGGGCTGTTCCACGGCGACCCGCACCCGGGGAACCTCCTGCTCCTGGAGGGCAACCGGCTGGCGCTGCTGGACTTCGGCGTGGTGGGACGACTGACGCGGCCGATGCAGGAGACGCTGGTGATGTTGTGTCTGGCCGTGGCGCTGAAGGACAGCGACTCGGTGGCGCGCATCCTCTATCGCGTGGGCGTGCCGGACGCGCGGGCCAACCTGGTGGGGTTCCGCAACGACATCGAGAGCATCCTCGGCTCGCACCTGCCCACCACGCTGGGACAGGTGGACGCGCGCACGCTGCTGAGGGACTTGCTGGACCTGGCGGTGAAGTACCGCATCCGGATTCCCAAGGAGTACGCGCTGCTCAGCCGCGCCTCCATCTCCACCGAGGGCATGCTGCGCAGCCTCTACCCGGAGATGAACATCATCGAGGTGGCGCTGCCCTATGCGAAGGAGCTGCTTGCGGGGCGGTATGACCCGACGCAGCTCCAGGGCGGGCTGATGCGCACGCTGTTGCGGCTGCAGTCGATGGCCCAGGACCTGCCCACGCAACTGTCGCAAATCCTGCTCGACATGGAGTCCGGCAAGTTCACCGTGACGGTGCGCGCGGACCAGTTCGAGAAGCTGAACGAGAACCTGCGCAGCGCGGCGGTGATTGCCTTCATGGGGCTGTGCGCGTGTGGCTTCATCGTGGGCGCGTTCATCTCCTTCGCACCCAAGCCGTGGATGTATGGGAACATCCCGGTGCTCGGCGCGGTGGGCATCGCCCTGGCGGCGGGCCTCTTCGGCGCGGCCATCACCTGGTACCTGTTCGGCGGACGCGGCCTGGGCAAGGTGCGGTTGAGCCGGTTCTTGAAGAAGCAGCCCAAGAAGTAGCTGCCCTGGCAGCTGCGTGGACGGCTCGGCTCGGCAAAGACACCATCCTTGAACGCGGTCGCGGCAGTATGGGCCTGCTCGCCCTTGACTGATTGGCATTGACGTTCAAGGCTCGTTCATCTAGGCACCGCGAGGAGGGCCCTGACGCGAGCACGACGGAGGCTCAAGGCTCGCCGAGCGCATCCACCGCCAGGGGGAGCTATCCCCCAGTGAGAGGCCTCAAGAAATCTTGGGCGGAGCAAGCTGGATCTCAAGATTGAATAGATTCAACGCCTGCACCGTCACTGCGGAGCTCGAAGGGGTTCCATGGATCGGGACGTGGTCAGAGAGTCAGCTCCCTGGCATCAACCCCACAGGAGGATGGGTCATATTGGGATTGAAGTGTCGTGACTGGAGTTCATCACCGACGGCTCGCGTGCTGACCGCATTCTCGTGGGGGCATCATCAGGCGCGACTGCTACTGCTGCCTCTCCTTGTCGCGTCAAGCCCGCTGGCGGGGCATGCCCAGACGCCGCCGACCATGGATGCTGGCACGGGCGGGGGGGATGCGGGAACGGGCGCTGTCGTGGCGGCACCACCGAAGCCCTGGGTCTGTCCCCTGGAGCAGCAAGTCACGGTGTTGCCCAAGGTGTTGAAGAAGCAGTTGGGCGCCGCGACGCGGTTTGCCGAGGTGAAGAAGCTTCTCGAACCACTTCTCCTCGAAACCCGGTGGGACATGTACTCCTCATGCAAGGAGGACGACCCTGTATCCGTGGTGCTCGATGTCTTCCGTGCCCGCATCGTGTCTGCAGAAACGGAGGATGTCGTTCTCCAGGCTCGGGGAAAGATGTGCGGCCAGGAGCAGTTCATCACTGGAGCAGTGCTCCATCCTCTCGCGGAGAAGAACGCCTATTGCTCCATCAACATGCCGTTCTTGCCAGGAAAACCAGAGCAGTCGACATCTTACGACCCCACCAAGATTGTCTTTGCGTTCGAGAACCTCACTGACCCCGTGCGAAAGAACATCAGGGTCGAGCTGGTAGATTGTCCTCGTTTTTGCCACTCTGAGCTCTCCTACTGGGAGGCCCAGGACGGTTCCCTGGTGAAGATCTTCGGCATCGAGTGGGGTAGCGGCGGGGACTATTCTGGGAGCAGTAGCTCCAGCGTGAGCGTCACCGCGGAGGGCAAGGAGTTCCCGCGAAAGCTCCGGCTCAAAGAGTCGTTCGAGAGCTGCGGGTCAATGGTCACGCTGCCGTCAGGAGAGATTGCGCATAGCTCCGCATGCGACGAGGCCTCGAGCGAGGCGATCTATTGCTATCAGCGCAATGGGTCTCAACTGACTGGCACATTCAACGAATGTGGAAGAAGAAATTCCACGTACGATTGAGGGCCTCAAGCGGCGCGTGAAATCCGGCCAAAGAGGAGCTGACCTGCGTGGATCCTCCAACCCACTGATGACGACAGCGGTTCCGACCGGGATGGGTTGGGTAGGCGTCCGGGGCACTCGCGAGGTTCTGCACGGGTGCTGGATTACCGCAAGCGAAGGACGTTGGCCGGGAATTGCCCCATCATGTTCCCCGGAGGGCTATACAAACAAGCCATGGCCGTATAGCCATCTTTCGTAACAACGCCACACCCCAGCTTGGTACTGCTCTTCCAGACCACCGCCGTAAAGTGGCCGGTGTTCATGGAGAAACCAGGCTTCGCGAAGTCGTAATACCTGACTTCATCGTACCACATCTTGACACCCATGGCTGTGAAGTCACCCGGGGACCACGAGCCCACGCCGCCAGTCAGGTTTTCCCCCGCACCGTTCTTGTATGGACATGAGTGGTCTATCGTCTTTTTCGCCGCGTAGTAGTTCGCGCATTTCTCCGCACTGGCAATCAGGCTGGCATCCGACTTCAAGAGCGGGCTGCCGTGTTTCGCGCGGTACTGATTGTGGAGGGAAAGCGCGGCACTCTGGTAGGGCTGTTGGCCGAATGCGTTGGCGACGATGAGCGTCTGCAGGGTGAGCAGGATGAACAAGACTTGATGGTTGCGCATTGCCGTAAACTCCTGATGGAAACTGAACTGCAACGCCTCAGGAACCCGCTATTTGACGTAGCACTGGCCCTGCCTGCAAACGCCATACTGAGGCCTGGGAGGCGGCGTCACAATCATATATCTGACGCAAAACGCGCCATCCGGAAGCTGAGTGCGAACGCTTGCGCTGTTCGCGCATGCGCACTCGACATTGTCGCACCTCTCCACGTCTATCACGCTCATGTCTGGAATGACTTTCTTGGCGGAAGTCCCGTGTTTTTTCTGGCATGCCGCCTGGCATGCGGGCATGGCTCCTTGCGCCCACCTGGGGTCATAGTCGCCAGTCCCCGTTGCAGGGGGCGGACTTGCCTTGGCCTTTGTGTCCGCGGGCTGTGGGGACTTCTTTGCTTGCGAATCCTTGCCGGGGGCTTTTGTGGCTTGTTGTGGAGAGGGGGGCGTTTGAGGGGTATTCGGCGCTGCCATCACGATTGCGGGCTGTGTGAGCAGCGCTACGATTGCGAACACGATGAATTGGCGGACCATGTTGGGTTCCGATGGGAAGGGAATCACATGTATCAGCAATCTACATGCCCGCTGCTTTTTGATGGCGTCAAGAGTGAAAGACGGGGTGAGGTCACTGCGCGGCAAGTGGGTTGACGCGTCAACCGGAAAGACTGACGCGTCAACGGGCTTCGGCGCTGGGTGCGGGGAATGGCCTTCTCCCGGTTATGGTCCCCAGACCGGCCCGCTCGGCGTGACGGTCATCGCCTGGACGCCAGCGCGCAGCGGCGACTGGGTGACCGCGCCCGTGGCGGCGAAGCCGAAGCTGCCGCCCGTGCTCACCATCCCCTTCTCGAAGGTGACCACCGCGCTCCCCCGAGTCGGATGGACCAGCGTCACCGTGTACGCAGTCGACGTCTCGTTGAGCGTGAGCTGAAGGTTCGCACCGCTGGCCACATCCCTGGCCTGCACCACGTGCAGGAAGTGGCTCACCACCTGCCCGCTGGTTTCAATCTCCCCACGGAACTGGCCGACCGGGTACGGGTAGGTGCCATTGGGGCGCACCGGGCCGCGCTCGTCGACGATTCGCCGCGTCGGCGTGGCGGGCACCAGGGTGCTGACCCTCAGCGCCTGACCGCCACTGTTCGCCGACCACGTGTTGCCCGTGAGCACCGGGTTCTCCGGGAAGTGGATGACGAAGGTCTTGTCGACCGCGGCGTTGTCGCTCGCGCTCTCAAGCCGGTCGAACACAATCAAGGTGTCGAGCGGACGGACGAACAGCGTCTCCCGCACCACCCTGCCCGCGTACGGGTTGCCGACCTCGGCCTCGCGGTGGGCCCACTCGTCGTTCAAGTCGTACACACCGGTCAGGTCGACCGCGGCGTAGTTGACCACCGGCGTCGAGTGGAGCCGCAGCATCTGGGGCACGTGGTGGTAGTAGCCGACCGTGCCCATCCCCTCGAACAGGAGGGTGTTGTGCGCGACGGGCGATTCGACGTCGACCGCGCCACCGCCGGCATAGCCGACAATCGAGTTGGCGTAGCCGACTGTCTCGCGCGTCAGGAACTCGCCGGCCCGCCACAGTTGGAAGTTGCCGGCGTCACGGTGGGCATGGCCCGCGTTGGCCGTCATGCCGAACTGCAGGTTGATCATCGTCGCATCGGGCGCCCACGCCGTTTTCGCGTACACCATGCCCAGGCCGGGCGCGTGGTAGTCGAGCGGCAGCTCCGCGAGGTCCCTCGACGGCACCGCCGCCACGGTGTCGCTGTAGACATATCGAATCAGCCGGTCGTCAATCGGGTGACCGGTGAGTTCGAGGAAGCGCTTGGCATAGCCGGCGATCGGCTGGGCAGACCACTCCTCGATGAGCGGGGCGAAGTAGCTGCCCAGCAGCGTCTGCGCGGTGTTGCTGGAGTCCCACCGGGTCAACCAGCGCTCGTCATCGTTGTACGGGAACGTCTCGAACAGCTGGAACTGGCCCATCCGGCTGCGCCCTGGCGTGGTCGAGTAGATGGACCAGAAGACCGACTCCATGAAGTAGTTGGTCTGGTTCCACATGTCGTGCCCATACAGGCCGAGAGTGGTGAACGGCACCGTCATGTAGCCGAACGTCCGGCGGCCGTACGTCGAGCCTTCGTGGGGCGCGCCGCCAGCGGCCGGGCCGTCCAGGTAGGGCCGGAGCGAGAAGTCCCAGCGCGAACTCATCGCGTACTGCAGGAGGTTGTTGGCGTACGGCTGGTTCTCATGCCAGCTGGCAATCGCCCACAGGAGCGAGTTGCGGAAGTAGCCCGTGTAGTAGTTGTTGCCCTCCATGCCGATGCCGCCCCACGGGTTGTCGTTGAGCGCCTCGATCGCGAGGTTCCAGCGCGCAATCAAGGTCGTGCGCTCCGCCGGCAGCAGGTGCGCGAAGCACCAGTCATAGGTGAGGATCACCGCCTCGCCGTACCAACGGGCCGGATCGCTCGACACCGTGTTCTCGCTGATGGGGATTTCGGTCTGCACCGCCCAGGTAATCGCGGAACGACACGACGCCGGAGTGCCGGTGATGAGCGAATGCATCGCCGCGTCGATGGCCTGCTCGGGGCCTTGCACGTTCGCCACCGGGGTGTACGGGTGCTGCGCGAAGTACGCCTGGGCGCGGGCCAGCCGGGACGCGGTGAACCAGACGCGCGGATGCGCCACCGGGATGGCGAGGACTACCGGAGGCCCGTTGGCGATGGTGAGCGTGATGGGCGCGGAGGTCGTGAGGTTGCCGGCGCGATCCCGCGCCACCGCCGTCACCGGGAAGGTGCCATCACCCACCTGCGTGGTGGTGACGTTGATCCAATACGGATAGCTGAGGTCCTCGCGACCGACGTTCTGGCCGTTCACCTTCAACTGCACGCCGGCAATCCTCACGTTGTCGTAGGCGTCGATCTTGATCTGGATGGTGCCGCCCACCGTCACGCCACTCGCGGGCGAGACGATCTGCACCTCGGGAGGAATGGTATCGGGCGGAGGCGCGCTCACGGTAATAGCGACCGGCGCCGAGCTGGCGACGTTGCCAGCGGCGTCGCGCGCCACCGCGGTCAGTTGCCGAAGCCCGTAGGGCTGGAGCGTCTCGGTGTCGAGCGTCACCGACCAGGGGGCGGCCACGTCCGCTTCACCGACCTGGGTGCCATCCAGCTCGACATGCACCCGGGTGACGCCAATGTCGTCGACCGCGCTCATCCGCACCGTGAAGGGCCCGCTCACCGTCTCACTCGCGACCGGCGCGGTGACCTGGACCTGCGGAGGACCCGTGTCGACGAGCTCGTTGTCGATGGTGATGC
Source organism: Myxococcus sp. CA040A (assembly GCF_013336725.1). Taxonomy (NCBI): domain Bacteria; kingdom Pseudomonadati; phylum Myxococcota; class Myxococcia; order Myxococcales; family Myxococcaceae; genus Myxococcus; species Myxococcus sp. CA040A. The sequence goes on along the minus strand of NZ_JABUMR010000002.1, from coordinate 1,298,163 downwards.
GCACGGAGGCCGAGGTGGTGAGGTTGCCAGCGGCATCTCGCGCGTGCGCGGTCAGGACGTGGTCGCCATTGCGGAACAAGCGGGTGTCGAGCTGCGATGAGGCGAGGTTGCGGCCGTCGATGCGCAGTTGCACGTTCGCCACGCCTACGTTGTCGCTCGCGGCCACGGTGATTGCGACCACGCCCTCCACCGTCGCGCCTCCCGCGGGCGAGGTGATTGCCACCGTCGGTGGCGTGGTGTCGCTGTTCGGCACGGGAGGGGTGTACTCGATGGTGAGGAGCGGCCGGCGCTCCGGCTGGGTCGCCAGGCTGGTGAACAGCTTGGCCACCTTGCCAACCTTCGAGTTCGCCAGCATCACACCCTGGTTCGTCGACGGGTCATCGACCCACGACTGCACCACCGCGACATCGAGCGGCACGTTGTGCACGCTCACCGTGCTCGGAAACGTAGTGACCTGGAACGAGGAGCCGGCGACGAGGTCCGTCCCCTGCCCCACCGCGCCCAGCCGGTCCCACGCCAGGTCCTCATCCCGGAACTGCCACCCCAGGTCTCCAGCCACCAGGTTCCAGGGCGCCTGCACATACGAGCCACGAATCGCGAAGTCGTCGGTATAGGTCTCCACGGCGAACCGGAGCGTCGCGCTCTGCACCACGGCCCGTTGCGGCACCCCGAGCTGAGGGAAGCGCAGCAGCGCCTCGACCTCGTAGTCCTCGGTCTGGAACACCCCGAGCAGCGCCTCGTTGCGGTGCGCCGAGCCGTTCTGCGTCATGCCCTGGCTGGTGATCGCCACCGCTTCCGACACGCTCACCGGTGACGTCGCGGCCTGCGACACGGTCCCCACGCGGCTCTCGCGCTCACCCTCCTTCGTACATCCGGTAAGCGCGATTGCGGCCAGCACTCCTGCCCATAAAACAGTCGCACTGCTTATTCTTGAGTTCATTGACTGACGGTTCCTAGCGAATCAATGCCGGGAAGTCCACCGCGCCCCTCCTCGGAGCGGCGCGGCCATCAGCCATTCACGACGCCTGCATGCTATGGCGCGGTGACCGGCGGCTTCTCGGGGAGAGCGCTCTCCTTGGTTTCACAGGTCTGACTGACGGCCAGGGTTCCGCCCATCTGCAAGGTGACGGACTCCGTGCGCTTCCAGTAGCCGTTCGCAGGATCGTACACGCTTCCCTTGAGCTCCTGGTCATACCAGCGCTCGGCCGTGGTCTTGTAGGTCGTGCCAGGGGGCAGTTGCCCCAGCTGCACCCACAGCGTCGCGTCGAAGATGCAGTAGGGGGGCACATTCAACTCAACCGTGACCACGAGCGTCGTTTTTTGCGTCTTGGTCAACGACGATTCATCAGTATGCGAATAGACAAAGCCGACGCTGAGTGTCCACTCCTTGGTCACCTCATTCGTTCCCTGGGTCTTCTTGGCCGAGAGCGAATAGCTCAACTGCATGCCCGCCGTGTACTGGTTGGTGGCCGTCACCGTTGTCGTCTGCTCGTCCGTGACGTCGACCGAGAGGGTCTGCTTCTGGACCGCGGAGGAGTCGTTTGGCCAATGCAGACTGTCCGACACCCTCTTCCCGACGGAGTCGGGGACCACGATGTCCACCGGTTTGACGAACGACTGCTTCGGGAGGAGGTTGTTCCAGGAGAAACTGGAGACGGCGTCGTTGAATCCGACCTCCTTGAGATTGCTCACCTCCGAGAAGCTGCCCCAAGCCTTGATGTTCCCATAGGCCGCCCCCGAGCCGTCGTTGTTGTTGAACAACGAGGCCATCTGGGCGTCCACCAGCGCGGGCCAGCGCACGGAACTCGCGCGATCCTTGATGTACCAGCCATCCAGGGCGTAGGTCTTTCCCGCGCCCCACTCCGAGAGGAACAGGACGGTGCGGTTCCCCGCGAAGGCGGCGGATTCGTAGAGTTCGATGGCACCGGCGCTCAGGTCGGGCGTGTGCCAGAAGAACGCCGAAATGCAATCGTTCAGGTTGATCTTCGTGAGATCCACGGCCTCGGTCTGGCCTGTTCCCACGAGGTCGACCACCCTGCCGCAGTTGATGAGGTCATAGACATTGCCGTTGGCCGGGGCGACGTAGTTATCCGTCAGGGTCATGACGGTGCCTACCGGGAGATTGAACGCAATCCAGGTCGCTTCGTCGTGAAGGCTCGACCCGGCGATGGAATGGCGTGTGTCTTTGAGGTAATCACGGGTATTGACTGAGTAGGGCGAGCCTACCCAACCCGCATCTTTGTAGAGCGTGACGGTACCGGAAGGTTGAGCCGGGGGCGGGGCAGCCGGAGCGGGCAGCTTCGAAACCACTGACATTTGGGACGATCCTTTGATGAGCCTTTGATGGCCTCGAGGCAGTGCGAGAAAAAGCACACTGTTCACTCCCAGTCAATTGCTCACTGGTGTCAATGGTAGCCCGCACTCTCACCCGCACCTTGACAGCCATTCCGTCACTCAATCGTGGAGTTCGTGACGGCGATCGGCGTATCCGAGTGATTCGATATCTGGGGATACGTCACGTACCAGGAGCCACCCCGGTTGTTCTGGATGACCGAGCGGTCGATGCGGATGTCGCCTGAATGGTCATTGCTGACAAAGAAGATGGCGCTTCCATGCGCGTTGACTTCGTTGTGCTCGATTCGCGTGCCACACAGGGACAGCGTCATCCTGTCGCCGTCGTTGTAGATGGCGCCGCCGCTGCCCCCTCCCGGGGTGCCTGGAGTGGCGGGATTCGCGCCGTTGCCGATGGCCCGGTTGTGGGAGAAGAGGCTGTTGATGACCGTCCACGACACACCGATGCTGCTGATGCCACCACCGTTGGAGCAGACTCCGCCGAAGCCCTGCTTGCCGCCGAAGGTCGTGTTCACCACGTAGACGGGCCGCCCTTCGTACTGGCTGAACACCCGGAGCGCGCCACCTCCGACGTCGGGCCCGACATCCGCGCACGCGTTGTTGAAGAAGCGGGAGTTGATGACCTTCACCCGCCCACCGCGCACCCAGACCGCCCCGCCTCCGTCGAACTCCGACTCACTCTTGGAGCTGGCATCCACGAACGTGAGGTTCTGGATCGTCAGCCGAGGGTGGTCCTGGTTCTGGCAGTGGGAGGTCGTCCACACCTGCTTCTGGTCACAGGTGTTCATGTACAGGATGCGGTGCCTGCCCGCTCCGCTGAGCGTCACCAGCCCCTTGCCGTCGATGACGATCTCCGGCCCCTTGTCGTTGAAGATCTTCGCCGTCCTGTCGAGCGTGATCGTCACCGGCTCCGGGCCACAGTCGAAGGTGATGACCCCGCCCCGGGCCACTGCCTCGACAAAGGCGGCACTGGTACAGCTCGCGGGCGTTCCCGTGCCGACAACGGTGGTCGGCCTGGAGCTGTCAGCGAGCCCCGCTTCCGCGGGCACGGTGCAGGTGGCCTCCGCGTTCGGATTGCCGGCGGGCGGGCCATCCTTGGGATTGGTCAGCGGGTTGGGCACGTCCACGCCCGGCGCATCCTCGCTCGAACAGCCCGCCACGCTGGCGAGCGCGAAGCCCGTGGCCAGCGAGAACACCGCGCTCACTGCCGACCGATGAAGTCTCTTCAGGTGCATCGTTCCTCCAGGAGGGAGGCAGTGTAGAGCGACGATGCACCCGAGACGAGCGGACCCGGCCCCGCGTGGCTCAGGGGTGGTGCCGACTCTGACCGAGGAAGCGGACCACTTCCGTGTGGAACCACTTCGCCGAGTCCAACATCAGCCAGTGACTGGCGTGCGGCGCCACGGTGCGGGACAAGTCGGCCCGCTGTCCCACCAGCGTCTCCGGCCCCGTGGCCGCCACCAGCGCGTGGGTGGGGCCCTTGAACTGCTCGAACGCCGCGTCCGGGTCATGCGCGAGCAGCGACTCCAGGTTCCCGGCGATGGCCTCGCGACGCGACGTGCGCATCGTCTTCATCACCAACACGCGCGTGGAATCCTTCGCGGCGAGGAGCTGGGGCGTGAGCCAGTGCTCATGGAAGGCGCCGTACTTCGCGGCGCTGAAGTTGTCGAGCCAGGCCTCCGCCTCGGGCTTCGGCATGCGGCGCAGGTCTCCCGGCGCTTCGACATAGAGGAGCCCGGCCAGCCGCTCGGGGTAGTACGCGGCGAAGGCACCGGCCACCGCGGCGCCGAAGCCATGCCCCACCAGGACGAACTTCTCGGGGGACAGCGCGTCGGCGACCGCGACGACGTCCTCCACCGCCGCCTCCACGCCAAAGGGACCGTGGGAGCCGCTGCTCTCGCCCAGCCCGCGAAGGTCGAAGGCCACGCTGCGCGTCGCGAGGCCCGCTTGCGTCTCCGCCCAGTGAGACCGGTCCCCGGCGACATCGTGCACGAAGATGGCGGGGATGCCGCCGTCGCCCTCGACTGTCGCCATCAATCGACCCGCGGGGCCGTTGACGGACACCATCCTGGCTTCCTTGTGCTTCATTGGCCTGACTCCCGGCCCCTGGTACGGGCGCTGCCCGTCCACCCACCGCGCCATCAGTGGCGCCGGGGCCATCACCCACCAAGTCTGCCCTACTTCCCTCCGGGACGCCCCATGCACGCGCCCGCACCTGTCCACCACTGCATTTCCAGCGGAGCGACAGGCACGAGCAAGGACTGCCTTTGACACGGCAGGACTTGCCGGCCGGCGTTGCGCTCGCGTGCCCCTGATTCCTCGCGCTTCCCTCTGAGAGCACGCGCGGCACGGCCATTGCTCATGGACCGGGAGCACGCCGACACGGTCCGCATGCGGTTTCGCGGCGCGCACTTGCATCCCACCCCACCACAACATGAGCGGCGCCAGGCGCGTTGCTCGGGAGAAGTCCCATGAAGCGTATCGTCCCTGGAGTCATGATGATGGTCCTCGCCGCCGGCTGCGGCATCGAGGACGCCGCCACCACCACCGAGAAGACGGAGACGCCCGCGTCGGTGCTGGCGCGCGTGGAGCGCGACAACGGCAACGTGGTCGAGTTCCTCGAGCTGGCGGACGGCGAGGTGATGGTCATGGAGGCCGGCGTCTACCCGAACCCCCCGGCGGCCATCGACGGCATCGGCCCCGCCGCGGCGTGGAGCAAGCTGACCGGCCGGAGCGACGTGCCCCAGGCGCTCGGCATCGCCCAGCAGCGCTACGAGCTGATGCGCACGCCCCCCCGCGACGCCGAGGGTGCGACCGAGCGCGGTGAGTCGATCTTCAAGGACGGCCTGGCCGCCGGAAGCACGAGCGCCGCGGCCTACGGCCCGTGCGACATCACCTGGTTCCAGGACAACTTCTGCAACGCGGCCTACGACTGGAAGATGTGCCTGACCAACTGGGGCGGTGGCGCCTACGCCCAGCGCGGCGGAGTGGACTACCACAAGACCGCCGTGTGCCCGACCTCCGGCAACGTGACGCTCAACATCAGGGACCAGGTCATCCGCAACGTCGGTGCGGGCGGCTACCTCTGGTACTACCGCAGCGGCACCAACTTCGACTTCCGCGCGGACGTGGACAACGCGTCCGGTGACACGTTCCACTTCGCGGTCAACCTCAACTACTGAGCCCTGTCCGCTCCTGGCCTCGCGGCTCCGGGTTCATCCCGGCCGCGAGGCCGGTGTCGTTTCCGGAGTCGAAGGCCGAGCGACGCAATCGCTTGACGCGAAGCGCCGCCTGCTCCTGGCTACGGCGCGGGCATCCAGGCCAGACCCAGGTTCCTGCTGCTGCCCGAGTTCAGGTCCTGGATATCGCCGCCGTCGGCCAGATTGGCGCTCCGGAGCATCCCATCCAGCCAGTCCACCCAATACAACCGCCCGGCCGTGACATCGATGGCAATCCCGTGCACCGTGGTCTGGTTGGTCACCAGGATGGTGGCGTTGGAGCCGTCCAGGTTGGCGACATGGATGTTGTTGCCTCGGGTCGAGTAGTACACCTTCCCGCCGCTCGGGTCGACCGCCAGGCCGACTCCCAGGCCCCCCAGGCCTGAAGCGAGGGTCTCCAGGTGGGTGCCATCGAAATTGAATCGCACGAGACTGGTGTTGTTATAGGTCATCACATACACCTTGCCACTCGGGACATCGAACGCGATGGCGGACGGGCTATCAATGCCGCCGACGACTTGCGTGGGATTGCTGCCGTCCAGCTCGGCGCGCATGATCCGGTTTCCGTTGAAATCGGACCAGTACAGCCTGCGGTTCGTCGAATCGACCGCCAGTGCGGTGGGGTAGCCTCCATCCGCCACGACATCGACCGGGTTCGCCCCATCGCTGTCCACTCGAACAATGGAGCTGTCGCTCGTGTAGTAGAGCGTACGGGTGACCGGGTCGGTGGCAACGAAGCTGGCCCCGCTGATGCCAGTCTTGAGCTCCATGGCATTCGTGCCGCTCACATCAACCCTCCACAGCGAGCCGGCGTTCGTGATCCAGTAGAGGCTCGCAGGACCGGTGACGTCGACCGTGAAGCGGGTGGAGGTGGTGGAGGGGCCGTCATTCACCGAGAGGGTGATGGTGGTGGAGCCGCTGGCGCTGGCGACCGGGACGACGTTGAGGGTGCGGCTGGAGCCGGAGCCGCCCAGGACGAGATGGCTGGCGTCGTTGGGGACCAGGTCGGTATTGGAGGACGTGGCCGTGAGCGTGAGGCTGTCGGCGGCGGTCTCCACGTCGCCCACGGTGAAGTCCAGGTCGCCGGTCGAACCGCCAGCGGCGATGCGCTGGTTGGCCACGAAGGAAATCGCAGGGAGGTCGTTCACCGCGGTGACGTCGACCGTGAAGGTGGTGGAGGCGGTGGCGGAGCCGTCGCTCACCGACAGGGTGATGGTGGTGGTGCCGCTGGCGTTGGCGACGGGAACCACCTTGAGGGTGCGGCTGGTGCTGGAGCCTCCGAAAACGAGGTTCGTGGGGGCGTCAGGCACCAGGGCGGTGTTGGAGGACGTCGCGATGACCGTGAGGCCGTCGGCGGGGGTCTCCACGTCGCCCAGGGTAAAGGCCAGGTCTCCGGTCGAGCTGTCCTCGGCGAGGGTCTGGTTGGCCAACGCGGAGAGCGCGGGCCTGTCGTTCACCGGGGTGATGGTGATGGTTACCGTTCCCTGGGCGCTCTGGCCCTGGCGGTTGGTGGCCCGAAAGACGAGAGCGTCTTCGCCATTGTAATCGGCGCCGGGGGTGTAGGTGATGGCGCCACTGGCGCTGATATCACTCAATGTGCCGTGGTCCGGCGTGTCGACAATGGTGAAAGTGAGCGCCTCGTTGCCGGTGGCCGGCAGGCGCATTTCAAGGGGCGTGTCTTCCACCGTCTCGAGGGTGATGTCGCGGGCCACCGGCGGGAGGCTGGACGGCTTGTTGTCGCGACAAGCGGCGAGGGCGCTGGCGGCCAGTCCAATCACCAATCCCGCGCGCAATGCGGCGGCTGGGGCCGCGAGCCATTTCGAAAGCAAATCTGACATGGAGTTTCCTCGCGCGGGCCCGGTATGGGCGCCGTAAACGCGGAGCGCGGGGTTCTCCGCTGACGCAAGCCGTTCTGTCAATCCAGATCTTGGAGCGTGTTCACGCGCATCCCGGCCTGAGCCTCTTCGTGCGTGAGGGATTCAAACGCGGCCCCTTCCATTTCGGGGAACTCGGCCTCCTCGCCAAAGGCGTGCGCGCTTGCGCCCGGAGTGTGCTCGGCAGGCAAGGTGTCACGAATGAACCAGGATTCCGGGCCGTTTTCACCGGCCGCCCCGGTTCTCCTTGCATGTAGATGCTTCGCAGTCCAAAGACTGATGGATGGCATGGGATCCTCGAGTGTTGAACCCCGACCCGAACGGGCGGGACCCCGCGGACGTCCTGCGTGAGCTGCAGAAGAGGCTGAGTCGCGGCCTCGGACGTCGGCTCCTGCTGGGCTCGATTGCGCTCGTCACGTTGGTGGGCCTGCTCACCAGCTACGCGCAGGTGGAGCCGGACGAGGTTGGCGTCATCCTCCGGCTCGGCCGCTTCGTGGGCACGGTGGAGCCGGGTCCCCACTTCCGGCTGCCGTTCTGGGTGGATCGCATCGTCAAGGTGCCGGTGCAGCGGCAGCTCAAGGCGGAGTTCGGCTTCCGCACGGAGTCCGTCAACTCGCGCGCCACGTCGTATTCGGCGAGCACGTCGGACCTGAAGCGCGAGTCCCTGATGCTCACCGGTGACCTCAACGTCGCCGTGGTCGAGTGGATCGTCCAGTACAAGATCAAGGACCCGTACAAGTACCTCTTCAAGGTGAAGAACGTGGAGGGGATGCTCCGCGATATCTCCGAGGCGTCGATGCGCGCGGTGGTCGGCGACCACTCCGTCAACGAGGTCCTCACCACGGGCCGCCAGACGGTGGCCACCCAGTCCAAGCTGCTGCTCCAGGACCTGGCGGACCGCTACGAGACGGGCGTGGACATCCAGCAGGTCGTCCTCCAGGACGTGAACCCGCCCGACCCCGTCAAGCCGTCCTTCAACGAGGTCAACCAGGCCATCCAGGAGAAGGAGCGCGCCATCAACGAGGCCTACGCCGAGCGCAACCGCGCCATCCCCCGCGCCAAGGGCGAGGCCGAGGAGGCGCTGCGCTCCGCGGAGGGCTACGCGATTGAACGCGTCAACCGCGCCAAGGGCGAGGCCGAGCGCTTCACCCGCGTCTACGAGGAGTACCGCAAGGCGCCGGAGGTCACCCGTCGCCGGATGTACCTGGAGACGGTGAGCCAGGTGCTCCAGGGCGCCGGGCAGAAGGTGGTCATGGATGAGAACCTCAAGGGCTTCACGCCCCTCTTGCGGATGGACGGGGCGGACTCCGTCTCCGCGGGCGCAGCGCAGCTGAAGGAGGCCCAGCAATGAGCCGCGTCGCACTGATTCTCGTCGTCGTCGCCGCGCTCGCCGTCGTGCTGGGCTTCTCCAGCACGTACACGTTGAGCGAGCACGAGCAGGCCGTCATCACCCGCTTCGGCCAGCCCCGGGGCCAGTCCATCACCGAGCCGGGACTGCACTTCAAGCAGCCCTTCGTCGACACGGTGAACCGCTTCGACAAGCGCTGGCTGGACTGGCGCGGGGACCCGAACCAGATCCCCACCAAGGACAAGAAGTACATCTGGGTGGACACCTTCGGCCGCTGGCGCATCGTGGACCCGCTGCGCTTCTTCCAGCGCCTGCGCGACGAGCGCAATGCCCAGTCCCGGCTCGACGACATCATCGACGGCGAGACGCGCAACACCATCGCCTCGTTCGCGCTGATTGAGGCGGTGCGCTCCACCAACCGGCCGTTCGAGGACGACGAGTACACCACCGAGGCCGAGCGCGGTGAGTCGCTGGAGCAGGTCTCCCAGGGACGCGACAAGCTCACCCGGCAGATTCGCGACCGCGCCGCGGAGATCGTCAAGGAGTTCGGAGTGGAGCTGGTGGACGTGCAGATCCGCCGCATCAACTACGTCGACGAGGTCCAGGTGAAGGTGTTCGAGCGCATGATCTCCGAGCGGCGCCGCACCGCCGAGCGCTCGCGCTCCGAGGGCATGGGTCGCGCGGCCGAAGTGCGCGGACAGCGGGAGCGGGACTTGAAGGAGATCCGCTCGGAGGCGTACCGCAAGGCGCAGGAGATCACCGGCACCGCCGACGCCGAGGCGACGAAGATCTACGCGGATGCCTTCGGGAGGGACCCGGAGTTCTACCAGTTCATGCGCACCCTGGAGGCCTACCCCCAGGTGGTGGACCGCTCCACGTCCCTCTTCCTGGGCAGCGACTCCGAGTTCTATCGCTACCTGCGCAGCAGCGCGAAGAAGTAGGGGCAAGGCTCCGCCCCGGGTTCGGGCCGCGCTTCACGCTGGAAACGACAGCGTGAAGCGTGCGCCCCCCAGCGCCGAGCCCAGGGCACGGACGCTCCCTCCATGCACCTCCGCGATGCGGTGCACGATGGCGAGCCCGAGCCCGAAGCCGTGGCGCTCGTCGTCGAGTCGATGGAACGGCTCGAAGATCCGCTCCCGCTCCGCGAGCGGAATCCCAGGCCCGTCGTCGTCGACATGGATGTGAATCACGCGCTCTTCCCGGCTCAGGCTGACCTGGACCCGGGAGTTCGCATGGCGCAGGGCATTGAGAATCAGGTTCGACGTCGCGCGCTCGATGAGCCGGGCCTCGACACGAACGACGAGCGGCTCCTCGTCCGGCCCCGGGGCGGCCAGCACCGCCTTGTGTGGCAGCAGGGTCAGGGTCTCGCAGAGCGCGGCGAGGACAGGACGCACGTCCACCCGGGTCTCCTTGTGCGCGCCGTGCGCCTTCAGGCGCGCATAGGTCAACAGCTCGTCGATGAGCGCATCGAGCTCCGACAGGCTGCGCTCCACCCGGTCGAAGGCGTGCTCCCGCGCGTCGGGCTCTGACGCTTCTCTCGCGAGCGCGAGGCTGAAGTGCAGCCGCTGGCTCGGGGCTCGAAGCTCGTGGGAGGTGTTGTGGAGGAGCTCGTCTCGCAGGGTGATGGAGCGCTGGAGCTCCGCGCCCATGTGGTTCACCGCCGCCGAGAGGGCGCCGATGACGTCCCGTGAGCCGACCTGGGCTCGCGCGCCGAGCTCTCCCCTGCCGAGCGCCTCGGCGGTTCGCCGCAGGTCCAGGAGCTGACGGCGCACGGGGCGAAGGAGCGCGAAGATGCCCAGGGAGAGCCCGCCCACGAAGAACAGGAGGAGCGCGCCGCCTCGCGCACCGCCCAGCGGGAACATGAGCGGCAGCGGCCCCACCTGGAGGACGTGGTTCGTCCCTTCGATGCGCGCATAGAGCATCGACGCGAACACCGGCCCCTCCCGGATGACCTGCCCGCGCGCGAGCCGCTCGGCCTCCTCGGCGTCGAGCGGGGTCCGTGCCTGGGGGATGAGCGCGACTGGCACGCCGAAGCGCTTGGAGGCCTCCTCGGCGGGACCTCCGAAGTCGCCGTGCTCGCGGTAGCGCGCCTCGAACAGCTCGGCCATCAGCCCGACGGGCACCGCGAGGGAGACTTCGAGGTTCCGCGCGAGCTGCGCGTTGATCCTCGGAATCACGAACGCCCTGGCGGCGAGTCCGGCGATGAGCACGCCCGCGAAGATGTGGAGATAGACGCGAAGGAAGAGTCGGTCCACGGGTCAGCTCACGGTGAAGAGGTAGCCGACCCCGCGGACCGTCTTGATGACGTCCGCCTCGCCGGAGGCTTCGCGCAGCTTGTGACGCAGACGCGAGACGCGGAGATCCACGGAGCGGTCGATGTCATCCTGCTCCACGCCCCGAAGCCGCTGGTACATGAGCTGCCGGCTCACGACCTGCCCCGCATGCGTCATCAGCAGGAACAGCACGTCCAGTTCGCCCGAGGTCAGGTCGAGCGCCGCCCCTCGCAGATGGGCCGTTCTGCGAGCCGGGTCGACCGTGAGTTCGCCGACGCGAACGGGGCCAGGCTCCGCCACGGGCGCCGTGCTCGTGCGGCGCAAGAGCGCCCGCAGCCGCGCCAGGAGCACGCGGGGGCTGACTGGCTTCGGCAGGTAGTCGTCGGCGCCGCTCTCCAGCCCCACGACTTCGTCCACCTCCGCCCCCCGCCCCGTCAGCATGAGGATGGGGCCCGGATAGGCCCCCCGAAGCTCCCGGCAGACGGTGAAGCCATCCTTGCCGGGAAGCATCACATCGAGCACCACCAGGTCGGGCCGCGCGGCGAGAATCCGTGGCACCGCCCGGTCACCGCTGACCTCACACTCCGCGGTGAAGCCATGCATCCGCAGGTAGTCGGCGACCATCGCCGTGAGCTGCGTATCGTCATCCACGATGAAGACACGCGGGGTCGACGTCTGACTTTTCAGTTCCATGAGAGTCCCCGTGCCAGGAATGCGTCCCCTGAAGCATACCCCTTCCGTTGCATCCGTTGGCGAGCGAGCCGCTTCGTCTCTCATTGTATCGCTTCGTATCAGTGGGCGGGCTGCCTCATGGCGTATGTCATCGTTCAGCGCATCCACAGGAGGATGCCGTGTCTGAGAAAGCCAGCCTTGAGTCCCCACGAATCGGTCCCATGAAGCCCCTCCCCGCTCCGGAGCTCATCCCCACCACCGACACACTCATCTATGGAGAGACCCTTTATCTTCAAGTGGGCGGCGCGAAGGACCGGTGGCTCACCGGCGGCCGGAGCGACGGCAACAAGCGGGTGTACACCCGCGATGGCGAGGGCGGCGACCTGGAGTCCAGCTACCGGTGGACCCTGATGAAGACCCGCGACACCGTGGGCAGCGGCCCCCTGCGCTACGGCGACATCGTCTATCTCAAGGTGGGCGGCGACAAGCCCCGCTGGCTGACGGGAGGACGCAGCGAGGGCCAGAGAGAGGTCTCCTCGCTCGACGGTGAGGGCGGCGACAAGGAGTCGAGCTACCAGTGGACGGTGATGCAGAGTCGCACGGCGGTGGGCAGCGGCGAGGTCAAACGAGGCCGGGCGGTCTACTTGAAGGTGGGCGGCGCGAAGGACCGGTGGCTCACCGGCGGCCGGAGCGACGACAACATCCAGGTGTTCACCCTGGACGGAGAGGGAGGCAAGACCGAGGAGACCTACCAGTGGACCTCCTCCCCGGTGAACTACTCGCGCGTGTTCGCCGTCTTCGCCGAGGACTCGCCAGACACGAAGACGCTGGAGCCCGGAATGAACACCCGGGTGTTCACCCGCGTGGAGGCGTGTTCGCCCGACCGCTCCATCCGGCTGGACCTGAGGACCGGGGTCATCACGGTTCCCCCCGGGACGTACGACATCTCCGGCTACTCGAGCGTCGTCTACCTCACCGGCCAGGAGGCGGACGGACTGGTGACGAACAAGTCACCCACCGCGAACGGTGGCTACTGCCGGCTGCGCCTCGCTGGGGGCGACTCGGAGACCATCCCGAATGACGACCCCCGGGTGCTCGTCGTCGGCAGCATCTGCACGGCCAACGCGATTCCCAGCATGGTGAGCACCTGGTTCTCCACCACCGTGGAGGCCCGGCTCATCCTGGAGCACCAGAGTGGTGAATCGACGGAGCGAATCGTCCAGCGGCACAAGTCGACGACCGCGCAGGGCGTCAGCTCCACCTGGCACTACTTCGCGCGACTCAGCGTCACCCGCGTATAGGAGGGGCGACACATCTCACGGCGGCGATTGACGGGCGCGGGGCCAAAGTAAGAGGCTCTGCGCCCATATGAGCCAGAACCTCTACGACATCCCGCTGAAGTCCATCGACGGCGCCGCCCTGACGCTGGGCCAGTTCAAGGGCAAGGTGCTGTTGGTGGTGAACGTCGCCTCCAAGTGCGGCCTCACCCCGCAGTACGAGGGCCTGGAGAAGCTCTACGAGAACAAGCACGCCCAGGGGCTGGAGGTGCTCGGCTTTCCCGCGAACAACTTCCTGGGCCAGGAGCCGGGCACCGAGGCGGAGATCAAGGACTTCTGCGACCTGACCTACTCCGTGAAGTTTCCCCTGTTCTCGAAGATCTCCGTCGTGGGCGAGAACAAGCACCCGCTGTACCGCGAGCTGACGAGCGCGGTCCCCGACGCCACGGGCGAAGGGCCGATGCGCCAGAAGCTCAAGGGCTACGGCATCGACGCGAATCCGATTCCGGAAGTGCAGTGGAACTTCGAGAAGTTCCTCATTGGCCGCGATGGTCGCGTCGCCGCGCGCTTCGCCCCGGACGTGACGGCGGAGGACCCGCGCCTGGTCCAGGCCATCGACGCGGCGCTCGCCAGGCCTGCCTGAAGGCCGTGAGCCGCGCCGGGCTTCCTCGAGACGGGAAGCCCGGTACCGGCGACGCCGCTGGCTACACCGGCCGGCGGAAGCTGTCCGCGAGGTCCGCCGGGAGCTGGGAGGCCACCGCGGACACCTCGTCCTCGGGGATGCGGTCTCTCACCGCGGTGAACACCACCTTCATCACCCGGTCCGCCTGGTCCACCGGAATCTTCAGGTGGTCCGCCACGTCGGAGATGAACTCGTCGCGGTGCATGCGTCGCGCATGCGACGGGCCCCGGAGGATGGTGCACTCCCCGACGATGTCGCCGATGTCGGGGCCCAGCGCGCGCATCAGCTTCACGTCCTCGCCGTCGGACAGGCGGCGCGCCAGCGTGCAGAGCACCGCGTGCGCCGCGTCTCGCGCGTCCACCTTGTTGACGCTGACCTCGCGGCTGTTGCCGATTTCGTCGAGGAACGCCTGGAGGTCCAGCGACTCGTCGCGCTCCTTCACCGGGGTGATGGAGGGAGGAAGCTCGGTCTCGTGCGCCATGGGGTCATCTCCTTGCTCGCCGTGGACTCGCCTGCCCATCCACCGACGTGCCCTTGACGATGTCCACGGTGCGCGCGTGCTTCAGCCAGACGCCGTGACGGCGCCTGCCCCCTCGCCAGCGCCTGGGTGAAAGAGGCTCGCGGCGTGAAACCGCGAGCCCCTGACCTCAGCCGTGCGCCGCCGGGCGAGGCTCCTCGCCCCCGGGCCGCGCCTGTGCCGTGGGACCGCCGACCTCGTCATCCGGACGCTTGCCCCGCCACGTGGCCAGCCGCGTCTTCATGCGGTCGGCGACCACGTAGAAGGCCGGCACCACGACGAGGCTGAGCACCGTGGAGACGGAGAGGCCGCCCAGCACGGCGATGGACATGGGCGCGCGCGTCTCGCTGCCCGCGCCCAGCGCCAGCGCCGCCGGCACCGCCGCCATCATCGTCGCCGTGGACGTCATGAGAATCGGCCGCAGACGCACGGGGCCGGCGCGCAGCATCGACTCCACCGCGTCCAACCCCAGCTCCCGCTGCTGGAGCGCGTAGTCCACCAGGATGATGGAGTTCTTCTTCACGATGCCCATCAGCAGCAACAAGCCAATCATGCTGAAGATGTTCAGCGTGCTGCCCGTGCCCAGCAGCGCGAAGGACGCGCCGGCCACCGACAGCGGGAGAATCGTGAGCACCGTGACGGGGTGCAGGAACGAGTTGAACTGCGCTCCCAGCACCATGTACGCGACGCCAATCCCCAGGAAGAGCGCGAAGAACAGGCTGCTCATCGAGTCGCGGAACGCCACGCTCGCGCCGCCCGGCACCACTCGCACGCCTCCAGGCAGGTCCTTCGCGAGCCGCTCCACCGTGGCCAGCGCCTCTTCCTGACTGGAGCCCGGCGCCACGTTGGCGAAGATGCTGATGGCGCGCTCTCGGTCCCTGCGGGTGATGGCCTGCAGCGCCGGCCGCTCCTCCTGCGTCACCAGCGACGACAGGGGGACGAGCGCACCACTCGCCGTGCGCACCTTGAGCATCGCCAGGTCTTCCGGCCTGGAGCGCTGCCCGGCCAACAGGCGCATGCGCACGTCGATGCGCCGACCTCCGGTGCTGTACTTGCCTACGCGAACGCCGCCGACCAGCGCGTTGATGGTCGTCGCCACCGCTTGAATCGGCACGCCCAGGTCCGCCGCGCGCGCCCGGTCCGGGGTGATGCGCAGCTCCGGCATGCCCAACTGGTAGTCGGTGTCCACGTCCACCACCTTGCCGCTCGCCTGGACCTTCTCGCGCATCTCCTGGCTCGCCTTGACCAGCTGGTCCCAGTCCGAGCCGCGCACGCTGAACTCCACCGGGAACCCGCGCTGCGCGGTGAAGCCCGCCTGCGACAGGTCCTGCACCACGGCGCGCAGACCCGGGTAGCTGTTGAGCTCCTTGCGGAGGATCTGCTGGAACTCCGCCTGCGGCATGCGCTCGTCGGGTGGCTTCAGCGTCAGCATCATGAAGCCTCCGTTCGCGCTGGTGTTGCCACCGCCTCCGCCCACCACCGCGAAGACGCTGAGCACCTCCGGGCGCGACGAGGCGAAGGCCTCCGCCCGCTGGAAGATTTTATTCGACTCCTCCAGGCTGCTGCCCACCGCCGTCTGCAGGCGGACCATCAACCGGCTCTGGTCCTGCGACGGGACGAACTCGCCCGGCAGCGCGCGGAACGCGAACACGCTGGCGGCCAGAATCACCACCGCCCCGCCCAGCACCCGCCAGGGCCGCTTCAGCCCCCAGCCCAGCACCCGCCCATACGCGTGCTCCAGCTTGCTGAAGCCCTTGTCCACCCACACGCCCATCTTGCTGCGCCCCTCGCGGGACGTCTTCAAGAGCTGCGCGCAGCGCGCCGGCGCCAGGGTGATGGCCTCCACGTACGACAGCAGCACCGCCACGCAGAGCGTGACGCCGAACTGGAGGAAGAACCGGCCGATGATGCCCTTCATGAACACGACAGGCAGGAAGATGGCGATGACGGCCATCGTCGCCGCCAGCGCGGCGAAGGTGATCTCCGCGGTGCCCTCGCGCGCGGCGCGCACCCGGTCCTTCCCTTCCTCCGCGTGCCGGAAGATGTTCTCCAGCACCATGATGGCGTCGTCCACGACGATGCCTACCGCCAATGCCAGACCCAGCAGCGTGAAGGTGTTGAGCGTGAAGCCCAGGAAGTAGATGACGGCCACCGTCCCCAACAGGGACATGGGAATGGCCAGCACCACGTTCATCGTGCTCGACAGCGAGCCCAGGAACACCCAGCACACGAACGCGGTGAGGATGCAGGCCAGCAGCAGCTCGAACTCGATTTCGTGGACGCTCTCCTCGATGAACTGCGTCGAGTCGAAGCGCACCGCCACATCCATCCCCTCCGGGGCCTCCTTCTGGATGCGCGCCAACTCCGCGCGCACGCCCTGCGCCACCGAGACCGCGTTGGCCCCGCGCTGCTTCTTGATGCCCAGGCCCTGCGCGGGGATGCCATTCACCCGCGCCATGCGCCGGATGTCCTCGAAGCCGTCCTCCACCAACGCCACGTCGTGCAGGTACACCGGCTGGCCGCCCTGCTCCCGGATGACGATGTTGCGCAGCGTCTCCAGGTCCAGCGCCTCGCCCAGCACGCGCACGTTGACTTCGCGGCCCGACGTCTCGATGCGACCCGCCGGCAGCTCCACGTGCTCCCGCTGGAGCGCGGCGGTGATGTCCATCACCGTGAGGCCGAGCGAGTCCAGCTTGCCGGAGTCCACCCAGATGCGGACGTTGCGCTCCAGCGAGCCGCCAATCTGGACTTCACCCACGCCCGGCACCGTCTGGAGCTTCTCCTTCACGCGGTAGCGCGCGAAGTCACTCACCACCTGCTGCGAGAAGGGCCCGGACACACCCACCTGGATGATGGGCTGGTCCTCCGGGTTCGTCTTGGTGACGATGGGCGGGTCGATGTCCTCGGGGAGCTGGCGCTGCGCCTGGCTCACCTTCGTCTGCACGTCCGCGAGCGCCGTGTCGACGTTGCGCGACAGGTCCAGCTCCACCGTGATGTTGGCGCCGCCCTGCCGGGCGTTGGAGGTGATGCTGGTGACGCCTTCCACCTGCGTCACCGCCTCCTCGATGGCCTCGATGACGTCGCTCTCCACCGCTTCCGGGTTGGCGCCCTCCCACGTCACGCTGATGTTGATGGTGGGGAAGTCGACGTCCGGGAACTGGCTGATGCCGATGCGCTGCGACGCCACCACGCCGAAGACGATGGTCGCCGCCATGATCATCCAGGCGAGGACCGGCTTCTTGATGCAGGCTTCCGTCAGGCTCATCGCCCAGCTCCCTCGCCGCCGCCGGCGTCTTCGACGCGGGGCTCGGCCGTCAGCGCGGGCTTCTTCTCCTCGGCCACGCGCACCACCACGCCGTCGCGCAGGGCCTCGCCGCCGCGCACCACCAGTCGCTCTCCCGCCTTGAGGCCCTCACGGACCTCCACCCGGCCGTCCGCCGTGCGCATGCCCAGTTCCAGGATGCGCTCGCGGGCCTTGTCACCCTCCACCACGAACGCCATGAAGCCGCGCTCGCTGGCGCGCACCGCCGTCTGCGGCACCACCGGGCTGCCACCGCGCGTCTCCACTGGCACCGCGACGGAGGCGAACACGCCCGGCCGCAACCGGTGCGCGTCCTCGGCGGACACCTCGGCCGTCACCGGCACCATGCGGCTGGCCTCGTCGGCGGCCTCCGCCACGTGGGTGATCTTCGCCATGTACGAGCCGCCCTCCGAGCGCACAGAGAACCGCGCGGGCAGGCCCGGCTTCAGCCGCGACACGTCCGCCTCCGGCACCGTGAAGCGCAAGAGCAGCGGGTCCTTGCGCAAGAGCGTCGCCATCACGATGCCGGGCTGCACGTATTGCCCGGTCTGCACCGTGCGCGTCTGGAGCACGCCGTCCATGGGCGCGCGCACATACGCGTCGCGCTGGTTGAGCTGGGCCTGGTCCAACGCCGCCCGCGCCGAGGCGACGTCCGCCTCCGCCGTGCGCGCTCGCGCCTGGAAGGTGTCGAGTTGCTCCGCGGGCAACAGGCCCGGGCTGGCCTCATTGACGGCGGTGCGACGGGCAGCGCCGGACTGGGCCTCCGCCAGCGAGGCGCGCGCCTTGGCGAACGAGGCCTCGGCCGCGCGCACGGCGATGGCGTAGCGCGCGGGCTCGATCTCCGCGAGCATGTCGCCCTTCTTCACCGTCTGCCCCTCCATGAAGAGGACACGCTCCACGGCGCCAGGCACCCGCGCGGTGATCTGCACCCGCTCGAAGGCCTCCACGGAGCCCACCGCGTTGACGACGTACTCGACGTCGCGGGCCTCCACGGG
Source organism: Myxococcus sp. CA040A (assembly GCF_013336725.1). Taxonomy (NCBI): domain Bacteria; kingdom Pseudomonadati; phylum Myxococcota; class Myxococcia; order Myxococcales; family Myxococcaceae; genus Myxococcus; species Myxococcus sp. CA040A. The sequence goes on along the minus strand of NZ_JABUMR010000002.1, from coordinate 1,279,654 downwards.
GGCGACCTCGACGGGGAACTGGATGGGCCCACGGCCCCCCGGACCACCGCCGCCGGGACGACCGCCCGCCTTCCCGGCCGGGGCCGCTTCCGCGCCCTTCGACGCCTCCGCGTCCTTCTTGCATGCACCCATGGCCAGCATGGCCACGGCCAGCGTCAGCGTTCCTGCGCGTCGCATCGCCTTCACGGTTCCTTCCCCAGGGGATCAAGTCCGACTGCCGCCCTCAGGCCCAGCAGGGCCACGCCCAGCGCATACCGGCTGCGCGCCAGGGCCACCTCCGCCTCGAACAACCGGAGGGAGGCATCCGCCAATGTCAACGCCGTGGACAATCCCTGGCGGTAGAGAATGCCCTGCTCCTCCGCGTTCTGCCGCGCCGCGCGGGTCGCCAGCTCGCTCTGGGTGAGCGCCGCCCGCGCGTTCTCCAGGGCCACGCGGGCCCGCTGGATGTCCACGTCCACGCGCCGCGTGCCCGCCTGCTGCTCCAGCTCCGCCGCGCGCGCCAGGGCCACCCGCTCACGGCGCTCCGCGTAGCGCTCACCGCCATCGAAGAGGTTCCAGACGAGGTCGGCCGACAGGAAGCCATCACCGGTGCGGCCCGTCAGGCCGCCTTCATTGGTGAGCCGGTACGTCGCGGCCACGCCCAGCGAGGGCAGCAGTCGCGCCAGCGGCTCCAGCGCATTCGCCTCCAGCGACTCCACCCGCAGACGCGAGGCGAGGATGTCCGGGCGGCGCTCCACGGCGCCCGGGATGATGGAGTCGTGGGTCGCGAGCGGCCGGGCCGCGTCGTCGAGCAGGGTCTGCGGCATGACGAGCGCGCCCTCCACCGACTCCACCAGCAGATAGCCAAGCTCCAGGCGGCTCGTCTGCGCCAGGTTGCGAGCGCTGATGAGCTCCACCTCCGCGGTGGCCACCTCCACCTCCGCGCGCGTCACGTCGTTGGTGCTCGCGAGCCCCCCCTTCGCCCGGGCCGATGCGTCCGCGTGCGACTGCTTCGCGAAGGCGATGCGCTGCTCGGCGGCCTGGAAGACCTGCTGCTCCTGGAGGGTGATGAGGAAGGCGTTGGCGGCCTCGAACGAAATCTGACGTCGGGCCTCCACGGCCTCCAGCCCCGCCGCCTCGCCGTCCAGGCGCGCGGCCCGGTACAGCGGGAAGCCGCGCGCGTCGAAGACCGTGACGCGGGCGACGATGTTGGCGCCGAAGGCGTTGTAGCGCTGGAGGACGACCTGCTGCCCGCCCACCTCACGCGTCGACTGGTTGGAGCGGCGCGTATAGGTGCCCGTCGCCGTCAGCTCCGGGAAGAAGAACGCACGGGCGCGCGACAGGCGAGCGTCGGCGGCGGTGGCGCGCTGCTGGGCCGCGAGCGCTGACTCGTTGCGCTCGGCCGCCATCGACACCGCTCGCTCCAGCGTCAGCGGCGCGCTGTCCGCGGGAGGACTCGCGGGCGCCGCCGTGCCTGGCGCGACGGGTGCGGATTCCGCAGCGGGCCGTGCGGAATTCGCAGCCTCGGGTGCGGAATCCGCAGCGCCGCGCGAGGGAGTGGGTGCCACGGGTGCATCGCTCTGGGCCGCCTGGGACTCGGCTGGAGACAAGGCCAGCCAGGCACAGAGGGGCGCGAAGAGGGCGGTTCGAACAGGGGACATGAGCGAGGAGGCGGGGCTCGGGCCAGATGGGTGACGGGGTGGCGCGCGCTGGGGCCCGACGAGCGAAAGGATGCACCCTGCGACGGGGGCTTCTGGACGATGGCCAGCGCGGCGGTCTATGGGGGAGTTCCGGATGTCCTTGGGTTCTACGGCGGTACGTCACGACAGCGGGCGCCGCGACGCGGCGGGGAATGCACGGGCGATGCGTTTATTCCAGGTGGGTGTACTGCTGCTGACACTTGCGTTGTCGGGTTGCAAGACGGAGACCCCCGCCAGCGCGCCCGCGCTGAGGGTCTTCATCACGTATGCGACCTTCCGGCCAAAGTGCCTGACGCTCACGGTGGTGGACGTGCACGACGCGTCGCACACCGCATCGGGCGCGGTGCCGGTGGACGAGGAGCGACTCAGCGACACGCGCCTCGGCGTCATCCAGGATCATCCGGGCTGGAGTCGTGACCTGCGAGTGACCGCCGTGGCGCACGAGGGCTCGTGTGCCGGGCCCGTCATCGCGAGCCAGTCCGCGGAGGCCCGGTTTCCGACCCGGGATGTCACCGACCTGGGCCTGGACCTGCGCGCGGAGGACCTGGACGGCGATGGAGCCTTCGCCGCGAAGCCGCCCTACCCCGGCACGGACTGCGACGACACAGACCCGGCCATCCACCCCGGGGCCACCGAACTGTGTGACGGTGTCGACAACAACTGTGTTGCAGGAGAGGACGACGCCCCGCGCGAGACTCCGTTCTGGCCGGACGCGGACGCGGATGGCTACGGCGATGACGGGGCCCCGCGGGCCCTTGCCTGCATCACGCCCACGGGCTTCACGACGCGCGGTGGGGACTGTGACGACACGGCCGGCGACATCCACCCCGGGCAGGCGGAGTTTCGCTGCGACGGCAGGGACGACAACTGCGACGGCGTGGCGGACAGCGATGGGTTCTCCGTGGGCATGGCGTGCACGACGCCGCTGGGCTGCTCCGGGGTGCTGGCCTGCGCGGGGCCCTCCGCCTCCGCGTGCGCCAGCAGCGAGCAGCCGGTGGCCTACTTCGCGGACGACGACGGAGATGGAGAGGCCGGACAGTCGGTGGGGCCCGGCTGTGTGCCGCCCGAGCCGGGCGCGACGCGGGAGGACACCGACTGTGACGAGGGCTCCGCCCTGGCGCGACAGGGCCTCACCGAACAGTGTGACCGCCTGGACAACGACTGCAATGACCAGACGGATGACGGGGTGACGGGCTGTGCCTCGACGGCGTGGGATGTGCGGGAGGAGCTGGGTGATGCGAGCGCGCGGTTCGATGCGGTGGCCGTGTACTCGAGGAAGCACGGCTGGCTTGCGGGCGCGGCGAGCCGTGTGCTTCACGTGGAAGACAACGCCGTCACGCCCGTGACGAACTGTGAGGGCGAGTGGAAGTCGGCGTGGGCCGCGAGCAATGGCCGCGTCTTCCTGGGCTCCCGCGCGGGTCGGTTCGCGACGCTGAGGCCCGGTGAAGAGGCCGAGCCGTGCGAAAGCTTCTCCAGTGGCCATGCCGGCGCCATCAACGGCCTGGTCGGCTTCGAGAGCCCCACGGACAACATCGTCACCCTGTATTCCGTCACCAGCCAGGGCCGCGTCCTGCGCTGGCGCTACGACGACGGAGGCGCGACGCAGGAGCAGCCCACGGTCCTCACGGAGGTGGCCTCCAACCTGAGGGCCATTCATGGCCTGGATGAAACGACGCTGCTCGCGGTGGGCGCGGAGACGGTGGAGGGACAGCCCCGCCCCGTGGCCTTTCGTGCGCCTACGAGCGGGACGACGTGGACGAAGGAAGAGATGGGAGTTTCGGGTGCCACCGGCTTCCTGAACGACGTCCGGGTCCTGACGCCTCGGCTGGCCTATGTGGCGGGCGACGGCGCACTGCTGCTGGAGCGCTCGCGAGACACCTGGACTCGACTGCCGACACTGACGGTGACGGGCGGGGCCACGCCCGATCTCCGGGCCCTCATGGCCTTCGGCCGCACCGCCCTCTACGCGGTGTCCTCGGAGGTGAACGACGTCCACTTCTTCAACGGGTCGACCTGGAGCACCGCCACGCAGTCGCCGGCGACGCTGAATGCGCTGGGTGGCTCGGGTCCCGGGGACGTGTGGGCCACGGGCCACCGCGGCACCCTGCTGCGCTGGACGCCGTGAGAGAGCGAGCCCATGGACCTGCGCGCTGAAGCCCTGACAGTGAGGCACGGCGCGCGGACGGTCCTCTCGGACGTGCGCTGTGCGCTGCCACCGGGGACCCAGGCGCTGCTGCTGGGGCGGTCCGGCGCGGGGAAGACGACGCTGCTGAAATCGCTGGCGGGCCTGGTCCCCGCGTTTCGCGGGCAGGTGCTGTGGGATGGGCAGGACGTGGCGCGGCTGTCCTCCGCCGCGCGACGTGAGCGGCAGGCGTCCTTCGGCATGGTGTTCCAGACGGACGCGCTGTTCGACTCGATGACGGTGCGGCAGAACGTGTTGCTTCCGCTCGTCCGGCGACATGTGCCGGAGCGCGAGGCCGAGGCGCGCGCGGACGAGGTGCTTCGCGCGGTGGGCTTGCAGGACGCGGCCGACACGCTGCCGGAGCGACTGTCCGGTGGAATGAAGAAGCGCGCGGGCATCGGTCGGGCGCTGGCGGCGCGGCCCTCCGTGCTGCTCGCGGACGACCCCTTCGCGGGCCTGGACCCAGGGACGGCCCGGCAGGTGGCGCGGGTGCTGTTGGAGGTCTCCCGGGGCGGCACGTTGATTGTCGCCGCGCCCGAGGCGCCGCTGGACCTTCACCTGCCCCGCTGGCTGTATCTCCGAGGTGGGCGGTTGGTGTACGACGGGCCTCCCGCGCCGGAGCTGGAGCGCGAACAGGACGAGGTGCTCCCATGAGCCCACCGCCGCGCGTCGAGAGCCCCGGGCTGAAGACGGTGCGCGGCGCGGGGAGCCTGGGCCTGGGGGCAGTGCGAGGCATCGGAGCGCTGGCGCTGGTGGCGGCGCGCACGGTGCTCGGACTCCCGCGACTGGAGCGGCGCGAGCTGGCACGGGCGCTGGTGCAGTTCGGGTACGACTCCCTGCCCCTCGCGCTGGCCACGGCGGCGCTCGCGGGCGTCATCGTCGTGTTGCAGTCGGGGCTCTACATCCAGCGCTTCGGCGCGCGGGCATTCCTCGGGTGGGCCGCGGGCTATGGAGTGCTGTGGGAGTTCGGTCCGCTGCTGCTGGGCCTCATCATGTCCGCGCGGATTGGCGCGAGGAACGCGGCGGAGCTGGCCACCATGCAGGTGGGTGGGCAGATAGAGGGCCTGCGCGGAATCGGCCTGGACCCCTTCGCCATCCTCGTGGCGCCGCGCGTGGTGGCGATGGAATTGAGCATGCTCGCGATGAGCACCTTCACGTTCCTGGTCGCCATCCTCTTCGAGTCCGTGGCGGCGCTCTTCACGCTGGGCCTGCCGCTGCGAATCTTCTTCGGGACGTTCGCGCAGATGCTCAGTCCGCTCGACATCCTGGGAGGCGTGGTGAAGACGGGCGCCTTCGGCCTGGCCATCTCGCTGGTGTCCACCACGGTGGGGCTGTCGGCGCGCGGGGGCGCCCAGGCGGTGGGACGCGCGGCGGCGAGCGCGGTGGTGCAAGGATGCGCCGCCATCTTCGTCATCGACTTCGTGCTCACGCTGGTCCTCGCGGGGTGGATGGCATGAACCGGGTGCTGTCGTTCTTCGGAGCCCCGGTGGTGCTCTTCGCGCGCACGGTGCGGGCCGGGGCTCGCGAAGGCGTGTCCTGGCGCGAGTGCGCGGTGCAGCTCCACGAGCTGGGGGGGCGCAGCGTGTGGCTGGTGATGTCGGGCATGGCCTTCTTCGGCGCGGTGCTGGTAACCATCGCCAACAGCCAGGCGCGGAGATTCGTGGGCAACGTGGCGGTGCTCGGGCCGGCGTACTTCGAGCTGCTGATTCGGGAGCTGGGGCCGGTGGTGTCCGCGCTGCTGACGGCGTCGCGCGCGGGGGCGGGCCATGCGGCGGAGCTGTCCACCATGAGCGTGAACGAGCAGGTGGAGGCGCTGGAGATGTCCGCGGGGGACCCGTATGCGGACCTGGTGGCGCCGCGCGTGGTGGCGGGGCTCCTGGGCGTTCCGCTGTTGAGCACCTTGGGGACGGTGGCCGCGACGCTGTCGGCGGCGCTGGTGGCAAGCCTCGTGTTCGGCGTGGACGGTCGGGCCTTCATGGACCCCCGGTATGTGGATGGCTGGGATTTGCTGGCGGCGGGCATGAAGGCCGTGGCGTGTGGGCTGTACATTCCCCTGGCGGCGGCGGTGGCGGGGCTGCGAGCCCGGGGTGGCGCGGAGGCGGTGGGAGAAGCCACGACGCAGGGCGTGGTGGCCGCGAGTCTGGGGTGTCTGTTGATTGACTTTGGTGTCTCCCTCGCATTCCAACTGCTACGCCTGTGAGCGCGAACGACTCCCCCACCCGCACCGAGGACACGCTGCGCTTCACGGACGTGCGCGTCGCGTTCGAGGGAGGTCGGCGCGTGCTGGACGGCGTGACGGCGGAGGTGTCGACGCGCGAGCTGACGTTCATCGCGGGGGCGAGCGGCTCGGGCAAGAGCGTGTTGTGTCGGATGGCGGTGGGCTTGTTGCAACCGGACTCCGGCAGCGTGGAGCTGTGGGGCGAGCGGGTGGACACGCAGCCGGAGCGGGAGCTGGTCCGGCTGCGGCGCCGCGCGCCCTATCTGGTGCAAGGCCCTGCCCTGCTCGACTGGCGGACCCTCCGTGAGAACGTGCGGCTGGCGGACCCGAAGGCCCCGGAGGACGCGGTGGAGTCGGCGCTGGCGCAGGTGGGGCTCTTGGAGTGGGCGGACCGGTTGCCGCCGGAGCTGGGGCCTGGGGCGAAGAAGCGCGCCGCCATCGCGAGGGCGCTGGTGTTGAAGCCGCGCTATCTCTTGCTGGACGAGCCGACCACCGGGTTGGACCGGCGAGCGGCCACGCAGGTGGAAGAGGTCATCGCGTCGCTGAAGACGCGGGGACTGGGAGGGCTGGTGGTGACACACGACTATCGACAGCTCAAGGGGCTGGCGGACCAGGTGTTGGTGGTGGCGGGAGGTCGGTGTGCGTACCTGGGGCCACCGGAGGGCTTCCTGGAGTCCTCCGCGCCAGAGCTGCGGGTGTTGACGGCGCCGTTCATGGAGGGTGCGACGGATGGATGAGCGACGGTTGGAATTGAAGGTGGGCGCCCTGGTGCTGGCGGCGGTGGTGGGCGTGCTGGTGTTGCTGTGGTTGATGGGTGAGCTCAGCCTCGGGTCGTCCACGGTGCTCCCGGTGGACTTCGGGCACACGGGCAACGTGGTGGAGGGCGCGCCGGTGAAGCTGGGCGGCGTCCAGGTGGGCCGGGTGCAGGCGATTCGACTGCAGCCGGAGCGCAGGGATGCCCGCGGACAGCCCTTGCCCGTGCGCATGGAGCTGGCGGTGACACCGGAGTCGCTGGCGGCGCTGCGCTCGGATGCGCGGGTGACGGTGGCCTCGGTGGGCCTGCTGGGCGAGCCCTATCTGGAATTGAATCCAGGAACCCAGCCGGGAGGCAGGCCCGAGGGCGAGGCCTTGCGGGGAACGGATGCACCGCGTCTGGATTTGCTGGCGGAGCATCTCTCGAAGTTCGTGGAGACGATGTCGGGGATGCTGGAGAAGGACCCTGAGGCGGTGACGGGGTTGGTGACCAACATCTCGCGGCTTTCCAAGACGCTGGATGAGCTGCTCACGGAGAACAAGGGCGACGTGAAGGTGCTGGCCTCGGAGCTGGCGGCGGCATCGAAGGACTTGAGGCAGCTGGCCCAGCTCGCGAGGGAGTCACTCCAGCCGGGTGGCAAGGCGGCACGGCTGTTGGACGATGCGGCGGCCTCGGCGGCGGTGCTGCGCAGCGAACTACCGGGACTGACGAAGTCCGCGGGGACGACGTTGGATGGACTGGCGGCCGTCACGGGCGAGCTGGGCCCGGAGGATGGGAAGCGCGTGAAGCTGGCCTTGGAGAAGCTCACGGCCGCCGTAGGGCAACTGGACAGCATCGCGGCCCGGGCGGACCGCGTGCTGGCGAAGATAGAGGCTGGAGAAGGCACCGCCGGCGCCGTCCTCAAGGACCCGACGCTCTACAACGAGCTGCGCACCCTGGTGACGGACCTGCGCAAGCATCCGTGGAAGATGCTGTGGAAGGACTGACCCACCCGATGCAGGCCCCGGGCAGACGAGTCTAGATGTCGTGTTCACAGACAAGGCACTGGGACTTGCCTGGCCCTGTGCCGTTGGCGACGACAGGGCCCTGCATGACAGGGAAAGGCGGCGTGTTCTTGTCGTTGTGCAGCATGAGGTCCATGGCTCGCGCTACGTTCTTGCCCTCGAACTTCACGTCGAACGAATAGTTCACGAACTCGGCCTTGCCCTTGGTCTTGCTGGAGGCCACACCTCCGCCCGCGGTCCCTGCCTCGTCGCCGGTGCTGGTGCTGAAGTTGGAGTCCTTCACGCACACGGGGTTACCACCCACCGACACCTTCTTGGTCCCCTTGGCGGTGTCGGAGGACTTCGCCACATTGGGATAGGGAATGGGGACGGGACCCGCCGGACTGGGCGTCTTGCAGACATCAGGGAAAGCCATCGTCGTACCGCCACTATCCTTGGTGACGACTGACATCTTGTTGACACCAGTATTGACGGCCATGAAGCCCTCCTACCGCACGAGGCTACCGCATCGCGCGGCCCGCAAGGGAGACGCGCCCACCTCAGGTTGACCTGTCATCAATCGGTTCGCTAGCGTCCACGCGCATGGGTAAGGCTGACAAGCACATATTGGCCCTCCAGAAGACTCCTTCGCACGTCACCGCGGGAGGGTTGAGCGGGGGCAAGTGCATCGCGAAACACTCACCCCCGTACAAGGAGAACTGCTCCTGCTCCCATCGCTGGCAGGCCTTCAAACAAGCGCTGAAGGCCGAGAATGCAAGCAGGTACAACGTACCGGAAGAGCACGTGAGTTCGCAGGGCAACGGGCGATGGTCCCTGCTCTTCCGAGGGGGCGCGAAGGCCGTCGCCAGGCTGGCGAAGCGTGGCGAGACAGCTGCCCTCTCCTCCGAGAACAAGGGAATGTACCAGCATGAAGTCCAGAAACCGCAGCAGGGTGACTGGGACATCTCCGAGAGCAAGTACAACTTCAAGTACGATTGCAACAAGCCCTATTACCACGAAGCCCATCACGTCGTTCCGGACGCCACGCTCCGCACCGTGATGGTGAAGGTCTTCCCCAAGCCGGAACTCGCAGTCCTGGTGGCGACCGAGATGCTCGACGCCCCCTACAACGTCCACCATATGGACAACATGATCATCCTGCCCATGGATGAGCGCGTAGGTGACCTGCTCCAGCTCCCGATCCACCGGGAGACCAGGCAGTGCAACCACACCGCCTACGATCTGTACATCGAACAAAAGGTCGAAAAGCGAATGCGGGCGGCCCTCCGAGATATCGTCAAGAAGCACCGTGAGGAAGGTGGAGAGCCCAAATACAAAGACCTCGCGGCAGCCGTCGAAGCCATCTCCAAACAAACCTACGTCGAGGTCGCCAACGCCCGGCGCACCCATCAAGCCAAATCCCTCGAAGAACTGGGGGCGAAGCTTTTGCCCTCCAGCCCTCAAGGCGCCCGATAACTCCGGGTTGAAGAAGACCGAACGTGCAATTCTTCCAGCTCGACACCCTCGGTAACGTGAACGACTCGGAGCTCGGCCTTTCGGATGGCGCTCCGGAGGGCATGGAACTTCATAGTTACTGCATGGCCTTTGGCGACAGCACCCATCTCCTCTATCCAGCGGAGGCGAAGATCTCCCTCCGAGAGGACCGTCCAGGCATCAAGCTGTCTTCGCTCCTGGGGAACACGAACAGCTATCTCATCGTCCACTCCACGATGAAGGATGTCATCGAGGCGCACTGTCAGGGTATCGAGGTGGAGTTCCTCCCCTTCGATCTCCATGACCATCGCAAGCGCCTCTACAGCCGGGACTATTTCATCATCAATCCCCTGGGCACTCACGACTGTCTGGACCCGGTTGCGAGCGGCGTCCAGCGCGGGCCGGAAGGCAGCGTCATCCATGTCGAGAGCTACACCCTCGACCCGAGAAAGGCGACCCACCTCCCGCGCCTCCTTCGCCCCAATGAGGACCCCTCGGTCTACATCGTGTCGGAAGAGCTGGCGAGCGCGCTTCGGGACAAGGGATTCACCAACGTCCAGCTCAACCCCCTCCCGTTCTCACCGGGTTCTTGACGATTCCTGGGGCCACCCATGCCGCTGGCGCTGACAGGACTGGGGATGGTGTCGAGCGTGGGCTGGGGCAGCGTGACCTCCTGTGCAGCCATTCGCGCGGGCCTCACCCGTCCTCGCCCCGTGCACGACATCTATGTCACCGACCAGGACCCACTGGAGCCCGTGCCACTCACGGGCCACCCCATACTCGAGCTGACCGATGGCTTCGGGCCCATTGGGCGCTGGTCGCAACTGGCCGAGGCCTGTGTCGCGGACCTCTGGGAGACCGCTCGCCTACCGCCCGTGTCCGATGTCCGTTTCTGGGCTCAGACGGATTGGATATTCGTCCTGCCGCGCCTGGATCCAGCGCGCTACCTGGAGGTTCAGGACTTCGGCCCCGACCTCATGACGTCCTCCTTGCGGGAGCGCCTCGGCCAACGCCTGCGCCTGGAGTTGCCTCGGCAAGCCGTCCATTTCGTCCATGCGGGCCACGCGGGCACAGCTATCGCGCTCCAACTCGCGCAGCAGCTCCTGTCCGCCCGGCACGTCGAGCGATTCGTGGTGCTCGCTCTGGACTCCTACCTCGACGAAACCAGCCTGGAGTGGTTGCACATGCACCGGCGGTTGAAGTCGCCGGACCAGCACGTAGGGCTGGCACCAGGAGAGTCCGGGGCCTGCCTGCTCGTGGAGCTTCGCCAGACCGCCCGCCAACGCGGTGTCCCCGTGCTGGCGAACATCGAAGACATGTCGACGGGCAACGAGGCAGGTTCGCGCGTCGCGGGGCGACCCGGGACGGGGAGATGTTGGCACGAGCCCTGGAACAGGTCCTTCCCCAAACACCCGCGGGGGGCTTCGTGGGCGATCTGATCTCCGACCTCAATGGAGAGACCTGGCGCGCCCAGGCCTGGGGCTTCGTCCAGGTGCGATTGCACGACCGACTGGGCGAGAGGACTCGGCTGCTGATTCCTTGCACGTCGCTCGGTGACGTGGGGGCGGCCAGCGGTGCCGTGGGAGTCTGCATGGCCACTCGCGCCTTTGCCCGCAAGTACGCCAGCGGGGAACACACGGTCATCGTCTCCAGCGCGGAGCACGGGGAGGTGGGCGCCATTCGCGTCACTGCCCCTGGAGCCCCGGCATGAGCAACAAGTTCCTGCCTGTCTTCGTGAGCAACGCCCGTTACGGAGCCCAGAAGCTCCTGCCCCGGCTGCTTCAGGGCGGTTTCAGTCCGCAGGAACTGCTGACCTTCTGCCACAACCACCGCCTCATGGGCCTTGGGACCCTCCTCCTGCTCTGTGACACCGAGCAGTGCCAATCACACCTGTACCGCAGCGGAAGGGCATTCCTGGAGCTCGGCGCCGTCGCGGACGGCAAGTGGGCCGTGGCGCTGAGCCGCGCAACTCCCTTCTTCGATGCCTTGGCGGCGTTCGACATCGAGGGCGCCCGGGAGCTGGCCATACGTGCTCCACACTCGCGGCGGGTCGACAGTGAATACGAGGAGGATTTTCTCTACGTCCGATTCCTCATGGACCATTGCCTGTTGGACCAACCCGTACACGAGGCAGGACTGGCACTCGCTCGTTTCGAGAAGGTCCTCCAGGGCTCCAAGGAGCCGCGGCTCGATGTGAGCCGGGCTCTGCTGACGCGAAACGAGGAGCGCTTCCACGAAGCCCTCCAGCAATTGGTGTCGGCCCAACGCAAGCGACACGTTCTCTTGCGAGAGAGGGGACGTCTGTCGCAGGAACTCTGGGCCACCGAGGCGAAGGTGTGTGTCGAAGGTCTGGCGCTGTGCATCCTCGCGGAACACCTTGGCTTGCGGGCGCCCGATGCCCAACCAGGCCTTCCTTCCGTGGCGCGATTCCGACAGCGTCCCTCGGTACCGTCAGAGTCATGGAAGCTCGACGCCTGAGCTGGGCGTTCCGAAGCGGCCTCTTCCAGCCGAGGGCGAACCCGACGCCTGGGTCTGGCGCCGGGCTCACCCACGAGACTCCGTGTGGAGCCTCCGACAACCGCTCAGAGCGAGTGGCTCAACATCCACGCGTAGATGTCATGACCCGCTGAACCGTTGTAGGTCTGGGACCACGAGTCGTGTCCCACGCCCTGATACAGCGTGAGCTGGGCGGGCGGGCTCGCCGCCGGATTGCAGACGTTGTTCAGCTTGTTCACCGGGTCGATGGATCCCCACTGAGACACCGTCCCATCCGCCGTGCCATGGAAGGCCCACACCGGCACGTTCCACATGTTGCAGATGGGAATCCCGTTGCCGTTCCCCGCGATGGGCACAATCGCCGCGAGCTTCTGCGGGAAGGCCACCGCGTAGGACCAGGTGACGATGGCCCCCGCCGAGAGCCCTGTCAGATAGACGCGGTTCGGGTCGACTCGATAGCGCGTCTTCGCGAACTCGAGGATGGCGTCAATCTCATCGTCGCCCCACCAGGCATTGAACCGCTGCGGTGAGATGAGGATGAACGGGAAGTGCCGGCCGTTCCGGATGAGCCGAGGCGGTGCGGTGACCGCCATCAGCTTCTCCAGGCCCGTCACCGAAGCCGTTCCATCCCCCTCCTGCCCCTGGCCCCCCAGGAAGATCACCAGCGGATAGCTCGCCCCTGCATTGTCGTCATAGCCCTGCGGCAGATACTCCCAGTAGCCGTAGCTAATGCCCGGCACCGTCGCCTGGGGTCGCGCGAGGATCTGCCCCTGCGCTGCCAACGCGCCCTGCGCGAAGAACAGGACACAGCCCAACAAGATGCGCTGCGATATCGACATGGCAACTCCTCTTCACCCTTAGGGGAGTCGATACTTTAGCCATCAAGTTGCACAACCCCCAGCTATTTACTGATTTGCAGTTTAAGCGGATAACTTAAAGCCCATGCGTCAACAGACACACCTCTGGTGACTCCCACCGAGGTTTGTTGCTCCGGAACGCGGCATCGGGCGCAGACTCGGTGGACGAAACACGCACATCCGGGCTGGCTTTCGGGGGCGCAAGAGTGACTGAGAGTGCGTGTCTGTGTATCCTTCCGCTCCATGCATCCACTTTCCAAACTGCGCAAACGCCTGTTCTCCTACGTCCCCAAGACTGGGGCATTGCCATTTGAGCTCAGCACCCGCGACGATTTTGACCGCTGGGTCCAGCGCGCCGTCCTGGATGCCGTCTACACATCGGACGATGAGCGCTGGGATGGCTATGGAATCACCGCCGCTACCGAGCCATCCCATTCTTCCTTTCCCTCGATGGATAACCCCCTCTTTCCCACCTCCGACCGCCAAGCGTTCGAGAAGCTCCGTGAGGTGATGTGGGGACCGGCTGTGGAGGCAAAGCCCCTCCGCTTGAGCATTCTGGGCAGTGCCTATGGTGTGACGGTGGAGCAACTCGATGCGGTCGGCTGGTACACCTCGCCGCAAGCGGGCTGGTGCGGCGGGAACGTGCCCAAGACCGATGATGACGCCGAAGGCCAGGAGCACGTCGCCCGAGCCCTGACAGAGGCCATGCGGGCCCTCCCGAGCATGCGCGACCTCGGGCTCCAGTTGCCGGTCTTTCGCGTGATTGGCTGCGCCGAGGGCGAGAAGCAAGCGAGCCAGATCTCACACCTCAAGGAGGGGACAGTCATCATCCACGGTGCGCGGCCCATGAAGAACAAGTCGAATCACTTCATGTCGACCAGCATCACCCCCAACTTGAAAGGCTTCAGCGTGAACCTCCCCATGGCAGGTGAGGTGTTGGCGATCTACGGCTCCTCCGGACGCTACATTCAGTGGCTTGGCCGCCACGGCTTCTCGATGGATGGCGGTGAGGTTCTATACCCACCTGGGACCGTCACTCGCTTCTTGGGACAGGTCGCGGCCATCACTGTGGGCGAGCGCGAAAACGTCCCTGTCTACATGCTGGTCGAATGCGACCCCAGCGAGGTCACCAGCAAGACAACGGTCGTCGACGACTTCAAGTTCGGCGAGCCACCCGGCTCGCTCGACCTTGCCAGGCTGCGCGAGAAGTACGCCACCACGGGACGCGCGGTGGAGCCCTTCGATTTCTCAGAGAGAGATCTCATGCAACGCACGAGCAACATCCTCAAGGGCCTCACGGCGTCGGGCTCACCAGTTGCCACCGAGGGCCACGCCCGCGACCTTGCCCAGTCGAACCCAGGGCTTCGCTATCGCGGTGGAAAGTCCGGTTGAGCTTCAGGGCCCATTGGTGTCCCTGTCCCTCAGCACGGCATAAGCCGGTCGGATGCGGCCGGCGGTGTCATACCCCAGGGGACTTCCATCCCAGGGCTCTGGCGCGATGATGCCCCGGTCCTGCATGGCGCAGTTGGCCGCCGTCGAGCACTGGTTCGCGGAGTTGTAATAGTAGATGCGGGTGATTCGCCCGCTCAGGTTCGGCAGCCGCAGGATGAACTTCGTGGTGTCTCGTTGGGACACGTCACCGAACACCTGCCCATCCGCGTTCCGGTAGAACGCTCCCACCTCCGTCAGCCAGATGTGCCCCACGTCCCAGCTCGCATCCAGCCCCCCGAGCCAGTTCACGAACGTCCGCGTCGTGCAGCCCTGGTCTCCCGGAACACAGTGCGCGCCGCTCGCTTGATAGCGATTGGCATCATGGTGCGGATGGATGCTCCACAGCTTGGGCCGGTGGCTCCGCAGGAAGATGCGATAGCGATCCCAATACGCGTCGTTCGGCGTCGCGTCGAACTCCCCCGCCGCCACCGTGCAGTCCGGACAGATGCTCACGACGAGCCGGTAATAGAACGCCGCCCTCAACGGCCCGCAGTTCTCCAGGTCCTCACTGGCGCACGTGGGCTGATCCAACGGGACTCCGCTCTGCAGGACGGAGTTCGGGAAGTTCGGCTCGTTCCAGGCTCCCACCAGGGTGATGGCCGAGTACGTCGAGTGGAATGACTCGAAGGCCGCGCGGAACTCCACGTCCGTGGGCGCCAGGTACTTCCCATTCGCCGCCTTGCGCAGATCGCTCGGTCCGAGCGTCACGTAGGGCTCCACGGCCTTCGCCGCCGTCGCCTGCAACCACGCCTCGAACTTCAGTCTCCGGGCGTCGTTCGCGGGTCGCTGCGCCACGTCATAGGGCACGACGACTCGCGCCCGCTTCACGTTGAGCCCATCCCAGGCCGGATGGGTGAACGTCTCCGCATCCGAATCCGAGATGCCCACCGCGAAGTCCACCAATGAGCGAGGGACTGTCCCCGCTTCCCCATGGACCTCCTTCTCGAACACCCCGTCTCCACAACCCATGACACTCGCCACGACGAGCGCCATCAACGGACGCCTCTTGCAACGCGATGGAATGGCCATGAATCCGAAGACTAACAAATCCCCACGCGAATCACAGACTCGTTGCCTCAGGCAATCAATTCCAATCCGCCTGCAATTTCATACGACCAATCCTAGGAAAGCCCGGCATCGGGAGTTCGAAGCCCAGCCCCCGCTCCAAAACCTCGACGCCCTCCATCGAAGGGCGCCGCCACGGCTCAATCCCGGCATAATGGTTCCTCGGTCGACCGCTGGAGCCGTGAGTCGGTGAAGGCGGGCGACAGGATGTCCTGGGAACCGCGCGCGCCATGTTCCGTCGTCTAGTGGTCGTCTTCGATGCCGGCTCGGAGTCCGAGGCGGTGCTCCACGCGGTTCGTCGGCTGAGCGCCTCGCCCGAGGCCGTCTATCTGTACGGCCTGGTCCCCGAGCGCAGCGAGCTGGAGGCCCCTCCTCCCGCGAGCCTCACCGTCCTGGACCGGCTTCGACACGCCCTGCACACCTGGAGCCCCACACTCCAGGTTAGTGGCGCACTCGAAACCCACCTCGACACCCGCTCACTCATCGAAGCCGCCACGAAGCACGGCGCCGAGCTCGTCGTCCTCGGTCCCCACCTCGACACGGCCCCTCGTGCCCGGGTCAGCGCCATGCTCACGCTCTCGCTGCGCGAGCACGTCCCCGTGCTCAACATCGGGAAGGCCCCCGCCACCGCGCCCAGGGCCCCGTCACGCATGGCCGTGGCCATCGCTCCAGATGGACGGGGACTCGGCTCGGTGGCGACCTTTCTCTCCCGCTGCGCCCTGCCCTCCGAGCTCATCGCCCTCACCACCGGCTCGGCGCCCGAGCAGACCTCGCACCTCCAGGCCCTTTCGCGCGCCCTGGGCATCACGCAGACGCTCCACGTCGAATCCCTCACCGAGAACCCCGCCGACAGCCGCGTGGAGGCCTTCGACGTCGCGGCGCTCCGCTCCGGCGCGGACCTCCTGGTCATCCCCGCCGACGCATTGGCCGACATGGAAGCCCTGGTGCTTGGGATGTTGGGAGCCAGGGCCCTCCAGGAGGCTCGCGTCCCCACGCTGCTCCTGCCTCGCACGCAGACGGCGTCCGTGTTGTTCGAGGACCATTACGCCGTCTCCGACTCCGTGGCCGTCCCCGGATTGTCGCCCCGCTTCTCCGTCGAGCGCGTCGGCTTCATGTCGAGCATCTCCGTCCCCGAAGCGGGCCCACTGTCCGTGTTCGAGGGCGGAACCACCCTGGGAACCACTCGACACGAAGGCGGCACCGCGGCGCTCACCGCGTCCTGGTTCGACCACGTTCGCGGACTCCACCCGCTCGCGTTCTCCTTCTCCGGCGCCTCCGCCCCCAGGAACCTCTCCCCTTGCTACGTGCTCGGGCCCGAACAACCCCTGTTCCTCGTGGACAGCCAGCTCGACGAGGACGCGCTCGAAGCGGTGCGCGCCCTGGCGATGGACCGTCACCACCTCGTCTTCGTCAGACTGCGCGACACCGACTCTCTCGACGAACAACGCGAGCACCTCCGCGAGCTGCTGCCCGACACCCCCTGGCCCCTGCTGCTCGATGCCAGCGCGTGGCTCGACGACGCTCGCGCGGACGATGTGCCCCAACAGGTCGACGGACAGCGCCTCCTGCGCGTGGCCACCCGTCTCGCCGCCGCGGGCGTCGCCATCTCCGCCGTCGTCACTCGCGACCCGCACAAGCCGGTCCATCCGTACCTGCGCACGCTGAGCCCCGAGGAGTGCCTGGCGCTGCCCCGGGCAACCTCCCTGGACCCCCTCGCCATCCCCGACGCACCAAACACCTGGTCACGGGAGCTGGCACTGGCGGGCTGCAGTCCCCTCCTGGAGGGACACCACATCGACTTCGAGTTCGACAACGGGCTGGCTCGCGAGTCCGTGCTCGAGGCCATCGACTCGGCCCGAAGCACCATCCATTGGCAGTGCTACATCGTCGAGGACGACGCCGTCACCGCCCGCATCACGGACGCACTGAAGCGAGCCGCCTCACGCGGTGTCCACGTGCGCTTCCTCGCGGACGCGCTCTACAGCGGCCACGACTCCTTCGGCGCCCTCAACCCCGCCCTCGTGACGCTGTCCGAGACACCGCACGTCGAGGTGCGCGCCATCGCGCCCTTGGTCGGCGTGCCCAGCCTCTCCGAGCTCAAGCAACGCAACCACCGCAAGCTCACCGTCATCGACTCCGAGCGAGCCTTCGTCTCGGGCCGGAATCTCGGCGCGCCCTACTACACGGGCTTCGATGAAGTGGGCCTGCGACGGACCTCGCACTATCGCGACATCCCCTGGCTCGACTGTGGCGCGCGACTGGAAGGGCCCCTGGTCAGCGTCCTCGAAGGCGCGTTCCTGTCCGAGTGGACCCGCGCGGGCGGCGAGCCCTATGCCTTCCCACCCACGCAATCCGTGGGGACGATGGCGGCCCGGGTCGTCCTCCATGAAGGACTCAGGGACACCCACACGCTCGACACACAGCTCGCGCTCATCCGCCACGCGCGCTCACGGCTCGTGCTGGTGAACACCTTCCCGCTGCTGCTCGAACTCCAGAACGCGCTCATCGCCGCCGTGCGCCGGGGCGTCCGCGTGGAGGTGCTGTTCGGCAGCGTCCGGCCGCACTACGGCTCCGCGCGGACGTACTTCCCGGGTGGAGCGCTGCGCGAGGTGGCGGACCGCTACGTCCGCAGTCGACTGGACGCGGTCATCGAGGCGGGCGGCATCGCCTACGAATGGGCGCTGCCCGCCATGCCGGAGTGGGAGCCGGAGCTGGAGCAGCTCTTCCCCCACGTCCACGCCAAGCTCATGGTCTGCGACACCAGCGCCGTCGCCATCGGCAGCGCCAACCTGGACGTCACCGCCGCCTACTGGGAGAGCGAGGCGCTCCTCATCGTGGAGGACGCGCCCTTCGCCGAGCGCCTGCTCACCGCCCTGAACGGGCTCTTCGCCACGTCGCACAGAATCGACCGCGAGGACCGGAGCTGGCGCGACGAAGTCGAACAGCGCGCCTGGGTCGGCCGGAACTGGCCCTCGCTCGTCGGCTGAGCCACGCCGGCCCCGGCCCGACTACCCGGTCCGCGCGATGCGGTCGGGCGCGTCCGGATGCCTCGGGTCGCGGTCCAGCTCCTTCCCCTTCTCCTCGGGGCGGGTGTGCATGCTGTTGAGCCGGCTGAGGAACTCGTCCTTCGGCATGCGCTCGGTGCGGCCCCAGGGGTTGGTGTACTCGACGTACTCCTCGCCGGTCTTCGGGTCCACGCCCGTGCCCGTCACCACCACCTGGTGGCCTCCTGAACCCCACGTCATTCCCACCGCCACCGACTCTCCAGCGGCCGTGCGCTCCTGGATGAGCTCCCACGCCGCCGCTTCCTCTTCGGCCCCGCCAATCCCCTTCACCGTGTCGACTCTCCGGTCGAACACCGCCTCCGCGAGCCGATCAAACTCGTCCGCGTACAGGCCGCTGTGCGTCTTCTTCCCGTCTTCGTAGTGGGCGTCCGTCTTGTCCTGGTAGTCCTTGTCACCGTTCGCCACTTCCATGAACGCCGGCGCAAGCAGCTCCTGGCTCTCCGAGCGGACGTCCTCTCCGCCCTTCGCCTCGGCCCCCAACGCCTCGCGCTTCATCACCGTCTCGCCGTCCGCCAGCGTCACCTCGCCGGAGCTGCTCGCCAGTCCCGCGACGAGGCGCACGTACTCCGCCGGGTTCTCCATGAGGAGCTGGATGGTCGCCGCGGTGGCCGCGCAGGTGCCCTTGTTGCGTTGGTTGACGGACTCGGGCGTCGCCAGCTCCTGCACCACGTCCGACAGCAGCGCGCCGCGATCAATCCCCTCGCCCAGCTCCTGCGTCTGCAGCGTGTGGAGCTGGTCCAGCAGATCTCCTTCGCCGCCCAGCGCCTCTTCACCCGGCAGCTTGCCCTCCAAGAGCAGCTTCTGGAGCGCGAGCGTCGCCACCGGGTCGCCCGCGGGCTCCACCGCCATCAGCCCATCGCGCACCTCCTGGTACTGCTGGCGCTCCTCGGGAGAGAGGTTGTCCAGCGCCTCCTGCTCCAGGGCCGCGTTGGCCTCCACCTCGGCCACGGCCGCCTGATGGCGCGGCGACGCCGGGTCCGTGTCCGCCGCGTCGTTCACGTCCTTGGCGTCGCGGGTGATGTTGGCGCCCTGCGCGGTCTCGCTCAGCTTCAGGAAGTTCGCGCCACCCAGCAGGCGGTCCGCGTTGGCCAGCGCGTCCTCGCGCGTGCGGGGCTGGGCTTCACCCTCGCTGAAGCTCCGGAGGCTGTTCGACTGCGAGCGGATCTTCTGAACGTCGAGGTCGTTGTAGACATCGCGACGCGTGGGCCCCGGAACGAACTCATCCGGGTTGATGGCCACCGCGGCACGCTCCACGCCCTTCTGCGTCGGGCGGGAGAAGCTGTCCTGCGACGTCACCGCGGGCTTGCGGACTTCCGGCTTCGGCTGGGCCGCGGCGACCGACGTGTCACTTTGCGAGGCACGGGTGGGCGTGCCTCCACTGGAGGAAATGCGCGTCATGGGGAGATCTCCGGGGGTTTGGATTGCGGCCAGGCCCGAGGGGCAACTCAGCCGCGACTGCTTTGTATGGATTATCTCCACACTCCCAGGGAAGTTGCGAAGCCGGGACAACTACTCTCTGTCCCGGTCAGACCCCTGGGCCCGCCCCCGTCGCTGCGCCACCCGACGCCAGGACGCGTCATGCTGAGAGGCGACCATGGCCCCCCGTCCCGACGACTTCTACTTCGCAGCCGTGGGCGACGTGCACGGACGGATGAACCGGATGGTGTCCTTCCTCCAGTCCTGGACGAAGAACGCGCACCGGGAGCTGGCCTTCGTGCTCCAGGTCGGAGACTTCGAGCCCCACCGCGACGACGCGGACCTGGCGACCATGGCCGCCCCCGCGCGCTACAAGCACCTGGGCGACTTCGGGGACTACCACCAGAATCGCCGCCGCTTCCCCTGGCCCGTCTACTTCATAGGCGGCAACCACGAGCCGCACGGCCACCTGGACGCGACCCCCGAGGGCGCGCTGATCGCCACCAATTGCCGGTACCTGGGCCGCGTGGGCGTCGTCGAAACCAGGGGGCTGCGCGTCGTCGGCGTCTCCGGCATTCATGACGAACGGGGCTTCCAGAAGCCGCATCCGCCCCTGTCCCTGCTCGGCAGCGTGTCCCTCAAGGACTTCACCTGCTTCAACGAAGAGGACATCGACCGCGCCCTGGGACTCGAACGGGCGGATGTCCTCCTCGTGCATGACTGGCCCTCCGGAATCATCGCCACCGAGGACCGCGAGGACTTCGCGCACCAGCGTCGCAGCCCCAGCGCCGAGGCCGTGGGCAATGACTACGCGCGGCTCGTGGCCGAAGCACTCCAGCCCTCGCTCGTGCTCTGTGGACATCTGCACAAGCGCTACCGGGGCACCCTCGCCCACGCCTCCGGCCGGGTCTCCCAGGTGTGCTGTCTCGCCAGCGTGGACCAGGGGGCGGACGCCTTCGCCGTCTTCCACGCCACCCCGACAGGGCTCCAGGAAGTCACCGGGCTGGGGGTCCCCGAGCAGGGCTGAAGCCTGGCGAAGGGGATTCCAGCCCTACGACGCTGGTCGTGGCGGGCGCTCGCTGTAGCCAGCGGAGTCCTCCGCCGCCAGCTCTACCAGGAGGATGTCACTGGGGTCCTCCATCGCGTCGAGTGCGTGCGCGAATCGCTCGGACGCGCAGACCACGGTAGGGGCGTCCTCGAGCCTCCACAGGTCCAGGTCTGGGACCTGCGCACTGTCGAGCCAGTACCGCTGTGGCAGTCGCCAACCCGCGCGGCCGCACACGCCGCACGGCGCCTCAACGGTGGCTGGGAGACACTCAGGGGCCAGCCGTCCACGCGCCGGAATCTGCAGCTCAAGCAGCTCCGTGACGGTGCGGCGCAGTTCGTGGCGCGCGGGCGTTACTCCGCGGAGCCCCGACAGATACTCGAGCGCGTCTGTGCGCACCCAGACCGTCCAGGGGTCGGTGAGCGTCACGGGCCCCCACCGCCCGAGCGCGGTCCCCATCGCCGGGCCAAACTCCGTCCCTGGCTCGAGGAGCGCCCCGGGAGGACACAGGGGCCGCACCAACTCGCGCAACTCCACCACCTCACCCCACTGCGCCGGTCGCGGCTCCTCGAGGCGTCGTGCCCAGTCCACACCCGAGAGGTCGACAGCTGGGTACGCGAGGGGGCCGCTCCAAGTCTCTCGACATCCTGGACAGTCCTCGACGCCTGGGAGGCTCCACTTTCGAGTGGCGCGGAGTGCCGCGCTCCACCGCCGGCGCGCTGGTGTGCGTAGCTCGTAGACGCGCATGACGTCCTCACGGGGGCGGGAGGGGAGGGAGATTGAGGTGTTGATAGTACGTCACCGGGATACCAAACACGTTGTACTTGCGTATCAGCTCGCGAGCGAAATCGAAGTGCTCGACCTTGGTGGCGCGCCCCCTCGTATTGCGGCGCCACTCAAGCCACTCGGTATTCCACGGTCCCCCGTCTCCATCCTTGTGCAAGGCCCGGTGATGGGCCACATCGATGATGACGGTCCAGTCGTGCACTGCGATGCCTTTGGACCGGAAATAAAGCTCTTGGGCCTGGGGGAATATGTGGTGCCGCTCGTGCGGCCGATCACGCCAGAGCGCATAGCGCCGCTCTGTCTCGAGTTGGGACGGCAAAGGCTCCGGCGGATACCAGTTGAACACCATCGCCTTGGTGGACGGGCCAGCCTGTGCGGCCCCCCAGTTGCGCTGGGGAGACGATGGTGCCCGCGGAGGGGCGATTGCGCCTGCGGGGCGCTGGAGCACCTTGCGTGACTCTCCGTGAGGAGTCGGCGTGGTGCTCGCGCAGGCCGCGAGCAGGAGCGTGAGGGCGAGAGTTGCGCGCATGGGTCCCCCCGAGGGATGCGGTCATCTTAAACCGCAATGGCACGGGCCCCAGGGTCTGCCTCCACCGCTCAGGCCCGGCGACGCCCTTGTCCGGACAGTCCTTTCAGACGAAGAAGCCTGACCCGTTGGACCTTTCGCCCCCCACGTGAGGGGTCGGTTCGCGGCCGTCCACCCACCAGCGCCCACCAGGGACGCGATAGATGTGGGACAGAAGGGCGATTCTTAAAGCCACGAGGGAGGAAGCCGGTGGTACAAGCCCCGGCGTGACTTCCGCACCGCCGTCTTCGCCCCCCGTCGCCTCCTTCGAATCCCTGGGCCTCAAGCCCCAGCTCGTGGAGGCGCTCAGTGCCCTCGGATACGAGGAGCCCACGCCCATTCAGCAGGCCGCCCTCCCCCCGCTGCTCGCAGGGAAGGACCTGCTCGGTATCGCCGCCACCGGCACTGGCAAGACGGCGGCCTTCGCCCTCCCCCTCCTCCACCACCTGAAGCCGGGTGAGGCGGGCCCCCACAACACCTCCGCCCTGGTGCTCGTCCCCACGCGCGAGCTGGCCATGCAGGTGTCCGAGGCCATCCACCGCTACGGCCAGAAGCTGGGCGCCACCGTCCTGCCGCTGTACGGCGGCCAGGTCATCGGCCAGCAGCTGCGCGTGCTCAAGCGCGGCGTGGATGTCGTCGTCGCCACCCCCGGCCGCGCCCTGGACCACCTGCGCCGAGGCACCCTCCAGCTCGAGAACGTCCGCACCGTCGTGCTCGACGAGGCCGACGAGATGCTCGACATGGGCTTCGCCGACGACCTGGAGGCCATCCTCTCCGGGACGCCCGAGAACCGGCAGACCGCCCTCTTCTCCGCCACCCTGCCCCCGCGCATCGCCAGCATCGCCGAGCGCCACCTCCACCAGCCGGTGCGCGTGCGCATCGCCAAGGAGAAGGTGGAGCCGGGTGAGCTGCCTCGCATCCGGCAGACCGCGTACGTCGTCCCGCGCTCGTTCAAGATCGCCGCGCTGGGCCGGCTGCTCGATGTGGAGTCCCCCACCGCCGCCATCATCTTCTGCCGCACCCGCACGGAGGTGGACGACCTCACCGTCTCCCTCAACGGCCGGGGCTGGCGCGCGCACGCGCTCCACGGCGGCATGACGCAGGAGCAGCGAGACCGCGTCATCAAGCAGCTGAAGTCGCATGGCACGGACCTGCTCGTCGCCACGGACGTCGCGGCGCGCGGCCTGGACATCCCCCGCCTGTCCCACGTGGTGAACTTCGACGTGCCCAACGCCCCGGAGGCGTATGTGCACCGCATCGGCCGCACGGGCCGCGCGGGTCGCGAGGGCGTGGCCATCACCCTCGTCGAGGCCCGCGAGAGCCGGCTGCTGCGCAACATCGAGAAGGTCACCGGTCAGCGAATCACCGTGTCCACCATCCCCACCGTGGCGGACCTCCGGGCCCGTCGCCAGGAGCTGATGCGCGCCACGCTGCGCGAGACGCTGGTGGCCGGCGGACTGGAGTCGCTGCGGAGCATCGTGGAGGACCTGGCCGGCGAGTTCGAGCCGCTCGACATCGCCGCGGCGGCCGTGAAGCTGCTCCAGGACTCGCAGGACGAAGGCCGCGCGAAGGAAGAGGAGGAGATTCCCGCGGTCTCGCCGGCGACGGAGCGGCCGGCTCGCTCCAGTGGCCCCTCGTCGGGACCGGGCGGGCGTCCCGTCCGCTCGGAGCGAGGCGCCCCGAAGCGCCCGGCGGGCCCTCCGTCCTGGGACACCACCCGGCTGTGGATTGGCGCGGGCCGTGTGGCGGGCATGCGTCCCGCCGACCTGGTGGGCGCCATCGCCGGTGAAGCGGGCCTGGACTCGTCGCGCATCGGCGCCATTCAGATCGCCGACGGCTTCTCGCTCGTGGAAGTCCCCGAGCCGGATGCCAACCGCGTCATCGCCGCGCTGAAGGCGGCGACCATCCGCGGTCGCAAGGTCGTGGTCCGCAAGGACCGGACCTGAGGTGACTCAGGGCTCCGCCCACTGGCGGAGCAGGTTGTGGTACACGCCCGTCAGCATGACCAGTGAGGGGCTCCTGGGCACCTCCTGGTTGAGCTGCATGATGGCGGTGTCCATGTCGAACAGCAGGGCGCGCCGGGACACGTCGCGCACCATGCTCTGCACCCAGAAGAACGAAGCGAGCCGCGCCCCCCTCGTCACCGGGGTGACGTGGTGCAGGCTCGTCGACGGGTAGATGATGAGGTCCCCCGCGGGCAGCTTCACCGCGTGGTGGCCGTACGTGTCTTCCACCACCAGCTCTCCACCGTCATAGCTGTCCGGCTCGGAGAGGAAGAGCGTCGCGGACACATCGGTGCGCACGCGCTGCCCCGTCCCGGGAACGGGGCGGATGGCGCCGTCCACGTGCGAGCCGAAGGACATGCTCGTGTCGTAGCGGTTGAACAGCGGGGGAAACACGCGCTGCGGAAGCACGGCGGAGATGAAGAGCGGACTGCGCTCCAGCCCCGCCAGGACGAGTTCCCCCAGCTCCCGCGCGGCGGCGCCGCCTTCGGGGAGCTGGAGGTTCTTCTTCACCTGGGCGGACTGGTGGCCGGCCGTGACCTTGCCGTCCGTCCAGTCCGCCTGCTCCATCACCGCGCGGCAGCGGGCCACCTCGGGCGCGGTCAGGACATTGGGAATGTGCAACATCATGACCGCGACCCTCTTGGTTAGAAGCGGTAACGCGCCGTCAGCAGCGCGGACACGCCATCGGCGGGCACCGCGTGGCCGCCGTAGTACTGGTCGTAATACAGCGTGTCGGTGAGGTTGTAGACGTTGAGCTGGACCTGCGCCTTGCCGAACGCGTAGCTGGCGAACGCATCGAAGCGCCAGAAGTTCGGCACGTAACTGGTCGCCGTGGTGGGCGCCGCGGGATTGCTGACGCTCGTCACGTCCTGGTAGACGGCGCCGCCGCCCACGGTGAAGTCCTTCAGCGGCGAGTACGTCGTCCACAGGGAGATGCTGTGGCGCGGCGTGTTGGGCAGCCGCTGGCCCACGAGGAACGCGTTCGTGTGCTCCACGATGGCGGAGTCCATCAACGTGTAGTTGGCGAGCACCTTCCAGCGCTCGACGATGGTGCCGGCGATGCCCACGTTGAAGCCCTGCACGCGCTGCTCACCCTCGAGCACCTGCGGCGGCCCCTCCGGGTCCGTGTTGGGCACGCGCGCGTCCGTCTTCGTGATTCGGAACACCGCGCCCGTCAGCCCGAGCCGGCCGTCGAGCAGGTCCGCCTTGGCGCCCGCCTCCAGGATGGCGTTCTTCTCCGGGTCCAGGCTCACGGTGTCCGCGGACACCGAGCCCAGCTCCGCGGAGGGGCTGGAGGACGTGCCGTACATGCCATAGACGCTCACCTTCTCCGCCGGGTGCAGGACGACGCCCGCACGCCAGTTGAAGAGGTGGTCGCTCTTGCGCAGCCGGCTCTTGGCGCCGGTGTTGCCCGTGGTGGAGTAGTCGGTGTTGAAGACGTCCCAGCGCAGCGAGCCCACCAGCTCCAGGTACTGCCCCACCTGCACCTGGTCCGCGGCGAAGAGGCCGAGCGTCCGCTGGATGCTCACGTTGGAGCCGGAGAACACCGGCGACACCGCGGACAGGTCCGGCTCCGCGTCCGGCTCGAACAGGTCCGCCGGGATGTTGGGGCCGGTGGGCAGGCCCACGGCGTTGAGGTTGTCGCGGGACTGGCCGCGCTTCTCCCACGACAGCTCCACGCCCGCGTTCGCGGTGTGCTTGATGAAGCCCGTCTCCACTTCGCCGCCCACGGTGGCCTGGTTGGAGACGACGGAGTTGTCCGTCTCCGTCTGGAAGCGCTGCCGGCCGATGGTGGTCGGCGCGCCCGCGGGGGTGAGGCCGCGCGGCGCGGTGGGGCTGGCGAAGCGGTCCACGCGGCCGAAGCGCAGCGTGTTGGTGAACTGGAACTGCTCGCCCAGTCCCTGGGTGAGGCGCGCCGTGGCGACGTGGGCATCCACGCGCTCGGTGTCCGCCTTCACGCCGTAGAAGTTCCCGCGCGGGACATCCAGCGTCTCCGTGACGGGCTTGCCGTTGAAGTAGGGCACGCCGTAGTCGGGAAGGCCGTCCTCGCGCTGGAAGAGGTAGTCGAGCTCCAGCGTGGTCTGCTCCGCCACCTTGAAGCGCAGCGAGGGCGCCAGGCCCAGCCGGTTGTCCTGGACGACATCGCGGCCCGCCGTGGAGGCCAGCTGGCCCATGAGGTTGAGGCGCGCCTGGAAGTTCTCCGACACCGCCTCGTTGAGGTCCGCCTCGACGCGGCCCGACGGCGCGGTGCCGCCGCTCAGCGCGACCTCCTGGAAGGACGTGCGCTTGGGCTTCTTCGTCACCAGGTTGATGGCGCCGCCCGTGGAGCCACGGCCGAAGAGCACCGAGGACGGACCGAAGTACGCCTCCACGCCCTCCAGGTTGAACGTGTCGCGGGTGAACCAGCCCAAGTCTCGCGCGCCGTCGCGAGACACGTCGTTCTGCGCGGAGAAACCACGCAGGATGAAGGCGTCACCCTGACGTCCCCCTTCGCCGGCGCTCATGGTGATGCCGGAGACGTTGCGCAGCGCGTCCCGCACCGTGGTCGCCTGCTGCTCCTCGAGCACCTCCTCCGGCACCACCGTCACGGACTGCGGCGTATTCACGAGCGCGCGCTGGACGCGGGGCAGAGAGCTCTCCTTGACCTGATAGCCCTCCGCGTCGCCCTGCACCTGCACGGTGGGCAGCGTGAAGTGACCCTCGGTGCCCTGGGTTTCCGGCACGGGCGTCGTGGCCTGGGGCTCCACGGGCGCGGCCTCCACCGGGGCCTCCGCCGCCACCGGCACCTGCTGTGCTTCCTGCTCCTGCGCCACCGCCCCACCGGCCGCCAGCGCCGATGCGAGCCCCATCGCGGGACCCCACGGCCTCAGCGCGGAACGAATTCCTCCCGTGTGACCCGCGCTCGTCCGGATTCTAGGGCTGCGTGACTTGATGAACGACATGACTCTCCCCACTCCCAGGCCCATTGAGGGGCCGTTCCAGTTAAATTGAGAATGACTGCGATTTTCAGAATCAACTAAAGGACGCCCGAA
The DNA here is from genome assembly GCF_013336725.1 of Myxococcus sp. CA040A. NCBI lineage: Bacteria > Pseudomonadati > Myxococcota > Myxococcia > Myxococcales > Myxococcaceae > Myxococcus > Myxococcus sp. CA040A. The sequence goes on along the minus strand of NZ_JABUMR010000002.1, from coordinate 1,252,520 downwards.
GGCGTCGCGGGAACCTCGCCCGCCCGTTTCGAGGTGTCCTAGGCGGGGGTCTCCGGCGAGCTCACGGGCGTGGGCTCGGACGACGCCGGCACGGGCGTCGAAGTGCGCGGGTTTCGCTTCGGGAAGAAGCGTCGCCACGACAGGGCGAAGCCGGTCCACACGAGGAAGACACCACCGAGCGAGGCCATCGCGGCGATGAGCTGGCCCACCCACCCGAGCGCCTCGCCGGTGTGGAGGAAGCGCAGCCAGGTCCTCAGCTTGCGTCCGCTGTTGAAGTCCGCGAAGCCCTCACGCTTCGCGATGACGCCCGAGAACGGGTCCACCGAGAACTGCGTGGAGGCGAACAGCGGCCATCCATCCTGTTCCTTCACGTTGAAGGTGACGGCGTCGACCTTGCCGTCGCTGTCGCCCTTCGGGCCGCGCGATTCACCGCGCGACTTGCCTTCGGCTCGGCGCTCACCTTCCGCGACGGGCGCACCACCCCGCGACTCGGCGCGACGCTCGCCCTCAGCGGCCGGTGCCTCAACACGGCGCTCACCTTCCGCGACGGGCGCACCACCCCGCGACTCGGCGCGACGCTCGCCCTCAGCGGCCGGTGCCTCAACACGGCGCTCACCTTCCCCGACGGGCGCACCACCCCGCGACTCGGCGCGACGCTCGCCCTCAGCGGCCGGTGCCTCAACACGGCGCTCACCTTCCCCGACGGGCGCACCACCCCGCGACTCGGCGCGAGGCGCACCCTCACCCGCTGGTGTCTCGGTGCGACGCTCACTGTTGGTGACGGGGGACTCAGCGCGACGCTCACCCGCCACGACCGGAGCCTCGGCGCGAGCGCCAGGCTCACCCTGCCCTGCCTGTGGCGGCGCGGACGGTGCCTGCCCTGGGGGAGCGGACGGCTTGTCCTGCCCACCTGCCCCTCGGGGCGGCGACGGCAGCCGATACGTGATGCTCGACCAGGCGGGAACCTGCTCCTGGACCGTCGCGAGGAGCGCACCCAGTTCCTTGCGCGGCCCTCCACTCTCCGGCGGCGTCACCTTCACGCCCGCCGACCCCGGAGGCCCCTGCGTCGCTGGCGCAGCGTTGCCCGTCACCGAGTAGACGAAGTCCGACGCCCACTTGTACGAGATGACCATGCCGGACGCCGTGAGCACCACCAGCACCGGCATCGACCAGAGCCCGATGACGTTGTGCCAGTTGAAGTCGCGAGGCTTGCCCTTCAATCCCCGCTTGAACCAGAGCACCGGGCGCACCGTCTTCAGCGTCCACTTGCGCGGCCACCACAGGTAGAGCCCCGACAACGCCAGGAACAGGAAGCCCGCGTTGGACGCGCCGGTGATCGCCTTGCCGATGGCGCGATTGTCGCCGCCCGTCGCGAGCCACCGGTGCCAGTCCTCCATCACATGGAAGAAGTCCCGCCAACCCTTCGCCCCACCCTCCCGCACCTCGCCCGTGTAGGGATTGACGAACACGACGCCAGCGCGCCCCAGGGCCACCTGCGCGGCCGCCGTCGCGGACGGATACACCGTGACACCCGACACCTGGGCCTCGGGCTTCGCCTCGCGAACCTTCGCCACCAGCGCCTCGATGGGCAGCCGCCGGACCTCCGCCTCGGGAGCCGGCACGGCGCGAGCCTCGGCCTCCGCCCACTCGAGCACCTGGGACTCGAACGCGATGGCCACCCCCGTCACCGACATGATGGCGACGACGATGCCAACGACGACACCGACGACAAGATGAATCCAGAACAGCGGCTTGCGGAGCGGGAGGGCCATGACCTGCTTCAATTCAAGGAGAACTGGACGGGAAGCTCGAGGATGACGCGCACGGGCTTGCCCTGGCGTCCGATGGCCGGCGTGAAGCGCCACCGATTGACGGCCGCGATGGCCGCCGAATCGAGCATGGGAATGGAGCGGATGACCCGCGTGTGCTCGGTCTCAACCTCACCGTCCGTGCCGACGATGATGCGCACCAGGACGAGCCCCTGGACGCCATCGACGCGAGCCCGACGGGGGTACTCCGGCGTGAGCTGCTTCAAGACGGACGGAGGTCGCAGCACCTGCCCCAACCCCACTGCCTCGCCCGTCCCCCCCGGGGCGCCGACGATGCCGCCCTGCGTGCCGCCAGCCACCCCACCCGCGACGCCCCCCACCACGCTCGGCTTCGACGTGTCTTCGGGACGAGCCTCCGCGGTGGCCTCGGGCGCGCTCGTCTCCGCCTCTTCAACGGCCGGAGCCTCCTCGGGCGGCGTGGGCTCGACGACCTCGGGCCTCTGCTGCGGCACCACGGCCCGAGGCACCACCACCGGACGCGGCGCGCGAGGGCGGGCCTGCCGCGACGCACGCTCGACCGAAGCGGGACGCGGAGCACCTCCCGATGCGGGCGGAGGGGGCGCGAAGGAGAGGAACACCAACTCCGGATCCTCCGCCACGGGCGCCACCTGGGCGGGCGCGGGCAGCGCCATTCCCACCCCCAACACCCCCACGTGAACCACCACCGCCATGACGAGCGCCCAGCCCCACCGGGCCCAGACGCCTTCGCCTTCCAACGTCTCGCCCAGGCGGAACAACTGCCCGGACGACACGCTCCGCTCGGCCGGCGGGACGCCCTCCATGGAGGGGATATTGAAATTGAGAACCATTCTCATATTCAGATTCCATAGAACTACGCCCACGAGCCAGGGCTCGTCAACGCGCAAGCTCGACTTGGGCGTATTTGTTTCATCACAGTGGCCGATACACGCACCCCGCGCGTGGCAAACCCAGACAGGGTGCGTCTCACAGCCGCGTGAAACTCCAGCTCAACGCGCGTCCCCCGGAATACGGCATGACGCCGTGAAACGGCCGAGGGTCCTCGTCGAACACGAGCGGCAGGAAGTGCCGGTCTCCGTCCCACATGGGCAGGCGAGGAAGCTCGTCGAGGGGCACCCAGGACAGCGTGCCCTCCGCGTTGCGCTCCAGCGGCGTGCCCTCGAAGGCGTCGATGCGGAAGACGAAGCCGAGCCAGTCCTCACCGTGCTTGCCGAAGCCGGGCCAGGACAGCGTGCCGCGAAGGACCATGCGCGTGCACTCGATGCCCGCCTCTTCGCGAATCTCGCGGCGCATGCACGCGCCCACGTCCTCGTCGCGCTCCATCTTCCCGCCGAGCCCGTTGTACTTGCCCAGGTGCGCGTCGTCGGGCCTGGCGTTGCGGTGGATCAGCAGCACCCGTTGCCCGTCCGGCGACATCACGTAGCCCAGGGTGCCGATGATGGGGGTGTAGGGCATGGCGCGGTCCTCATGACGCCGTGCGAGAAGAGCTCGCGCGGACGCGCCGCTTCATAGCGAATCCTGGGCGCCCCCGGTCCACCCACCACGGTGGGTCCCTCCCACGGCGTGACGAGGCCGCCCCTCCCCCGAGGGCAATCGACTGGCCACCCATTGACGAGGGCCTCCGTCTTGGGGGTGGCCGGCAAGGCCCCTTGGCCCACTGCCCAACCACCGGCCTCTCGCTCGTGGCTTCTTTACGGGAGTCGACGCGTCGCGTTAGCGTGTAGCGACACAGCGATGACCTCCCGCGTCAGGCGGGAAAGGGGAAGTTGATGACCGCGATCCTCCCCGGCCGGTACGGCCTCTACGAGCCCGAGACCGAACACGATGCCTGCGGAGTGGGCTTCGTGGCTCACCTGCGAGGTGAGCGCTCTCGAGGCATTGTCGAGGACGCCCTGGAACTGCTCAACCGCCTGAGTCACCGGGCGGCCGCGGGGAAGGATCCTCGAACGGGAGACGGCGCCGGCATCCTCGTCCAGTTGCCGCACCGCTTCTTCGAGCATGAGGCGCCGGAGCTGGGCTTCGAGCTGCCTCCGCGTCGACAGTACGGCGTGGCGCAGGTGTTCCTGCCGCAAGAGGTTGAAGCCCGGGCCGCCTGCGAGGCGGTGCTGGAGGAGGTCGTCGCCGAGGAGGGTCAGCGCGTGCTCGGCTGGCGCGACGTCCCGGTGGCGCCGGAGCACCTGGGGCCGGTGGCTCGCGAGGCCGCGCCCGTCATCCGCCAGCTCTTCATCGCGCGGCGCCGCGTGGTGCCCAGCGCGTTCGAGCGAAAGCTGTACCGCATCCGCAAGCTGACGGAGAACCGCGTGCAGGCGCGCGGCGTGGACCCGATGGGCCGCTTCCACCTGGCCAGCCTCTCCTCGGAGACGCTCGTCTACAAGGGGCTGCTGCTCCCGGCGGACCTGCCGCGCTTCTACCCGGACCTCCAGCACACGGAGTTCGTCAGCGCGCTGGGGCTGGTGCACTCGCGCTTCTCCACCAACACGTTCCCCACGTGGGAGCTGGCGCAGCCGTTCCGCTTCATCGCGCACAACGGCGAAATCAATACCCTGCGTGGCAATCGCAACTGGATGACGGCGCGTCGCGGGCTGCTCCAGACGGCGCGGTTGGGCGGGAGCCTGGAGCCGCTGTGGCCCATCATCGTCCCGGGCAAGAGCGACTCCGCGCAGTTCGACAACATGGTGGAGCTGCTCTACCTGGGCGGCCGCACCCTGCCCCACGCGATGATGATGATGATTCCGGAGGCGTGGGAGGGCGACGCGCTGATGTCGGACGAGAAGCGCGCGTTCTACGAGTACTCCTCCGCGCTCTTGGAGCCGTGGGACGGGCCCGCGGCCATCGCCTTCACGGACGGGCAGCTCATCGGCGCGACGTTGGACCGCAACGGGCTGCGGCCAGCGCGCTACCTTGTCACGGAGGATGACCGCATCATCCTCGCCTCGGAGACGGGCGTCATCGACGTGCCGCCCTCGCAGGTGCGCCGCAAGGGGCGCCTGACGCCGGGCCGCATGCTGCTGGTGGACACCACCGAGGGCCGCATCCTGGAGGACGAAGAGGTGAAGCGCGACATCAGCACGCGCTGGCCCTACCGTCGCTGGCTCCAACGCAACGTCTTCACCTTCGACGACCTGCCCACCATCGCCGCGCCGGAGCGGCTGCGAGGTGACGAGCTGACGCGACTCCAGGGCGCGTTCGGCTACACGGTGGAGGACATCCGCTCGGTCATCACCCCCATGGCGGAGACGGGCAAGGAGCCGGTGGGCTCCATGGGCACGGACACGCCGCTGGCGGTGCTCAGCGACCAGGCCCCCAGCCTCTTCTCGTACTTCCACCAGCTCTTCGCGCAGGTGACGAACCCGCCCATCGACCCGCTGCGCGAGTCGCTGGTGATGACGCTGGCGACGGCGCTGGGCCCTGAGAGCAATACCTTCGAGGAGACGCCCGAGCAGTGCCATCGGCTCTCGCTTCCCGGCCCCATCCTCACCAACGGGCAGCTCGCGCGGCTGGCCTCCATCCACGGCGAGGGCCTGTTCGAGACGAAGCGCCTGTCGCTGCTCTATCCCCTGGACGGCGGAGAGGGCGCGCTGGAAGCGGCGGTGGAGAAGCTGTGCGCGGCGGCGGTCGACGCGGTGGACGCGGGCGCGAGCATCCTGCTCCTGAGCGACCGGGGCGTGGACGTCACGCACGCGGCCATCCCCGCGCTGCTGGCCATGTCCGCGGTGCACCAGCGACTGGTCCGTGACGGCATCCGCATGTACACGGGCCTCCTGTTGGAGACGGCGGAGGCGCGTGAGGTGCATCACTTCGCCTGCCTCTTCAGCTACGGCGCGGCGGCGGTGAATCCGTACCTGGCGCTGGACACGGTGCGGGCGATGGCGGACGGGGGCGAGCTGGGGGTGGACGCGGAGAAGGCGCAGGAGCGCTTCATCCACGCCGTGGAGGAAGGACTGATGAAGGTGATGTCCAAGATGGGCATCTCCACGCTCCAGTCCTACCGAGGCTCCCAGTTGTTCGAAGCGGTGGGACTTCAGCGCGGCCTGATTGAACGCCACTTCACCGGTACGCCCTCCCGAGTGGAAGGCGTGGGCCTGCCCGAGCTGGGGCGGGAGGTCGCGGAGCGCCACGCGCGCGGCTTCGAGACGGCGGAGGGCCAGGTCCCCGTGGGCGGCCAGTACCGCTGGCGCCGACAGGGTGAGCGACACAAGTGGAACCCGGCGACAATCGCCAAGCTCCAGGCGGCGGTGCGCGGCAACGACGCGGCGCAGTTCGCGGAGTACTCGCGGCTGGCGGACGACGAGACGCACGAGCACTGTAACCTGCGCGGTCTCCTGGAGGTCGTGACCGAGGGTTGTCGTCCCGTCCCCCTGGAAGAAGTAGAGCCGGCCCTGTCGCTGGCGCGTCGCTTCGTCACGGGTGCCATGTCCTTCGGCTCCATCAGCGCGGAGGCCCACGAGACGCTGGCCATCGCGATGAACCGGCTGGGTGGCAGGTCCAACAGCGGCGAGGGCGGCGAGGAGTCCCGGCGCTACCAGCCGGACGAGCACGGCGACCTGCGCCGCAGCGCCATCAAGCAGGTGGCGAGCGCGCGCTTCGGTGTCACCACCGAGTACCTGGTCAACGCGGACGAGCTGCAGATCAAGGTCGCCCAGGGCGCCAAGCCCGGCGAGGGCGGGCAGCTTCCGGGCCACAAGGTGGACGAGCGCATCGCCAAGGTCCGCTGGTCCACGCCGGGCGTGACGCTCATCTCCCCTCCTCCGCACCACGACATCTATTCCATCGAGGACCTGGCGCAGCTCATCTACGACCTCCAGTCCACCAACCCGAAGGCGCGGGTGAGCGTGAAGCTGGTGAGCGAGGTGGGCGTGGGCACCATCGCCGCGGGCGTGGCGAAGGCGGGCGCGGGCTGCGTCGTCATCTCCGGCTACGAGGGCGGCACGGGCGCCTCGCCGATTTCGAGCATCCACCACGCGGGTCTTCCGTGGGAGCTGGGCCTCGCGGAGACGCAGCAGGTGCTGGTGCACAACGGCCTTCGCTCGCGCATCCGCGTGCAGGCGGACGGCGGCCTGCGCACCGCGCGCGACGTGCTGGTGGCCGCGCTCTTGGGCGCCGAGGAGTTCGGCATGGCCACCGCGAGCCTCGTGGCCGTGGGCTGCATCATGCTGCGCAAGTGCCACCTCAACACGTGCTCGGCCGGCATCGCCACGCAGGACGGAGCGCTGCGAGAGCGCTTCCAGGGCAAGCCCGAGGACGTGGTGAACTTCTTCCTGCTCATCGCGGAGGACCTGCGGCGCAAGATGGCGGCGCTGGGGGCTCGGACGATGGAGGAGCTGGTGGGCCGGGTGGACCTGCTGCGCCAGCGCGCGTCGGTGGACCACTGGAAGGCGCGACGCGTGGACCTCTCCGCGCTGCTGGCCGCGCCCGCTGCTCCGGAGAGCGAGCCCCGTCACTGCACGGTGCCCCGCTCCAAGGATGTGTCGGACCACCTGGACCACGAGCTGCTTCGCGACGCGAAGGCGGTGCTCGACGGTGGCCCCGCCATGCTGTTGACGCGGCCGGTGAGCAACACGCACCGCGCGGTGGGCGCCATGCTGTCCGGGGAGATCGCCAAGAAGTATGGGGCGCGAGGGCTCCCGGACGGGCGGCTGCACGTGCGGATGAAGGGCTCGGCGGGTCAGAGCTTCGGCGCGTTCCTGGTCTCCGGCGTCACGCTGGAGCTGGAGGGAGACGCCAACGACTACGTGGGCAAGGGCCTCTCGGGCGGACGCATCATCGTCTACCCGCACCAGTCCAGCCGCTTCGTGGCGGAGGAGAACGTGCTGGTGGGCAACACGGCCCTCTACGGCGCCACGGCGGGCGAGGTGTACCTGCGAGGACTCGCGGGTGAGCGCTTCGCGGTGCGCAACAGCGGCGCGCAGGCGGTGGTGGAAGGCGTGGGCGACCACGGCTGCGAGTACATGACGGGCGGCGTGGTGGTGGTGCTGGGCCCCACGGGCCGCAACTTCGCGGCGGGCATGAGCGGCGGCACCGCGTACGTGTTGGACAAGGAGTCGACCTTCCGGCAGCGGTGCAACCTAGAGATGGTGGAGCTGGAGTCGCTGGTGGACGAGTCGGAGATCTGGCTCGTGCACGGCATGGTCGAGCGACACCTGCGGCATACGCACAGCGCGCTGGCGCGGCGGGTGCTCGACAACTGGGAGCTGATGGTGCCCCGGTTCGTGAAAGTGATGCCGACGGACTACAAGCGCGTGTTGCAGGCGCGACGCGCGGCGAAGAAGCCACCGGAGACCTCGGTGGGGGCGCAGCTCCAACACGTCGTCGGCGGGAGGGGCTGAACCATGGGCAAGCCGACCGGATTCATGGAGTGGGCCCGCGTCCACCCGCACAAGCGCGAGAAGCAGGAGCGGCTGGGCGACTATCGGGAGTTCGCGCTGCCGCTGGCTCCCGAGGAAGCCAAGCGACAAGCAGGGCGCTGCATGGACTGTGGCGTCCCCTTCTGTCACCAGGGCTGTCCGCTCGGGAACCTCATCCCGGACTTCAACGAGGCCGTGTACCGGGGCCGCTGGCGCGAGGCGTACGACATCCTCACCCGCACCAACGGCTTCCCGGAGATGACGGGCCGGCTGTGCCCCGCGCCGTGCGAGGCCGCGTGCGTGCTGGCCATCGACCGCGACGCGGTGACCATCGAGCAGATGGAGAAGGAGATCGCCGAGCGCGCCTTCACGGAGGGCTGGGTGAAGCCCCGGCCGCCCCCTCGACGCACGGGACGAACTGTCGGCGTGGTGGGCTCGGGTCCCGCGGGGCTGGCGGCGGCGGCGCAGCTCAATGCGGCCGGTCACAGCGTCACCGTGTACGAGCGCGACCCGAAGGCCGGAGGGCTGCTGCGCTACGGGATTCCGGACTTCAAGCTGGAGAAGTCCGTGGTGGACCGTCGCCTCGCGCTGATGGAGGCGGAGGGCGTGGTGTTCCGCACCGGCGTGGACGTGGGCGGCTCAGTGAGCTTCCGCGAGCTGCGCGGGCGACATGACGCGCTGCTGCTGGCGATGGGCGCGCGACGGGCGCGTGAGCTGGAGGTGCCCGGGCGCGACCTGAGCGGCGTGGTGCAGGCCATGGAGTACCTGGAGCACCAGAACCGGCTCGTGGATGGGCATGGTGAACAGCAGGAGCGACTGAACGCGGCGGGCAAGCGCGTGGTCATCCTGGGCGGTGGTGACACGGGCTCGGACTGCCTGGGCACGGCGCTGCGGCAGGGCGCGAAGAGTGTGCAGCAAATCGAGCTGTTCCCCGCGCCTCCCTCCGTGCGCGCGCTGGACAACCCGTGGCCCCGGTGGCCGGTGGTCTTCCGCACGTCGTCGAGCCAGGAGGAAGGCGGCGAGCGTGGCTTCGCGATGCAGACGAAGCGACTGGTCGGCACGGACGGGAAGCTGGAGACCCTGCACGCCGTGAAGGTGGAGGTGCAGCGCTCGGTCGGCGGCGGCCCGAGGCTGGTGGAGGTTCCCGACTCCGAGACGACGCTCGAGGTGGACCTGCTGATTCTGGCGATGGGCTTCACCGGCCCGGAGACAACGGGACTCGTGGACGACCTGGGCGTGGCGCTCTCACCTCGCGGCACGGTGCAGGTGGACAAGCGCTTCGCCACCTCGGCGGATGGCGTCTACAGCGCGGGGGATGCCAGCCGGGGCGCGAGCCTCATCGTCTGGGCCCTGTCCGATGGCCGCGAGGCGGCGAAGTCCATCGACGCGTACCTGTCCGGCGGCGTGTCGGTACTGCCGACACGCGGCGCGGACAGTCCGTTCTGAGCGTCAGGGCTCGAAAGTCTGGAGCTCAAGCCCCTCCGCGATGAGCTCGGCCACGGTGACGCGTTGGTCGAGCCGTTCGAGCGGGCAGCCCCAGAGCGCGATAATGGCGCGGTCCAGCATCGGCGAAAGTTGGAGCGCGGACCTGGCGTGAGCGGCCAACGCATCGGCCACTTCCTCAGCCATGGGACGCAGCTCGGTCGGCATCTTTCGATGGAAGATGGAGAGCTGGAAGGGGTGCCCCTCCAGCACCCCCGACGCCCATTCGGGCAGCGCCAGGAGCCGGCTGCGCATCAGCCACGCGCGTCCCAGCCCATCGACGAAATCCGGCGAGTCGACGACACCGAGCACGTTGAGCAGCTCGGCACCTGACGTCTGCTCCCGCATCGCTTCATACTGAGGAAGATTCACGAGCCCGAGGCGCTCGAACAACGCGAGGCTCAGCGGCCGATACCACCCCGCGAGATCCTCCTGCTTCCGATCCAGCATCCACGCCAGGTCCGCGCAGAGCGTCACGAGGTCCGCGGGTTGGAGAGTTTCCTGGGGCAGGAGGTAGCAGTAGTGGCGGGGAGTAAACGGCGTCAGGAAGGTCGACAGGTCGTTGATGGACGTGGGCATGTTGGACCCCAGGACCAGGTTGGCGTCTCAAGGCTGACGTTGTTCCATCCACCGTGGCGCGCTTCTCGACGCGGCTTCGGCCGATGAGTCGCCTCTGACCGACCGTGGCGATGTGCCCGAGCGCTCAATTCCCCGTCCCTGGAGGGTGGGTTTTCACGAGGCGGGAGCAAGCCACCTTTGGCGCCCACTCGCGCGAGAAATGTCGCGCGAAGAACGGTGTCCCTCATGGCGTTGCCGCTCCTGCCTTTGTCACTGCTCCTCACGTTGCTGGTCTCCGCGCTCTGCTGTGGCGCAGGAGATGCGGACACCCTGTCGATGGGAAAGCTGGGGGGCACCCCGGACGTGCTGGACTCCCCCTACCCCGTGGACGACATCGCGGGAGGCCGCCTCAGCTCCGGCCCGCATGAACTGACCGACGTCAACGGCACCCTCTACTTCGTCGCCACCGACCGCTCCCGAGGCACCGAACTCTTCAAGAGCGATGGCTCGGACCGAGGCACCTTCCTCGTCAAGGACCTCCGCGCTGGGCCCCTCGGCTCGGAGCCGCGTGAGCTCACCGCCGTGGGAGACACGCTCTACTTCGTCGCCCATGACGGCGAGCACGGCGAGGAGCTGTGGCGCAGTGAAGGACGGAGTTCAAACACCCGCCTCGTCGTGGACTTGCGTCCAGGCCCCCTGGGCTCCCATCCCGAGAGCCTCGTCCAGCTCGGCGAGCACCTCTTCTTCTTCGCCCATGACGGCCAGTCCGGCGTCGAGCTCTGGCGGACGGATGGCACCGAGGGAGGCACCGCGCTGGTGAAGGACATCGCGGAAGGTCCATCCGGCGCATTCCCTTCCCAACTCGTCGCAGCGCAAGGCCGGCTCTACTTCTTCGTCGACCGGGTCCTCTGGCGCAGCGACGGCACGACCGGCGGCACCGTCGCCGTGAAGGAAGTCGATGCCCCGCCCAGCGTCATCGTCCGCCCCAGGGCGCTCACCCAGGTGGACGGTCGACTCTTCTTCTTCGTCAGCTACGAGGACGACGACGTCCTTCCCGGTGAACTCCCCGCACTCGCCCTCTGGACGAGCAACGGCAACCCGAATGGCACGGTGAGGCTCATGGACCTCCCGTTCCCCACGCTCGATGGGCCCTTGCGCGCTCGCGCCGCGGGCAACCTCTTCTTCTTCGTCACCAGCTTCCCCGACCATGGCGACGAGCTGTGGCGCAGCGATGGCTCCGTGCTCGGGACATTCCCCGTGCGCGACATCGCCGCGGGCTCCGCCAGTTCCAACCCCCGCGAACTCACCGCGATGGACGGGCGCCTCTACTTCTCCGCCTGGTCTCCCCAGCACGGTGACGAGTTGTGGCGCAGCGACGGCACGCCCGACGGCACCGTGCTCGTCAAGGACCTCGCTCCCGGTCCCCAGGGCTCCGCCCTCGCCTTCCTCCGTGAGGCCAGGGGACGGCTGTACTTCTCCGCGCGCGAGCCCGGGAAGGGCCACGAGCCCTGGAGCAGCAATGGCTCCGGGCGCGGAACCTCTCGACTGGAGGACCTGTCCCCCGGCGCGTTCTCGTCCGCCGCGCGCGACTTCACGGTCAGCGGCCGCAGGGTGTTCTTCACCGCGAACGAGCGCGGCACCGGCGCGGAGCTGTGGGCCCGGGACGTGGGCTACGACTTCCGAGTCGCCACGAAGCACCTGCTGTGGCCGGGCGACGACGAGGACACGCTGCACTCGAGCCCCTCACCCGCGCGACTCATCCAGGACATCTTCCCGGGCCCGGGCAGCGCCAACACCCGCGCGTGGACGACGCGAGGCGACACGCTCTACTTCGACGCGGACGACGGCAGCGTCGGCCAGGAGCTGTGGCGCACGGACGGAACCCCGGCGGGCACCGTGCTCATCAAGGACCTGCGCCCGGGCCCCCTATCCTCCGAGCCCTCCGACTTCTTCGTCGTCGGCCCATGGGTCCTCTTCTTCGCCGACAATGGCGTCCACGGCCGGGAGCTGTGGCGCACGGATGGCACCACCGAGGGCACGGTGCTGGTGAAGGATATCCGGCCCGGCTCGGGGAGCAGCCAGGGCGACGGAACCCCGGTCGTGCTGGACGGCATCGCGTACTTCAACGCGCGCGATGCGAGCCACGGCGAGGAGCTGTGGCGCACGGACGGAACCCCCGCGGGCACCACGCTCGTCAAGGACCTGGCCCCTGGCGCCGAGGACGGCTCGCCGCGCTACCTCACCATGGTGGGCTCGCGCATCTTCTTCCTCGCGAACTTCCCTGACGCCGGATGGGAGCTCGGCATCAGCGACGGCACCGAGCCCGGGACACACCTGGTGAAAGACCTCCTCCCAGGCTCCACCGGCTCGTTCCCCAACACCTTCACCACCCTCGGCTCGCGGCTCGTCTTCGCCGCCAACGACGGCGAGCACGGCGAGGAGCCCTGGGTCAGTGATGGCAGCGAGGCCGGTACCCGGCTCCTGCGCGACATCTGGCCGGGCCCGAGCGGTTCATACGCGGACACCTTCACCGTCGCGGGAGACCGCGTCTTCTTCGCGGCGGCGGACCCCATGGCGGGCCGCGAGCCCTGGCTCAGCGACGGCACCGAGAGCGGCACCACCCTGGCCTTCGACATCTACCCCGGCCCGGAGGGCTCCTATCCCCTGTGGTTCGGCGAGCTGGGCTCAAGCGTCCTCTTCAGCGCCGATGACGGCACCCACGGCATCGAGCTGTGGCGCACCGACGGCACGCCCGGCAGCGCCTTCCTCGTGAAGGACATCCACCCGGGCCCCGCCCACTCGGAGCCCCGCTGGATGACAGGCGTGGGCACGACGGCCCTCTTCCATGCGGACGACGGCGTCAATGGCGCCGAGCTCTGGGAGACCCACGGCATGGAGTCCGGGACGCGGTTACGTCAGGAGCTGGTACCCGGACAGCTCGGCGCGCTCCCCTACTTCTTCACGCGCGCGGGGCCCCAGGTCTTCTTCCTCGCGGACGACGGTGCCCAGGGAATCGAGTGGTGGGTGCTGAAGCTCCCGGACGACGGCGGCTGAGGCCCCGCATGGCTCTCCGGGCTCGCCGGGAATAGATATTTCGCCCAGCCGTTGGCGCGGTGTTGACCCTATCCTCATTCTTTACTTTTCACGGGAGCCATCGACATGACCAGCGAGCAGTCCCTCATCGTGACTGAGACCGACCTGGAGCGTCTGCGCCAGGTCATCGACCACCATGGAGGGGGCCGTACGGCCGAGCTCGTGGAGATGCTTGATTCGGAGCTGTCCCGGGCCCAGGTGGTGTCCTCGGAGACGGTTCCTCCCAGCGTCGTGACGATGAACAGCACCGTGCTGTTCGAGGATGAGCAGACCGGCGAGCAGCGGCAGGTCACGCTCGTCTACCCGAGGGACGCGAAGAGCGACGAGGGTCGCATCTCCGTGCTGGCCCCCATCGGCAGCGCCCTCATCGGCCTGTCCGTGGGGCAGTCCATTGCCTGGCCGCTGCCGAGCGGGCGCACCAAGCGACTGCGCATCGTCGCCGTGCCCTACCAGCCCGAGGCCGCCGGCCACTACCACCTCTGAGTGATTCGCGCGAAGGCACCCGTCCCGTGCTCCCGGGGCGGGTGCCCACGCCGTAAGTCAGCGCAGGCCCACGCGCTTCGCCAGCTCCTGCGCCAGGGCCCGCAGCTCCTCGACACCCGGCGCCGCGGGGCTCGTGTCGAACACCACCTCGTAGCCCAGCCCCGCTTGATTGATGGACTCCGAGCGCGGAATCCGCGCGCGCAGCACCGGCACCGTCGAGTCCTTCAGCGCCTCTTCCATCGCCTCGTTGGTCGCCGTGGTGCGCCGGTCCCACAGGTTCACCACCGCCACCAGCTCGCCGCTCTGCTGCTCACGCACGTCGCGCCACGCCGCTTCGATTTCGCCCAGGCCCTGGAGCGCGAAGGCCCCCGTGGGCACCGGCGCCACGACGAGGTCGGAGAAGCCCAGCACCGCCTCCGTGTACGCGCCGATGCTCGGCGGCGTGTCCGCGAGGATGACGTCCGGCGTCCAGCTCAGCGTCTTCAATGCGCGCGGAATCGCCTGCAGCCGGTGTCCCCATTGGAACAGCTCGCGCTCCATCGCCGCCATGCGAGGCGCCGCCGGCGCGATGAAGAGCGTGGGCCGCTTCGGTGACGCCACCACCACCTGGTCCAACCGGTACTTGGGCCGCGCGCCCAGGGCCTCCCCGACACACGGCCCCTCGCGACTCTCCAGCCCCAGCACAAGCGACGCGTGCGCCTGGGGATCCAGGTCCAACAGCAGCACGCGCTTGCCCATGTCCGCCAGCGCGGAGGCCACGTGCGCGCAGAGCGTCGTCTTCCCCACGCCACCCTTGATGGTGCAGAACGCAATCAACGCCATGGCTCCGTCCTATACCGGATCTCCCACGCGGGCGATGGACGCCAGGGCCCCCAGCAGCCCGGCCATCAATCGGAACTCCCCGTAATTCTTGATGCCCCGGAATGGTACGGCCGCACCATCCAGGGGCGCTCCAGAATGGTGCGGTGCCCCGCAACGTCAGACCTCTCGTCAATAATTCCAGCCACTTGGACATGGCATCCCACGTGCTCAAGCACGGGGCATCAGGGCGTCCTCACGGAGGCCCTCCATTGAATGAGGAGGTCGTCATGGATATCCGGTTCTACGGCGTTCGGGGGAGCATCGCTGTCTCGGGTTCGCGCATTGGCGGCAACACGGCGTGCGTGGAGGTGACGAGCCAGGGCCACCGGTTGATCCTCGACGCGGGCACGGGCATCCGGGCGTTGGGTGAGGTGATGATGCGCGAGGGCCCGCCGCACAAGGTCGCGATGTTCTTCTCGCACCTGCACTGGGACCACGTGCAGGGCTTCCCCTTCTTCACGCCCGCGTACCTGCCCACGACGGAGCTGACGATGTACGGCCCCGGCGCGAATGGCGCGCAGGCGCTCCAGTCGGAGCTGGCGGCGCAGATGCAGCCGCCGCACTTCCCGGTGCCGCTGAGCATCATGCGCTCGCGGATGGACTTCCTGTCCGCGCTGCACGGCAAGACGGTGGAGGTGGGGCCCTTCAAGGTGACGCCCATCGACGTGCCGCACCCGCAGGGATGCCTGGCGTACCGGGTGGAGGCGGATGGGCACTCGTTCATCTACGCCACGGACGTGGAGCTGTGCCGCGAGGACCTGACGCCGGAGGTGGCGCGGCTGTTCGAGGGCGCGGACGTGTTGTGCCTGGACGCGCAGTACACGCCCGAGGAGTACGACGGCCGCAAGGGCATCCCGAAGAAGGGCTGGGGCCACTCGACGATGATGGACGCGGCGGACGTGGCGAAGACGGTGGGCGCGCGGCGGCTGTGCCTGTTCCACCATGACCCGGCGCACACCGACGAGACGCTGGAGGACATGGCCGAGCAGGCGCGCACCCTCTTCCCCGTGTGCGAGCCGGCCCGCGAGGGGCAGCGACTGATCCTGGGCCGCGCGGCCTGAGAGGCGGGCGGAACGATGCCACTCGAATGCTATGGTGACGCGTCGGCCTTCATCCTCCCGCCACTGCCCACCATGCCCCCTGCCGCGGACATCACCCAGGTCCTCCTCCCCTTCGGAGCGCTCGTCGGCAGAGAGGTGGACCTGGATGCATTCCTCCAGACGTTGATGGACCGCATCGCCGCCACCATGCAGGCGGACCGGGGAACCTTGTGGCTGTTGGACCCCGCGCGCCGGGAGCTGTTCAGCCGCGCCGCGCACCTGCCGGAGGTGTCGCAGATTCGCGTGAAGCTGGGCCAGGGCGTCGCGGGCACCGTGGCCCAGGAGGGCCATTCCATCAACGTCCCGGACCCGCGCGGAGAGCAGCGCTTCTTCGCGGACATCGACCGGATGACGGGCTACCGCACCACCAGTCTGCTGGCGGTGCCCCTGCGCGACGCGGACGGCGCGCTGTACGGCGTGCTCCAGGTGCTCAACCGTCGCGGGGGAGATCGCTTCACCCCGGAGGACACCGAGCGGCTCGACGCGATTGCCTCGCAGGTGAGCACCGCCCTGCAGAGCACCAGCCTGTACCAGGAGCTCCAGCGCGCGAAAGACCAGCCGCACGCCCCGGTGGGCTACTTCTTCAACCGCATCATCGGCGAGTCCCCGCAGCTCCAGGCCATCTACCGGCTGGTGCGCAAGGCCGCGCCCACCGACGCCACAGTGTTGCTGCGCGGGGAGAGCGGCAGTGGCAAGGAACTCTTCGCGCGCGCTGTCCACGTCAACGGGCCGCGCCGCGACAAGCCCTTCGTCAAGGTGGACTGCGCCGCGCTGCCCGCGACGCTCATCGAGAACGAGCTGTTCGGCCACGAGCGTGGCGCCTACACAGGCGCGGACCACCGCATGCCCGGCAAGTTCGAGGCGGCGGACAACGGCACGGTGTTCATCGACGAGATTGGCGAATTGCCCCTCCCCGTGCAGGGCAAGCTCCTGCGCGTCATCCAGGACCGCGAGTTCGAGCGCGTGGGCGGCACCCAGGCCATCAAGGTCGACGTGCGCATCGTCGCGGCCACGCACCGGGACCTCGCGCGCATGGTGGCGGAGGGGCGCTTCCGCGAGGACCTCTACTACCGCATCAAGGTCGTCGAGGTCGTCCTGCCTCCGCTGCGCGAGCGCGGCGCGGAGGACATCGAGCGACTGGCCCGGCACTTCGTCGCCGCCGTGGCGCGACGTCACCGGTTGCCTCCGCCCCGACTCAGCCCGCTCGCGCTGGAGCGACTCAAGCGCTACCGCTGGCCCGGCAACGTGCGCGAGCTGGAGAACTGCATCGAGAGCGCGGTGGTGCTGTGCGAGGGCGAAATCCTCGAGGAGCACCTCCCCCTGCCCGACATGGACCGGTTGCCCCCCGCCAGCACGGCGCCCCAGTCGATGGCGGACCCCGCTCGCGCGACGACCACCCCCTCATCGGCCGAGGCCGGACTGCTGCCGCTCGCGGAGGTGGAGCGCCTCCACATCCTGCGCGTCCTGGACTCGGTGAAGGGCAACCGCACGGCCGCGGCGAAGGTGCTGGAGATTGGCCGCAACACCCTGGCCCGGAAGCTCAAGGAATACGGCCTCGGCGACGAGGTGTGACCTTCCTCCCCGCGGGCTCCCCCCCTCGCGCCCAGGCAGCCAGCCGGGCCAGCCCTGGACTCCACCTCGAAGCCGACAGCACGTGCCTCCCGGGATAACCTGGAGCATGCTGGGACGGCACTTCCATGCAGGTCGAGGGGGCTTCACATGAAGGTGATTGAGACGCTGGCGAACCTGCCGGCGGAGCTGGCCGAGAAGATTCCAGACGTGAAGCTCCAGGACCAGGACATCCGGGTGACGCTGGCGCAGGAGGGCCTCACGCGCGAGGGCATCCTCCCGCCGAAGCTGAACCTGGGGGACTTCGCGCTCTCCTTCGAGGCCAGCGCCGAGGCCACCGTCCGCAACTTCAACTCCTCCGGCGACGTGGACGAGAACGGCATCGTCGGTGAGGCGGCAGCGGCGAACGCCCCGCCCTCGGACTCGCCGCGTCCGCAGCTCCTCCTGGGCGGCGACAAGGGGTGGATGCGTTATCAGGCCACCGGCCTCGTGAAGGCGGGGGCATCCGGCCGCTACTCCTTCGTCTCCGCCAATGGGAAGACGGAGCTGTCCGCCACGCTCAGCGACTACCGCGCGCATCCGCTGGCGCGCAACATGCGCGAGGCCGCGAAGGAAGACCTGGCCTCGCCGCGCCTGCTGGTGAATTCGACGGACCTGACGAAGCTGGGGACGGGTGACGCGCTGTCGTGGCGGGTGCGCGGCATGCTGGAGACGGGGCTGGACCTGGGCTGGGCGGACCTCTTCACCACCAACCTGGGAGACCTGTCCTTCGTCCGGAACAGCGAGCTCATCGAGCTGAAGACGTCCATCGTCGCGCTGGTGCGCGCGCGCGTCTCGCTCACCGACGACTACCAGCTCAGCTTCTCCCGTCCGAGCCCGGGCCGCCTTCAGCTCGCGGTGCGCAAGGCGAAGTCCCACGAGGCCACGCAGGGCGCGGGCCTGGGCATCCAGGTGGCCTTCGCGGACCCCGAGGCCGTGCAGGCCCGGCTCAAGGAAGTGCTGTCCGCGCTCGCGGGACAGGCCGAGGCCAAGGTCGAGGAGCTCATCGACAAGGCCCTCCAGAAGGTGGCCTCCTCGGAGGACCTGGCGCTGCTGCGCACCGTGCTGGAGCGGCTGGGGTTGGACCCCGAGCTCGTCAACCTGGACCACCTGAAGCAGGAGTGGGAGGAGCTGAAGCAGAAGGTGGAGGGCGCGCTGGAGAAGGTGGTGAAGGCGCGAATCGGCGCCGCCTTCCAGTACGAATACCTGCGCATCTCCGAGTCCTCCACGCTGCTCGAAGTCGAGCTGGACGAGGCCACCGCGCTGAACTTCCACGGCCAGCTGGTGCTCGGCAACCTGGTGGACCTGATGTCGTGGCTGCGCGCGCCGAAGAACGCGGGCAGGTTCACCCTGAAGAACTACCTCAACACCGCGTCCTTCACGCTCCAGCAGACCGTGGGCTTCTCGCTGAGCCTGGGCACCTTCGAGGTGTTCAAGGCGCGCGGCTCGCTCAAGCAGACCTGGGTGTCGCAGGAGAACACGCAGGGCGCGCGGCGGCAGGCGTTCCTGGGACAGCGCACGTACGAGGACGCGCTGATGGGCCACCGCAACCGCTGGGCGGTGGACTTCCGGGCGGACATGGAGTCCTTCGCCCAGGCCCCGGCCGCGTCGGACTTCCGTTACGGCCTGCACATGCTCCTGTGGGGGCAGAAGAAGAAGCTGACGAAGCAGGAGCTGCAGCAGGCGGTGGACGACGCCGTCGTCTGGGGAGTGCTGGACGCCAATGATGCGGCCAGCGTCACGGCGAAGCTCGAGGCCCACCTGGGCAAGACGGACGTGCAGACGCAAGTCGAGCTGAAGGTGTCCGACGACATGCTGCGCGAGCTGGTGCCCCGGCTCCAGACGTTCGACCTCAAGCTGTTCTCACGCGCCCTCGCCCGCGCCATGCCGTGGAGCGAGCAGACGGCCCGCGTGTCCTCGGAGTTCCGTAAGCTCGTCTACGCGCCCATCTGGGAGTCGTACCTCACCGAGGTGATGAACAAGGGCAGCTTCCTGTCCGGAGACCTCTCCCCCACCCGCGCCGCGCAAATCGCCGCGTGGTTCATCGAGCGGGACTCCACGGTGAAGCAGCTCGCCTCGGGCCTGCTCCTGCGCGAGAAGACGTGGCAGCCGCCCGGTGGCAACTTCAGCTTCGCCGAAGTCACGGACAAGAACCGCAACACGCTGGCCAAGTGCCGCCGCTTCGTGGACGGCCTGGTGCGCCTCCGCCGCTCCATCGAGGAGCGCCGCAGCGGCGAGGAGCTGCGCACGGTGCACGGCGACCTGGAGGGCTTGTGGAACACGGGCTTCCACCTGCGCACGGCCGGCGCGGTGCTGGCGGAGCTGGCGAAGAGCACGCCTCGGGGGCTGGGCGGAATCGAGCGGACCTTCACCGTGAGGCTCGCCGACAGCCAGGAGCAGCTCGTGTTCTCCACGGCGTGGGGTCCGTCCACGCCGTAGCGCGGCTCACATCGAGCGCGACAGCATGAACGCGGCGGCCATGGACATCGCTCCGGCCGCCGCGAAGTGCCTCCAGGCCAGGCGCGACAGGGTGCCCCTCGTGACGTCGGCGTCCGAGCCCAGCACCACCATCGCCGCCCCGCCCCGCCGGCCCCTCAGCTCGTAGGTGCCCTCGCGAGCGCCGCGCCGCAGCTCGCCCACCACGAAGCAGGTGTCGCCCGCGCTCCCCACGCGCTCCCAGGACAGTGCCCGAGCCTCATCGTCGGCCTCGCTCGCGCCCGACAGCCCGCGCCCCTCAGGACTCACGGGCACCTCTTCGTACCAGGACGAGGGCGGCATCACCGACAGCGTCCGACAGCGACGAGGCCGCATCGGCGCCATCAGCGACGCGGGAGAGAACCTCACGCGCGCTCGGACCTGTGCGCCTCGCAACGTCAGCGCGGGCGAATAGGCCCGCTCTCGCGACAGGAGCGCGCCCTTCCGACCGTCCGCCGCCACCTCGCGCAGTTCGGCTTCGAAGAAGGCGCAGGGAACGCCGCCCGGTGACGTGAGCACCTCCTCGGCATCGAGCGTGCCCTGGTAGACGCCCCAGCGCGACGCCTCACCGGAGCGCAGCGTCGCCACGGCCTCATCCAGCGATTGGGGCACCGTGCCGCGCAGCAGGTCCGCGCCCGAGCGCACCCGCGTGCCACGCACTGCCAGGAGGGCCGCCACCACCAGCAGCGCGAGCGCCAGGGACTTGCCAACAGCCTCGTCCGACAGGAGCGTCGGCCCACCGCCTTCCCCCAGGCGCAACACCAGCGCGAGCGCGCCCAGGGCCAGCATTCCGAACCAGACCAGCGGAAGTCGCGGGATGCGGGCTCGCGCGCCTCGCCGTCCAAACGTGAACGCCGCGACGACGAGCGCCGCCAGGAACGCCGCATAGATGGGCGCCAACACGACGCGCCAGAATTCCATCCCGTCCCCCGGCAGCTCGACCGGAGCCCCCAGGGCCCCGAACACCGGAAGAAAATGGGACGCCCGCGAAGCCCGCGCAAGGTCGTCCAGGGCGAGAACCCGTCTCCCCGAGGACAGCCCTCGGCAGGAGAACACTTGCCCGCTCCGCAAGGGCCCGAGGCGAGGCGCGATGTGAGTGGAGTGTCGGAAACAGGAGACCGGCGCGCGGGGCGGAGCCGGCTCTGGAGGAACTACTGCTCCTGGCCCGCGACCGCCTGGCGGGGAGGACGCTCCTTCAACTGTCCCTTCACCGACAGGTCGTCGAAGGTGCAGGCCAGGTTGCGGCACCCCACCGCCACCTTGCCGACGCGGTTCTTCAGGCCCGGAAGCAGCTTCCGGGCGAAGCGCTGCTTGCCGAGAAAGCCCTCCGCGAGCACGACGCCTTCCGCCTTCGGGCTCAGCTTCAGCCGCACGAAGTAGGGTCCTGTCGAGGGCAGCGGCATCTCGTCCTCGACGAGCCCGTCCGTGTCCTGCGCGCTGTTGCCCACCACCTCGTGGCCATCCTCGGTGAAGTAGCGCCACGCCAGGCGCATCCCCACGCCCGGAATGGCGAAGGCCGACACCTGGAGGTCCTTGATGCGGAAGGACAGCTCGCCGTAGTGCTGGGCGTCCGGCTCCTCGGGGTACTCGTCCCCGAGCGGCTTGACGTCCATCAACACCTGGGCGTCGAAGTCGTCGGCCGCGAAGTACCGGTGCGCCACGTACGCGCGCGGCACCAGCCGCCGTCCCGACGCATCCAGGCCGCCCTGCCACGCCCTGAGCTCACCGTCCTCAATCACCCACCGCCCGCTGTGGAGGTTGAGCTCCTCGGTGCCCTGGCCCTCGAAGGTGACGCCGAACCGGGTCTCCCCGCCGGGCTTCTGGGCCAACGCCACGCTCGACGAGGTGAAGGCCTCGCCGTACGTGTTCGGCGGAAACGGCCGGGTGGGCGTGCGCACCTTCCTGCCCTGCTCGGAGGAGGTCCGCTCGGAACCATTCTGGCCCGACGCGTCCATGAACACCCGTGCCGCCAGGCCAATCACCGCGAGCCCGCCCACGATGGACAGCCCGCTGCGCACCTGGCGCCAGCCCATGCGCAGGCGACGGGTAATCTGGCTCGTCGTCGGGGCGCGCGCGGTCGCCAGTTGGCGTGCCGGCTGGATGCCCGTCATCAGGCCCGGCGCGGATGAGGTGGAGATCATCGTCTCCAGCGCCGCGCACAACTCCCCCGCCTTTTCGTAGCGGGCTTCCGGGTCCGTCTCCAGCAGGCGCTCCACCACCAGATCCACGCGCGAATCCAACCCCGCCACGCGCTGGGACGGCAGCTTGAAGCGCCCCAGGGGCACGTCCCCGGTGAGCAGTTCGTAGAGGACCACGCCCAGCGAGAACAGGTCGGCGCGACCGTCCACGTTCTTCGCGTCGCGCCGCTGCTCCGGGGCCATGTAGTTCAGCGTGCCCATGGCCACCGCCGTCGCGGTGAGCTGCAACCGGGACTCCGACTGACGGATGCCCGCCAGCCCGAAGTCCGCCACCTTCACGTTGCCCCGCCCGTCCAGCAGGATGTTCTCCGGCTTGAGGTCGCGGTGGATGATGTCCTTGTCGTGCGCGCACTCGACGGCGCGCGCCACCTGGAGCATCAGCCTCAGGCTCTGCTGCGGCGACAGCGCGCCAGCGGAGATGGCCTCTCTCAGCGAGCGCCCCTCCACGAACTCCATGACGAAGTAGTAGTGCTCGCCCGCGACGCCCCGGTCGATGATCTGCACGATGTTCGGGTGGTTGAGGGCGGCCAGCGCGGTGGCCTCCTTCTCGAACCGCGCCACGAACTCCGGGTCCTTCGCCAGCTTCGGCGGCAACAGCTTCACCGCCACCGTGCGACCCAGCGACGTCTGCCGCGCGAGCCACACCTCGCCCATGCCGCCGCGGCCGAGCAACTCCAGCAGCTCGAACCCCGGCAGCGCCACCCGCGACGCCGCCACGAAGGTGTCCACCTCGTGGACGTTCAAGTCGGAGTCCGCGTTGCCACGGCCCGTCGGCGTCGACGAGCGAACCACCGTCGCACCCACGGGAACCTCCAGGCCGGGTGTGGCGGACGGCATGGCCACACCGCTCGGCCCGATGCTGGCATTGAGGGGAGGGACCACGTCCGCGCCCGGAAGCGGGACCCCGGGAAGCGCCATGTCGCTCGGAGAAGCACCCGTGCTCGACGAGGGCGCCGCGCCGGCATTCACGCCCAGCACCTCGATGCCACTCGCCAGCGGGCCCCTGCTCGCCGCCGTTCCGCCCACCAGCGTCACGCGCCCATGGACCGAGCCGGGCTCGTCACGCGGGGGCTCGCGCTCCTCCAGCAGCGAGGCGTCCCGGAGGGCGCCGCCGTTCGCATAGCTCGTCGTGCTCCGGGGGGCGCGCTCGTCGGGGCCAAGCCCCGGCACCACGGTGTCGCGGGTGTTTTCCGGAGCCCCCTGCGCGCGGTGCGGGGCAACGGTGATGTGGGACGTCGCGCGAGCGCCGCTCGCGTCCTGACGCCGCACCTCGAAGCGGATGCCGCAGCGGCACGCCACCTTCTGTCCACTGACATAGACCCGGGTATCGTGCTGGATCCCGCAGTTGGGACACTCCTGGGTCGTCGTCATGCGCGGCGCGGGGAAGCAGCGGTCGTGTGTTCCACGCCGTGGACACGATACGTGGGAACGGCCTTCTCCTTGCCCTTCACCTGCAGCGCCTTCAGCTCCTCCACGTCGAAGCCAGGCCCGGACTTGCGGACCGTCGACTCCGACGCGAGCACCTCGCCACTCTTCGCCATGCCGCACAGTCGAGAAGCCGTGTTCACCGTGTCCCCGATGGCAGTGAACTCATGCCGCTCCGCGCTGCCCATGTAGCCCACGACGGCCTGACCGGTGTTGATGCCGATGCCCACCTCGATGGGCGCCTTCCCCATCGCGACGCGCTGACGGTTGATCTCCTCCACCGCGTCCTGCATCTCCAGCGCCGCCCGCAGCGCACGCGCCGCATCGTCCGGATGCGAGAGCGGCGGACCCCACACCGCCATGACGCAGTCGCCAATGAACTTGTCCAGGTTCCCCTCGTAGCGGAACACCACGTCCGCCATCGCCGAGAAGAAACTGTTCAGCATCGACACCACTTCCTGGGGCGACTCGTTCTCGGAGATGGTGGTGAAGCCCCGGATGTCCGCGAACAGGCAGCTGACTTCCGCCAGCCGGCTCTGCCTCAAGTCCTCCGTCTCGCCGGAGATCACCGCGTCCGCCACCGCCTTGGACAGGAAGCGACTGAGCTCCGCGCGCGTCACCGCCTCCGCGCGGATCTGCTCGCCCAGCGCCGAGTTCTCCAGCGCGATGCTCGCCTGCGAGGCGATGCCGGAGAGGATGTTCAGGTCCTTCTCCGAGAAGGCGTTGATCTGCTGCCGGCTGTCCAGGAAGAGCACCGCCTGGATCTTCGTGTTCACCATCAGCGGCACCGCCATGGCTGAACGGATGCCCTGCGCGACAATGCTCTCCGCCGCGGAGAAGCGCTCGTCGATGATGGCGTCCGCCGTCAGCACGGCCTTGCCCGTCTCCACCACCCGCTTCAACACGGTGTCGGAGAGCATCACGTTGACGGGCTTGCCCGTGCGGTGGTGCACCGCCGCCGGGATGAACTCCCCGTCCCCGGCGACCTTCAGGATGACGCCGTGGTCCGCCGCGAGGAGCTGGAAGGCGACCTTGAGGATCTGCTCGAACAGGGCCGTCTGGCTGCCCTGCAGGCCCACCTGCCGGTGGAACTCGTGGGCGATGCGCAGCTTCTCGTAGTCGCGGCGCAGCGCCTCCACGTCCGTCATCAGCTCCACCGGACGGAAGTTCTGCGGCACCTGGTCCATCTGCGCCAGGAAGGCGGGCATGGACACCGACTGGGCCACCACCGTCACGCCCGGCGCGGTGGGCGCGGTGTGGTTCACCGCCGGCTCGCCGCTGTGGAAGATGAGGCGAGAGGAGCCCAGGGCTATCTCGTCCCCGTCCTTCAGCCGCAGCTCCTTCACCCGCTTGCCGTTGACGAACGTCCCGTTCGAGGACCCCAGGTCCTTCAGGACGAAGTCCTTGCCCTGCCGCTCAATCGTCGCGTGCTCCTTGGAGACCTCCCGGTCGACCAGGCGCAACGTGTTGGACGGATGGCGGCCGAGCGACGTCAGCGGCCCCAGGGGAAATTCCCCCAGAGTGCCGTCCGCGAAGCGCCCGGTCAGCCGGGGGCCGCGAAGCTGCCCGGATTTCGGAGCGAATGGGGCGGGAACCTGGCTCACGCGCGAATCCTCACCGGCGCGGACACTACCAGAGCCTCTCCCTCACAGGGAACGTCTGGTGCGGCTGTCCGACCCGAAGGGCCTCCGAAGGGCTGCACGGCTGGTCAGCGTCCAGTTCCTGGGACGGCGCGTCACCCGGGGGAGTCCACCCCCCAGCCGCCCCTCCGCCCCGCTTCTCTCCTGGGTCCCACACTGGTAAGGGGGGCCCGTGAGA
The DNA here is from genome assembly GCF_013336725.1 of Myxococcus sp. CA040A. NCBI lineage: Bacteria > Pseudomonadati > Myxococcota > Myxococcia > Myxococcales > Myxococcaceae > Myxococcus > Myxococcus sp. CA040A. The sequence continues at coordinate 1,227,267 of NZ_JABUMR010000002.1, read as the reverse complement.
ATCAAACAGAAGCCCGAAGACTTCAGCGTCAAGGAATCATACCGCTTCGATGAAGTCGATGGAGGGCGTTTCCGCGTCTACCTGATGGACAAGCAGAAGCTGTCCACGTTCGACGCCGTCACCCGCCTGCGGGACGCGTTCGGCCTGAAGCCGGGCGCCATCAGCTATTGCGGTCTGAAGGACAAGCAGGGGCGCACCGAGCAGATCATCGCGGTGGACGGCGCCGACGTGGACATGCAGGAGCCCGACCTGCGCCTGAAGTTCCTGGGCCGCACGAACAAGGCCCTGTCCTCGGCCAACATCACCTCCAACCGCTTCTCCGTGACGGTGCGAGCGCTGGGCCCGGAGTCCGTGGGCCCCCTCAACTCGGCCGCCGCCGAGGTCAACCGCCTGGGCGTGGTCAACTACTTCGACAGCCAGCGCTTCGGCTCGCTCAAGCACGGCCAGGGCTTCATCGCCAAGGACCTCATCCGGGGCGACTTCGAGGCCGCGCTGCACAACTTCCTGGCCAAGCCCTCGGAGCTGGATTTCACCGAGGACGCCAAGGTGAAGGCCTTCTGGCGCGACAATTGGGGCCAGTGGGACGCGCGCGTCCCCTTCGAGGGCACCCGGAAGTACCACCGCGTGCTGCGCTCCTTGAGGGACCACCCCAAGGACTTCATGAAGGCCTTCCTGCAGATCGACTCGGACTACCGGGCGATGCAGCTCTTCACCTTCCAGAGCTTCCTCTGGAACGAGGGCGTGCGGCGCTACCTCCAGTTGATGCTGCCGCGCGAGTCGCTGTTCCCCATGCGCTACCAGGCCGGCACGCTGCTGTTCCACCGCGACGCGGACGCGAACACGCTGCGCGTGCTGCGCGAGGCCACCTTCCCCCTGCTCGCCCCCGACACCACCTTCAAGGACCCCAAGGTGGAAGAGGCCGTCCACTGGGTGCTGAGCCGGGAGAAGCTGACGCTGGCGGACCTGCGCATCCCCGACGCCGAGCGCCTGCTCTACTTCAAGCACGAGGAGCGGCCCCTGCTCTCCTTCCCGCACAAGCTCGTCGTCGGCCGCACCCAGCCGGATGAGATCAACCGCGGGGACATCAAGGTCAACGTCGCCTTCACCCTGCCGCCGGGCGCGTACGCCACCCTCGTCGTCAAGCGCCTGTTCCACTTCGCGTACACTGAAGAGACCGCCGACGACATTCGCGCCCAGCGCGAGCGCACCGCGCGCATCATCGAGGAGAGTCAAGCCGAGGGCGCGCCGTCCAGCCGCCGCGGTCCTCCCGTCCGCGACGGTGAGCGAGGCTCGGAGCGTCCTGGCGCCACGTCTTCACGCCGCCCGCAGACCCGTGACGAGGAGCGAGCCCGCTCCCCGCGGACGGAGTTCCCCTCCAGCCGCCGTGCGTCCTCCTCCCGGAGCGAGGCTCCCGCCCGCCGTGGAGCCGGGGCCGCTCGCGAGGACGAGCCTTCGTCCACCCGCCGAGCCTCCTCCTCCCGGAGCGAGGCTCCCGCCCGCCGTGGAGCCGGGGCCGCTCGCGAGGACGAGCCTTCGTCGACCCGCCGCGCCTCCTCTTCCCGGAGCGAGGCTCCCGCCCGCCGTGGGTCATCTCGCGATGAAGGGCCCTCGACCCGTCGCTCCCCGTCTGAATGGGCGGCGGCACCCGCCCGGAGCCGGTCCGCTTCGAGCGAGGATGACGTCTCGGCGTCCCCCTCCAGGGGCCGGTCGCTCGCCGACCAGGCAAACGCCCCGAAGGCCCCCAAGGAAGCGCCCCCTGCCCCGCTCGGATTCCGCGAGAAGGCCCGCCAGCGCAAGGCGAACAAGGAAATCGCGCGCGCCGAGACGGCGGCCAAGCGCCCGAAATCACGAAAGAAATAAGACTTCAACGGGGATGAACCGTTTGAACGCAATGGGGGAGCGCGCACGTCGTAGACCAGGACGTGAACGCTCTTGCCCTCGACGACGCCCCCGGGACGCTCGCCCACGCCATTGGGATGCTGATGGCTGACGACGCCGTCCCGCTCCCCTGGAAGGCCGACGTGCAGGCGGCCCGCCGGGGAGATCCGTCCGCCTTCGAGTCCCTGGTGCGCAGCGTCCAGCGCCAGGTGTACGGCCTGGCCCTCCGGCTCCTGCAGAGCGAGGCGGAGGCCGCCGAGGTGTCCCAGGAGGCCTTGCTGCGCGCGTACCAGAACCTTCACCGGTACGACGACGCGCGCCCCTTCGATTTGTGGGTGCTGGCCATCACCCGCAACCTCTGCCTGGACCTGCTCCGGCGCCGCACCAAGGTGCGCACCGAGGAGCTGGAGCCCATGAAGGAGGTCCTCCCCAGCGGCGAGGCGTCGCAGGAGGAAGGCGCCATCGCCCGCGAGGAGCGTCAGTCGCTCGAGGACGCCATGGCCACCCTCTCCGTCGACGACCGTGAAGTCCTCGCGCTCTACTACGTCCAGAAGCGCACGACGAAGGAGATCGCGCAGATCCTCGGGTGCGCCCCTGGCACCATCATGGCCCGCCTCTTCAGGGCCCGAGAGAAGCTGCGCAAGAAGATGACCACCGAGGAGGCCACCCGATGAGCGCGCACCTTTGTCCCGACCTCGAGGTCCTCTTCGCGGAGCTGGAAGAAGGAGAAGGCCCCGCGCTGGACCACGCCGCCGACTGTGAAGCGTGCTCCGCCGTCCTCGAAGAACACCGGCTGATGGAGCAGGACCTGTACCGACTGGCGGACCCCCTTCCGCCACCCACCCTGGTCGCCAGCGTCATGGCGAGGGTCGCGGCCGAGCCCGTGCCGCAGCGTCGCGAGGTGTGGTCCGGGCTCGCCATCCTCATGACCTCGCTGCTCGGTGGGCTGGGTTACCTGGTGATGAGCGACCAGGCGCTCGGTCGGCTGGGAACGGGCGTCGCGTCCTTCCTCGTGGAGGGACGGCTGTTCGCCGAGGGCGTGCTGAGTGGCGCCCGCGCGCTGTGGTCCACCGAGGGTCTGGCCGTGGCGGCCATCCTCGCCTTCCTCCTCCTCACGTCCCTGGCAGGCCTCAAGCGGCTCGCAGGCAGCGCCCCCACCCCCTCGGAAGCCTGAGCGACCCATGAAGATCTCCCCTCGATTCCTTCTCCCCGCGTTGCTCATGGGCGCCCCCCTCGCGCTCGCCGAGTCCGCCCCGGCCCCCAGCGCGGCGTCCGCGCCGGCCGCCAGGAGCATCGACGTCAGCTTCCGCGGCAGCCTGCGCGACGCGCTGAAGACCATCGCCGACAAGGGCGGCCTCAACCTGGTCGTCACCGGCGACCTGGATGTCCCGGCCGAGGTGCACCTGCGCAACGTCACCGCTGACCAGGCGCTGCGCACCGTCTCTCGCGCCTACTCGCTGCGCATGGAGCAGGACGGCTCCATCATCACCCTGCGGCCCATGACGCCGCATGAGAAGGAGGCCGCCGCGCAGGGCCACGCGCTGCCTGCCCCCGCCGCTCCGCCCGCCCCCGCCGCTCCTCCCGCGCCCGCCGTGGCGGCGACGCCCGCGGCTCCTCCAGCGCCCCCGGCGCCCCTGGCTCAGGAGACGGACACGGAGTCGGGACACTCCGAGGAGGGCATCGGCTCCGACGCGGAGGGGATGGAAGAGGTGCGGGATCAGATCCGCGAGCAGATCCACCGCACGCGGGACGAGCTGAAGCGCTCGCGCCGCTCCGGTGGCCGCAATGTCGTGGCGCGCGGACAGTCGCTCGAGGTGAAGGAAGCCCAGAACGTCCAGAGCGCGGTGGTGTACGGCGGCAACCTCGTCGTGAAGGGCCACGTGGAGAACGACGCGGTCGCCTTCGGCGGCAACCTGGTCATCCACGGCCACGTGGAGGGAGACGCGCACGCCTTCGGCGGCAACGTCGTCCTCAAGCCCGGCGCCAAGGTGGAAGGCGACGTGTCCTCCTTCGGCGGCAACGTGGAGCGCGAGGACGGCGCGGACGTGGAGGGCAGCATCAACACCTTCGGCGGCGCGAACATCGGCCGCATCGTCGCCGGCGAGCTCAAGGAAGGCCTCAAGGAGTCGCGCAACCCGCGCCACGAGCACGAGGAGCGAGACTCGGACGACGACAACAACAACGAGGGCGGGCTGGCCACCTTCATCCTGACCTTCGCGGTGCTCTTCGGACTGGGCTTCCTGGGACAGATGTTCTTCCCGGCGCGGATGAAGCAGGTGGGTGACGAGATTCGCGCCCGTCCGGTGCAGAGCGGACTCACCGGCCTCTTCGGAGTCGTGGCGATGATTCCCCTCACGGTGGTGCTGGCCATCACCATCATCGGAATCCCCGCCGCGCTGGTGCTGTGGATGGCGGCCCCGCTGGCCGCGGCGCTCGGCTTCGCGGCGGTGGCGAGCGAGCTGGGCACGCGGCTGCCGGTGATGCGCGGTCGCAAGACGCAGGCGGTGGTGCTGGCGCTGGGCTTGTTGGTGTTGATGGTGGTGGGCGCCATCCCGGTGCTCGGGGCCATCGTCTCCACCCTGGTCGTCCTGGTCGCCCTGGGCGCGGTCATCCGCACCCGCTTCGGCTACCGGCCGCGTGGCAGTGGGATGCCGGAGCCCATCCACCCGCACACCGAGCAGCCGGTCTAACGCACCGCCGCCGGGGATTGCCCGGCGCGTCAAAGGAGGCGGACAGCGCACCGTCCGCTCTCCCGAGAGACACCCACCGGGGATCGCCACGAGCCCAGACGGCCCGTGACGGTCCCCGGTGTCGTTTCAGCGGCAGTCTTAGAGAAGTTCCATCGCGCCATCACCGCGACTGTCGGATGGCCCCCATGACCGGGGTGCGTCATGCCTCGACAGGCTTTGACCACCCGGTCCGGGTACGCCATTTTGCGCGGCACCCATGCGACGCCTCCCAGACGCCTCGTTGCGCGGCAGGGCCATCACCGTGGACCTCGAGGGCGAGAGCATCCCCGCCATCGAAGGCGAGCCGGTGGCGTGCTCCCTGGTCGCCGCCGGCGAGCCCATGCTTGCCCGCTCCGTGAAGTACCACCGCCCTCGCGGGCCCTACTGCTTCGCCGCCGCGTGCTCGCACTGCCTGATGCGCGTGGATGGCCTGCCCAACGTCTACACGTGCCGCACGCCCGCCAGGGAGGGCATGAAGCTGGAGCGGCAGAACGCGTACCCCTCCGCGAAGGTGGACGTGTTCGAGACCATCGACTGGTTCTTTCCCAAGGGCCTGGACCACCACGAGATGTTCGCCGGCGTGCCCGTCGCCGAGCAGGTGATGGCCAAGGTCGCCCGCCAGCTCGCCGGCCTGGGCCTGTTGCCCAAGGAGGCCGCCCCCACGCCGCCCGAGTCGCGCACGGTGCGCACCCGCGTGGCCGTGGTGGGCGCTGGCGCCGCGGGCCTCGCCGCCGCTCGGGAGCTGACCGAGCGCGGCGTCCCCTTCCTTCTCTTCGAGCGCGAAGACCACGTGGGTGGACGGCTCGCGCACGGGGCGCCCGAGCAGGACGCGCCCGAAATCACGGACGTGGCCACGCTCGCGCCGGCAAGCCTCACCACGCGCGCCACCGTGCTGGGCCTGTATGACGACGAGGCGGGGCGCTTCCTCGCGGTGGGCGTCTGGGAGCCCACGGGCACGCGGCTCCTGAAGGTCTACGCGGAGCGCTTCCTGCTGACGCCCGGCGGCCACCCGCCCATGGTGCCTTTCGAGAACAACGACCTGCCCGGCGTCTACGCGGGGCGCGCGGCCAGTCTGTTGCTGCGCCGGCACGACGTGGCGCCCAAGGTCGCCGCGCTGGTGGGCTGGGGCGACGAGCTGTACGGCCTGGCCAGGCTCCTGGAAGAGCGCGGTGTGAAGCTCTCCGCGGTGGTGGACCTGAAGGGCCCGCCGCCCTCGGGGGCCCACGCGCTGGCGGTGGAAGGCTCCGAGCCCAAGGCCCACGGCATGCGCTCCGTGAGCGCGTTCAGCTTCACGCCTCGCGATGGCAGCAGGCGCAAGGTGCACTGTGACGCGGTGCTGGTGTCCGTGCCCGTAAGCCCCAGCTTCGAGCTGGCGCGACAGGGCGGCGCGAAGGTGTCGTTCGACGCCGGACGCGGGCTGTTCCGGGTGGAGGCGGACGCGGATGGACGCACCGAGGCCCCGGACATCTTCGCGGCGGGCGACCTCACCGGTGGAGGCAGTGCGAAGGACGCCGCTGCCGCGGGACGCCGCGCGGCGCAGACGCTGGTGGGAGGACTGTCATGAGCAAGTCGATGATCTGCTCGTGCGAGGACGTCACCGCGGATGACGTGCGGCACGCTGTCTCGCGCGGCTATTGCGATGTGGAGTCGGTGAAGCGCTACACCGGCTTTGGTACCGGCATCTGCCAGGGCAAGAGCTGCCTGTCGGCGGTGGCCGCGCTGCTGGAGAAGGAGAAGGCCCTCAAGCCCGACGCGGTGGTGCCCTTCACGCCGCGCCCTCCCCTGTTCCCCACCGAGCTGCGCCTCTTGGCTTCCGCTCCGGTGGACGAGTCCCAACCTCCCGTGGGCGGCCTGCCCCAGGACGTGGACGCGTTCGCCAGCGCGCTGCGGCCCGAGGGGCCCCTGCCCGCCAAGGCCAAGGTGGTCATCATCGGCGGCGGCATCATGGGGCTCGCGCTCGCGTACAACCTGGCGCGCGAGGGTGAGACGGACGTCGTCGTGCTGGAGCGCGGCTACCTGTGCGCGGGCGCGTCCGGACGCAACGGCGGCGGCGTGCGCATGCAGTGGGGCACTCCGGCGCTGGTGGAGTTGGCCAAGCGCTCCATCGACCTGATGAAGGGCTTCGCCCGGGATCTGGGCATCAACGTCTGGCTGCGCCAGGGCGGCTACCTGTTCCTGGCCCGGACGGACGCGGTGGCCAAGCGGCTGGAGCGCAACGTCACGCTGCACAACCGCTACGGTGTGCCCACGCGGCTGGTCACCCCGGACGCGGCGCGCGACATCGTCCCCGGCCTGACGATGAAGGGCTGCGTGGCGGCCTCCTTCAATCCCGAGGACGGCGTCATCTTCCCCTGGCCCTTCCTGTGGGGCTACGCGCAGGGCTGCAAGAAGAAGGGCGTCCGCGTGGAGACGTACACGGACGTCACCGGCTTCGAGGTCAGCGGCGGCCAGGTGCGCAAGGTGAAGACGGACCGGGGTGACATCGCCTGTGACACCGTCGTCCTCGCGTCGGGCGCGTGGAGCCCGGAGGTCGCGAAGCTCGTCGACGTGCAGCTCCCCAACGAGCCGCACCGTCACGAAATCCTCAGCACCGAGCCCCTCAAGCCCTTCCTGGGGCCGCTGGTGTCCGTGCTCGACTCGGGCCTGTACTTCAGCCAGTCCATGCGCGGCGAAATCGTGGGCGGCATGGGAGACCCGAAGGAGCCTGCGGGGCTCAACATGGGCAGCACCCTGCGCTTCGTGTCCCGCTTCGCCCGCGCGCTGATGGAGCAGATGCCCCACGTGGGCCACGTCAAGGTGCTGCGCCAGTGGGCCGGCTGCTACGACGTGACGCCGGACAACAACCCCATCCTCGGCCGCACCCCCGGCCTGGACAACCTCCTCCAGATGTCCGGCTTCGTCGGCCACGGCTTCATGATGGCCCCCGCCGTCGCCGAGCGGATGGCGAAGTGGATGGTCACCGGTGAGTCCGACGAGCTCTTCACCCGCTTCAACCTGCGCCGCTTCGCCGAAGGCAGCCTGGAGCGAGAAGACATGATCATCGGCTGAGCGCCCCAGTCCTCCGCCTCGCGTCGTCGACGGGCCGCGTCCCCTCCTGCGTGGAGCGGAGCGCGGCCCGTGGATTTTTCCGTCGCTGTCCTGGCACGGGACACCGAGCCCCGCGACTGCCCACAAAAACGACACTCCCAGAAAAACAAGTAAATCACGATAATCACTGAGGTTTGTCCCGAGGGGCGCGAAGGGCCTTTACATGGCCTCTCGTCAAACCGGAGCACGCGCGCACCACCTGGGCGCGCGCGAGTGAGTGACTCCCGAGTGAGCGTGTCCCGTTGATGACGGTGGCACGGGGTGTGCCAGGGCCCACGCGGCGCGCAATCCCGCGCGTGGTGGAGGAGTCCCCCGATGATCGCGAAGAGCATGCGTGCGTTGTTCCTGGTGGGTGCCCTGTCGGCATGCGGTACCGAGCAGGCTCCCGACGTTCCCGATGTGGAGGCGAACGAGCCGCTCCAGTCCCAGGAGTCCACGGTCATCGTCGGCTCGGTGAACTGGGTGGGCGCCACCACGCTGACGGGCACGCAGCGCACGCGCTCCAGGGCGGTGGGCTACCTGTCCATCCCCGCGGTGGGCAGCCGCTGCACGGCGTGGCTCGTCTCCGCCGACGTCATCATCACCAACAACCACTGCATCGGCAGCGCGTCCCAGGCCGTGGGCGCGCGCGTGTCCTTCAACTACGAGGACGGCGTCGCCTCGGCGGATCGCGTCTGGTACAACTGCGCCACGTTCATCAAGACGTGGTCCGGTGATGACATGACGGCGGTGCGCTGCTCGGCCACGAACGGCCAGCTGCCCGGCAACGTGTACGGCTGGCTGACGGTGTCCACCACCAACGCCGCCACCAACGCGAGCGTCTACGTCGTGCACCAGAACTGCGACTACTACACGACGTCCGGCTGCGCCCCGACGAAGAAGTCCTCGCCGGGCGTGGTGAAGAACGCGAACTACTCCACCACGGACCTGTCCTATGACGCGGACACGCTGGGCGGCTCCTCGGGCTCGCCGGTGTTCTCGTCCTCCACGCACCAGGTGGTCGGCCTGCACCACATCGGACTGGGCGGCAACTCGTCCGGCCGCGGCACGGCCAACACCGGCGTGAAGGCCACCCGCGTGAAGGCGCGCCTGACGGAGATCGGCCTCTAGTCCGTCACGTCATGCCGGAGTGGGCTCGCGCGCCAGCAGCACCGGTGACGCGAGCCCCACCGGCAGCGCCTCGGGCGCGGTCAGGGCCTCCCGCCGCACGCCTCGCAGCGCCAGCCGTCCCAGGCCCCGCTTCACCATGCGCGGCAGCAGGGGCAACAACCGCATCACCCACCGGTGGCCCCAGCCTGGATACACCAGGGCCTCACCCCGCTCGAAGGCCGCCAGGGCGACGCGCGCGCAGTGCTCCAGCGAAATCTGGAAGAAGGGCGCCACGCCCGCGCCCACCGCCTGGGAGCCCGCGTCTCCCAGCGGACCCGGCGCCACGCGGGTGATGACCACGCCGCGCCCCTCCACCTCCAACCGCAGCGACTCCGTGAAGCCGTCGAGGAAGCGCTGCGTGGCGGCGAACATCGTCGAGCCGGGCAGGAAGAGCTGGGCTGCGCCCGAGCCGATGTTCAGCACCCCGCCCCTCCCCCGCTCCAGCATGGGGGCGAGCAGCCGGTGGGTCAGCAGCGCGGGCACCCAGACATTCGCGCGCAGCAGCTCCTCGAGCCCTCCCCAGCGCGCTTCGGCGTACAAGCCCTGGCGCCCCAGGGCGGCGGTGTTCACCAGCACATCCACCCGGACGAAGTGCGACTCCAGCGAGGCGACGAGCGCGTCGATGTCGCGCGACTCGCAGACGTCGCACTGCTCGAGCAGCACGCCCAGGGTGGGATAGAGGGACAGCAGCTCCTCGCGCAACGGCTTCAGCCGCGCCACGTCTCGGTCCACGAGGACCAACGTGCGAACGCGCCGCGACAGCAGCCGGGCAAGCTCCCGGCCGATGCCCTCGGACGCTCCGGTGATGAGGACCGTGCCCTGGTCAATGGGAGGACGCATGGGAGAGAGGCACCTCGTCTTCGTTCAGGTGGCCATCCTGCGCACGAATCGCGGAGCGCGCTCGCCTCCCCGCAAGCTCTGCGCGCGCACGGGTACGAGCAGGCGGGCAAGCCCTGGCATGGAACTTCCACTGAGCGTCTTCCGGCCCCATTCCCCTAGCAGGGGCCTTTCCAACCACCGAGGAGCCGCCGATGGCCGCACCGTCCCGCATTCTCGTTCCCATCGATTTGAGCGAGGGCTCTCGCACCATCATCGACTACGCCCTGCACCTGGCGAGGCCCTTCAACGCCTCCGTGGAGGTGGTTCACGCCTGGGAGCCCCCTCAATACGTCGCGCCGGACCTGCTGGTGGCCGCGCCGGGCTGGAATGCCCTCTCGCTGGAGCAGGTCGCCATGGACACGGCGCGCAAGGAGCTGGCGACCCTCCTCCAGCAGATGGAGCCCCCGCAGGTGACGCTGAAGCACCGGGTGCTGGTGGGCGAGGCTGCCTCCACCATCCTCGAGCTCGCGGAGCAGGAGGGCTTCGACCTCATCATCATGGGCACCCACGGCCGCCGGGGACTCCCCCGACTCCTGCTGGGCAGCGTGGCGCAGAAGATCGTCTCCCGCGCGCCGTGCCCGGTGCTCACGCTGCACGTCGCGCCGGACAAGAAGTAGCGAGCACCGCCCCTAGCGCCCGAGCGCCGCCCGCGTGGCGGCCTCCCGCCGTCGGGCCGCGAGCACCGTGGGCACCGCGAGCACCGACATGGCCACCATGACGAGCGCGGCGCCGAGCAATTCGCGCGTCCCAACGCCGGGCAGCCCCAGGAACAGCGACAGCCCCACCGTGGCCACCACGCCAGAGAGCACGCTGGACGCGCGATTCACCGGCACGGAGAAGGCATTCTCCCTCGCGTCCAGGAGGATGAGCCCGCCGAAGATGCCGGTCCCCTGGGACAGCAGGCCCACCAGCACCTCCTCCAACAGCCGCCCCCGGGCGAACATGCCGGTGAAGCCCTCGCGGATGTCCAGCGCCGCGGCGGAGCCACCCCAGAGCGCCACCCCGGCGAGCACGAGCACGAGGAAGGGCGTGGCCACCATCTGCTCCTCAACGAAGTAGCGCGTGGACAGCGACTTGTCCTCGGACTTGGCCAGCCGGCTCATGGCGCGCAGCCGGATGAAGTAGCTGAGCAGGTACACGCCCACGTCCACCATGGCCACCACCGTCATGGTGGCCCGCGCATCCGTTCCCGACGCGACGACCACCGCCGAAAAGCTCAAGCCCAGCGCCACCCACGAGGGCCAGCGCACACGCCTGCGGCTCAGGACGTCCACCACGGGCGCCAGCACCAGCACGCCGCCGCGCATCAGCAGCATCATGAAGACGATGGAGGTGCCCTCCAGCGTGTACGCCAGCGTCGTGGTGCCGATGATGGCCGCCGAGCACATCCCGGACAGGAAGGTCCACGGCCCCGGCGAGGGCACCCGCAGGCCCAGCACCTTCCGGTGCCCCGCGAAGCGCCACCAGCGCTTGAGCGTGAGGAAGATGAACATGCCCACCATCGACGTCGCCGCGCTCACCGGCAGCAACGTGAAGCCGACGATGCCCTCCTCCATGCCCGGCAGGGAGCCGCTCGACAACGCCTTCGTCAGCGCGCTGTAGGGGGCATAGGCCGCGAAGTACCCGAAGGCATAGACCCAGATGGTGAGGTCGGTGGAGTCGTCGTGCTGCGTCGAAGGAGCGGCCAGTGCGGACCTCGGGACAGGGCCAGATGGACACCGTACAGCAAGGCGCGTGCCCTGGCCCGCACCGGCTGGAGCAACCGCCCCATGCAATCAGTGCGAGCCCTCGTCCGTAGGCCTCTCAACTCGGATGTCTCAGGAGCCCGCCCATGCGCTCATCGCTGCTGCCGACCCTGGCCCTCGCCGCCACCCTCACCTTCCCGGCCTTCGCGGCGGATGACGCGGCGAAGAAGCCCAACGACATCAAGGTCGTCTGCGCCACCACGTCCAAGGATGGCAGCCGCGCGGTGCAGGGCACGGACCTGGTCATCGAGGCCGGGGACAAGGTGACGGACGCGGTCGCCGTGGACGGCAACGTCATCATCCGCAAGGGCGCCAGGGTCGACGACGCCGTCGCCATCCGGGGCCGCGTCATCGTCGAGGCCGGCGCCCGCGTGACGGGCGACGCCGTCTCCATGGGTGGGGAGGTCCGCATCCAGAACGGCGCGCGCGTGGACGGCAGCGCCATCGCCCTCGGCGGCAAGCTCACCGTGGACAAGGACGGCGTCATCGGCGGCGACCGGGTCAGCCTGTCCTTCGAGATTGGCGGCAAGGACCTGCTGCGCGGCTTCATCGAGGAAGCGCTCGAGGAAGAGACGGGCTGTCACATCATCGACGAGGACGACGAGGACAAGGGCGAAGACAAGGACGTCTGAACGACGTCCCCTCCCAGCCCGCGTGGGGTGCTACGCGGCGCTGACGGTATCCGGGGCGGAGTCGGCGTCCCGGGTCAACGGCTGGAGCGAGGCGCGCAGCGAGAGGATCTGCTCGCGCGCCAGCGTCTTGAGCTTCTCCAGGTCATCCATCGTCATGCCCTTGGTGGAGATGGGCGTGCCCACCGTCACCATGCCGCGCGACGTGGAGAAGCGCCACGAGTGCTTCGGCAGCGCCTTGCGCGTCCCGCTCACCGCCAGCGGCAGCACGTCCGCCTGACGCTCGATGGCCAGCCGGAACGCGCCGTCCTTGAAGGGCAACAGCTCGTCCGTCTTCGAGCGCGTGCCCTCCGGGAAGATCATCACCGGCATCCCCTTCTCCATCCACTCCTTGCAGCGCGCCATGGCGCCCGTGGCGGACTCGCGGTCTCCTCGGTGCACGGGGATGTCGCCGGCGAGGCTCATCATCCACCCCACCACGGGAATCTTGAAGAGGTTGGCCTTGCCCAGCCACTTCATCTCCCACGGCAGATGGGAGATGAGGAACGGGTCCGCGTTGGACTCGTGGTTGCTCACCACCACCGTGTTGGGGGCCACCCGCTCCGGCACCGCGCCGTGCACCCGGAAGCGCCAGTACGGCGTCAGCTTCGCCGCGGTGACGCCCACCATCCGGAAGCACCGGCCCGTGGCATAGCGCGTCTTGTCGAACGGCAACGTGAAGATGGCGATGACGAGCTGAACGAAGAAACCGACCAGCGCGACGATTCCAATCTCGACCCAGGTCCAGATGGAGAGCAGTGCGTTCATGAGAGAGCCTCGAGCAATCGTCAGCGGACAGCGGAGTCCAGGTCCACGCTCACCGGGCAGTGGTCCGAACCCGACACGTCGGGGTGGATGGCGGCGCGCTTGACGTAGGCCATGGCTCCGGGAGACGCCAGGACGTAGTCGATACGCCAGCCGATGTTCTTCTCCCGCACCCCGAAGCGCTGGCTCCACCACGAGTAGTGGCCGCCGCCCTTGTGGAAGTGTCGGAAGCTGTCGACCCAGCCCGCCCGGAGCCACCGGTCCAGCTCCTCGCGCTCCTCCGGACGGAAGCCGCTCGTCTCGCGGTTCTCCCGGGGACGCGCCAGGTCGATGTCTTGATGCGCCGTGTTGAAGTCGCCCACCACGAGCACCCGCCCACCATCGCGCAGCGGCTTCTCCAGCTCCGCGAAGAGGCGTCGGTAGAAGGACAGCTTGAAGGGGATGCGGCTCAGGTCCCGGTCCTTCCCGTTGCCGTTGGGGAAGTACACGTTGGCCACCGTGAGCTTGCCGAAGCGGGCGAGCTGGAGCCGGCCCTCCACGTCCATCTCCGGGATGCCCAGACGGGTCTCCACCGCGTCGGGTTCATCTCGGGAGAACAGGCCCACGCCGCTGTAACCAGGGCGCTCCGCGGACGAGAAGTGCGTCTTCCATCGGGGCGGGGTGCGGACCTCGTTGGGCAGCTGGTCGGCGCGCGCACGCACCTCCTGCAGCGCCACCACCTGCGCCCTCGCGCCCGACAACCACGGCAAGAAGCCCTTGCCGTGGGCCGAACGCAGTCCATTCACGTTCCATGAGACGACTCGCACGGAACGCTTATGACCCGGCCGGGCCGGGTTTTCCAGCCCCTACCGGTTCAGAGACCGGTAGGGGCGGGGGATGCCCGTCAACTACTCCGTGGCGCTGGAGGAGTTCTGGGGCTGACGCGTCGTCCGGAGGATGAAGTCGGACGCGTTGTCCTGCGAGTCATACCCGTTGCCAGCCGTCGCATCCGAGCCGTTCTCCATGGTGGCCGCCGTGGAGGAGATGGTCGCCTTGCGCTCGAAGCTCCCCGCCGCCGCCGGCATGGACGAGAAGGTCGTGCCCTCGGGGGCATCGCCGGTGCCGTAGGCGACCGCATCCACCGTGGCCGGGTCGTTCACGTTCACGCCCAGCCCCGGCGGGCCGATGCGCAGGTTGCCTCCGCCCGACGCGCTGGCCTGCATGGAGAAGACCGTGCCCCAGCTCGCATCGCCGCTCACGGTGCCCGAGTACTGCCCGTGCACCACGAGGTAGAAGCCGCGAGGCTGGATGATGGCACCCGCCGGCAGCGTGTAGGACTGGTACGTGCCGCCAATCGCTCTCTTGTACTGGACCTTCCAGCCGGACAGGTCCACCGCGGTGGCGGTGGGGTTGAACAGCTCGATGAACTCGTCGTTCGTGTTGCCCGCGCCCGCCGGAGCCGCCTCGCTGATGACGATGTGGTCCGCGCCCGTAGGTGCGTCCGTCACGCGAAGCTGCGCCGACACCGTCTGGCCATCCAGCGTGGCCACGACCAGGCCTTCACCGCTGGCGTTGGCCGCGACCAGGTCGAACTTGGCGGACAGCGTGTCGGCCCGCACCAGCACCTGGGCCGGCACCGCGCCCAGGCTGGCCGGCTGAACCGCCAGCTCCACCACGGTGTCCACCGCCGGAGGCACGTCCAGCGTCACCGTGAAGGCGAACGAGGAGCCCCCAGTCACCACGGCGACCTCGGGCGACAGCTGCGCCAGCGCCGCCGGCTGATCCGCGGCCAGCACCTGCACCAGGGCGTCGCGCGTCACGCCGCCCAGGCTGGCCGTCAGCGTGGCCTTCTCCACACCCGGGTCCTGCGAAGCGTCAGCGCTCAGGATGACGACCGCGGAACGCTGGCCCGCGGGGATCACCACCTGCCCATTCTCCACGGAGACGGCGAGGCTGGACGACGCCACCGTCACCACCGTGTCCTGGAGCGCCGGACCGCTGAGTGTCACCGTCAGCGGCTCGGGGAACGTGGGCCCGTTGAAGCCCGAGCGCACGAACACGCCCGTGGGGCCCAGCGAGGCCAGCGTCGCCTCGCCCGTCCCCGCGGGCACCAGGTCCGCGGCCGAGCGCGGCTCGATCTTCGAGTGGTCATTGCGCAGCTCCAGCACGCCGGTGATGGAGAAGAACCGGTCTCCCAGCGCCGGCATCGGGTACGCGTACAGGTAGTCGTTGATGCGCAGCGAGCCGTTCACCTCGAACTCACTGGTGGGCGCGGATTCGCCGCCACCCGGCGCGGGCGCGATGTTCGTCACGTCCACCTGAGACACCCGCACCAGCACGCCTTCCAGCGGACCGGCGCGCAGGCCGCCCGTGGCGATCTCCGCGGGCGTCACCACCTGCGGAGCCGGCAGCGTGCTGCCCTGGCTGACGATGGTCGCCGTGGGCGTGGCGATCTGCAGCTGACCGAAGTAGTTGGCCACCGTGCCGTTGACGTTCACTCGCACGCCCGCCACCACGTTGCTCGGGGGCGCCGTGCGGGTGAAGACGAAGACGCCGGAGTAGTCCGCGCCCTGGTAGCCCTGATCCAACGGGTTGACCTGGACGAAGTAGCCCGTGCTGCCCACGCCGGTGACGGTGACGTTGGACAGGCCCACTCGCTGGCCCACCCACGCCGAGCCTCCACCCGGAGCCGGCTCCTTCACCTGGTAGATGGACAGCGGGCACGCCGTGTCGCCCGGGTTGGGCGCCGCGCAGATGTCACACACGTCGCCACGTCCGTCGCCATCCGCGTCGGCCTGGTCGGCGTTGGGCACACCCGGGCAGTTGTCCACGGCGTTGATGACGCCGTCGGCATCCGAGTCGTTCGGGTTGGGCCGCGCGCACAGCGTGGTGTTCGCGTTCAGCGGGCACACGTCGCACGCGTCACCGACGTTGTCGCCGTCCTCGTCCCGCTGGAGGCCCTGATCCATCGGGCGCACGGGGTTGAAGACCGCCGGGCAGTTGTCCTGCGCATCGGAGATGCCGTCGCCGTCCACGTCGGTGCCGGTGGGGTCACCGGAGTAGACGGTGGAGCCCGTCACGGAGGCCGGGTAGCGGGAGTCCGTGGAGGCGCGGCGCGGCTCACACACCGGCTCGCTCGCCGGCACGGTGCAGGAGAACAGCGGGTAGGCGCCGTTGTTGCGCGATCTCAGCGTGTCCAGCGACGTGCTGATCTCCGACTGGAGGCACACCGAGCGCATCGCGCCGCACACGTCCAGCGTGTCGCAGCTCGCGCCACCCAGGGCGGTGACCACCGCCGCCTCACCGTAGAGCGGCGTGCCGCCGCGCATCGTCAGCACCACGTCCGCGGGCTCCGCCATGATGACGGCGCGGTACGGCGAGTCCACATGGCCGTTGAGCCGGAAGATGGCCACGTCCGCCAGCTTGCCCGGAGCCAGCGCGCCCGTGTTCGTGGCCTGGAACGCGTGGGCCGCGTTGCCAGTCACCATCGCCCACGTCTCCGCGTCGGTCAGCGAGTTGTTGAAGTAATCGCTGTCCAACGAGTCCGCGCAGCGCAGCTCACGCAGGACGTTCATGGAGCCGGAGCGCAGCCAGTCGGTGCCCAGCGCGATGTTCACGCCCAGGGACTTGTAGAGCGGGACGGCGGCGGTATCGCCATACAGGCCGATGTTGGATCGCGGCGACCAGACGAGGCTGCTGCCCTTGCCCGAAATCATGGAGATGTCGGCGGCGCGCAGCCCGATGCCATGGACGATGGCCGTACGCGGGCTGAGGATGTCCTGGCCACCGGACTGCTGACCGGAGAGGCAGAGGAACTCGTTGCGCGCGGTGCCCTCGATGCCCTCGGCGATGTGCGGCAGATAGGCCGAGGCGGCCGGAATGTCCGACGGCGTGTCGATGCCCGCGTAGCCACAGCCGCTCGCCACTTCGCGACCGTCGCTGTCGCTCAACGGGAACGTCTGGTAGTTCGCGCCCGAGCCCGCCCCCAGACCTTCCTGGTTGCTGCCCGTCTCGGAGAGGTTCGGCGCATCCAGGTTGCGCAGCAACCCCTTGGCGCCACCCGAACCGGCGATGGACGTGGTGCCCGCGATGACCTGGCGCAGCTCGCCCCAGCGAATCCCATCCGCGTTCGTCGTGCCGCCCGCGGAGATGCGCGTGTGGCCGTTGTTGCCTTCACGCCAGTCGTGGCGGTGCTCGTAGCGCTCTTCCACCGTCGAGCCGGTCGCCACGTAGGGCGCCGCCTGGAACGTGATGTGGTCATGCGAGTTGATGAGACCCGGCGACACCACCGCCTGCGGGCACGTCACGCGAGTGGCCGTGGACGCGCCTGGCGTCTGAGAGCAATCACAGCTCACGCACTGGATGATGCCCGCGGAGTCCACGAGCATCTGCCCGCCCTGGTAGACCTTGTCCGGCGCCAGGATGATGCCCGTGAACAGTCGCGCCGCGCCGCCCGACTCCACCGAGCAGGACCCCGTCGGAGGAGGCGGCAGGTTCGCCGCCGGGCACATCACGACGGTCTCACCCGAGCCAGCGTCCGTGCCGGCATCGCTCCCCGAGCCCGCATCCGGCTCGCCAGTACCGGCGTCCGTCCCCGCATCCGTCTCCACCGGGCCGGCATCCGTGCCCGCGTCCGTCTCCACCGGGCCGGCATCCGTGCCCGCGTCCGTCTCCACCGGGCCGGCATCCGTGCCCGCGTCCGTCTCCACCGGGCCGGCATCCGTGCCCGCGTCCGTCTCCACAGGACCGGCGTCCGTGCCCGCGTCCGTCTCCACCGGACCCGCATCCGTCTCCCCGGGGCCTGCGTCGATGCCGGCGTCCGTCTCGACAGGACCGGCGTCCGTCTCCACATGGCCAGCATCCGTGCCGGCGTCCGTCTCGACAGGACCGGCGTCCGTCTCCACCTGGCCCGCATCCGTGCCCGCGTCCGTCTCCACCGGGCCAGCGTCCGTGCCCGAATCCGTGCCCGCGTCCGTCTCTACGGGACCCGCATCCGGCTCACCGGCATCCGGCTCACCCGCGTCAGGTACCGTGGGACCGGCATCCGTGCCCGCGTCAGGCGTCGGCTGACAGCTGCTTTCACAGCCATCCCCATTGGTGGTGTTGCCGTCGTCACAGCGCTCGCCACTTTCGACGACACCATTTCCACAGACAGGGTTGGAAGGAGGGTCGTCACCATCACAAGCTGAGACGACCAGGAGCAGCGCCGTAAGAGGCGCCAGCAGTTGGCGGAAAGACCAGGACATGTAGGGGACGCTCCGGAGTGGCAAACCTGCGGGGGGCTGAATCCTACAACCGTCATGCATCTTTCAATCAGCAAAATTTCAACAACACCGTAGCAAAATGCAACTCCGGGGGTGCTTTCCACCCCAGGAAAACTCGGGCAATTCCCGTGTTTTAGAGACTCTAAGGGTTAACCACCACATCCCTGTTCCTTTGAATCCTCTCAGACAACCTCCCAGTGCGGGCACGAAGTGTCGCGAGTCCGGACGCTTACGCGGAGTGTTTACTTCCCGTCGGCGACGCCCATAGTGAGACATCGGAAACACGGACTGGATGTCTGTGTTTCTTGAGAAGTCTCTCAGAAACACAAAGGTCGTGTTTCACGGCTTAATCATGAAATCGCTCTCAGCGAGGGCGGTTCAGGGGGATGTGTGTCTTCAACCAAGAATCGACAACACCCGGGGGGGAGACTCCTACCCGGAGGCCGGGTCGCGCCCACGCTCGGGCGATCCTTCCTGGCGGCCGCGCTGGTCTCCAGCCTCGCCTGCCAACCGGACGGAACCGACGCGTCCCCGCGGGCCGCGCCAGGCCACCAGCCCATGGCGCCCACGCAGGAGAAGCTGGTGGGGTCCTCTCCACAGGCGGTCGCGGAGCCCACGTGCACGCGGACGATCTTCGCGGACGTGGTGGCGCTGGACCAGGTCTACACCTACAACCGGCTGGGCTCCTTCAACCCCACGGGCATGATCTACGCCCTCCGTGAGGACGTGGAGGCCATCAGCCCGAGCAAGCCCGCGGGGCCCGGCAACGCGCGCCTGAAGACGAACAAGCGCCCCCGCCCGCTCACGCTGCGCGCCAACGTGGGGGACTGCCTCCACGTGAAGTTCACCAACTGGCTGGCCCCCACCCGCTCGGCGATTCCCAGCGCGGAGGAGTCCCAGCCCGGCCCGAGCAAGGCGGGCGGCTCCACCACGCAGAGCTTCCTGCGCAAGCTCTTGCCGCTCTGGGTGTGGACGCCCTCGTATGACGCCGTCCTCTCGCTCATCAAGGGCGAGGCGGTGGGCGGCCGGTGGTTCTGGCTCGGCGAGGACAAGGAGGCG
The DNA here is from genome assembly GCF_013336725.1 of Myxococcus sp. CA040A. Taxonomy (NCBI): domain Bacteria; kingdom Pseudomonadati; phylum Myxococcota; class Myxococcia; order Myxococcales; family Myxococcaceae; genus Myxococcus; species Myxococcus sp. CA040A. Next base: position 1,208,065 of record NZ_JABUMR010000002.1, on the reverse strand, counting down.
GACAGCGACCACCGCGACAACTCCCCCGCCACGCGCCACGCCTCCATCCACGTGCAGGGCCTGCAGTACCGGAACATCCTCTCCGACGGCGCCAACGTCGGCTACAACCCCAGCAGCCTCGTGCCCTCCGGAGGCTCGCTCGACTACGAGTGGTACGCCGACCACGAGGGCGTCTTCTTCTTCCACAGCATGGGAGCCTCTTTCGGCGGCGAGGGCGACGGAGGCTCCACCGCGCAGGGCCTCTTCGGCGCCGTCAACGTGGAGCCCGCGGGCAGCAGTTGGTACCGCTCCAAGGTGAGCGCGACCGTGCTCAAGTCCGTCACCACGGGCACCAACCCGGACGGCACGCCGCTCATCCAGTACGAGAAGCTGGATGACTCCAACCGTCCGTACCTGGCCATCCTGGACGCCAATCGGCAGATCCGTCACGGCGACCTGGAGGCCATCATCACCGGCTACAAGGGCACGTCGGTGGGCACCCGGACGTCCATCGACCAGGGCCATTTCCGCGAACTCACGGCCATCTACCACGATGAAATCAAGGCGGTTCAGGCCTTCGACGAGCTGGAGTGGAACCCGACGTTCCACAGCGTCCGCGACGGCTTCGGGGTGAACTACGGCGTGGCGGGCCTGGGCGCGGAGCTCATCGCCAACCGCGCGAAGATTGGCCCCACCAAGGACTGCGTCACCTGCGAGTACGAGGAGTTCTTCCTCGAGTCCTGGGCCAATGGCGACCCGGCGATGAACGTGGAGAAGGACGCCTCAGGCAAGGCCGTGGCGGCGCTCTATCCGGACGACCCGACCAACGTGCACCACAGCTACCTGGGCGACCCGGTGCGCATCCGCAACATCCACGCGGGCCCCGCGGAGACCCACGTCTTCCACCTCCACGCCCACCAGTGGAAGTACTCCCCCGGCGCCCAGGACTCCAACTACCTGGACTCGCAGACGGTCAGCCCCGGCTCGGCCTTCACCTACGACATCAACTTCGGAGGCTCCGGCAACCGCAACCTCACCGTGGGCGACTCCATCCACCACTGCCACCTGTATCCCCACTTCGCCCAGGGCATGTGGGCGCTGTGGCGCGTGCATGACGTGTTCGAGGCCGGCACCAAGGACCGCGTGCTGCCCGACGCGGAGATCAAGAACGGCACGCCCAACCCGGCCGTCATCCCCATCCCCAGCCGGGCCATGCCGCCCATGCCCACGTATGTCGCCACCACGGTGAGCACGCCGTCGGGCCCGATGACGCGGCCCGCGTTCCCCGGCTACCCCTTCTACATCCCGGGCATGCCCGGCCGCCGGACGCCCCAGGCGCCCCTGGACCTGGAGTTCGACGGCGGTCTGCCGCGCCACATCGTCACCAACGCGGTGGGCCCGGTCGTCTATGGCAACTCGGGGCGCTTCGACGTGGACCCGACGGCGCTCAACATCAAGCTGCTGCCCCAGGCCGGCACCCCGACGGAGAAGGCCGCCATGGCCTTCCACTCCGGCGACTTCCCCAGCTCCATCGGCGCCACCGCGCCCTCCATCGTGCCGCTCCACAACGACCCCGTCTTCGCGGAGACGGTGAGGTACTACCCCGGCTACACCGCGCTGGGCGGCACCGGGAAGTTCCTCGTCAACGGCCGGCCCCCCGTCGCAGGCGCGCCCTTCGCGGACCCGTGTCCGGCGCGCACGACGAAGCGCAACTACCGCGCGACCTATCTCCAAATCGCCATGCAGCGGGTGAACCGGGCCGGCTGGCATGACCCGCAGGCGCGACTGATGGTGCTCAACGAGGACGTGCCGGCGACCCAGGACGGCAAGCGGCCTCCAGAGCCCTTCTTCTTCCGCGCCGAGTCGGGCGAGTGCATCAACTTCTACGCCACCAACCTCATCCCCGCGCACCTGGCACCGGATGACTTCCAGATCTACACGCCCACGGACATCATCGGTCAGCACATCCACCTGGTGAAGTTCGACGTGACGGCGGCGGACGGCGCCGGCAACGGCTGGAACTACGAGGACGGCACGCTGTCCTCGGACACGGTGGCGCACCGCATCCACCTGGCCAACGCGGCGGGCGGCGCCTTCGTGGCGGATGGCAACGTGGGCGAGACGGGCGCGCGCGTGTACCTCACCGCGCCCGCGTCTCACCCGCGCATCCCCCGCGCGCCGGGCACCGCGCAGACCAGCGTGCAGCGCTGGTGGGCGGACCCGCTGCTCAGCGACTCGGGCAAGGAGCACCCGCTGGAGACCGTGTTCACCCACGACCACTTCGGCCCGTCGTCCCATCAGCAGCACGGCTTCTACGGCGCGCTGATCGTCGAACCGAAGGGCTCCAAGTGGAGGGACCCTCGCACGGGCATCTTCTACGGCTCGCGCGTGGCGGACGGTGGCCCGACGAGCTGGAGCGCGGACATCATCACCGCGAACCCGGCCAACAGCTTCCGCGAGTTCGCCATCGCCTTCGCGGACTACGTGCCCCTCTACGACGAGTGCGGCAAGCCGGTGAACCCGCCCAACTACAAGGAGGAGAAGCTGCCGTGGGCGGTCGGATTCGAGTCCACACCCATGCCGGAGGCCATCAGCGCCGCCGACCCGGGCGGGATGACCATCAACTACCACAACGAGCCCATCCCCCACCGCATCTCCACGCGCCTCAGTTGCAGCGATCGGGTGCAGCGCAGCGGGACGCGCGGAGACATGGCCAACGTCTTCCGCTCGGACATCCACGGCGACCCGTACACGCCGGTGATGTACGGCAACCCGGGCGACAACATCCGCATCCGCCTCATCCAGGGCTCACAGGAGGAGCAGCACTCCTTCACCCTCCACGGCAACAAGTGGCTCAAGGAGCTGTACGACCCGGACAGCGGCTTCTACAACGCGCAGCCCATCGGCATCTCGGAGAAGTTCGAGTTCAACCTGACCGGCGGCCTGCCGCAGATCATCGGCCCGTACGAGACGGCGGACTACATGTACATGAGCGCTTCCACGGGCGACCTGTGGAACGGCATGTGGGGCATCCTCCGCACGACGAAGAACCGGCTGCGCAACACCCGCACCCTGGCGGACGTGGCCCTGCTGGCCGCGGACGAGAACCCGAAGCTCCAGTCTGTCGCCACCCGGGGCGCGGCGAACGGAGAGGTGCAGCCCTACCCGCCGTTCACCCTGCTGGACCTGCCCGACGAGGCGGGCCTGGAGGTGTTGGATCCGGAGAAGGAGCGCGACTCCGTGGAGGACTCCTACGAGGTGGACGAGACGGGCAAGCCGGTGAAGCAGCGCACCGTCGAGCACCTCATGGCGGACCGCGAGGGGATGATGCGAATCGACAAGGACCTGGTGCTCCAGTACGAGGCGCTCCAGTGGTTCGGCATCAAGCCCATCAAGACGGACTCGTGTCCGAAGGGCTCGCCGGTGCGGCTGTACCGGGTCTCCGCCATCGACGCGAAGAACCACATCGCCGGCAAGCGGCTCGTCTACAACGACGCGCACAAGATCTACGACCCGGACGCCATCATCTTCGCGCAGGACGCGCACCTGGCCGGGCTGAAGGCCGGCACGCGCAAGCCGGAGCCGCTCATCCTCAGGGCCCGCGCGGGTGAGTGCATCCAGGTCATCCTGACCAACCGGCTGCCATCCACCCCCCTGCCGAAGTCGTACGTCTGGGCGCACCACTCGGCCATCACTCCGCGCTTCAACGTCAACCAGGTGCGGATGTCGAACCACGTGTCGCTGCATCCGCAGCTCGTCAACTACGACGTCAACGTGGACGACGGCGCCAACGTGGGCCTCAACGCGGTGCAGACGGTTCCGCCCGGCGGCACGCGCGCGTACCGGTGGTTCGCCGGTGAGTTCAAGAGCTCGCCGTTTGGCACCCCGTTCCCCTGGGGCCGCAGGACGCCCATGGAGTTCGGCATCGTCAACCTGCGCAACATGGCGGACGTGGTGAACCACGGCATGCACGGCGCCATCGGCGCGCTCGTCATCGAGCCCGCTGACGCCGCATGGACGGCCGACCCCGGCACGGAGGCCCAGGCCTACGTCTCGTACACCCGGGCCGACGGCAAGCCGGAGACGTTCCGCGAGTTCGTCGCCCTCTTCCAGGACGACCTGGGCCTGCACAGCGATGACTCCACCTTCTGGGACACGGATGGCCTGGAGAGCGGCACGGCGCTGCGCAACACGGCGGGAATCGACGACTCGCAGGACACCGGACAGAAGGGCTTCAACTACCGCACCGAGCCCCTGTGGGCCCGCCTGGGCGTGCCGCCCCAGACGGACATGGAGACGCTCAACGATTACGACCTGCGCGACATCTTGAGCTCCACCGCGCATGGCGACCCGGCCACGCCCGTGTTCGAGGTCAAGGTGAACGACCCGGTGCGCTGGCGCTTCGGCCATCCCTCCGGTCACTCACGTCAGCACGCCATCTCCATGCATGGCGCGGAGTGGCGCCGCAACCCGTGGCTCGCGGGCAGCCAGTCGCGCGTCATGGGCCCCAACGCCACGTCACCCATCATCTCCACCCAGGGCGGAGCGTCGGTGATGCAGTCGTACACGATGATCCCCGAGTACGGCGCGGGCGGTGCCTCCAGCGTCAAGGGCGACTACCTCTACCGGGACCACGCCAGCTTCCTGTGGAGCGCTGGCGGCCTGTGGGGCGTGTACCGGGTGAAGTAGCGGTTGCTCTCTGTCGGTTCCGGGCGACGCGGTCCACCTCTGACCGCGTCGCCCCCCTTCTCTCTCTTCGGTGTCCCTGGAAGTCCCCGCACCATGCGCAAGAGCCTTGTCTTCACCACCCTCGGCCTGCTGTCCGTGGGCGCACTCAGCGCCGTCGGATGGAATCTCCGCGTTCGAGCACAGCCGGACGTCCCCGCGGCCGCGCCGCCCCTCCCCGCCCCGGAACCCGTCTTGGCCGAGCGCGAGGGTGTCTCGGTGCGGTTCGATTTATCGCTGACCCCTCGTCCCCGGGAGGCCGCGGCCGGCGCGCCGCTCCAGGGCACCGCGCGCTTCGTCCTCCAGGACGCGAAGTCCCACGCGCCGCTCCAGGGCCGGCGTGTGCTCGGCTGGATGTCGCTGCGGGAGAAGGGCGCCGCGCCCCTGGACGACGCGGCCTGCACGGCGCGCGTGAAGACCTATCTGGGCGGCCTGCTCTCCGCGCGCGCGGACGTGGACCTGAACGCCTACTGGTTCCTCACCCTCAACCATGACCACACGGTGTCGGTCATCAACCCGCAGATCGCCTTCGAGCGCACCAAGCTGCACAGCCTCGTGTCCGTGGGCGGCGAGGCTGCCGACTGGGCGATGCTCAACGACCGCTCCGCGCTCTACGTGACGGTGGCCTCCGGCAACAGCGTGTCCGTGGTGGACATGGAGCGCTTCCTCGCGACGCGGACGGTGCGCGTGGGACAGCAGCCGGGCCGCATCGCGGTGGCGCCGGATGGCCGCACCGCGTGGGTGAGCAACGATGGGGACGGCACCGTGAGCGTCCTCGACACCGCGGCCCACGCGGAGGTGGAGACCCTGCGCGTGGGCGCGGGCCGCCACGAGTTCGCCTTCTCCGACGAGGGCCGCACCGCCTGGGTCACCAGCACCGAGGCGGACGTGCTGACCGCCGTCGACGTGGCCTCTCGCGAGGTGCTGGGCACCGTGAAGGTGGGCGTGGGCGCGGGTGACGTGGCCTGGAGCCCCGTGGCTCGAGCCCTCTTCGTGGTCCAGCCCCGCTCCAGCGAGGTGCTGGTGGTGGACCCCGAGAGGCGCGAGGTGTCGCGGCGCATCGCCGTGAAGGCCGGGCCGGGCGCGCTGCGGTTCGACCGCTCCGCCCGCTGGGCCTTCCTGCTGTACCCGGAAGCGGGCGCGGTGGACGTCCTCGACGCCGCGCGCAGCCGGGTGGCCCACGCGCTCACCGGCTTCTCCGCGCCGGACTCCGTCGTGTTCACCGAGTCCTTCGGGTACGTGCGCAACACCACCAGCGGGCGCGTGTCCCTGGTGGACCTGAACACGTTGGAGGGCACCGGCACGCCCTCCGTGGTGAACGTCACCATGGGACAGCGCGCGCCCGAGGAGTCTCGTGGGTTGGGCCGCTCGGACCCCATCGCCGCGCTGCCCGAAGGCAACGGCGTCATCGTCGCCGGCACCGCGGACCGGGCCCTCTTCCTCTACCAGGAGGGAATGATGGCGCCGCGAGGCACCCACCTGAACTACGGCAGAGAGCCCCGCGCCGTGCGAGTCCTGGACCGCTCACTTCGCGAGGTGGAGGCAGGCGTCTACTCCGCCACGGCCACGGTGCGGGAGAACGGCACCTACGACGTGCAGCTGCTCCTGGACAACCCCCGCGCCATCGTCTGCATGCAGTGGCAGGTGGGCGGCATTCCCGAGGACGCGGCGCTCGCGAAGAAGCTCCCGCTGACCCTCACTCCCGCGTTCGACCCGAAGACGCTGCTCACCGCCGGCACCACCACGCCGCTGCGCTTCAAGTTGGAGCCCACCCCGGGCATGACGGGCATGCCCCCCGTGCAGCCCGAGGAGATTCGCGTCCTCCTGTTCAAGACGCCCGGCACCTGGCAGTGGCGCACGGAGCCCCGGCGCACCGCCGACGGCGGCTTCGAGGTGGACTTCACCCCGCCGACACCGGGCCAGTACAAGCTCGTGGTGGGCGTCGAGAGTCGGAGCATCGACCTGGGCCGGCTGCCTCACTTCACCTTGGGCGTTGTCGAGGCTCCCGCCGCGACGACCGCGTCCGCTTCCGAGGTCCACCGATGATGCCGCGCCTGGTGTCTCCCCTGAAAATCAGCAGCCTTACGCTGGCCCTGGTGTGGGCCCCTCTCGTGCTCGCGCAGGAGGTCGCGGTGCCGACGCCCAGGGCCGCTTCCTCTGCCCCGTCGCTGGACGTGGAGGTGCCAGACGTGGCGCTGGTGGACCAGACGGGCCGCGAGGTGAAGCTGTGGACGGACCTGGTCCGCGGCCACACGGTGGCCATCAACTTCATCTTCACGCGCTGCAAGACCATCTGCTCGCCGATGACGGCGACGGTGGCACGGGTGCAGAAGGAGCTGGGCCCGCGGAGCAACGTGCGCTTCATCTCCATCACGCTGGACGTGGCCAACGACACGCCCGAGCGCATGGCCAGGTTCGCCGAGCCCTTCAAGCCAGGCCCTGGCTGGTCCTTCTTCACGGGCGAACCGGCGAAGGTGAAGGAGGCGCTGGTGGCGCTCGGCGGCTATGTGCCGGACAAGGAGGCGCACCGTCCCACCGTCCTGGTGGGCAACGCGGTGTCGAACACGTGGACGCGTGTGGACGGGCTGGGCAGTCCGAGCGCCATCCTCTCCGCCATCCATGAAGTCCAGGCCGCCTCCGCCGGCCCCACGGAGTTGGGGCCCCAGGCCCGCGACGCCGCCGCCCAGGACGCCGCCGCCGCGAAGTACTTCACCAACACGGAGCTGGTGGACCAGCACGGCAAGACGCACCGCTTCTACGAGGACCTGGTGCGTGGCCGGAAGGTGCTCATCAACTTCGCCTTCACCGCGTGCAAGGGCGCGTGCTCGCCCATCACGAAGCACCTGACGCAGGTGCAGGAGAAGCTCGGCGGGCGCGTGGGCAAGGACATCACGATGATCACCCTCTCGGTGGATCCCGCCAACGACACGCCGAAGAGCCTGGGCACCTTCACGAAGAAGCTCGGCGTCCAACCCGGCTGGTACTTCCTCACGGGCGCGAGGGAGAACATCACCCTCGTGCTCAAGAAGCTGGGGGGCTACGTCGATGACCCGGATGCGCACAACACCACGCTGCTCATCGGCGATTCGGCCACGGGGATGTGGGTGAAGTCTCCGGCGATGGCCCGCGTGGAGAACATCGTCTACGCCGTCGAGCACTTGAACGACCCGAGGTAACGGCATGCCGACGATGCATGACGGAGCCCGCGCACTCGGAGTCTCGCGAGGGGCACGTGACGCGAGGTGGGTCCTCGTGGTCCTGGCATCGGTATGGCTGGGATGTAAACAGCCGGTCCCGGCTCCCGTGGACCCGCAGGCAGCGAAGCGAGGGCGAAGCCTCTTCCAGCGCGGACAGAGCGTCCGCGGAGCGCCGCTCATGGGCTTCCTCGCGCCCGAGCGCGTGGAGCTGAGTGGTGAGGTGGCCGCATGCGCCCGTTGTCATGGACCTTCGGGTCGTGGCAGTCGCGAAGGCGGCGTGGAGGTGCCCGACATCACACCCGGCGCCCTCGGACATTCGCGCACGCGGGCGGTGGGCGAGGTCGAGGACCGTGCCCGCCCCGCGTACTCGCGTGCCACGTTGCTGCGTGCCATCACCGAGGGCCGCTCCGCGAGTGGACGCGAGCTGGGGATGACCATGCCTCGCTACGTGCTGGATGATGCGGAGCGAGAAGAGCTGCTCGCGTACCTGGTTCAGCTTGGTGAGCATCCAGACCCGGGAGTCTCCCCCACTACGCTCACGGTGGGCGCGGCGCTGCCCCTCACGGGAAGACTGGGGCCGCTGGGACAGGAGGCGGCAGCCGTGGTGCGCGCGGTGTTCGCGGACGTGAACGCCAGTGGTGGCATCTTCCGAAGGAAGCTGGAGCTGGTCGTCGAAGACGACGCCGCGCTCCATGAACCACGCAGCGTGACTCGTTCGAACGCTGAGACCGCCACGGGGTTGCTGGCACGTGAGAACCCGACCCGGGTGGAGACAGAAGGTCCCCAGCGCGTCACCCCGGACGCCACCACGCGGTTGCTGGACCGAGGCGTACTCGCGCTCGGGGCCAGCATGCGCCGGGGTCCACTTCCTTCCGACACGAGGCTCGCCGCGGAAGGTGCTCCCCTCGTGCTGCCACTGGCCTTGACCGGAGGCACTTCCGAGGAGGACAGCCCCGTGTTCTTCCTGTACCCGGATGAGCCCTCACTCGCGCGGCTGGCGGTGCAGTCCCTCGCAAACACACGAGAGTCCGAGCTGCGACGAAAGCCACTCGTCGTCGTCCACACCGGAGGAGAAGCGGGACAGGCCTGGGCACAGGCCGTGCGCGCCGAGACGACTCGCCGGGAGTTCCTCTCCCCCGTGGAGCTGACACTCCCGGATCGGACTCTCCCAGTGGAGCGCTGGGCCTCCGCGCCTCCGCCCGCCGTGCTGTACGCGGGAACCCCCGAGGGGCTGGCCACCTTGCTGCGCGCTCTGGAGGCCAGTGCCCCCACGGTGCGAGTCCTCGCGCCCGCGAGTCTCGCCATCCCCGAGGTGGTGGGCGCATCGACAGAGCGCATCCACTTCCTCTACCCCGCGGGACTCGGAGAACGCGCCCCCGAGCTGAAGGACTTCGTCTCGTTCATGAAGCGCCACGGCCTGGCTCCAGGGCACTCCTCGTTTCAATTCGGCGCCTACGCCGCCGCACGTGTGCTGGTGGAAGCCCTCACCCGTACGGGCGCGGAGGTCACTCGCGCCAGCCTGACGCAACAGTTGGAAGCCCTGCGCGACTTCGACACCGGCGTCTCCCCTCCCGTCACCTTCGGCGTCAATCGCCGCGTGGGCATCCAGGGAGGACAGCTCGCTGCGTTGGACCCCACCACGAACCAGCTCGTCGCCGCGTCCGACTGGATACCGCTGACACCCTAGCGACGGGTGTGCGGGCATCCGGCCCATGTCCCCGCCTGGTGCACATCGAGGAGCACCCGCGGCCCCTCACGCCGCCGCATGCAGCGCTACCGGCACCTCGATGACCATCTCCGTCCCAGAGTCCCTCGGCTCCGGAGCGACGTAGGCGCGGCCACCGTGTTGCTCCGCCACTTCGCGGACGATGGCCAGCCCCAGGCCCGTGCCTGACGTGTGCACGTCATCCAGCACGCGATGGAAGGGCTCGAACACGGCCTCGCGCTCGGCCCTAGGGATGCCCGGTCCCAGGTCCGCCACGCGCACCTGATAGCGCCCTCCCTCCCGCATCAGCCGCACGTGAATCTCTCCTCCCTCCGGCGAGAACTTCAGGGCATTGGAGAGCAGGTTGTCCACGGCCTGCCGCAGGCCCCCCGCATCGAAGCTCGCTTCGGCGGGACCGGGCGCATCCAATCGAATCAGCATCCCCCGCCGCTCGGCTTCCGCACGGGCGCCCTCCACCGCCTGCATGACGAGCTGAGACAGGTCTCCCCGCTTCCGGTCCCACGCCCCCCGCCCCGCCACCGCGAGGTCCAGGAGGTTGCCCGCGAGCACCGCCAACCGGTCCACCTCTCGCCGCGAGTCGAGCATGCTGGCGCGCAGCTCCTCCGGCGTCCTCTCTCTCCGCAACGCCAGGTCCATGCTGGTGCGCATCAACGTGAGCGGAGTGCGCAGCTCATGCGCCGCGCCCGCGATGAGTCGCTCCTGCGTCTCGCGCGCACCGCGCAGCCGCTCCGTCGCTTCCGCCAGCACCGCTCGCAACTGGCCTATCTCGTCCCGCTCCTGGTCCTCCACGGGAGCACGAGAGAAGTCGCCTTCACGCAACTGGCCCAGGTGCCGGGTGATGGCCGCAAGCCTTCGTGCCAGCGTCCTCGCCTGTGTCGTCTGCAGCACCAGCAAGGCCAGCCCCAGCATCGCCGACAGCGAGAAGGCCATCCGGTAGTACGTCACCACCGAGCCATCCACCTGCCCCAGCGATGCCGACAACCGCAGCGCATAGCGCTCACCATGCGGAGAGCGCACATTCACGCGCACCTCGCGCCACCGCTCTCCATCCGGGGCGACCTGCGTCACCAGCTGGGGCTCGCCCCCGGGCGCCCCTGGAACGAGTCGCTCCTCCAGCCCCGTCACACCCGCCGGACCTTGCGGATACCTCACCACGAGCGTTCCATCCGGCCCGTAGAGATAGCCATGGGGCGCGAAGGGCCGCACCTGGTCGAGCAACGGAGACACCGCCATGTGCAGGTGGACCTTCTGCCCGGGACCATCGAAGAGGCTGACGCTCTCCACCGCCGCCTGCGCGAGCAGCGCACGGTCCAACGAGCGCTCCAGGTCATAGCGGAAGAGCTGTCCCGCCAGCCCCAGCGCGACGAGCATCGCCAGCGCGGGGACCAGGGCCCCCAGCAACCAGAGGCGCCGCGTGAGTGTCACGAGGCTTCATCCGTCGTGGACACCGTCAGTTTGTAGCCCACGCCGCGCACGGAGCGGATGGTGACGTCAGAGGCCTGCAAGCGCTCCAGCTTCGCGCGCAGATAGCCCACGTACACATCCAGCACATTGCCGTGCCCCTCGAAGTCCGGGCCCCAGGCCTGGGTCATCAACCGGGCGCGCACCTGCGCTTCACCCGGGTGTTTCGCCAGCGCGGAGAAGAGCGCGAACTCCCGGGCCGTCAGCGGCTCCTCGCGTCCACCCCGGCACAGCACCCGGCGGCGAGGGTCCATCACCACGCCGCCCAGTCGCACAGGGCCATCTTCTGATTCACCCCGCCGAGCCAACGCCTCCAACCGCGCCAGCAGTTCCTCGAAGTCGAAGGGCTTCACCAGGTAATCGTCCGCGCCCGAGCGCAGCCCCATCACCTTCTCCGGCGTGGTGCCACGCGCGGTGAGCATCAGCACCGGCGTGCGAACCCCCACGCTCCGCCAGTGCTTGAGCAGGGTGACGCCATCGACCTCCGGGAGCGCCCAGTCCAGGACGATGACTTCGTATCCATCCCGGGTGCCGAGCTCCAACGCCTCGCGTCCTCGGGTGCAGACCTCGACGGTGTGGCCCTCCTCCGTCAATCCCCGCTGGAGCAGGGCCACCATCTTCTCTTCGTCCTCGACGAGCAAAAGTCTCAAGTACACGCCCCCCTGCGTGCCCAGCTTTTCACGCCCCGTGGGCGCGTTGCCAGTGCCATCCAGGTGACGGCCGCGCCCTGGGGCTCACGACGGAGAGGAGGGCCGTGACTCGCGAGACGACGGGGACGCGTCGGGCCGCATCCCATGTTCGATGAGGAAGGAGCGCACGGCGTCGGAGATCTCCGTCCCCGCTTCCAGCAGCCCCGCGTGGCCCGCGTCATCCACCTGCATCCAGTGGGCATGCGGCAGTGCATCGCGCATGCGGATCATCTCCCGCAGGGGCACCAGGGTATCGTCGCGCGCGGCGATGATGAGCGTGGGTATCTTCACGGAGGGCAGCACGTCCCACGCGTGGCCTTCCGCCAGCCCGCGCAGCGTGTACCAGTAGGCCCGCGGACTCATCGTTCGCAGCGCCCGCAGGAACTCACTGATGTCGTCCCGAGGCGCGCGAGGCCGCAAGGCCCCCACCGCGCGCGCCAGGGGATAGGCGAAGCGGCTGCCCAGCACCGCGCGCACCACCGGGGTGGCCAGCGGCACCGCGGGGGTCGCCATCCGGAAGACCTCGCGGACGGTGGACAGGGCGGCGCGCGCGGCCAGTCGCGGGTCCCCCGAGCCCGGAGCCCCAGGTGTGCCGGCGATGAGCGTCATCGCGGGCACCAGGTCCGGCCGTCGCCGATACAGCTCCAGCAGGACGCGCACGCCCATGGAGAAGGCCACCTGGTGCGGAGGCCGGCCGTCTCCGCGAGCCATCACCTCCTCTGTGATTCGCTCCAGGTCTCCCACGTGCACGGAGACGTCGTAGTCGCCGCCGCGCGACTCCTCGCTGCCACCGTGCCCCCGGTAGTTCCAGTGCACCACCCGGTGGTCCTGCTCCAGGCTGGTGACGATGTGCCGCCAGAAGTTCTCCGACGTGCCAATGCCGTTGCTCAGCAACACCGTGGCACGCGACCTCAGGACGCCTTCCGAGGCCTGCTCGTGCAGGTCACCGAAATGGGTGTGCCAGGCCACCCGGGTCCCATCCGGAGCGACGACGTAACGCGTGGTGCGACGATAGGGCATGCCCCTTCACCATGGTGCGGGGACGGCGGGCGCGCAAGCGGTCCGTCCCCGCGTCCGCGATGCGGAACACCGTCCCGTGACACTCCCACCCATGGAGCGTCCGGGGTATGAGGGCGCCATGCTTCGTGAGGATGCGGAGGACGTCGATATCGAGAGGGCGCTCGCGCACTACGCCGAGCACGGCTATGCCCGGCTGGGTCGAGTCCTGGACGAGTCGGGACTGGAGGCCCTGCGCGAGCGTGCGGACGACCTCATGCTCGGCCGGGTGACCTACCCCGGCATGTTCTTCCAGCCGGATGCGTCCACCGGCCGATACGAGGATGCCCCCCTGGGCCTGGGCTGGCAGGGGCCCTCGCTGGACTACCGCAAGCTGGAGAAGCTGGAGAAGGACCCTCGCTTCCTCGCGTGGATGGAGAACCCGCTGTTCGAGCGCGTCGTCCGCGCGCGCATCCCCGGCGACATCGTCCTCTATCGCGCCATCCTCTTTCACAAGGGTCAGGCCGGCGGCAGCAACCTGCCCTGGCACCAGGATGGCGGTCGGCTGTGGGGCCTCACCCGAGAGCCGGAGCTCCAGCTCTGGACGGCCCTGGATGACGCCCCCGAAGACGGTGGCTGTCTGGAAGTGGTGCCCGGCAGCCACAAGGCCGGACTGGTGACGGAGCTCGGCGGAGTCATTCCTCCGGACGCCGTGGCCGCCCGGGACGCGGAGCGCCGCGCCCTGCCCCTCCCCGCGCTCGCCGGCGAGGTCATCCTCATCCACAACCACCTGTGGCACCGCTCCGGCAGAGGCCGCCCCGGCCTGCGCCGCCGCGCCTTCTCCGCCTGCTACATGAGCGCGGACACCCGTTGTTTGCGCAAGAAGAAGGCCCCGCGCGTCTTCCCGCCCATGTTCCGTCACCAGGCCCCGTGACGGCGCGGGCCGCGCGACGGCTCAGCCCACCAGGTGCAGGCGGGGCGTCGGTGACGTGAGCTCCCGCGCCCGCTGGCCCACGGGCAGCGATACCCGGAAGATGCTGCCCCGGCCCACCTCGCTCTCCACCGAGATGTCCCCGCCGAAGCCGGTGACGATGCCGTGGCAGATGGACAGGCCCAGGCCGGTGCCCTCGCCCACGGGCTTGGTGGTGAAGAACGGGTCGAAGATGCGCGCGCACACCTCCGGCGTCATGCCCACGCCGGTGTCGTGCACCTCGACGATGACCCGATCTCCCAACGGGCGCAGGATGACGCGCACCTCGTTGTGCTCCGGCTTGCCTTCGGGAATGGATTGCGCGGCGTTGATGAGCAGGTTGAGAAACACCTGACCGAAGCGCCCCTCGTTGCCCTCCACCGAAGGCACGTCGCGGTAGTCGCGGATGATCTGCGCGCGCATCTTCAGCTCGCCGCGCGCCATGGTGATGGCGGACTCCAGCACCGCCTGGAGGTTGACGGCGGTGGCCACCTCGTCGTCCCCGCGCGAGAAGGTCCTCAAGTCGCGGACGATCTGCCGCACCCGGTGCGCGCCATCCACCGCCTCGCGCAGCACCTCCTCCATCTCGGACGTGCGCCCCAGCGGCAACTCGCGCGCCACGGATTGGAGCTCCACGGACAGGAAGGACAGGTTGGAGAGCACGAAGGCGAGCGGGTTGTTGATTTCGTGCGCCACGCCCGCCGCCAGCGTGCCCACCGCCGCCAGCCGGTCCGACACCACGAGCTGCGCCTGCATCGCCTTGCGGTCCGTCACGTCCAGCGCCACGCCGCCCAGGAGCCTGCGCCCCGAGTGCTCCTTCACGATGAAGCGATACGTGAGCCAGAACCGCTCGGACCCGTCCGGCGAGGGCACCATGCCTTCCGTCGCGCTGGGCTGCCCCGACTCGAGCACCGCCTGGTCCTCGCGGCGCACATGCTCCGCCGACGCGGGCGGCATCAGGTTCATGTCATCCAGGTGATCCAGGCTCGCGGTCTCCGACAGGCCGAAGAAGCGGCGGTACGGCTCGTTCACCCAGATGCGGCGGCCCTGCTCGTCCTTCATGTAGGCCACCGCCGGACTGTGGTTCATGAAGGCCGCGAACAGCGCCTGCGACTCCTGCAGGGCCGCGAGCGCCGCGGCGCGCTCCTCCATCAAGGCATGACGCGCCTCGGCCTCGGCCGCGTTGCCCATGGCCGCGCCCAACAGACCCGCCATCAACTCCAGCGTGCGCACGTCCCGGTCATCGAAGGCGTTCGGATGACGGGAGATGAGGTTCAACGCGCCCACCGGCCGGGCCTCGCGCCACAGCGGGACACACACCATGGAGCGAGCGCCCACCTGTCGCGTGGCGCGCACGTTGACGCGCACGTCGTCCTCGGTGTCGTCGGTGCGCATCACCTCGCCACGCAGCAGGCTGGTGCCGGTGAGGCTCCCCTCCACCGGGAGGCGGAAGCCCATATGGGCCAACAGACTGCCCGTGGCCACGCGGTACTGCGCGTACCCATCCTCCAGCAGGGCCACCGCCGCGCCGTCCGCGCCGCAGAGCTCACGCGCGCGCTCGCACAAGAGGCGCATCACCCCGGACAGGTCCAGCCCCGCCAGCGCCACGTCCGCCTGCGTCTGGATGATGGAGGCCAGCCGCTCCATCTCACCGCGCGCCGCCGCCTCCGTGCTCTGGTGGTGCCGGCGCTTCGCCGCGCGACGCTCCAGCAGGTGCCTGCGCGCGCGCACCTCCACCGGGGAGACGGGCACGACCAGCAGCTCGTCCACCCCCGCCGCCAGCAGGGGCGCCAGGACCTCCTCCGTCGCGGAGCGGGACACGCCCAGCACCAGGGGCTCCTCGGGCCGCGCCCGCGCTCGCAGCGCGTCCAGCCAGCGCGCGTCCTCCGCGAGCGACTCGGCCTCGACGATGAGCACGTCCACCCGGCCATGCACCAGCTCCGCGCCGGCCTCCGAGGCGTCCGCGCGAACGAGCACCTCCTGCCCCTGGCGCTGAAGCTCCTCCGCCACGGGGTGCCTCGGGTCAGCGCTGATGCACAGGTACTTCATCCGTTCCTTCCCGCCGCGGCGAAGGTCCCTGGCCGTCTTTGGAATGTTACAGTCTAGCAGGAGGCTGAATCCACCGCGCCGGTCCAGAGTGAGGGGCCGACCCAACCCAGGACGTCTCAGCAGAAGAGAGGCCGTGAGTGTCGGGCAGTCCAGGAGTCGTCGTCGCCGAGCAACCCCACTACCTGCCCTGGGTGGACTTCTACGAGCAGGTGGCGCGCGCAGGCACGATGTTGGTGCTCGACAATGTGCAATGGCTGCGGCGTGGTTGGCAACGCAGGACGCGTGTGGCCTTGCCAGCGAATGTGCCCACACCTCCGCCCACCGAGCCGGGCTTCCAATGGCTGTCCATTCCGCTGGAGGACCCACACCGCGACACGCTCATCGGCGAGCTGGCCGTGGACACCCGACAGCCCTGGGCACGCAAGCACCTGAGCAGGCTGGTGACGCTGTATGGGCAAAGGCCCCATTTCGCCACCCAGGTACTTCCGTTGCTGGAGCCCTTCTACGACAGTGTGGCACGTGAAGCCGGGCCGGGCTCGCTGCTGCGGGTGCTCCTGGGGAGCACCGCGCTCTTCCACGAAGCGCTGGGGCTGAAGCCAGACATCCTCCTGGCGTCCACGCTGGAGCGCCAGGGCGACGAGAAGTCCGCGCGACTGGTGGAGTACTGCCGGCAACTGAAGGCCCACACGTACTACTCCGGGCTGGGCTCCTCGCTGTACCTCCAGGTGAGCCTGTTCCGGGACGCGGACGTGCGAGTGTTGTGGCAGCGCTTCCGGCACCCGCCCTACGCGCAGGGACGCGAGGGGAGATTCGTGCAGGGCCTGTCGATTGTCGACGTGCTGTCCAACGTCCCGGTGGACGAGGTGCGCCGGTGGTTGGAGCCCTCGCCGTGGGGCCCCTTCGCACCGGCGCCGGCCGGAAGCTGACGGCTCAGGTCGCGGAGGCCGCGGTGGTCCCCGAGGGCTTGTCGAAGCGCACGAAGTAGCTGCGCACGGCGGCGTCCAGCAAGGCGGGGTCCAGCTTCGGCTCCTGTCCCAGGTAGTGGGACATGTCGATGACCTGGTCCAGGAGGTCTCGAGGCTGGCAGGCCGCGAAGGGGCGGTCCGTCGGCCGGTAGTGCGAGTCGATGAGGTAGTCGATGGCGTTGGCGTTGTAGGCCACGCCCCGCTTGCGGCACATGATTTCGAAGATCTGGTGGAACTGCTCTTCGTCCGGCCGTTGCACCTCCAGCTTGTAGCGGACGCGGCGCAGGAAGGCGTCGTCCACGAGGGCGCTGGGGTCCAGGTTGGTGGAGAAGGCGGCGAACACGTCGAAGGGCACCTGCAGCTTCTTGCCCGTGTGCAGGGTGAGCATGTCGATGTCGCTCTCCAGCGGGACGATCCACCGGTTGAGCAGATCTTTCGGCGACACCTTCTGCCGGCCGAAGTCGTCGATGAGGAGCATCCCGTTGCTGGCCTTCATCTGGAACGGGGCCTCGTAGTACTTCACCTCCGGCGAGTAGACGAGGTCGAGCATGTCCAGCGTCAGCTCACCGCCCACGACGACGAGCGGCCGCCGGCAGCGCACCCAGCGCCGGTCATACGAGGCGCCCCCTTCGTCCTCCACGGGCTTGTGGATGTTGGCGTCGAAGACCTTCACGACGAAGTCGTCGATGAGGATGGCGTGGGGGATGAAGATGTCCCCCTCGAAGCAGTTCACCATGCCCTGGCAGATGGCTGTCTTGCCATTGCCGGGGGGGCCGTAGAAGAAGATGGCGCGGCCGGAGTTCATCGCCGGGCCGATGCCGTCGTAGATGTAGTCGCGGATGACCAGGTCGCCGAACTTGTCCTGCATCCGCGCGCGGGTGATGCGATTGCCGCGCACCGTCTGCTTCTTCACCGCCGCGACGTACTCCTGGAAGGAGACGGGCGCGGGGCCGTTGTAACGGTTGCGGTCGGTGATCTGCCGCAGCATGTCCGTCACGAACGTCGTCAGCTGGTAGATCATCGTGGACTTGCCGACACCGGACGCACCGCCGCCTCGGATGTCCACGTACTTCTGGCGGCGCAGGCCCTCGATGATGTCGTCGATGACGGACGAGGGGAGCTGGATACGGCTGGCCAGGTCCATGCCGCGCATCTCACCGGCGAAGAAGAGCGCCTTGAGGATGAGCTCCTCCACGAAGGTCGCCGTAAGGCCGGTCTCCTCCAGGGTGCGAGGCTGGCTGGGCCAGAAGCGCTCCTGGGACCCCGCGTTCGGGTCCAACGCTCGCCGGGAGCTGGTGCCAGGGGTGCGCCGCTCGGGGCCCGCATAGGACGCTGGAGGCGGAATGGTCCGCCGTTCCTGTCCGCTGGGGGGCGGCGCCGCGGGGGCTGCGGCCTGGGGGCGACGCTCGGCGCCGGGCGCGGCGGGGGGGCGGCGCTCCTGGTTGGAGACGATGACGGACGGCAGCGGGCCGGACTGCAGGGGCGAGCGGGGCGCCGCGGGAGGCCCGGGGCGGCGTTCGGTGGGGTACTCCGGCTCCTCGGACTGCGGGGCGGAGGGACGTTGGGGGGCCGCGGGCCGGCGCTCGGGGAGCGAGGGGGCGGAGCCCGTCATCCCGGGGCGGGGACGCGGGGGGGAGCTGAGCACCGGGTTGGGTGTATCTGGGACGGAAGGCGTCTCGGTGGGAGTAGCGCTGCGGCTCGAATCGTCGCTCGGCCCGCCGGCCGGGGACGGCCTCCTGAACAGGGTCATTCGGTGCTCGCTCCAGGGTGTTCAGCGCGGAGCCTACTCTAAATACCCGGTATCAACGAGGCAGCTGGGCGTCGGTGGCGTCGGCCATGATGCGCCCGCCTCCGTCCAGGAGGCGGCCCGAACCCCCTTGCGGTCGACACCAGCGGGCCTGACTCTCACCCTGGAGCCACACCCTTGAACCGACTCATGTCCCTCCTCGTGGTCCCCCTGCTGCTGCTCGGCGGCGGCGCGGCGGCGCAGACCCCGCCCGTCATCACCTTCGGCGCCAACGGGTCGCTTGCCCAGTCGCAGACGCTGCTCGCCGGTGGACAGGTCCAGGTGGCGTATGACGCCAGCCGCCTGCCGCAGTGCCGCGCCACCCTGCCCGACGGCAGCCCGGGCTGGAGCCTCACCGGCCACTACCGCCTCGACGGCGGGGCGGAGAGCAGCTTCGACGTCGCGGGCCAGCCCACCGCGGGCGCGCCGCCGGTGCTCTCCCTGCCCGCCGCGGGCACGCTGGAGCTGTGGTTCCGCGTCTCCAGCGCGGGCTGCGAGCAGTACGACTCCAATTACGGCTCGAACTTCCGCTTCACCGTGCGCCCCGCCGGCACCGCCCACGTCCCAACGCTGGTCTTCCAGGAGGGCTGGGTGGAGTACCCCGTGGGAACCGTGAAGGCGGGGCAGACGTTCGTGGTGGATTACGACATCGACCGGCTGCCCGAGTGCCGCCTGCTCTACAACGGCGCGCCCACCTGGGAGGTCTGGGTCCACTACCGCTTCGACAACGGCGTCACCGGCGACCTGAGCGTCACGCAGGTCTCGGGCTACTCGCGCCAAGGCGTCCCCGTCACCCTCACCGCGCCCGCCGGGGCTCGCTCCGTCGCGCTCTGGTTCGAGAACTGGGACCGGGGCTACTGCCGCCGCTGGGACTCGAGCTACGGCCAGAACTACCGCTTCGCCGTGCAGCCGTAGTCCGGCGCGCTCCCGCCTCGCCGGCAAGCACCACCTCCCCGGCGGGGCGGGCCTCCGCCCATGACAATCATTGGCATCCGTGGAGACAGGCCGTCCCGCGGATGTCTTATTTTGTATCAGCACTGTGAGTCACGAGGATTCGGCCCGTACGCGGGGGGCGGTATCCGCCGTGAGAGTCGTTGCTTTCCAGAGGGAGACCCCCTTTACTGCGCGCCCTTTCAATCAGCGAAAAACACCCAGACTCCCATGTCCAATCAGACCGAGAAGGCGCTGTCCGAGCATCTCAAGCCGCTGGTGAAGTCCGTGGCACGCAAGGTCGTCCACCGGCTGGCGCCCTGGATGGAGACCCCGGAGCCCTCCAGTGCCCCTCCTCCCGCGCCCCAGGCCGCGCCGGACCTCACCAGTGCCGTGTGGACCCTGCCGGATCGCCCCTTGCGAAACGCGCTCCCTCCCGTGGCCGAGCTCTTGCGCACGCACCACGCCGGGCAGCCCCTCCATGACGTCATCCGGGGCCTCTTCGGCGCGGACGACGGGACGCTCCAGACCCGGCTGCTCCAAGCGCTCTCGGAGGAGCAGCTCCGCGCCTACGTCGCGTCGGACACCGCTCCGGTGCCGCGCACCGAGGACCGCGCCGAGTATTTCGGCGAGCAGCACGTCAGCTACTGGCTCAACGGCCTGAGCGACTACCTCTTCCTGAAGGGGCTGCTGAAGTCCTCGGGCATCGACCCGGAGTCGCACTTCCGCTTCCTCGACTTCGCCTGCTCGTCGGGCCGGGTGCTGCGTCACTTCATCGCCCACTCGCCCAAGGCGGAGGTCTTCGGCACGGACATCTATTCCAACGCCGTCCGGTGGATGAACAAGTTCCTTCCCCCGCGCGGCTTCTACTTCCAGAACAGCGTCGTCCCGACGCTGCCCATCCCCGACGCATCCATCGACCTGGTCTTCTGTGGCTCGGTCTTCACCCACATGGATGAGTTCGAGGAGTCCTGGCTGCTGGAGTTCCGCCGCGTCCTCAAGCCGGGAGGAATCGCGTTCATCTCCCTGCACACGGAGCGGACCTGGGAGGGCATGCGCAACCCCGAGCATCCCATCCGCAAGCACCTCACGAACCATCCGTACCGGTGCTTGGAGTCAGAGACGAACCCCGTGCCCTCCGCGTGGTTCGATCAGCCGATGCCCGCCGAGCGCCTGGTGCTGCGCTACATGCCCTCGCCCTTCCACAACATGCACACGTTCTATACGACCGAGTACATCCGGGAGAAATGGGGGCGGTTCTTCGAGGTTCGCGAGTTCCTCCAGCACGCCCACGGCACCTATCAGGACGGCGTCGTGCTGGTCCGGCGCGCCTAGGACTGTCGAGTCCGGCGCACGCCTGTAGCGGCGGGCGCCGAGTCGCACGGCTCAGCTCAGCTGCAGGCCCTTCTCGATCTCCGCCAGGCGGAAGCGCGCCATGGCCAGGTTCGAGGTGGCGCGGCTCAGGGCCACGTAGAAGAACAGTCCCTCGCGCGCCGCCAGCGGGCGGATGACGTGGTACTGCTCGCCCAGGGTGATGAGGATGTCCTCGATGCGGTCCTTGATACCCAGCACGGTCATCGCCTTGAGCTTGGCGCGGACGACCTCGGTGTTGGCCGCGGCGGCCGTCTCGATGTTGAACGTCGCGGTGCCACCCTGGCTGCCCAGACACATTCCGCTCTTCGCATCCACCAGACAGGCCGCGAAGGCCCCTTCGATCTTCAGCGTCTCTTCCAGGGACTGCTTCACGTTCGGCATGACTTCTCTTTCGGCTGGGGGGTGGGTGGAGTGTTGTTCGACGGGAAGGGTCAGCTCCTCCAGGCTGAACGTCAGCTGACTGGAGTAGGTGCGCGGCTGGGGGACGAAGAGCGCCTGGGCGTCCTGGAGTGACAGCAAGACCTGCAGGTGGTTCGCCATGTGGCCACGAAGCACGTCCCGGAGCATGTCGCGGGGAACCAGCCCCCACGCCACCAGCACCTCACAGAAGTTGCCCCCGTTCTTGCGGCACTCCGTCATGACCTGCTCGACGTCGTCTCGGCTGACGAGCTGCCGCTGGATCAGCACCGACGAGAAGTTCTGGACCCCGGGCCCGTTCAGGACCGCCCAGGCCACCTTCTGCTCCACGATGAAGATGCGGCCGGAGACGGTGGACGACTTCACCACCACCTCACCGCCCGTCTCGCTCTCCAACGCTTCGTGAAGCACGGAGCGAAGGACGGGGCGTACAACCTGGGTCACCGTTCGGGATGCTCGTTCCATGGAGTGGGTCCGGGACGCACCAGGTGTGCTGATTTTCATATCCAATTCCAGGCAACTATATCCAGCGCCCCCGAAATATCGCAACCCGGCTGCAATATTCGCGGATACCACGTGAGCTGGGTTCAAGCGGCCCCAGCCCGAACAGCCCTGACCCATCGCAGAGATCCACGCGGATGGGAAGGAGAAATCCCACGATGTCTCATACTTCCAGTGAGGGTGTGAGAGCCGGCGAGGGCTGAGCGCGAGGTGCTCGGCTGGTGGATCATGCTCCGGCTCAATGGGGCGGTCAGCTGACCTGCTTGCCCGAAGCCCAAGGACTGGAAGGGATCATGAAAAAGTTACTGCTCGGTGAGCGTGCGGTGAGTCGTCGTGTTCCGAGACCGAGGACGTCACGCCGTTCTTCCTCATGGAGTGCACGTCCTGTTGAGCGTCGTGGGAAAGACAGCCCACCTTGCACCTGTGTCTGGGTGAGTGCACCAACACCAACACCAACACCAACACGCGCATCTGCGGCTGCTGAGGCCCCATCCGCCAGGAAGTGGGCGTCCCGGCCCTCATGTCCGGGATGCCCACCCACTCTCACGGGGCGCGGCGAGACCTGACTTCACTCAGCCCCGGGGGTCTGCCGTTCCTCCAGGGACTCGAGCAACGAGTTGGGCGTGGAGTCGAAGGGCACGACCACGGTGGTGCCATTCACATCACAGATGGACCCGGGGCCCGCATCATCCGCGGGGTCCGGACCGGGCCCGGTCGCCGCGCCCCAGTAGTTGCGTGCCGCGTCGATGGGGCCGCCCATGTCATTCACGAGGCCGCAATTGGGCGCCGCCGGGAAGGAGCCCCCCACGCTCTCACCCAGGTTTCCAAAGAAATTGCTGCTACGCACCTTGAGCTGCGCGCCAAACCGCACCCACATTCCGGCGCCCCGGTTTCCAATGGCCTCGTTGTCCTCGAACTCGAAGTCCGAGGTCCCCGAGAAGAGGACGAGGTAGAAGCCGATACCCCTGTTGCCAATGGCCTTGTTCCCCTCGTACGTGCCCTTCTGCCCGCCCACCGCGAAGCCGTGGCCGAACACCTCGTCATTGCCGTTGTTCGTGGCGAGGTTCTCCTTCACGGTGTGCCCCTCCGTGTCCGAGCCAAGAGAGAACCCCATCCCATTGCCCGTGGAGACATTGTCCCTGACCGTGTGGTTGTCCCCCCGGATGGCGAATCCCGCGTCCCGGTTGCCCTGCGCGATGTTCCCAATCACCCGAACGTCGCGCCCGCCCAGGACATCCAGCCCAATCCCATCATCATCCGTGACCTTCCCGGCCCCCGTGAGGGTAAACCCCTTCCCATAGTCGCCGAAGGAGACGTTGCTCGCGGTGATGTTGACGACATCCAGCACGGCCCCGGCGGCGGCGAGCACCGTGACTTGCGCGCCCCCCGTCGACTCGACCTTGAGCCGCTTGTTGATCAGGATCATGCAGCGACACCCCGTCTGCACTTCGGCCGCTTCGTCACCGGGGTCGCTGAAGTCTCCGTCGGCGTTCAAGTCCCCGTAGCGGCCGGGGTGGACGAGGATGCGATCTCCATCGCGAGCATGGGCGATGGCCCGACTGATGGAGCGACAGGGGTTCACCTTCGCGCCACACGTCGCGCTGTCCAACGCGTTGTTGGCGACGTGGAGCGTCCTCGTCGGCTCCGCCATGGATGGCGAAGGCAACCACAGGGTCCCCACCACGGTGACCATTCCGAGCATCTGCCTGAACATGCCAACCTCCTGCCCACTTCCCGCCATGGGCTAACAAGCGCCATTGAATGGCGCGAAGGATGATGGAGTCGCCTGGGACCTTTGTGCAGTGAGGCCCTGGGCTCGGAGTCGGCTCCCCGACAGGTCCTCTCAGGTGCGGGACAGGGATTGGACGAACTTCGTCTTCACGTTCGTCACCTTGCCCGAGCGCTCCAACACGCCCTGCCCCACGATGAACAGGGCGCCGTGGATCTCCTTCCGGCACCGCTCATACACATCCGGAGGCACCACCAGGTTCGCAATCCCTGTCTCATCCTCCAGCGAGATGAAGCACATCCCCCTCGCCGTCGGAGGCCGCTGTCGGCAGATCATCATCCCTCCCACGGACACCGTCCGCCCGGAGGACACCTGCTTCAGCCCCTCCGCCGTCACCGCCCCCAGCTTCCTCAACGTGGGCCGCAGCAGCTCCAGCGGGTGCTTCTCCAACGACAGCCCCACCGTGTCGTAGTCCGCGCAGACGCGGGCAAACACATCCATCGACGGCAGCTCCACCTCCGTGCCGTCCATCGACATCCCGAAGAACAAGTCATCCGAGTCCAGCGGCCCCAGCGCCTGGATGTCCCACAGCGCCTTGCGGCGTGAGCCACAGAGCGACCCCAGCGCCCCCGCCAGCGCCAGGCGCGTCAGCTCGTGCCGGGGAATCCGAGCCCGGCGCGCCAGGCTCCCCACGTCCGTGTAGCCCTCCCCTCGCCCCGCCTCCACCCGCCGCCCCGCGGACTCCCCCAGCCCCTTCACCATCCGCAACCCCAGCCGCAGCGCCTTCCCCCCGTCCTCCAGCGTGCAGTCCCATCGCGAGCACCGCACGTCCACCGGCCGCACCTCCACGCCGTGCCGCTGCACATCCGCCACCAGCGTGTGCGGCGCGTAGAAGCCCATGGGCTGCGAGTTCAGCAACGCCGTCGTGAAGGCCGCCGGGTAATGACACTTCAGCCAGCTGGACGCATACGCAATCAACGCGAAGCTCGCCGAGTGACTCTCCGGAAAGCCGTAGTGTGCGAAGCCCCGGAAGTTGTCGAACCACTCCTCCGCCTGCACCCGCGAGTACCCTCGCGACAGACACCCCTCCACGAAGCGTCCCCGGTACTGCAACAGCATCGACTCCGCGCGCTTGTGGCTCAGCACCCGCCGCAGCCCATCCGCCTCCTCCGCGGAGAAGCCCGCCGCCACCATCGCCAGCTTCATCGCCTGCTCCTGGAAGAGCGGCACCCCCAGCGTCTTGCCCAATATCTCCCGCACCGCCTCGCTCGGGTACACCACCGTCTCCTCGCCGTTCCTCCTGCGAAGAAATGGGTGCACCATCTTCCCGACAATCGGCCCCGGGCGGATGAGGGCAATCTCCACCACCAGGTCGTAGAACGTCCTCGGCCGCAGCCTTGGCAGCATGTTCATCTGCGCCCGGCTCTCAATCTGGAACACCCCCACCGTGTCCGCTTCGCACAACATGTCGTAGACCTTCGGGTCCTCCGCCGGAATCGTCGCCAGCGACAGCTCCCGCCCGTGGTGCTCTCGAATCAGCGCGAAGCACTTCGACAGCGCCGTCAACATCCCCAGCGCCAGCAGGTCCACCTTCAACAGTCCAATCGAGTTGATGTCATCCTTCTCCCACTGGATGACCGTCCGCCCCGCCATGGCCGCGTTCTCCACCGGCACCAGCTCCGTCAGCGGCTCTCGCGTCATCACGAACCCGCCCACGTGGATGGACAGATGTCTGGGAAAGCCCTCCAGCTCCGCCGCCAGGGACAACGTCCGCTGCACCCGCCGGTCGAACGCGGACAGCCCCGCCTCCAGCAGGACCTCCGGCGTCACCTCGAACCCGTGCGCCGCGGAGACCTTCGACAGCCGGTCCACCTGGTCCAATGACAACCCCATCGCCTTCCCCGCCTCCCGCAGCGCCAGCCGCCCGCGATAGCAGATGACCTCGCACACCATCCCCGCCCGGTGGCGCCCGTGCTTCTCATACACGTACTGGAGCACCTCCTCGCGCCGCTCGTGCTCGAAGTCCACGTCGATGTCCGGCGGCTCCTTGCGCGCCATGCTCAGGAAGCGCTCGAACAACAAGCCCATCCGCACCGGGTCGATGGCGGTGATCTGCAGCGCATAGCAGACCGCCGAGTTCGCCGCGCTCCCTCGCCCCTGACACAGAATCCCCTGCCGCCGCGCGAAGCCGACGATGTCCCACAGCGAGAGGAAGTAACCCGCGAAGTCCAGCGCGGCGATCAACCGCAGCTCGTGCTCTATCTGCTTCACCACCTCCGGCGGCACACCCGCCGGGTAGCGCACCCCGAGCCCCTCGTACGTCAACACCCTCAGGTGCTCGTCCGCCGTCCTCCCTCCTGGCAGGTCCTCCTCCGGGAAGCGGTAGCGCAGGTCATCCAGCGACGCCCGACACCGCGACGCCAGCTCCACCGTCCGCGCCAGCGCCTCCGGCCGGTCCGCGAACAGCCTCGCCATCTCCCCGGGCCCCTTCAGCGTCCGCTCCCCGTTGGGCCACAGCCGCGTCCCCGCCTGGTCCACCGTCGTCCCGTGCCGCACCGCGCTCAGCACGTCCTGGAGCGGCTGACGTCTCCGGTGGTGCGTGTGCACGTCGTTGTGCACCACCAGCGGCACCCCCAGCTCCCGCGCCAGCACCTCCGCGCGCGCCTCCCGGGCCGAGTCCCCCGCCGACAACGTCCGGCACAGCCCGACATGGAAGCGCTCCGGGAACGCCTCCGCCAACGGCGCCACCCGCTCCAGCGCCGCCGGCTCCGGCAACAACGCGAGCAGCCCGCTGGAGCGCTCCGCCAGCGCCCGCCACGGCAACCCCGCCTCCCCCTTGGGGTGCGTCATCCGACTGCGCGACACCAGCGCGCACAGGTTCGAGTAGCCCCCCGAGTCCGCCGCGTACACCACCACCGGAGGCCCGTCCTCGAGCGTCAGCTCGGCCCCGAGGATGAGCCGCAGGCCGTGCTCCTTCGCCGCGAGGTGGGCCTTCACCGCCCCGTACAACCCATCCGCGTCCGTCAGCGCCAGGGCGCTCAGCCCCAGCCGCGAGGCGGTGAGCACCAGCTCCTCCGGATGCGAGGCACCGCGCAGAAACGAGAAGTTGGAGCGACAGACGAGCTCGGCGTAGTCCACACCCGATCAAGACACTGACCAGCCGTTCAGGCGCTAGGTCGGATCTTCGTTCAGCGACCGAGGGACTCGCCGGGTTGAGGCACGCCGCACGCGCCCCGACGCACCACGTCCTCTTCGGGCCTCCAGGGCCTCGTTCCGCGACTCCGGCGCCTGCCGTCCGCCACCCGCCGCCGCGCCACGACGTTTCCAGACAGCCCTTGGGCCGAGCCCCTCGTCCAAACCCAGACATGCCATCTCCAGGCCTCGCCCCCCTGTCCGCGCAGCAACGCTCAACTCCTGAGAATCACTGTCACGCGAGTCCCCGGTGCCTACCGTCGCTGTCCGCCCGGCGCCGCCCTCTCCCGGAAAGGCGCCCGTTGCCACGGACGGCATCGGCCCATGTCGCCACGACACCTCTCGACGAGGAGGACTCATGTCCCTGCACGGCCTCAACCGCTTCGCCCTTCCCTTCACCCTGGTCCTCGCGTCCGCCCTGCTCTTCCCGGCACTCGGGCTCGTCGGCGAGACGCAGGCCGCTTCGCGCAAGAGCGCCCCCTGTGGGGTGAATCGCGAGCTGTATCTGGGCACCTACAAGGGCCGCGTGTTCAAGGAATGGCAGACACCGCTCACCGATGAGCAGCTCAAGGACCCGTTGACCCGCATGGCCAATGATGCCCTGCTCAAGAACAACTACACGCTGACGGTCCGCTTCCAGCGCGACGCGCGGGGCACCTACCAGGCGGAGACGCTGGTGCAGTTCGACAGCCTCACCCCCGATACCGTCGGCCCCAGCCACAAGGACACCAGCAGCTACCTGCTCAACCTGGACCGGGAGCCCGCCAAGGTGGAGTTCGTCGTGACGCGGCGCCCCGCGAAGACCTACGCCACCCGCCCCCAGGAGCCACCCCGCACCGGAGGCATCGAGAAGACCACCTCGCGGCCCAAGCCCACCAGCCACACCCTCGTCTTCAAGGAGACCCTCGCCCTGGACGCCCTGGACTGCGACAGCGGCGGCGTCCCCCAGCGCCTGCTCTTCACCCGGACCATCGGCGGCCAGCAGCCCATCGTCGAGACGCGGGAGCTGTTCCGTACGAAGTAGGCGCGCCCAAGCCCCCTCACGGGGCCCCATGAAGGCGTTCAGTCCTTTCGTCCCCGCCCGCCCGCGTTTGACAGGACGGGGAACCGACTGACAAAGAGATCTTCATGGACCTGACCCCCGCCGCCTGGCAGCTCTGGATCGTCGCCGCCCTCGCCTGCGGTGGGCTGGAAATCAAGCTGTCCGGCTTCGGGCTCGTGTGGTTCGCGGTGGGGGCGCTCGTCTCCTCGCTCGCCGCGGGCCTCGGGCTGACCTTCTTCCTCCAACTGGCGCTCTTCGCCACCGTCTCCATCGGCCTGTTCGCCGCCTCGCGCACCCTGTTCAAAAACGTTTTCATGCGGAACGCTTCGCACTTGAAGACGGGCGTCGAGGCCATGGTGGGGCAGGAGGCGGTGGTGATGGAGTCCATTGAAGGCCCCCACGGGGGCACGGTGCGCATCAACGGCGAGCTGTGGACGGCCCGCTCGCTGTCCGGCGCCATCCCCCAGGGGGAACTCGTCACCGTGGAGCAGGTCGAGGGACTCAAGCTTTGGGTGCGCCGCCCTTCGGCGACGTTGTCGGTTCCCGAGGCGGAACAGAAACAGGAGAAAGTCTGATGGACGCGCTGACCTTTGTAATCCTTGCCGCTCTCGTGGGGCTCGCGGGCTTCGTGCTGTACACCTGCGTCCGCATCGTTCCCCAGGCCAAGGTCATGGTGGTGGAGCGGCTGGGCAAGTTCCATGGCGTCGCCACCAGCGGCCTCAACCTCCTCATCCCTTTCCTCGACAGCCCCCGCCCCATCGAGATGCGCACGGGCAACCGCTACATGCGCAGCACCATGGTGGACCTGCGCGAGCAGGTCATGGGCTTCGAGACGGTGCAGGTCATCACCCACGACAACGTCAACATGGAGGTCGGCTCGGTCATCTACTACCAGATCGTCGACGCCGCGAAGGCGCTGTACCAGGTGGAGAACCTGGCGCTGGCGATTGAACAGCTCACCATGACGAACCTGCGCAACGTCATGGGCAGCCTGACGTTGGACCAGACGCTCACCAGCCGCGAGACGGTGAACACCCGGCTGCGCATGGTGCTGGACGAGGCCACGGAGAAGTGGGGCGTGAAGGTGACGCGCGTGGAGTTGCGCGAAATCGAGCCGCCCCAGGCCATCAAGTCCGCCATGGCCAAGCAGATGACCGCCGAGCGTGAGCGCCGCGCCGAAGTGACGAAGGCCGAGGGCGACAAGGCCGCCGCCATCCTCCAGGCCGAAGGCCAGAAGATCTCCCGCATCCTCCAGGCCGAGGGCGAGCGCGACGCGGAGGTCGCCCGCGCCGAAGGCCACAAGCGCGCCACCATGCTGGAGGCCGAAGGCAAGGCCGAGGCCACGCGCCTCACCTTCGAGGCCATCCACAGCGGCCACGCCACCCCGGAGGTGCTCGCGCTGCGCTACATGGAGACCCTCCAGGAGATTGGCAAGGGTGACAACAAGATGTTCATCCCCTACGAGGCCACCGCCACCCTGGGCGCCATCTCCGTCATCAAGGACGTCTTCTTCGCCAAGGAAGACGCGGCCAGACGCCCCGCGCCCCAGGCCCCGGGGACGCGTCCCGCGCCCACCGCCGCCTCCCTGAGCGCCCAGAGCATCGCCCGGAGCAACGTCATCGCGGAGCCCGCCACCCTCACCGGCGCCAGCGCTCCGCAGGCGCGTCGTCCCCGTCCTCCCTCCGAGCAGGACGAGTAGACCGCTGTCCGGAATCCGTCTTGCTCGCCGTCCAGGCTGGCCGGCGAGCGAGACGGGGTTGCATTCCGCCCCGGCGCGCGTCATAGATTTCGACGCACGCATCCACCGGAGGGCCTGACACCCCCTCCCTACGCGAGGTCGACGTACCCTTGAAGCTGAGCCGCTGAGTCCCAGGTCTTTTGGCCTCACCGCGCAGGGCCGCCCCTTGGGCTGGCTCGCGCCTGGATTCAGGAGTTCGCTTCATGTCTTCCCTTCGCGCGCATCGCGTGTCGTTCGCCTATTCCGACGCTGTCGCCGTCCTCTCTGAAGTCGACTTCCATCTGGCGTCCGGCTGGACAGGGCTCGTGGGCGCCAATGGCGCCGGCAAGTCCACCCTGCTCCGGCTCCTCTCGGGGGAGCTTGCGCCCACCGAGGGGCACATCCAGTCCGAGCCCCCCTCGCCCACCCTGCGGCTGTGCCGCCAGGAAGTGGAGGCGCTGACGCCGGACATCACCGCCTTCGCCGAGTCGTGGGACTCGCTCGCGCGCAGGCTGCACGGGCAACTGGGGCTGGACGTCTCCGCGCTGGAGCGCTGGTCCACGCTGTCCCCGGGCGAGCGCAAGCGGTGGCAGGTGGGCGCGGCGCTGGCCGCCGAACCGCACGTGCTGCTGCTCGACGAGCCCACCAACCACCTGGACGCGGAGGCGCGGACGTGGCTCGTCTCGGCGCTGAAGCGCTTCAAGGGCGTGGGCGTCGTCGTGTCACATGACCGGCCGCTGCTGGAAACGCTCACCACCGCCACGCTGCGCGTCCATGGCGGCGATGCGCGGCTGTGGCCCGGGGCCTACTCCGCGGCGAAGCAGCACTGGGAGGCCGAGCGCGAGGCGGAGGTGGGCGTCTATCAACAGGCCCGCGCGGAGCAGCGGCGCGCGGCGCGACTGCTCGACCAGGCCCGACGCGAGCAACAGTCCGCCGACGCGGCCCGGAGCACACGCAAGCGACTGAAGGACAAGAACGACAACGACGCGCGCTCCATGGGCGCGTCCGTCGTGGCGGGCTGGGCGGAGAATCACGCGGGCCGCCGCGTGGGCATCCAGCGTCGCGAGTTGGAGCGCGCCACCGAGGCAGTGGGTGAGTTCACCGCGGACAAGACCGTGGGTCGCTCCGTCTTCGTCGACTACGTGCGCTCGCCCAACCCGTGGCTCTTCACCCTCGACGTGCCGGAGCTGCGCGCCGGGGACGTGCCGCTGCTGGGGCCCGTGAATCTGTCCGTCGGCCGCGAGGCGCGGGTGCGCATCGAGGGTCCCAACGGCGCGGGCAAGAGCACCCTGGTGCGCGCGCTGCTGGAGCGTGCTCGCGTGCCCATGGAGCGCGTGCTGTATCTGCCGCAGGACGTGGGCGCGGAGGAGGCGCGGACCACGCTCGACGAGGTGCGCGCCCTGCCTCCCGAGGAGAAGGGGCGCGTGCTGTCCCTGGTGGCCGCGCTCGGCGTGGACCCCGAGCGGCTGCTGGGCTCGGAGCAACCTTCACCGGGAGAGGTGCGCAAGCTGCTCATCGCTCGGGGACTGGGACAGCACGCCTGGGCGCTGGTGCTCGACGAGCCCACCAATCACCTGGACCTGCCCTCCATCGAGCGACTGGAGGCGGCCCTGCGTGAGTATCCCGGCGCGCTGCTGCTGGTGACGCACGACACCGCGTTCGCTCGCGCGTGCACCTCCGAGGCCTGGCGCGTGGAGCATGGCCAGGTGGAGGTGACGGCCGGGTGAGGCCGGGCGGGAGCGCGACTCCAGCGCGATGATGCGACCCGTCCCCCTGGACCATCCCGGGACTGGCTCACGTCCTGAACTGGGGGTGCTCCCGCTCCCACGCCTCCAGTTGCGCGAGCCCCTCTTCCACGGACACGCGAGGACGAAAGCCCGTCTCGCGCTCCAGCGCGGAGGGGTCCGCCCACGTGCCGTCCATCTCTCCTGGCTGGGCTGGCAGTGGACGCAGCACGGCCCGCGTCCCCACGTGTCGTTCCAGGACGGCCACGAAGTCGCGCAGCGAGACGGGCTCGCCGCGGCCCACGTTGAGCAGTCGATACGGCGGTGTACCGGAGGGCGGGCGGTCCAGCACGCGCAGCACCGCCTCCGCCACGTCGTCCACGTGGGTGAAGTCGCGCCGCATGCGGCCCTCGCCGTAGAGGTCGATGGGGCGCCCCTCGCGCAGGGCGCGGAGGAAGCGCAACGGCGCCATGTCCGGACGCCCCCAGGGGCCGTACACGGTGAAGAAGCGCAACCCGCTGGTGGGCAGCGCGTGCAGGTGGCCGTACGTGTGGGCCAGCAACTCTCCGGCGCGTTTGGTCGCGGAGTAGACATTCAGCGGGTGGTCGGCCGAGGCGCTCTCCGCGAAAGGGGGCGGCGTGTCAGCGCCGTACACGGAGCTGGAGGAGGCATAGACGAGGTGCTCCACCTGCGTGGCATGCGCCTGCTCGAGGACGTGGAGAAACCCCGTCACGTTCGCGTCCAGATAGGACCGCGCGGAGGCGCTCGCCGTCCGGACGCCGACCCTCGCCGCCAGATGCACGACCCGCTCGGGGCGCTCTTGCTGAAAGATTCTCGCGAGCGCGGCGGCATCGGTGATGTCGACCGGATGACAGGTGAAGTGCTCGGCGCCGGGGGTGGTGCGAAGTCGGGCCAGGCGGGCCTGCTTGAGCGGCACATCTCCGGAGGGGTCCAGGTTGTCCACGCCGAGGACGGTGTCCCCTCGCGCCAGCAGCCTCGCGCTGACGTGGTGACCGATGAAGCCCGCCGCTCCCGTGACGAGTACCCGCATGCAGGCCGCACGCTCCCATGCCCTCTTGGGGGATGCCACGTTCACGGTGTGACGGACTCCCTCGCCGAGCGTCCAGGAGGGCTCGACAGCCTGCTTCCCGTGGCCCCTGCTTGGACGTAGGGTGAGCGGCATGGTGTCCGTGAACCAGCTCCGACCCTTCGCCGAAGCCTCGCTCGAAGCCTTCCGGGCCGCGTCAGGCCCGGTGGCGCTCATCCAGCAGCCCGTGGACCCGGTGTTCCGAAGCGTCGCCCAGCAACTGACGGGGGCGCGCACGGTGGGCATGGCGCATCGCTCGCGCATGACGGAGCGGCTGCTCGCCATGCTTCGCGACTTCGACAACCTGGAGGTGCACTTCCTCAACCCCAAGGTGGATGGCGAGGAGCTCACCGTCGGCCGCTCGGAGTGTGACCTGGTGGTGCCGGACCCGTCCGTCTCCCAGCACCACGCCACGCTGCGGTGGAATGCGGCGACGGGCGGCTTCCTCGTGCGCGATGCGCAGTCGATGAATGGCACGTGGATCAACGGCGCGCCCCTGGGGTTTCGGGCGCAGGTGACGCTCAACGACGGCGACACGCTGGCGTTCGGCGACGCGCAGTTCCTCTACCTGCGCGCGGAGACGGTGCACGAGCACTTGCGACTGGCGAGCCCTCGGCCGAAGCCCTGAGGGCGTGGGGGCTCAGGGCACTTCCTTGACGGCCTGGATGACGGCCTTGCGCAGATAGGAACTGTAGTCCGTCTGCGACTGGTACAGGCCAATCATGGCGACGGTGCGGCTCTCCTTGCGCCAGATCAGCTGGCCGTCGGGAGAGACGACGCCGGCCTCCAGCACCACGTCGGCGCGGCCCATGGTCTGGACGGCGGAGACGTCGACCCAGGACAGCACGACGACGACGGCGGCCTCCGCGTCGTTCTCACGGATGACGGACACGACTTCATCCGTGGAGGGCGAAGGCGCCGCGGAGATGCGTGTCCCGGCGACCTCGAAGCCCCGCTCTCGGAGGACGGCTTCCGTCGAACCGGAGAGGACGGTGCGAGGGTTGCCCTCGCCCATCAGGTCCTCGCGGTAGGACGCCGAGGGCAGTGAGTCCACCCGCGAGCCGACGACCACGACGACCTTGCGGATGGCCCCCGCGGGACGGACCTGCGGCGCGGCACATGCGGTGACGAACAGGGACAGCAGGAGGAGAGCGGAGACGCGCATGGGGGCCTGGGGGAAAAGGTGGTCGCTCTGCATAACCACCAGGGGCGGGGATGGGCAAACCGGTGAAGCCTGAGGGTGCATGCCTCACGCCTCCCGCGATGTTCCGACCCGCTGAGACGGAGGGTGCGAGCAAGGAAACGTCATGAGACGATGCACCCTCGAGGAGCGTGTCGATGCCAGGCCCGAACTACTACATCTTCAACGACCTGCTGGAGGACTCCGCTCTTGGATTCCAGCACTCGGAGATCTGGAAGCTTCCTCTCACCCGCGCGTCATGGATTTCCGGCGCGCGACACCCCAAAGCGATTGCCACGCCAATCCAGGTACAACTGAACCCCAGGTTCGGGACCGAGCTGCTCGATTCCTATCACGAGTCCATTCCTGTCTGGTCGGACCGTCTCATCGAGGTCCTGCGCGCTGCGGGCGTGGACAACCTGGATGTCTACGATGCCGTCATCCATGATCCACGGACGGGCCTGACGACTTCCGCGTTCAAGGCCGTGAACGTGCTCGGCAGCGTCGACTGTGCCGACATGGAACAGTCGGAATATGATCCCCGGGCCGAGCGTGGTGCACGTGAGTTCATCAAGCTGGTCATCGACCCCACGAAGACGATGGGGTTGAAGATGTTCCGGCTCCATGAGCGCCCAACCCTCTTGCTCATCCACGAAGACGTCAAACAAGGCATCGAAGCCGCTCGGCTGAAGGGAATTCGCGCCGACCCGGTCTTGCAGCATGTCCGCAATTGATTGCCCATCCCTCAGTCAAACAAGCCCTGCAGATAAAAGCGGCCGTCTCGCATGTCTCGGAACACCCACGCCGGGCCCAGTCCCTCGAAGTGCACCCGGTAGTAGTCACGCTGGAAGGGAGACTCGGACCACCATTCCCCTCCCAGTCGCTCTGGCCCTGTCACCGCCGTCACCCGGTGCCGCCGCCCACCCACCCTCGCGGCCAGCAACCTGCCCGTCTCCGCCACCTCCGCGTCCAGCCACGCGGGCTCCACCAACAGCCGCGAGGGCCGCTCCCGGAGCCCCCCGCCCTCCGCGCGTTCCACGCGAGCCCCGCCCAGCTCCCCCGCCCACCCCTTCCGCGCCTCCGGAGGATGGAAGCCCTTCGCCCCATGCGCGCCCTCCGGTCGGTGCACCGCCTCCAGTCCCGCCGCGCAGAGCGACTCCTCCCCCAGCGTCGTCACCAGTCGCGACAACACCACCTCCAGCGCCGCATCCCCCTCCGGTTCATCCCCCAGCGAGAGCTGCTGCTCCCGGTCCTCCGAGCACTCGTCCACCCGCGCGGACACCTCCGCCACCGGGTTCTCCAGTCGCAACTCCTCCAGCCGGTGCCGCGCCAGGTCCAGCAGCAGCTTCGCCTCCGCCGTGGGCCTCGCCAGCGCCAGCGTCACCTGCTGCTGCCCCGACGGATCCAACTTCAGCGTGAAGGTGATGCGCACCGCCGCCCGTCTCCGCCCCGCCAGCCGCGCCCCCAGCCTGTCCAGCAACGTCTTCAGCGCGAAGCGCAGCGGCTCGAACGACTCCGCGGGCCACTCCAGCACCCGCCGCTCCTCCAGCACCTCCTCCAGCACCTCCGCCACGAAAGGCGTGTCGTCCGCGCCCCCGCACCGCGCATGCACCCGCGCCCCGTTCGCCCCGCCGCGCGCGGCCACCGCGCCCGCCGGCAACGCCGCCACCTCCCCCAGCGTGGTGAGCCCCAGCGCGGAGAAGGACGCACCCTCCCGCCCCTCCAGCGCGGCCAACGGCAACGGCGCCAGCGCCCGAGCCGAATCCCCCAGCGGAATCACCTCCACCCGCCGCGCCCCGTACCGCGCCAGCGCCCGCGAGGTGAACGCCTCCGAGGCCACCGCCACGTGCGCCCGGTACCCCAGCTCCGAGCACAGTGCCAACGCCCGCGAGCACAGCCCCTCCTCGCCTCCGGACAGGTGCGCCGCCCCCGCGTCCAACCACAGTCCATCCGGCGCGGAGAGCTGGAAGCCCGGCCCCAGGCACAAGAGCGCCTCCCCCAACGCCACCAGCGCCCGGGCCTCCTCCTCCGGCCGATAGGGAAAGTGCCGCAGCTCCGGATCCAGCGCCGTCGCCGCCGTGAGCGTCGTCCCGGGCCGAACCCCCGCCTTCAGCGCGGACGTCGACGCCGCCGCCACCCGCCGCTGGCCGCGCGACTCCTCCACCAGCACGAAGGGCCGCCCCGTCAGCTCCGGGCACTCGATGACCTTGCGCTGCACCGGGAAGCGCGTGAAGTGAAGATACGCCCTGCGCATGGGGCCTCAGTGCGTCGCCGAGGCCGCGCGCAGCCCCGCTCGCAGCGACGGCATGGCGCCATCCCGCCCGGGCCGCTGGCCCTGGATCCCCAGGCCATTGCGCGCCACCCACGCCCCCTCCTTCAGGAAGTCCGGCGTGGCATCCGCATCCAAGGGCCCCACCTCCAGCAACCGTCCGCCCCCCTCCAACCCCAACTCTGGATACAGCGCGCTCCACGGCACCACCGCCCGCGCCCCCGTCCCACCGCGCCGGCTGCGCACCACCTCCACCGACCACCCCTCCCCATCCCCCGACTCCGTCCGCAGCCGAGTCATTCCATCCGCCGGCGCGTCCGGCGAGGTGAGCAGCAACAACAGCCCGCCCCCCCGCTCCGCCGCGTCCGCCAGCTTGCGCGCCTCCGCGAGCCCCACCCGAGGAGACCGCCCCGCCGCCCCCACCCCTCGCGTCAGGTCCAGCACCACGCAGGCGAAGGCCCCACTCCGGGCGAGCTGCACCGCCGCCCATACCCGCTGCTCGGGCGCCTTGGGACGAACGATGAGCAGCCGCTCCAGGTCCACGCCCTGCGCCGCGGCCGCCGGGGGATAGAGCTCACGCGGCCCATCCACCCACGCGCACAGCCGCTCCTCCCGGTGCGCCGCCGCCACCGCGCTCAGCGCCAGACTGGTCCGCCCGGAGGCCGCCTCTCCGCACAGCTCCACCGCCTGTCCCAGCGGGAAGCCGCCCGAGGGCAGCAGCGCGTCCACCGCCTCCATCCCCGTGCGAAGGACGGACAGGTAGCGCCGGGGCGCCGCCTGCAACTGGCGGATCCGCTCCCGGAGCTGGTCCACGACCGAGCCCGCCGGGCCCACCCGCTGCTCCAAAGCCGCGCCCATCTCGCCTCCTCGCCGGAACCCGGCACACCGAACGTCCGACTGGACGGCAGTTCAGTATGCTCACGGGTCTGACGTGCGCCCGCCCAGGACGCACGGCGATGGGTGAGGCGACACGACGCACCGGCTCGGATCCACTGGCCCGAGGCCAGGGATCTCAAGCCCCTGCACGTCCTATCCGGCGCAGATGACCTTCACTTCCACTTTCTCGTCATCCGCCCGGCGCAGGCAGCTGCCGCCGAAGTAGATGCGCGCGGGGCGCTCCTCACCGGACGGCTCGTACGTCAGGTCGCCCGCGGCCACCGAGCACCGCTCCACCGTGCCCCCGGCGCGCGTCAGCTCCACCTGCGCCAGCCGCGGATCCGGCAGGTTCACCACGTCCAGGCTCTGCGCCACCGCGGCCAGCTCGGCGATGCCCAGCAGCGTGTCCCGGTAGCTCGCCCGGCAGATGGAATCCAGGTTGTCGAACTTCGTGTCGAACTTCTCCGACATCGCCCGGTGCCGATGCCCAGGCCCGTACGACGTGGGGCAGTCCACGTTGCGCACGTACGTGCCCTGCGGCGTGACGTCGAGCACCAGCTCCGCCCGCTTGTCGCTCAACGCCACCGGTCCCACCGTGGCCCAGAGCACCTCGCGGCGCCCGCCCTTCGAATCCCGCAGGGAGCTGAAGAACTCGAAGTACTCGTCCACCGTCGTCAGCAGCGCCGCGTTCTCGCTGCACTTGTCCACCGACGTGTCGTCCGGGACGGTGACCGGAGGCGGACGCAACTTGGAGCTGCAGTCCTCCTCGTCCGTCACCACGACCACCAGCAGCCGAGCCCCATCCCGAAGGAAGCCGCCGTTGCCTCCCTCGCCGATGGAGGTGTTGGCCAGGGGCTCGGAGACCGCCAGGCGCACGGCCTCGAAGGGGGACTCCTGCCCGCTGCCCGCCGTGCCCTGCTGCACCAGCCGACGGAAGCGCTCCAGCAGGTGCTCGTCCGTGCTCTCGATGTAGCGCGCGTCCGAGGGCTGTCCATCCGCCTCCGGAACAGCCTGGAGATGTCCCGACTCGGCGGGGTATTCGCGGTATTGCTCCACACCCTGGAAGAGGATCCGCCGGTACACGGACGTGGTGATCACCCCCACGCGGAAGTCCTGCGTCACGCCGCCGCCCTCCTGGAGGGCCTTGATGAACGCGGGCAGCTCGGTGGCGATGCCGGCCTGCTCCTCGGCCATGGAGGCCGAGTTGTCGATGACGAAGAGGATGTCCGTCTTCTGCGGAGCCACCACCGGGGACTCGCTCTGACACTTGCCCGGAAGGGTGGATCCCGCCTCGTCGACAGGCGACGCACAGGACGCCACCCAGAGGGCCGGCAAGAGGAGCAGGGGGGCACAGGGCTTCAACTTCATGGCGGCCTCCTAGGAGGCGGCGCGCCCAGGCGGCGCGACGCATCAGGGCTGGGGGGGCGAGCATGCCCCACCCCAGGCCCGGACGCGAGACAAGGTGCAGCGTCTGGCATCCGACTTGGACGTGGAAAATCGCACACGGCGTTTGCCATGGGCGTTTTGGTTGTTACGTTGGTTCATCTGCCGCAGAAAACCGACAGATGTTCACCGGCTCGGCCGCTCGCACGGCCGGGCTTGAAGACGAAGGAAGAGGCCGAACTTCATGTCCGATGAGAAGAAGAAGGGCACCGCCGCGAGCGCCATGCCCACCGCGATGGCCCCTCCCGGGCTCATCAACAAGGAAGACATCCCGCAGGTGCTCCCCATCCTGCCCCTGCGCAACAGCGTCTTCTTCCCCGGCGGCGTGCTCCCGCTGGCCGTCGGCCGTCAGAAGACCATTGCCCTGATCAAGGACGCGGTGCGCGACGACCAGGTCATCGGTGTCGTCACGCAGCGCCGCGCCGAAGAAGAGGATCCGGGCGCCGCCGACCTCTACACCATGGGCACCGTCGCCCGCATCGTGAAGCTGCTCAAGATGGGCGAGGACAACTACTCGCTCGTGGTGCAGGGACTCGCCCGTTTCCGGGTGGTGGAGCTGGTCCAGGAAGCCCCCTACCTCAAGGCCCGCGTCGACGCGGTGGAGGACAAGACCTCCGCTGAAAACGTCGAAGTGGAGGCCCTGGGCATCAACCTCAAGAAGCTGGCGCGCGAGGTCATCGAGCTGATGCCCGAGCTGCCGGCCGCCGCCACCGAACTGGTGGAGAGCATCACCCACCCCGGCCATCTGGCGGATCTGATCGCCGCCAACGTGGACGTGCCGATCGAGGAGAAGCAGGCCGTCCTGGAGACGGTTGATCTCAAGGCGCGGATGAAGCTCGTGCTCGAGCTGCTCAACCGCAAGCGGGAGATCCTCAAGCTCTCCAACAAGATCGACTCCGCCGTGAAGGGCGAGATGTCGAAGACCCAGCGCGAGTACTACCTGCGCCAGCAGCTCAAGGCGATCAAGGAAGAGCTCGGGGAGATGGGTGAGGAGGAAGAGGAGCTCGACGAGCTCCAGGAGCGCCTGAAGAAGGCGGCCCTGCCTCCCGACGTGGAGAAGGTGGCGAACAAGGAGCTCAACCGCCTGAAGACCATTCCGGCGGCCTCCAGCGAGTACACCGTCGCGCGCACCTACCTGGATTGGATCGCCGACCTGCCGTGGTCGAAGATGTCCGAGGACAACCTCGACATCGAGAACGCCCGGCAGCAGCTGGACAAGGACCACTTCGGCATCAAGAAGGTCAAGAAGCGCATCCTGGAGTACCTGGCGGTGCGCAAGCTGAAGAACGACATGCGCGGGCCCATCCTGTGCCTCGTCGGTCCTCCGGGCGTCGGCAAGACGTCGCTGGGTCAGAGCGTGGCCAAGGCCACGGGCCGCAAGTTCGTGCGCCTGTCCCTGGGCGGCGTGCGTGACGAGGCGGAGATCCGCGGCCACCGGCGCACCTACGTCGGCGCGCTGCCCGGCCGCTTCATCCAGAGCATGAAGAAGGCCGGCACCAAGAACCCGGTCATGATGCTCGACGAAATCGACAAGCTCGGCGCGGACTTCCGCGGCGACCCGAGCGCGGCGCTGCTCGAGGTGCTGGATCCGGAGCAGAACAACACGTTCAGCGACCACTACCTCGACGTGCCGTTCGACCTGTCGAAGGTCATGTTCGTCGCCACGGCGAACCAGCTCGACCCCATCCCCGGTCCGCTCCGCGACCGCATGGAGATCATCGAGCTGTCCGGCTACACGTTCGAGGAGAAGCAGAGCATCGCGCGCATCCACCTGGTGCCCAAGCAGCTCAGGGAGCACGGCCTCAGCGCGGATCACATCGAGATCACCGACGAGGCGTTGCTGACGCTGACCACCTCGTACACCCGCGAGGCGGGCGTGCGTAACCTCGAGCGGCGCATCGCGGACATCTGCCGCGCGGTGGCGGTGGAAGTCGCTGGCGGGAAGATGGACAAGCAGACCATCGACTCGGAGCGCGTGAAGGAGGTCCTCGGGCCCGAGATGTTCTACTCGGAGGTCGCGGAGCGCACGGAGGTTCCGGGCGTGGCCACGGGCCTGGCCTGGACCGCGGCGGGTGGCGACCTGCTCTTCATCGAGGCGACCAAGATGGCGGGCAAGGGCGGCATGACGCTCACCGGCCAGTTGGGCGACGTGATGAAGGAGAGCGCGACGGCGGCGCTGAGCTACCTGCGCAGCAAGTCCGAGCAGTTGGGCATCAGCTCCAACTTCCTCGAGAAGACGGACCTGCACCTGCACTTCCCGGCGGGCTCCATCCCCAAGGATGGTCCTTCCGCGGGCGTCACCATCCTCACCGCGCTCACCAGCCTCCTGACGGGCATCCGGGTGCGGCACGACACGGCGATGACGGGCGAGGCCACGCTGCGTGGCCTGGTCCTGCCGGTGGGTGGCATCAAGGAGAAGGTGCTGGCGGCGCACCGGGCGGGCATCAAGCGGGTCATCCTGCCCGAGCGGTGCCGCAAGGACCTGGTGGACGTGCCGGATCAGGCCAAGAACGAGCTGGAGTTCATCTTCGTCACGCAGATGGACGAAGTGCTCAAGGCCGCGCTGGAGACGTCGCCGTTCAAGTCGTCGGCGGGGACGCCGGGTGGCGAGCCGGGCAAGGAGCCGCTGCCTCCCCAGGCCGCGGACGCCAGCTCTCCCGAGGTCCGCGCTTAAGCGCGCAGGCCGCTGAGATGTGACACGGGCAGGTTCCTCTTCCGAGGGACCTGCCCGTTGTCTTTGCGGGTCTCGGCGACGTCAATGCCGCGTCGGAGGCGTGTCCTGCGCGTCGGGCCCGGAGAGCCGCTGGGCGAGCAGGCCGAGCAGCTCCTGGGTGGAGAGCCGGCCCGCGCCGTCCTTGCCCTCGAGCACGTCCGCGACGAGCGCGCGCTTGTGCTCGTGCAGGGAGAGCATCTGCTCTTCAATCGTGCCGCGCGCCACCAGTCGGTAGACGGTGACGGGACGCTCCTGACCGATGCGGTGCGCGCGGTCCGAGGCCTGGTCCTCCACGGCCGGGTTCCACCACGGGTCCAGGTGGATGACGCTGTTCGCGGCGGTGAGGTTGAGGCCGAAGCCACCGGCCTTGAGGGAGATGAGGAACAGCGGCGCGGTGCCCTCCTGGAAGGCCTTCACCGCTTCCGCGCGGGCCCTGGGGGCCGTCTGCCCGTCCAGGTACTCGTAGGTGATGCCCCGCGCGTCCAGCACCTCTCTCACCAGCGCCAGGTGCGAGGTGAACTGGCTGAAGACCAACGCGCGGTGGCCCTCGGAGCGCAGCTCCTCGACGAGCTCCAGGAAGCGCTCCAACTTGGAAGACTCCACGCGTGACGCGGCGTCATAGAGGCGCGGGTGCGAGGCCAACAGTCGCAGCCGGGTGAGGGCCGCGAGCACCTCGAAGCGCTGCTCGTGCTCGCGCTCACGCCGCTCGCGCATGACCTCCGGACGAGACTCCAGCGAGGAGATGGCCGCCAGTCGCGCGTCCTCGTACAGCGTCCACTCCGCCGAGGACAACACGACGGGCACACGCACGTCGGTGCGCGGGGGAAGCTGCGCCTCCACCTGGGCCTTGGTGCGACGGAGCAGGAAGGGTTGCAGCACGCGAGCCAGCGCGGGGGCCGCCGTTGGATCCACCCTTCGCTCGATGGGAATCGCGAACCGGGTGCGGAACGCCTCGTGACTGCCGAGCAGCCCCGGGAAGACGAGCGAGAACACGCTCCACAGCTCTCCCAGGTGGTTCTCCAGCGGGGTGCCGGAGAGGGCGAACTTGAAGTCTCCCTGGAGGGCCCTGGCGGCGCGGAAGCGATGCGTGCCGGCGTTCTTCAGTGCCTGGGCCTCGTCGAAGACGATGGTGGCGAAGCGCAGCTCGGACAGCCGGCCGATGTCGCGCGTCAGCAGGCCATAGCTGATGACGAGCACGTCCCGAGGCCCCAGCCGTTCGAGCAGACCGCCCCGGTCCGCCG
This sequence comes from Myxococcus sp. CA040A, assembly GCF_013336725.1. NCBI lineage: Bacteria > Pseudomonadati > Myxococcota > Myxococcia > Myxococcales > Myxococcaceae > Myxococcus > Myxococcus sp. CA040A. The sequence continues at coordinate 1,166,087 of NZ_JABUMR010000002.1, read as the reverse complement.
CCTCGGAGAAGAGCCGCATCCGCAGCGAGGGCGCGAAGCGCTTCGCCTCGTCCATCCAGTTGAAGGCCACGGAGGTGGGCGCCAGCACCAGCGCGGGTCCGTGCTTGCTTCGCTCCAGCAGCACGGCCAGCGCCTGCACCGTCTTGCCCAGGCCCATGTCGTCCGCCAGCACCGCGCCCGCGCCCCATGACGCCAGCCGCGTGAGCCACCGGAAGCCCTCCGCCTGATAGTCGCGCAGCTCCGTCTTCAGAGTCGCGGGCACCTTCGGCTTCAACTCCTTCGCGGCGAAGATGCGCTGGACGAGCCCTTGCCAGGTCTTGTCCGCCTCCAGCTCGGCCCCCGCGCCACTCAGGGCGGACAGGGACTCCGCGGCGGCCGGGCCCACCTCCAGTCCGTGCCTCGACTGGTGGGCATGGTCCGCCAGTCGCTCCAGGTGCTGGCGCAGCGCCTCTTCGACCTCCACATAGGTCTGGTCCTTCACCAGGACGAAGCGCTCCTTGCGGCGCGCGGCATCGAGCAGCCGCGCCAGCTCCACGCGCTCCCCCTGCACAGCGAGCCCGCCGAGCATTCCGAACCAGTCCCGCTTGCGCTCGACGGAAATCTGGAGCGCGCTGGCTCCACGGTGGGCCGCGATTCGCAGCGGCGAGCCCAACCACTCCAGCTCCGGAGCAGGCTCCATCTCCTGACACGCGGCGAGCAGTGCGAGCGCGCCCTGCACTCCCGAGAACGAATAGGAGAAGGGCATCACCTGCGGCTCCGCGAGGCCGAAGGGCAGGCGCGTCTGGAGCGACTCGGCCAGCGCGAGTTCCTTCACGAAGTCGCGCACCGTGTGGGCCGCGTCGTTGCCACGGCGCACGTAGACATCCCGGGGTCCCTCGCCAGGGATGAAGGAGGCGCTGTCCGGGAGGGCACGCACGCGCAGGTCCACGCGCACCGCGCCGCCCGGCTCGATTTCGAGCCGCAGCACCGGGAGCTGGAGCACGGGGACGCGCTCACCCATGACTCCGCGAGGCAGGGCCACGGGCAGGCGCACCGCCAGCTTCGCCAGCTTCTCCAGCAGCACGCCATGGCTCTCCGGCGGGAAGACGTTGCCGTGGCGCTGGAGCACCGTGACGAGCGCGCGGACCTCCGGGCCCACGTCCAGGAGGGTGAGCCGACGCGCGCCTTCGTCCCAGAGGAAGAGGGCCTCCTCGGGCTTCGACTTGCGCACGCGGTCCACCATCGACGCGGACAACGTCGCGCCCTCCACGCCCGCGGTGACGACGACCGCCCCACCCCGCTCCACCGCGACGATGCCCACCTTGGCGCGCTCGACCTGGACCAGCAGGTCCTGCGTCCCCTCCTGGTAGAGCCGGGGATGGTCCACCAACTCAACGAGCAGCGCGCGCGAGGCGGGCCCATCGTTGTCCGGGAGCAAGGACGCGAGGCGCGCGTCGAGGGAGGACAGCTGCGCGCCGTGCTCTTGCAGCAGCTTGCGCCGGCTCACCTTCGCCCCCGTCGAGCGCTGGCCCTTCTTGGTGCGCCGGTGCACGTACGGATGCACCTCCACGCCGTAGCCCTCGATGACGTCGACGCGCCAGGAGACCTCCACGCCCGAGCCGCTTCCGAGCCCCTCGTCGAGCGCGCGCTCCAGCGCCCGGAGTGTGCGATCCCACCCCGGCCGCACCAGCTCATCGAGCGTCTCGCCGAAGCCCTCCGTCCAGGGTTGGCGCAGCCACAGCAGCACCGTGTCGATGGCCGCGAGCAGATGGACACAGGGCGGCGCGCCACAGGTGCAGTCGGCCTGCACGGCGGTGGGCGTGAAGGTCAGGCTCGCCTCGGGGAGGATGAACCCCATCTGCGCGCCGTAGGGCAGCTCCGAGCAGCGCGTCTCACGGAAGCGGAAGCCCGGGAGCTCGGGGTCGAGCTGGAGCGCGTCGCGACTCAGCGCGCTCGTGGGACGCGGAGCGACGGTGCCGGGCGCGCGGGCGCGGAGGTCCAGCAGCAGGCCGTGGACGCGGTGCGTGCGAACGTCCTGAGGGGGCGCGAGGCGCTCGGGGAGCGAGGCCCGGGTCTGCTCCGCGTTCCGCCGCTCCTCTTCCACGAAGCGCCATGCGAGCAGCGGGAGCAGCTCCTTCATCTTCGGAGATGGGAGGGACTCCTGGCTCCAGCGGGTCCGAGCCTCCTCGCTGAGCATCTCCACCAGGCGGCGGCGCGCGGTCGCTGGACGGGCCTGGGGCAACAGCGCGGCGTCCACCAGGGGCGTCAACACCGTGAGGCTCAAGCGGGACAGATGCTCGATGCCCTGCTCCCGCAACCAGGACCGCAGTGCGCCCTCCGTGGCGAAGTGTGGGACAGACGAGGGAACAGGCTGCGGGCGCTCCACGGACATGGCCCTTCGCTTCTTCGCGAAGCGGCGGGGAAACGCAAGCGCCACGGCGAGGCGGACAGGCAGGCAACCCTCCTTCCACGACTTCCGCTTTCCTGCCCTTCCACGGCACACTGCGGAACGACGCTCCCTTGCCAGGCGTCGCACCTGCCATGACCAAATCCGCTGGAGTGTGGGGACTGGGCTTCATCCTGCTCGCCGGGCCCGCGTGCCTGCGAGCCTCGACGGAGGCGAAACCGGCCACCCTGCCCGTCGACCCGGCTGCGGTGAAGGAGTCGGTGGAGGGCAACCGCACCTCCCTTCCCACCGCGCCGGCCGAACCCAAGGGCGTCGTCGTCGAACCTCCGACGAAGCCACCGTCCGGGGAGCCCGAGGCCCTCCGCTCGTCACCGAAATGGCCCGCTTCCGGGGCGCCCCTGACGCTGGTGTCGGCACGCTTTCCCCAGGGCTTCGGCAAGCAGCGCGTGTACCTGGACGCGGGACATGGAGCGGAGGGGAACACCGGCACGCGGTCCGTCACCTGTGAGGACGAAGAGGTCTTCACGTTGCGCGTGGCGGAGGACCTGGCCCGGCGCCTGGAGGCCACGGGGCGCTTCGACGTGCGCATCAGCCGCAAGTCGGGGCAGCGAGTCGCCTACGCGGACCGGCTCGCGGAGGCCGAGCGTTGGGGCGCGCACGTGCTGGTAAGTCTGCACTCGGACTCCCGGGGGACGGCGCACCCGTGGTCACCCACGGCGGGCCAGGAGTGCAACCGGCAAGATGAGACGCCAGGGTTCAGCGTGCTCTGGTCCGAGGAGGCCGAGCCTCCCCTCCAGGCACGACGGGCCACGCTGGCGCGGGCACTCGCCCGGAACCTGTCCCAGGTGGGATTCCTGCACTACGACGGCGTGGACTACACGGGGCTCTATGCCGCTGACTCCGCGCAGGCCGGGGTCTTCGTGGCGAGAGAGCCTACGCACCGACGCATCTTCGTGCTGCGCAAGCCGACCATCCCTTCCGTCATCATCGAGACGCACCATGCGCTCGACTTCGAGGAAGCCGCGCGGTGGCGTGAGGAGCGCACGCTGGAAGCCTTTGGCTCCGCGGTGACGCAGGGGCTCGTGGACGCCTTCACGCCGTCCATTGTCTCAGCGCCCCAGGCGAACAGCCGCTGACGAGCAAGTACGTCACCTTCGCAAAGGCACGAGAAAACCCCGGCAGGACGCGCTGTTGCCCGCTGGAGCCTCGGTTTCGCTCGGAAACGTCATCCCGCCCCGCCCCATGCTGATCCCCCAGAGGGCAGGGCACAAGGGTGGTCAGGGAGCGATGACGGACCGCATCAGACCCGCCTTGGCCAGCAGCCCTCTAACACGTCGCGCCAGTGCGACATGCTCGGGGTTGGCGACGCTGAATGGCTCGGGCGTGAGGAAGATAAGCATCCCCTTGTCCTCCACCGGCTCGATGCGCACTGGGGCGGGAAGCGGCGGCACCGTGCCCCAATGACGCGCGAAATACGTCACCCAGCCGAGCCAAACGGCGGCCACGCCGCCCTCGTTCTCGTCGTCCATATCCCGATGGGTGCGGGACATGGCTACAGCCCAGTCGGGCTCCCAGGCAACCGCCATGCTGCGCAACACGTGTCCCAATACGGAAGCAGTGAGCACTCGCTCGGCATCGGGTCCCCTCCTGGGCAGCGACATGAAGCAGGAGTTGGGAGTAGCCCCACAGTAGTCCCCGCACTTGATGCGCATGTCCGCACCCTCGTGTGGGAGGCCTCCGTTGTGGAACCAGACACGATAGCCCAAATCCTCGAAGACAGGCCCACCCTTCTCACGATTGACGCCTCCCCGAAACACCTCGGTGAGGGTGTTCACGTCAGGGGGCGTCAGGGGGTATTTGCGCGCGTCCTTTGGTGACTTGGCGGTTTTGTACCAGTGGGCCAGGGAGGGGTCACACGGGGCCAGGAGGTTGATGAAATCCGCCGCTCGCCGCGCACACTCGTCGGGCGCCTCTCGTCTCGGGCCCCAGTAGGCTCCGGCAAAGTGGGATTCAGGATAACGCTCTGGAGCGGGTTTGACGGTCACGTGGGTCTCTCGTCAAAGGGCCTGGGTGTGCAGGACCTTGATTCCTTCGAGGCGTGCGTTCCTCAGGAGTTCTCGGATGGCATCGGCTGCATTCTTCTCAGCGACGTGCCACTGGATTCGAATGCCCGTGCCACGTACCCGCTTGAGCTGTCGGTCTGCCTGGTCAATGAGCCCCTGTGCACCCGACGACGTGAACCACGCCTTCGGGTCCAGGCCTTCGAAAAACCTGGCATAGCCCGGCCCCTTCGCCTCCAGGAGCACGTCTTTTTCGAAGCCATCGAACTTCACGCCTCCACTGTCCTTGCCCACGCCACCGACCCAGTATGCCTCGTCGGCGGAATGCCCCGTAATCTGTTCCTGGTAGCGCCGGGCACGCAGGGACATTGATTCCTTGGCTGGCCCCCACTGTCCGGGCCCTTCGGATGGTGCGCCGCCCGTCGCCGCCGTGCTCGCCCGCTGGACAATGATGGCCGCTCCAGGCCCACCGCTCAGCACCGCCGCCGCGCGTCCCACCGGCACCGCGACACGCCCCATGACAAGCCCCCCTTGTGCCGAGAGCGACAGCACTGGCACCTCGGCCGTAGCGAGCGTCGCACCTTGCAGCGTGCGCGGTGCGGCAGACGCCGTACCCCAAGTGGCGATGAGGTTCGTGACCAGCTTGGAGACGGCCTGAATCTGCTCACCCCTCGGCATGTACTGGAAGCGCTCCAGGTACTCGGGCGACGAGGCCAGCAGCGCGGCCACGGCGGCAGGCATCTGTCGCAGCGCCGCGAGGTTGTCGGCTGGCGACGTTGAGAAGAACTGCCCCACCGCCAGCGCCAGCCCGACGAATGCCTCTTCGGCCCCATCCAGCGAGCGGCTGATGACGTCGGCATCGTCGTGGACGTCCGCGATGGCGAAGCCGTTGACCTCCCGCAGCTCGTCGTCCAGCAAACGGAAGACGCCCGTGCGCCCATTGTAGAAGCGACCCAGTTCGAAGCCGTGCGCGCGGAAGGCCCCATCTTTCCACCCCACTGGAGCCACTCGCTGCTGAGTCCTGCCACTGCGCACCCAGGCCAGGCACCCGTCAGGCCGGAGCACTGCCAGATGATTGAAGCGCTCTACCCGCTGCGCCAACTCGGCGCGTGACACCTCCCCCGTGTCGAGCACTTCGCGCAGCATGAACCCCACCGCGACTCGGGCCGGAAACTGCCCCAGCGTCACGTCCTTTCTCAGCAGCGTCCCCAAGAGTCGTGCTGCCTGGGCTGGAGTGAGCAAACCGCCCACCACCGGGCGCTCGTCTCGGTCCTCCAGTCCCGCGCCGCGAAGCAGCGCATCGAACGCATCGTTCCGCGCTCCCCGATGTCCTCGCGGTTCGCGCGCCACCAGCACTGCCCCCTCCTCTCGTAACGAGTGGCGGTAACGCAATGGCCTGGAAGTATCCGTCTCCTCCCCTTGAGGCTTCCGGTCGGCCTGCTCGAGACCATCATCCCCCTGATCTCCCGGCAGCGCGGCACGCTGCTGGAAAGTTCCCCTGCGAGTCGAGGGTTCAATTCCAGCGCATCCCGTGACGAAGAGAGCGGCGCACAGTATCCAGAGGCCAGCACGCATTCTTCACTCCCATGCCTCCCACCAAGGAAGACAAGCGGACTGAATGCTGGCATTCCTGTCTGACAAGACGGCGGGGAACCGACAGCGAGGCGGAACCTTACAACATCATACCGCAGGGGCTCGATGACGTAGATGAGCGTCAGCGCAGCCAGGCGAAGGCGCGCTCGAGCTGGGCCACCGCGTCGTCGAGATAGCAGTGACCATGCGCCAAGAGCACCCGCTGCGGCTGCCATCCAAGCATCCGCTGATAGCAGGCACGCGCTTGAGGCTTTCGTCCCCAGGCTGTCGCCTGCACCTCACGAGGTGTCTGTCCCGGCCACATGGTGCCACCGAGGGTGAGCAGCCACCGGAAGCGAGGCCGGACGCGCTCCTTTTCGAGGGCCATGACCATGTCCGCCAGGATCAACGTCGCGGAGTCCTTGTGGAAGAACACGACCTCTTCGACGAAGCGACTCCCTCGGAAGACGAGCTGTTCGAAGTCATTCGCCCAGGCCTCGGGGGCGCCATCCTGGAGGTCGGCGTCGAACGGAACATCGAGCTTCTGCGAGCGTGCACGCTCACGAACTCCCGGCGAGGCCCAGACCGTCGCGTGCGGGTAGCGCGCCTTCCAGGCCGGGATGGCCGCGTAGTGAAACCTGTTGGGCGAGACGAGATGCTCGACACTCCCGAGTGCATCGACTTCCGCGAACAGCGCGGGGGTTGGCGCCGTGGGAGACCAGAGCCACAAGCCGCCCGAGCTCAGCCGGATGATGACCATTCGGGTGGGGAACGGCAGGGACACCGGGCCAACACTCATCTTGGCGACGGGCCCGTCCACCCACCAGAGTCCTTCGGCGAGCGGCTTGAGCGTCGAGAGTGGACCATAGGGACGTATCCCATCGGTCCACTCGCTGAGTTCGTGGGCGCTCTCGCGGTTTCCAGTCGTCATGGCCCTGTCATAACAACTCCGGGACGACGTGCACTTCGACTATGTGCCCGCGTCCCGGTCCTCGGCAGCCTCTTCGTCCCCGAGGACGCGCGCCAGTCGCGAGGCCAGTGCATGAACGTACGGCGCTCGCAGCACGCTGTAGTGGTCACCGGCGACGTCCTCCAACTGGAGCTGTTCCTGTGGGACCCAGCGCGACCACCCATGGCTCGCGTCCACGGCCCGCTCGCGCCTCGCGTCCTTCGCGCGGAGAAGCAGCATGGGCCCGGCGTAGGGTCCTGGACGATACGTGGACAGTGCTCGGAGGTTTGCTCGCGTCACGTCTCGCCAGGCTCGAAGGTCGGTGTCCCGGACCTCGGGAGGCAGCCAGCCGGCGACACGTGCATGTTCGGCGAATCGGGCGAGCTGCCCGTCTTCCGTGAGGCCCATGAGCAACTCCGGACGCAGCGTCGATTCCGACCCCGCCGCACGCGCCAGATCCATCGCCATGCCCGTGAGCAACAGCGCGTCCTCGGGCACGGTCATGAGGGATTCGTCCCCTGGAGCGAAGCTGTCGAGGAGCACGAGTTGTTCCACCCGCTGCCCCTGTCGCTCCAGTTCACGCGCCATCTCGAAAGCGATGACGCCACCCATGGACCAGCCGCCCAGGATGTAGGGACCCTCCGGCTGCACAGCGCGCATGGATGCGATGTAGCGACGAGCCAACGCTTCCACCTGCTCCAACGGCGCCTCGTCTCCGTCCAGCCCAGGCGCCTGGAGCCCGTAGAAGGGCCGCTCCGTTCCCAGCGTGCGCGCGAACAGCCGGTAGGGGCCCACCGCGCCCCCCACCGCGTGAACGAAGAACAGCGGCGTGCCCGAGCCCTCCGCCTGCAACGTCACGCAGTCTCTGACCGCGCCACCCGCGCGAGTCCCTTCCAGCCAGGACGCGAGCTGTTCCACCGTGGGTGCCTCGAAGAGCGCGCGCAATGGGACGTCCACGCCGGTCCGCGCGCGCACCCTCGCGACCACCTGCGTCACCAGCAATGAGTGCCCGCCCAGTTCGAAGAAGTCGTCATGGATGCCGACCTTCTCGACGCCGAGGACCTCGCTCCAGAGGGCGGCGAGCTGCTGCTCCGTGTCATTGCGCGGCGCCTCGTACCGGTCCTGCGCGGCTCGGGTGGTATCCGGCACGGGCAGCGCACGGCGATCCACCTTGCCGTTGGCGGTGAGCGGCAGGGCTGCCATCACCACGAACGCGGAGGGGACCATGTACTTGGGGATGCGCTCCTGGAGGAAACCACGCAGGGCGAGGGGCTCGGGCCCCGCCTCCCGGCGTGGCACGACGTAGGCCACCAGTCGCTTGTCGCCGGGGACGTCCTCGCGCACCAGGGCCACGGCCTCGCGCACCTCCGGGTGCTGGTGCAGCGCGGACTCCACCTCGCCCAGCTCGATGCGCAGGCCGCGGAGCTTCACCTGGTCGTCGACGCGGCCGACGAAGGCGAGCTGCCCATCCGCCCGCCAGCGCACCACGTCGCCGGTGCGGTAGAGACGCGCGCCGGGCTCGGTGCTGAACGGGTGCGGGATGAAGCTCTCCGCCGTCAGCTCCGGACGGCCGAGGTAGCCGCGCGCGAGCTGCACCCCGCCGATGAACAGCTCACCGGGCAGGCCCACGGGTACGGGCTCCAGGCGCTCGTCGAGGACGTACACCCGCACGTTCGTCAGGGGGCGGCCAATGGGCGGCGGCTGTCCCTCTTGCGGCGCGCACTCGCGGAGCGTCGCCACCACCGTGGCCTCGGTGGGGCCGTAGGTGTTGAGAAAGGTCCGGCCCGGAGCCCAGCGCGACACGAGCTCGGCCGAGCAGGCCTCACCGCCAGAGATGACCGTGCGCAGCGCCGGCAGCTCTTCAGCGGCGGTCGCCGCCAGCACCGCGGGGGTGAGGCTGAGGACGGAGATGGATGAGCGCCGCAGCAGCTCGTGCAGCGCCGGCCCTGGCATGGCCTGCTCGGTGGTGAGGACATGCAGGGTGCCGCCCGCGGTCAGCGTGCTGAAGACCTCCTCGACGGAGAGGTCGAAGCTGGGGTTGGCGAACTGGAGGACCTTGCTGGACGGCCCCAGGGCATACGCCTGCTTCTCCCAGTGGACGAGGTTGCCGACGGAGCGGTGGGTGATGAGCACGCCCTTGGGCTGGCCGGTGGAGCCCGAGGTGTAGATGACGTAGGCGAGGTTCTCCGCCATCACGCCGGAGACGGGGGCGTCCTCTCGCTGGCGGGAGAGCTCGGCCGTGTCGACGCACACGGTGGCGCCGGAGAAGGAGGGCAGGCGTGCCGCGAACGGCTGCTGAGTGAGGAGCACGGTGGCCCCGCAGTCCTGGAGCATGAAGGCCAGACGCACGGGAGGCTGCATCGGGTCGAGTGGCACGTAGGCGCCGCCGGCCTTGAGGACGCCGAGCATGCTCACGATCAGCTCCGGCGAGCGCTCCATGCACAGGGCGACGCGGACCTCCGGGCCCACGCCCAGGGAGCGCAGGTGCCAGGCGAGCTGATTGGCGCGGCGCTCCAGCTCGCGGTAGGTGAGCGCGCCGGAGCTGGACTCGATGGCCACCGAGTCGAGGTCGCGCGAGGCCGGGATGACCAACTCGTGGAGACAGGCCTGATGCGGGAAGGCGGCCTGGGTGCCACTCCACCGCGACAGCAGTTGCTCGCGCTCCTCGCCGGGCAACAGCGAGCAGGTGGCGAGCGGCGCATCCGGGCGGGCCAGCACGGCCGAGATCAGCACCTCCAGGTGCCGCATCATTCGCTCGGCAGTGGAGGCGTCGAACAGGTCCGTATTGTACTCGAGCCGTCCCTCCAGGCTCCCGTCCTCGACGAAGCCCATATCGAGGATGAGCTCGAACTTGGCGTTGCCAGGGTTGAGGCCAAGGGGCGACAGCTCCAGGCCCGCGTGCGAGCTCCGCGGCTCGCCCAGGGCATGCAGTTCGAACATGACCTGGAAGAGCGGTGAGCGGCTCAGGTTGCGCTCGGGCTGGAGCTCCTCGACGAGCTTCTCGAAGGGGATGTCCTGGTGCTCGTAGGCAGCCAGGGTGTTCTTGCGCACCTGGGCGAGCAGCTCGCGGAAGGTGGCACGGGAGTCGATGCGGGCGCGGAGGACGAGTGTATTGACGAAGAAGCCGATGAGCCCTTCGAGCTCCGCGAAGCGGCGGCCGGCGATGGGCGAACCCACGCAGACATCGTCCTGGCCGGAGTAGCGGGCCAACAGCAACTGCCAGATGGCCAGCATGCCCATGAAGGGCGTGAGTCCCTCCTGCTGGCAGAGAGCACGCAGCGCCTCGGTGGACTCGCGACGGATGCGGATGGGAACGGCGGCCGCGCGTGCGGAACCATTCGAGGAGCGAGGCCTGTCGGTGGGCAGCTCCAGGGCCTGGGCGGCCCCTGCCATTTCCTGGCGCCACCAGGACAGCTGCTTCTCCAGGGCGTCGCCCTGCAGCCAGCCGCGCTGCCAGGCCGCGTAGTCCGCGTACTGCACCGGCAACTCGCTCAGCGGTGACGGCTTCCCCGCCGCATACGCCTCGTAGAGCGCCACCACCTCCCTCACCAGCACCGCTGTCGACCACCCGTCCGACACGATGTGGTGCAGCACCACCACCAGCACGTGCGACTCCGCTGACAGCCTCGCCAGCGTCACTCGCAGCAGCGGCCCACTCTTCAGGTCGAAGGGCCTTGCGACTTCTTCACCCACCCAGCGCAGCACCGTGGCTTCATCCTCGGACAGCTCGACTCGCTGAAGCTGGAACGCTGTCGGAGGCTGGATGACCTGAACGGGAACACCACTCTCGTCGGGGAAGCAGGTGCGCAGGCTCTCGTGACGACGCACCACTTCCGCGAAGGCTCGCTCCAGCGCCTCCACATCGAGCGGCCCATCCAACCGGAGTGCCGTCGGAACGTTGTACGCAACGCTCCCCGGTTCGAGTCGATCCAGGAACCACAGTCGCTGCTGCGCGAAGGACAACGGCAGCGCGCTCTTCCGAGGCGAAGGTCGCAGCGCGGGCAACGAGACGGCTCGCGCGACCTGGTCCACCTTCCTCGCCAACGCCTCCAGCGTGGGCGCCTCGAAGAGCGCTCGCAGGGGGACTTCCACTCCCAGCGACGCACGCAGACGGGCCACCACCTGCGTCGCGACGAGCGAATGCCCACCCAAGGCGAAGAAGTCATCGTGTCGCCCCACCCGCTCGACTCGCAAGACCTCTGCCCAGATGGAAGCCAGCGCCTCCTCCATCGGCGTGGCGGGCGGGACATGCGCGGCTCCCGACACCATGGCCCCGGACTCGGGCACTGGCAGCGCTCGACGATCCAACTTTCCGTTCGGCGTCAGCGGCAACACGTCCAGCCACATGAAGGCCGAGGGCACCATGTGCGCCGGCAGACGCTCCTGGAGGAACCCTCGCAACGCCCCCACTTCCGTCGCCTGCCCCGAACCCGCGAGGACGTACGCGACCAGGCGCTGGTCTCCAGGCGTATCCTCACGGGCCACCACCACCGCATCCTTCACCGAGGGATGCTCGCGCAGGACCGCGGCCACTTCTCCCGGCTCCACTCGGAAGCCGCGCACCTTCACCTGGAAGTCAGAGCGGCCGAGGAACTCCACCCGCCCATCCGCGAGCCACCGCACGCGATCCCCCGTGCGGTACATCCGCGCTCCCGGCACGGCACTGAACGGGTCTGGACCAAACCGTTCCGCCGTCAGCTCGGCGCGCGACAGGTAGCCACGCGCGACTTGCGCACCTCCGATGAACAGCTCGCCCGGAACACCGACTGGCACCGGCCGAAGCTCGTCATCGAGCACATACACCCGCGCATTCGCCAGGGGTCGACCCAAGGGCACCGTAACCTGTCGTGTCGACGGACCCGCATCCGCACGAGCGGGCGTCGAGTGAGGCGCAATAATCGCCTCGCCCGTATCAACCCCACCCGCGAGCACCCCCACCGTCGTCTCCGTGGGGCCGTAGTGGTTGAACACCTCGCACTCCGGGGCCAGGGCACGCACCTGCTCCAGCAACGCCCAGGTGGAGGACTCGCCTCCCAGCACCAGTCTCTTGCGCGGAAGCACCCGAGCCGGAGCTGGCGCAGTCAACAGCGCGGAGAGATGCGCGGGGACGATCTTCACGCAGTCCACGCCGTGACGCTGGAAGTACTCCGCGACTCCCACGGGATTCCCCGCGCGCTCCGCGGTGAGCACATGCAGCACACCACCCGTGCACAGCGCGGGGAACAACACCGTGTTCCCCAGGTCCGCGCCGAATGTGGACACCAGCGCGAAGCTGGAGCACTCGCTCAACCTCAACCGCTCCGTCGCGGCCTGGACGTAGTTGACGAGCGCGCCATGCGACACGGCCACGCCCTTCGGACGCCCGGTGCTCCCCGACGTGAACAACACGTACGCCAGATTCTCCGACGCACCTCGATGGTCCGGAGCATCCACTCGCTGGAGGGCGAGCTGCTCCGCCTCGGTGTCCAGTTGCACTCGCCGCGCCGCACAGGCCTGGAACAAGGCCGCGTGACGTGACTCCGTCACCACCACGGGCGCGGCGACCTCCTCCACCATCAGGCACAGGCGAGAGGCGGGCTGCGACGGCTCCAGCGGCACATATGCACCACCCGCCTTCAGGACACCCAGCAACGCGACCACCAGCTCCGCGCTTCGCTCCAGACACAGCGCCACCGGGACGTCCGGTCCCACGCCCAAGGCTCGCAGATGATGCGCGAGCTGATTCGCCCGAGCATCGAGCTGCCGATACGAGAGCACCGTCTCCTCGCAGCGCACAGCCGGCGCGTCCGGTGTGCGAGCCACCTGTCGCTCGATGAGCTGGTGCGGCAGCGCGGCCTCGAACAGGGCATCAGCGGTCGCGGTGGACCAGGACTCCAGGACGTGTCGACGCTCGGAGGCCGTCATCAGCGGGAGCGCGGCGAGGCGCTGCTCCGGGTTCGCGGTGATGGACTCCAGCAAGACCTGGAGGTGGGAGACCATCCGGGCCGCCGTGGACTCCAGGAACAGGTCCGAGTTGAACAGCAGCGTCCCCGCGAAACCCTCGGCCGACTCACTCAGGTTCAACGACAGCTCGAAGCGCGCGGACTCCGTGCCCTCGGTCGGCACCGGCTCCAACGACAGCGCGGGCAGCTCCAGGGCCTCCACCGGCGCGTTCTGAAGGACGAAGAGGACCTGGAACAGCGCGGTGCGACTCAGGTCGCGCACGGGATGGAGCGCTTCCACCAGCTTCTCGAACGGAAGGTCCTGGTGCTCGTAGGCGCCCAGCGTGGTCTCCCGCACCTGGGCCAGCAGCTCATGGAACGTGTCCCGAGGCCGTGCCTGGGCTCGCAGGACCAGCGTGTTGACGAAGAAGCCGATGAGGCCCTCGGTCTCCGCGTACCTCCGGCCCGCGATGGGCGAGCCCACGCTCACGTCTTCCTGACCCGAATAGCGCGCCAGCAACACCTGGAACGCCGCGAGCAACACCATGAAGGGCGTGGCCCCCTCGGCGCGGGCCAGTGCTCCGATGGCGTCGCTCAGCTCCCTCGAAAGTCGCACCGGCACCGTGGCGCCCCGGTGCGACAGAATCGCGGGCCGTGGACCATCCGTGGGCAGCTCCAGGTGGGGAGGTGCTCCCGCCAGACGCTTGCGCCAGCCGTCGAGCTGCGCTTCCAGTCGATCACCACTCAGCCACTCGCGCTGCCAGCGTGCGTAGTCCGCGTACTGCACCGGGAGCGCGGCGAGCGGTGAAGCACGGCCCTCGGAGAAGGCGACATAGAGCGTGCTCAACTCGCGCACCAACACGCCGAGGGACCAGCCATCCGCGATGATGTGGTGCATCACCAGCGAGAGCACATGCACCTCGGGCTCCAGCCGCGACAACGTGGCTCGCACGAGCCACTTCTGCCCCAGGTCGAACGGACGCAGCGAGTCCTCGACAGCTCGACGACGAACCTCTGCCTCTCGCTCCAGCTCAGTCAGTTGACCGAGGTCTTCCACCGCAAGCGGGAAGTCCGCGGGAGGGTGGACGACCTGAACGGGCTCGCCCTCATGCAGGGCGAAGGTGGTGCGCAGCGCCTCATGCCGCGCCACCAGCGCGGAGAACGCTCGCTGGAGGGCATCGAGGTTCAGCGCACCTTCCACTCGAAGGTGGATGGGGATGTTGTAGGCCGCGCTGCCCGGAGAGAGCTGGTCGAAGAACCACAGTCGATGCTGCGCGAAGGACAACGGCGGCATCCCCGTGCGCGGCAGCGCGACCAAGGGAAACGCCTCGGACGACGGACCTGCTTCGCGTGAGGAGTCGATGCGCGCGGCCAGGGCTTCGAGCGTAGGTGCTTCAAAGAGCGTGCGCAGCGGGAGGTCCACGCCGGTCAGCGCGCGCACTCTCGCCACCACCTGCGTCGCCAGCAGCGAGTGCCCGCCCAGTTCGAAGAAGTCGTCCTTCCTCCCCACTCGCTTCGCGCCCAGCACCTCCGCGAAGACTTCCGCCAGCTTCGCTTCCATCCCTTCTCGCGGCGCCTCGTACTCCTCCACGGCCTGCGTCACGTCCTCCGGTGCTGGCAACGCCCCGCGGTCTACCTTCCCATTCGCCGTCAGCGGCAGCGCCTCCAGTACCACCACCACCGTCGGCACCAGGTACTCCGGCAGCTTCCTCCGCAGCCCTTCCTTCACCACGCTGGCGTCCAACCCCGTCCCCACCACGTACCCCACCAGCTTCTTGTCCCCCCGCTCCTCCCTCACCACCGCCACGGCTTCCTTCACCCCCACCTGCTGCTTCAGCCCCTCCTCCACCTCCCCCAACTCAATCCGGTATCCCCTCACCTTCACCTGGCTGTCTCGACGGCCCAGGAACTCCAGCACGCCGTCCCCCCGCCACCTCACCACGTCCCCCGTCCGGTACAGCCGCGCGCCCTCTCCAAATGGGCTCGGCACGAAGCGCTCCGCTGTCCACTCGGGACGCCCCACGTACCCCTGCGCCAGCCCCTCTCCTCCCGCGTACAGCTCTCCCGGCACTCCCACCGCCACCGGATTCATTCGCGCGTCCAGCACGTACACCTCTGTGCCTTCCACGGGCTTCCCAATCGGAATGCCTCGCGCTCCTGCCGCGGCCTCTCCCTCCATCCGGTACGCCGTCGTGAAGGTCGTGTTCTCCGTCGGCCCATACCCGTTGATGAGCGTGCCTCCCTGCCGCAGTCGCTCTCGGACTCGCTGCGCCGGCAGCACGTCTCCTCCCGCCAGCACCTGACGCACGCCCTTCAGCGCTTCCGGCTGGTACGCCTGCATCTGCTCGAAGAGCGCCGCCGTCAGCCACAACGACGTCACTCCACGCTTCGTCAGCTCGCGGCCCACTTCCTCCAGCGACACTTCCTTCGCCGGGTACACCACCAGCTTCGCCCCGTGCAGCAACGCGCCCCATACCTCCAACGTCGACGCGTCGAACGACACTGGCGCCAGTTGCAACCACACTTCGTCCGCGCCGAAGCGCGCGTAGCTGGCTCCCAGCACCAGCCTTGCCACTGCCCTCTGCGGCACTCCCACGCCCTTCGGCGTCCCCGTGCTTCCCGACGTATACATCACATACGCCAGGTTGCCTCCGCTGCCTCGGAGACTCGGGTTGCTTCTCGGCTGGCGCGCAATCGCGGAGCCCTCTCCGTCCACGCTCACCACCACGTCCGCGCTCTCCGCCACTTCCTCCACCTGCGCGTCCGTCCCCACCACCACCGCCACTCCCGCTTCCCTCTTCATCCACCTCAACCGCTCCGCCGGCACCCCTGCCTCCAGCGGCACGTACGCCCCTCCCGCCTTCACCACTCCCAGCACCGACACCACCCACTCCACCCCGCGCTCCACGCACAGCCCCACCCTCACCTCGGGGCCTACTCCCACCCCCTTCAGGTGGTGCGCCAGTTGGTTGGCTCGCTCGTTCAGCTGCGCGTACGTCAGCGACTCCTCGCCGCACTCCACCGCCACCGCGCCCGGCGTCTTCTCCACCTGGGCTTCGAAGTGGGCTGCCAGCGTCTCGTCCCCGCGCGCGCCTCTCTTCTCTCGCCCGCTCCACTCGCGCACCAGTCGCCGCTGCTCCTCCGCCCCCACCAGCGGCACTTGCCAGACCTTCTTCTCCAACCCCTCCACCGCCCCCTCCAACACCACCCTCACGTGCTCCACCAACCTCGCCGCCGTCCCCTCCTCGTACAGGTCGCTGTTGTAGTTCAGCGACACCCCCATCCCCTCCGAGTCCTCCCCCACCAGCAACGAGAAGTCGAACTTCGACGTCTTCGTGTCCGTCTCCAGCCCCTGCAGCACCAACCCCTCCCCCAGCTTCACCTCCACCCCAGGCGTGTTCTGCAACGTCAACGACACCTGGAAGAGCGGACTGCGGCTCATGTCCCTCCGCGGCACCAACTCCTCCACCAACTTCTCGAACGGCACGTCCTGGTGCGCATACGCACCCAACGTCACCTCCCTCGCCCTCCCCACCAATTCCCGGAAGCTCTCCTCCTCGCGGACTCGCCCCCTCAGCACCAACGTGTTCGCGAAGTACCCAATCAGCCCTTCCGTCTCCGCGTGCGTACGTCCCGCTATCGGAAACCCCACCACCACTTCTTCCTGCCCCGCGTACCTCGCCAGCACCACCTGGTACGCCGCCAGCAACACCATGAAGGGCGTCGCTCCCTCCCTCCGGCTCGCCTCCTCCACCTTCCTCCACAGCTCCTTCGGCCACCGCCTCTCCAACATGGCCCCTCGGAAGCTCTGCACCGCCGGCCTCGGCTTGTCCGTCACCAACTCCAGCGCTCTTGGCGCGCCCTCCAACTGCCTCCGCCAGTACTCCACCTGCTGCTCCAGCACCTCCCCCTGCAACCACCCTCGCTGCCACTCCGCGTAGTCCGCGTACTGCACCGGCAACTCACCCAGCGGTGACGGCTTGCCTGCCGCATACGCCTCGTAGAGCGCCGCCACTTCCCTCACCAACACCTCCGTCGACCACCCGTCCGACACGATGTGGTGCAGCACCACCACCAGCACATGTGCTTCCGCTGACAGCCTCACCAGCGTCACTCGCAACAGCGGCCCCACCGACAAGTCGAACGGAAGCAACACGGCTTGCTCCACGTGACGACGTGCTTCGGCCTCACGGCGATCCTCGGGAAGCCCTTCCAGATCCACGTCGTGCAACACCACCGGTGACTCCGGCGCGACGATCTGCACGGCGACGCCGTTCACACTTCGAAATGTGGTGCGCAGCGCTTCGTGACGCCGAACGAGTTCCTGGAACGTCCGAGCCAACGCATCCCGGTTCAACGGCCCCGTCATCCGCACCGCGCCAGGCACGTTGTACGAAGCGCTCAACGGCTCGAGCTGGTCCAGGAACCACAGGCGCTGCTGCGCGAAGGACAGCCTTGGAGGCTGACTCCTGTCTTCCCTCGGCACCAGCGACGGCGCCACCTGCGCAGCCCCCGCTCGAATCAGTCGATCCACCCGACTCGCGAGCTCCGCCACGGTCGGGGCCTCGAACAGCTCGCGCAGCGGCAGCTCGATACCAAACGCACTCCGCACCCGGGAGATGGCCCTCGTGGCCAGCAGCGAGTGGCCTCCCAGCTCGAAAAAGTGGCCGTACAGCCCCACCCTGTCGAGCCCGAGCACCTCCGCGAAGAGCCCCGCCAGCAAGTCCTCCGTCGCGGTGCGCGGCGCCACATAGGCACTCACGCCCTCGCGCCCCGCATCCACCACGGGCAGCGCCTTGCGGTTCACCTTGCCACTCGGCGTCAGCGGCAGCGCGTCCAGCGTCACGAACGTGGACGGCACCATGTACTCGGGCAGATGTGCCCCGACATGCGCGCGCAGGGCCTCCCGCTTCGCCCCCTCCGGCTCCGAGAGGACGACGTACCCCACCAACCTCCTGTCCCCAGGAACATCTTCACGCACCACCACGGCCGCATCGCGAACACCCGGCGCGGCACGGAGCGCTGCTTCCACCTCGCCCAATTCGATGCGGAAGCCTCGCAGCTTCACCTGGCCATCCAGGCGGCCCACGAACTCCACCGTCCCCTCCACCGTCCATCGGGCCAGGTCTCCCGTGCGGTACAACCGGGCGCCAGCCTCCTCGCTGAACGGATGCGGAACGAACTTCTCCGCCGTCAGCTCCGGCCGACCCACGTACCCGTGCGCCAGATGCGCGCCACCGATGAAAAGCTCGCCCGAAATTCCCACGGGACAGGGCTGTCCCCATGCATCCAACACATAGAGCTGACAGTGCGGCAGCGGCGCGCCGATGGACGGAAGACGCGGCCACGATGAAGGCGCCCCCCGCAACCGGTGCGCGGAGACGACATGCGTCTCCGATGGCCCATATTGATTCTCCAGCACGCACCCGGGGAGACGCTCGAAGAACGCGACCAGCGAGGGCGTCACCTGGAGCTGCTCACCCGCGGTCACCACTTCGCGCAGCGCTCTGGGCACCGTCGGGCTCTGGACCGCGACCTCCGCCAGGGCTTGAAGCGCCACGAAGGGCAGGAAGAGGCGCTCCACCGCGTGCCTGTCCAGGAACGTCAGAAGCGCTGACAAATCCTGACGCACGTCCTCCGAGGGCAGCACCAACGTGCCACCGGCCCACCAGGTGGAGAACATCTCCTGGAAGGACACATCGAAGCTGAGCGCCGCGAACTGCAGCGTCGTCGCCGTGGGATTCACGGACCGCTCGAGCTGCCACGTCAGCAGATGTGACAGCGCACGATGCGACAGCGCCACGCCCTTGGGCCGCCCCGTGCTGCCCGACGTGTAGATGACGTAACACGCCAACTCCGGAGGAACCTCTCGAGCAGGAGCCCGGGTCGGCTGACGCGCCAGTGCCTCGGACTCCAGGTCCATGAACACGCGGCGCGCACGCGAGTCCACCGGCAACACCGTGCCAAGCCGGGAGTGACTCAGCACCACGACGGCGCCCGAGTCCTCCAGCATGAACGTCAGTCGCTCCGCCGGATAGCGCGGATCCAACGGCACATACGTGGCCCCCGCCTTGAGCGTGCCCAGCACGGCGACGGCCAGGTCCAGGCTCTTGTCCAGACACAGGCCCACCTTGCTCCCGACGGAAACTCCCAATTCCGCCAGGTGATGCGCGAGCTGATTCGCCCGAGCCTCCAGCTCCGCATAGGTCAGCGCCCGCGTCCCATCGGTGACGGCGATGGCCTCGGGAACCCGAGCCACCTGGGCTTCCACCGGACGGCCCACCGCCACGGGCACATGTGCATCACGCGCCAGGGGATTCCACTGGGTGAGGACCTGTCGTCGCTCCTCCACGTCGAGCAACGCCAACTCCGACAACGGCCGCTCCACCTTCTCACGCAGCTCGCGCAACACGTGACGCAGGTGCGCCAGCATCCGCCGCACCCCCGTCGCGCCGAAGCGCCTGGCGTCATAGGTCAGCCGAAGCACCAGCTCGTGTCCCGGCAGCGCCATCAACGTCAGCGGGTGGTGGTCCACCTCCATCGACGTGGGGTTGCGCACCACCAGCTCATCCGACGGCGTGGAGAGCCCCGCTTCCATCGGATAGTTCTCGTAGATGACAAGGCTCTCGAACAGCGACTCGCTCGAAGGCACCTCGCTCCAGCGGCGCACCTCCACCAGCGGAGAGGACTCGTACTGACGCGCCTCCTGCAACCACGACTGCAGTTCCTTCAGCCACGGCCCCACGGGCCGTGAGGCGGGCATCCGCACGCGCACGGGGATGGCATTGATGAACATGCCCACCATGCTCTCGATGCCAGCAAGCTCGGGCGGCCGTCCGGAGACCGTCAGCCCGAAGACCACGTCATCGCCGCCGCTGTAGCGCCCCAGCAGCACCGCCCAGGCGCCCTGCAGCAACGTGCCCGGTGTGAGCCCCTGCTGCCGGGCGAAGGCGACGAACGCCGACGTCTCCTCCGCTCCCAGCCGCACCTCCTCGTCCCCCCGCTCCCCCTGTCCCCGAGGCACACCTCCCACATTCAACCGCGTGGGCTCCGCGAAGCCCACGAGCGCCTTGCGCCAGAAGTCCCTCGCGGCGCCCTGGTCCTGCCCCTCCAGCCACGCGATGAAGTCCCGGTAGGGCCGGACATCTCCCCGCGGCGGCGTCACTCCACGCCGAAGCGCCTCGTACCGGGTGAACACATCCCGCGTCACCAACTGCGTGGACCAGCCATCCAGCAACAGGTGCGTGACGCTGAACACCACGCGCCAGACGCGCTCGTCCGTGCGAAACAGCGCCAGCCGGAACAGCGGCGCGACGGAGAGTTCAAACCCGCGCCGACGGTCCGCCACGAAGAAGGCCGACACCCGGGCCTCCAGTTCCTCCCGAGGCACCGTGCGCCAGTCCTCCACGGAGACGGTGGGCTCCACGTCGCGCATCACCGCCTGCAGCGGCGCGTCCAATCCCTCCCAGAAGAACGCCGTGCGCAGGATGGTGAAGCGCTGTGCCGCCTGCCGCCACGCCTCCGTCAGCGCCGTCACGTCGAGCACGCCATCCAGCTCGAAGGCGATCTGGTTGAAGTAGGGCTGGGTCTCGTCCTCCTGGAGGTGGTGGAACAGGATGCCCTGCTGCAACGGCGACAAGGGATACAGGTCCTCCACGTCGCGAAGCCGCTGTCCCTGGGAGGCCAGCCGGTCCGCGAGCCCCTCCAGCGCGCCCTGCCCCAGCTTCGCCAGGGGGAAGTCCAGAGGTGACAGTCCACGCGGGTCCTCGGACGTCCCATGCGCGATGAGTTCCCGCAGGGCCGCTCGCAGCGCGTGAGCCAGCCTCTCCACGGTTTCGGTCCGATGAATCCCCGAGCCATGGGTGAACATCAGCCGCATCCGGCCGCCGCTGACGGCGCAGTCCACGTCGAGCAGGTGCGCGCGCAGCCCTTCTGGTGCGTGCGTGGGCCCCGCCGAGCCCTCCGACAAGCGCAGCGGCGCCGTGGCGGGCAGCACGTTGTCGAACTGCCCCAGATAGTTGAACCCCACCTCCGGCACGGGCAAGGCGCTCAGTCGCTCGCGCAGCGCCCGGTCCGGCGACAGGTAGCGCAGCACACCGAACCCCACGCCCTTCGACGGAGTGCGCCGCACGGCCTCCTTCGCCGCTCGCACCCACGCCCCGGGCCCATCCCCCATCGACTCCACCAGCACCGGGTACAAACTGGTGAACCAGCCCACCGTGCGCGAGAGGTCCACCTCTCCGAAGAGGTTCTCGCGCCCGTGCCCCTCCATCTCCACCCGCACGCACGACGCCCCCGTCCAGCGACGCAGCACGTGCGCGAGCGCGGCCAGCAACAGCTCATCCGGCTTCGCGCGGAACGCCTTCGCCACGTCCTGGAGCAACACCTGCGTCTCCCCGGGCTCCAGCGTCACCTCCACCAGACGCGAAGCACCCTCCGTGTTGGCGGCGCCTCCCTCCACCTCACGGGGAAGCGAGCCCACCCGCTCCCAGGGGAGCCCGAGCCAGAAGGTCGCCTCCTCCCTCGCGGACGGCGTGCGCGCATGCTCCACCAGGCGCGAGGCCCAGGACTGATAGGACAGCGTCTTGGCGGGAAGTCGCACGGGCTCGTCCGCGCGAAGCCGCTGGTAGGCAGACAGCAGATCCTCCAGCAGCACCCGCCACGAGACGGCATCCACCGCCAGGTGGTGGATGACGAGCAACAATTCCTGCGGCACCTCCGGCCCCAGGTCGAAGAGCACCGCTCGCGCGACGTCTCCCGTGGAGGGCTTCAAGCGCTCCTGGACCCGCGCTGAGTACGCCTCCACCTCTGCACTCCGAGCCCCCGGCGCGCACCGCGAGAGGTCCACCGTCTCCAGCGGCAGGGTTCCTTCCAACCCCATCAGCTCTTGATGCCAGCCGCCCTGCCCGTCCCTCGTGAAGCGCAGGCGCAGGGCGTCGTGGTGCTCGCGCACGAGTTGGAGGGCTCGGTCCAGATGCGCGGCCACCATCCGCTCGCGCAGCGTGAAGCGCAGGGCTTGATTGAAGTGGTGCGCCCCCGACAGCTCGCGCGCGAGGAACCAGCGCTGGATGGGCGTCAACTCCACCGGACCCGTCACGGGCCCCTGGGCGATGACTTCCCTGGGTGCCTCGGACACCACCGCGGCCAGCCGCGCCACCGTCGGATGGTCGAAGAGCTGCTTCGCGCTCAGGTGCAACCCCGCCTGCGCGGCGCGAGAGATGACCTGGATGCCGAGGATGGAGTCGCCCCCCAGCTCGAAGAAGTCCTCGTGCACGCTGACCTGGGGACGCCCCAGCACCTGGGCCCAGATGCTCGCGAGGGCTTCCTCCTTCGCGTCACGCGGTGCGATCTCGACGGTCCGCTCCACCACCGTGAGCTCCGGTGCCGGCAGGGCTCGCCGCTCCACCTTCCCGTTGTCTGACAGCGGGAACGCCTCCAGCACGACGAAGGCCGCGGGCACCATGTACTCGGGCAGCCGCTCCGCCAGGAACTCGCGCAGCGCGGAGGACTCCGGTCGCTGTGCGCCGGAGGGCACCACATACGCCACGAGCCTCGCGCCGGAGGGCACGTCCTCGCGCACCACCGCCACCGCGTCGCCCACCGAGGGGTGTGTCCGCAGCACGGACTCGACCTCGCCCAGCTCGATGCGATAGCCGCGCACCTTCACCTGGAAGTCCGCGCGGCCCAGGTACTCCAGGCGTCCATCCGCGCGCCAGCGCACGCGGTCTCCCGTGCGATACAGCCGCGCCCCCGGCTCCGTACCGAAGGCATCCGGAATGAAGCGCTCCGCCGTCAACTCCGGCCGCCGCCAGTAGCCTCGCGCCACGCCGGCGCCACCGATGAACAGCTCTCCCACCACGCCCACCGGCACCGGGCCCAGGCTCGCATCCAGGACATACAGGCGCGTGTTCGCGATGGGCCGACCGATGGCCACCGGACCACTCACCGGGTCCGCCGCGCTCACCGTGTACACGCAGCAGCCCACCACCGTCTCCGTGGGGCCGTACTCGTTGATGAGGCGCGTGTCGGGCGCGTGCTCGCGCCAGAAGGCAATGCCCTCGGCCGTCAGCGCCTCACCGCCAATGACGAAGGCCCGCGTGCGTCCCGCGGCTTCCTCGGGACGAAGCTGCGCGGCCAGCATGCGCAGGTGGGTGGGCGTCAGCTTCACCAGACTGAAGTGGTTGCCCGCGCGCAGGGCTTCACCCAGTCCCTCGATGCCCACGTCTTCCGGCACCAGCACCACCGGCCGCCCCGCGACCAGCGGCGCCACCAGGCTCGTCACCGTCAAATCAAACGACAGCGGCGAGTGCACGGGCGAGCCGCTGCCCTCCGCGAGCCCATAGGCCCGCTGCGCCCAGGTCAGGTAGTTCACCACGCCCCGGTGCTCGACCATCACCCCCTTGGGTCGCCCCGTGCTTCCAGACGTGTAGATGAGGTACGCGAGGTCTCCGGCTCCGGCCAGTGGCTCTGGCGGCGTCACGGGCTCGCGACCCGCGGTGCGCGCCCAGTCCGTGTCCAGGCAGAGGAGGAACTGCGAGGTCGCCGGCAGCGCGTCCGCGAGCATCTCCTCGGTGAGCACCACTGGCACACCGGTGTCTTCCAGGAGGAAGGACACCCGGGTCGACGGCCAGGCCGGGTCGATGGGCACATACGCGCCCCCGGCCTTCAGGACGGCCCACAGCGCCACGACCATGTCTGGAGAGCGACGGAAGCACAGGCCCACCAGCGTTCCTCGCCGGACGCCCAGGCCGCGCAGGTGGTGCGCGAGCTGATTCACCCGCGCGTCCAGCTCGCGGTAGCTCCAGCGCACATCTCCCATCGACACGGCCAGCGCGTCCGGGGTGCGCGCCACCGCCTCCTCGAAGAGGCCATGCACGGTGGCCTGCTCCGGGAAGTCCGCGCGTGTGTCGTTCCAGGTCACCAGGAGTTGGTGCCGCTCCGCGCCGGACAACAGGGACAGCTCCCCCAGTCGCCCCTCCGGCCGCGCCGCGATGGCCTCCAGCACGAGGACCATCCGCTCCAGTCGCGCATCCGCGAACGCCTGCGTGAAGCGGGTCTGGTCGTAGCGAAGGAGCAGCGGAAGTTTCGCGCCCGAGGTGGAGATCAACGTAAGGCCGAAGTGGTCCGCCTCCCGGGCCCGTACGTCGCGCACCTCCAACGCCCGCGCGGAGGACGTGAGCGCGGCATCCAGCGGGTAGTTCTCGAAGACGACCAGCGTGTCGAAGAGCGAGGTGCCCGCGGGGACGTTGCTCCAGCGCTGCACCTTCACCAGGGGCGCATGCTCGTGCTGGCGCGCCTCCACCTGCGTGTCCTGGATGCGACGCAGCCACGTCGACCAGGTCAGGTCCTGGGACCAGCGCACTCGCACGGGCTGGGTGTTGATGAACAACCCGACCATGTCCTCCACGCCCGCGAGGTCCGGAGGACGACCGGAGACCGTGGTGCCGAAGATAACGTCCTCGGCGCCCGAGAGCTGTCCCAGCACCAGCGCCCACGCGCCCTGCACCAGGGTGCTCAGCGTAAGCCCGTGTCGACGCGCGAAGGTGTTGAGCGCCGCGGTGGTGGACTCCGACAGATGACGGGTCCGCGTGATTCGCCCCGTGCCCTCCCCCGCCCCCTCGCCCGTCGGCGTGGGTTCATCGACCCCGGCCAGTTCGCGGCGCCAGAAGTCCTCCGAGTCCTTCAGGTCATGCTCGGCCAGCCACCCCAGGTAGTCGCTGAACGGACGAGGCGAGACGAGCCTCGGAGACCGCCCTGCGAGCGAGCCTTCGTACAGCGTGAAGAAGTCCCGCACCACCAGCGGCACGGACCAGCCATCCAGCACCAGGTGAGAGTGACTGAAGACGAAGCGGTACGCATCGGCGGCGCTTCGCAGCAGCGTCAGCCGGATCAACGGCGCGCGCGACAGGTCGAACCCCTCACGCCGGTCCTGCTCCAGGAAGGTCGACAGTCGGGCCTCGAAGGCGTCCGCCGACAGGTCGCGCCAGTCCTCGACGCGCACGGGCAACTCCACCTCTCGCAGCACCACCTGCACCGGCTCGTCCACGTCGTCCCAGACGAGCGCCGTGCGCAGCGCGGGATGCGCCGCCACCGCGCCCCGCCAGGCCTGGATGAAGGCGTCCACGTCCAGCTGCCCCCGCAATTCACAGACGAGCTGGTTGAAGTAGAGCCCCTCTCCAGGCTCCGCGATGGCGTGGAAGAGCATGCCGCCCTGCAGAGGCGACAGCGGGTACAGGTCCTCGATGTTGTCGCTCATCGCGTCTTCTTTCCGAACCGCGCCGCCAGTTTGTCGAGCTGCGCCTGCTTCACCTTCGCGAGCGGGAAGTCCGACGGGGAATGTCCCCCCGCGTCGGGCGCTCGCGAGGCGGCCACCAGCGCCAACAGTCTCGCCACGAAGTCCTCCGCCACACCCACCACCGTCTCTCGTCGGTGCACCGCCTCGCTGAAGGTCCACGTCACCTCCAGCCGGCCCTCGCGCACCACGCTCGTCACATCCAGCAGGTACGGCCGCCGCGAGCTGTCCGCGCGCTGCCTCAGCCCGTCGCTCTCCGGGGCCAGTGCGAAGGGGCCTCCCGTACCGACGATGCCGTCCACCTGTCCCAGATGGTTGAAGCCAAGCTCCGCGACAGGGAGCGCCGCCAACGAAGCGTCCTTCGCCACGTAGCGCAGCAGCCCCCAGCCCATGCCCTGCGACGGGACCGCGCGCAGCGACTCCTTCACGACGCGCAAGGCCTCGCCGGGCCCCTGCACGTCGCGGAGGTCCAGGAGCGCCGGGAAGACACGCGTGAACCACCCCACCGTGCGGGAGACATCCGCGCCTGGCAGCACCTCTTCACGGCCGTGCCCTTCCACGTCCACCAGCGCGACGCTCCGTCCCGTCCAGGCCGTCAGGGCCTGCGCCAATGCGGTGAGCAAGGGGTCCTGCGGCTGCGTGTGCCAGGCCTTCGGCACGTCGTGCAGCAGCGCCTTCGTCTGCTCCGCATCCAGCGACACCTGTACCCGGCGAGCCGTGGCCTCGGTGTTGATGCCCTCCGGGAAGTCCCTCGGCAGCCGCGCGGCTTCGGCCCAGGGCCGCTCCAGCCACCACGCGCGCTCCGCGAGCAGCTTCTCCGAACGCGCCAGTGCCTCCAGTCCTCGAGCCCAGACCTGGAAGGAGGTCGTCTTCGGTGGCAGTCGCACCGCGCCGCCCTCGGCGAGCTCCGCGTAGGCCGTCGCCAGGTCTTCCAGGAGGATTCGCCAGGACACCGCATCCACCGCCAGGTGGTGGAGCGCCAGCATCAGCAGCGTCGGGCGTCCGGGACCTCGCTCCAGCAACACACCCCGGATGAGCGACGCCTCCAGGCGCAGGGACTGTTGAAGCTCCAGGGCGCACCGCTCCAGCGCGGGCCCCATCGCCTCCGGCGGCACGGTCGAAAGGTCCACGCGCGCCACCTCCACCGACACGCCCGGAGCCACGGACGTCTGATGCCAGCCGTCCTCCTTCCTGGCGAAACGCAACCGCAGGGCGTCATGGTGCTCGACGACCCGCGCCAGCGCGCGCTCCAGCAGCGGCGCGTCGAGCGCGGCCCGCGCCTCGAACATCAGCGACATGTTCCAGTGGTGCGGCTCCTCCAGCCCCAACTCGAAGAACCAGTGCTGGATGGGCGTGAGCGCCACCGGGCCCACCACGGGTCCCTGCTCGGCCTGCACCGCGAGCCGTGTCCCCGCCACCGTCGCGAGCCTCGCCACGGTGGGGTTCTGGAAGAGCTGCTTCGGAGACAGCTCCAGACCCGCCGCCCGCGCACGGGTGACAATCTGCAAGCCAAGGATGGAGTCGCCGCCCAGCTCGAAGAAGTCGTCGTGGATGCCCACGCGCTCCACGTTGAGGACCTGCCGCCACAGCTCCGCGAGGCGCGCCTCCACCTCCGTACGAGGCACCGCGTCCTCCGCGCGCGAGGACTTCGACGGCTGGGCCTCCGGTGCCGGCAACGCGCGCGCATCCACCTTGCCGTGACGCGTGCGCGGCAGCGCGGCCAGCGTGACGAAGGCGGACGGCACCATGTAGGGCGGCAGGCGCGAGAGCAGCCACGACTTCAGCGCGCCCGAGGTCAGCGCCTCGACCTCGCCCGGACTCCGCGCCACGACATAGGCGACGAGCCGACGGGGCCCACTCCCTTCCGCCCTCGCCACCACCGTCGCCTCCCGCACCTCGGGATTCGCGAGCAGCGCGGCCTCCACTTCACCCGGCTCGATGCGGAAGCCTCGCACCTTCACCTGCGCATCCGCGCGGCCCAGGAACTCCAAGCTCCCATCGCGGCGCCAGCGGGCCAGGTCTCCCGTCCGGTACATGCGCGCTCCCGGTCGCGTGTCGAAGGGGTCCAACACGAAGCGCTCGGCGGTGAGCCCGGGCTGGCCCAGGTACCCTCGCGCCACGCCGGAGCCGCCCACGTGGAGTTCGCCCGGTGCGCCAGGCAGCGCCAGCCCACCTCGGGCATCCAGCAGGTACACCTGGGCGCCCGGCACTGCCCGACCAATGGGCACATGTCCCTGCTCGTCTCGCCGGACACGATGCACCGTGCTCCAGATGGTCGCCTCCGTCGGACCGTACTCGTTGAACAACGGCACCGAGGGCAGGGCCTCGTGATGCGCGCGCGCCAGCTCGAGCGTGCAGGCCTCTCCGCCCACGCTCACCGCGCGCAGGCCCACCAATCCTCCCGCTGGCGCCGCCGCGAGCACCTCCGCGTAGAGAGCCGGCACGGAGATAAGGTGCGTCACGCGAGCCCTGGCCACCAGCTCCGCCAGCTTCCTCGGGTCCTCGCGGTCCTCCACGTCCGGGTAGCGCAGCGTGCCACCCTCGAAGAGCGACCAGAGCAACCCCGCCAGCGAGGCATCGAAGGTGAACGGCGCCAGGGACAACACGACTCCGGGGGCGCCATAAACCTGCTGTCGTGCCCGCGTCGCCGAGACGAGCTGGCGGTGCTCCAGCACCACCCCCCTCGGCTTGCCGGTGGAGCCCGAGGTGTAGACGATGCAGGCGGCCTGGTGCGGCTGGGGCTCCGAGGGCAGCGCGCTTGCACCCATCGGGAGGGCCTCAAGGGTCACCACCGCCATGCCCTCTCGCGAAGGCACACGCGCCAGCCAGGCGCCGGACGTCACCACCGCGTGCGCCTGGGTGTCCTCGATGATTCCGGACAGCCGCTCGGAGGGATGCTCCAGGTCGAGCACCACCACGGCCGCGCCCGCGCGCAGGATGCCGAGGAGGCCCGCCACCACGTCGGACGGTTGCGCGAGCGCGAGCGCGACGATGTTCCCCGAGCCCGCGCCCACCGCCTTCAGCGCACCAGCGAGGCGCGCGGACAGCGCATCGAGTTCGCGGTAGGTGAGTCGGCGGGTGCCGTCGTCCACCGCCACGACGTCGGGGTCGGAGGAGGCGCGCGCCGCGAAGCACGCGGTCACCGTCTCGCCCGCCGTCGACTCGCGCGAGGGCGCAGTGGCCCATTCGGTCAGGAGCTGGTGACGCTCATCCTCGGACAGCACGGAGAGCTGGGACAGGCGTCGCTCGGGATGCGCGGCCAGTTGCTCCAGCAGTCGCAGCAGGTGCCCCGAGAGTCGGTGGATGGTGTCCGCGTCGAAGAGGTCGGTGTTGTAGTCGATGCCTCCGGACAGCCCCTCCTTCGACTCCACCAACTCCAGCATGAGGTCCAGCTTCGTGGCCCCCGTGTGGACGGCCTGGCTGCTCAAGCGCAGACCGGCCATGGTCAGCTCGATGGGCGGCGTGTTGTGCAGCACGAGCATCGTCTGGAAGATGGGCGTGTGACTCAGGTCGCGAGCCACATGGAGCGCGTCCACCAGCTTCTCGAACGGCACTTCCTGGTGGGCGAAGGCCCCCAGCGAGGCGCGGCGCACGCGGCCCAGCAGCTCCGTGAAGGTGGGGTCGCCGGACAGGTCCGCGCGCAGCACGATGGAGTTGATGAAGCAGCCGATGAGCGGCTCGATTTCGGGTCGGTTGCGTCCAGCGACGGGAGTGCCCACCGCGAAGTCATGCTGCCCGGTGTACGCGTGGAGGAGCGTCTGCCACGCGGTCATCAACACCATGAACGGCGTGGCGCCTTCTCGCCGACCCAGTGACACCAGCGCATCCGTGAGGGGCCGGGAGAGGGAGAGGGGCAGTCTTGCGCCCGGATAGGTCTGCACCGGAGGCCGGGGACGGTCCGTGGGCAACCGGAGCACGGGGACGTCCGCCAGCACGTCGCTCCACCAGGCCTGCTCGGCCGCCAGCTCCGGGCCTCGCATCCATTCGAGCTGCCAGGCCGCGTAGTCCGCGTACTGCACCGTGATGGGTGGGAGTGGAGACGGCTGGCCCGCGAGGAAGGCGGCATAGAGGCTCGCCAGCTCAGGGAACATCACGCCCAGGGACCAGCCATCCGAGACGATGTGGTGCATGACGATCAGCAGCACATCCTCCTTCTCGCGGACGCGCAGGAGTGAAGCCCGCAGCAGCGGCCCCGTCTCCAGGTCGAAGGGCTTGCGCGCCTCGTCCCGCGCCCAGCCGTCCACTCCCCGGGCGTCCCCTGCATCCATCGTGAAGACCCGCAGGGGCACTTCGAGCGCCGCGGAGATGTGCTGCACTCCGCCCGCGTCGGACATCGAGAACGTCGTCCGGAGGACCTCGTGGCGACGCACCACCTCGTTGATCGCGCGCTCCAGCGCGGCCACGTCGAGCGTGCCGGTCAGCGCGAGCATCACCGCGTTGTTGTTGGCCACATTCCCCGGCTCCAACCGGTCCATGTACCAGAGCCGTTGCTGCGAGAACGAGAGCGGCAGCGGGCGCTCGCGGGAGACGTGTGGAATGGGCGGAGGGCCCTCGCGCCGAGCGGCGCCGTTCGACTGCGCCACGACGCGGGGCGGGGTCGGACGACGTGACGACACGGGCAGCGGAGGCAGCAACTCCAACGAGCCATCCAGGTGGCGGCGCGCCCTGCGCCCCATCGCGAGGCGAGGCCCCGCGCCGCCGTCCGGAAGCAGCCGGAGCGCGGCGGACGCCGGAGCATTCCAGAGGCCGCGTGGCGCCTGATCGCCCAGCACCGCCAGCTCTCCCACCACACCCGTGGGCACGGAGCGGCCTCGCGCATCCACCACGTCCCAGGACAGGGGCTCCTTCGACGAAGGTGAAGCAGACCCGGACCGCGTCCACGCCCCCAGGCCGAGCAGCGGGTCCCGGCGCGACACCTCGACCGGCAGCGCACGCGACAGCGCGTCCGCGACCTCTCCCTTCGCCTCCTCCAGCAAGACGCGCCGCACGGGACGCAGGACCTCGGCGGCGGAGGGCAGCTCCGACAGGGCCTTGGCGAGCGTCGCCGTGAGGTGCAGGTGCGTGGCACCCGTCTGGCGCACCAGGGACAACAACGCCTCGGCGGCGCTCGGCCCTTCGTGGAGCGTCACGGTGGGCACCGGCGACACGGACAGCGGCGCATGTCGCCGCCGCAGCACATCCAACTGCTGGAGCGAGTCGAGCGTCGCCTCCACCTCCACGCCGAAGTCCACGAGGCAGGCCACTTCATCCACATCCAGGCGCTTCACGCGCTCCACCACCGGCCCGCACGTGTCAGGGGTTCCGAAGAGGCCCCCATCCTCCACGTAGCGCGTCAGCCCGTGCTCCAGCAGGGCATCCATGTCCCCCGGAGTCAGCGAGCGGAAGTCTCCCTTGAGGCCCAGGCTGGCCACGAAGGCCTGAAGGATGTCCACGGAGCTGCGGAAGTATTCGAGCAGCGGCTTGCGCACGCGGCGGCGGACCTCGGCCTCGTCCTCGCCCAGGAACGCGTGGAGCATGAGGCTCACGTGTCCCCGCCCTGGATGACCGTGTTGCCGCCAGGCCTCGCGATAGAGGGCCACCTTCGACGACAGGTCCTCCAGGTTCTGCCCCATCAGGTTCGTGAGGACGTACGCCCCCATTTCACCCGCCATGCGGAACGTGTCCGGACTCCCCGCCGCCGTGAGCCAGAACGGAAGCTCCTTCTGGACGGGACGCGGACGGAGGAACACCTCCACCTCGTCACCCGCGCCGTTGCGCCGGAGCACCGAGCCGCCACGCCACAGCGTGCGCACCTCCTCGATGCCCTTGAACATGACCTCCTTGCGCCGCGCGTACCGGTCCGGCGCGAAGACGAAGTCATTCGCATGCCAGCCCGATGCGAACGACACACCCACGCGGCCGTTGGACAGGTTGTCCAGCACCGACCACTCCTCCGCGACGAGGATGGGGTCATGCAGCGGGAGCACCACGCTGCCCGCGCGAATCCCCAGCCGCTCCGTCACCGTGGCCACGCCCGCGCCGACGACAGCGGGGCGGGGGTAGAGCCCTCCGAAGGAATGAAAGTGCCGCTCGGGGGTCCACACCGCCGAGAAGCCCTGCGCGTCGGCGTACTTCGCCGCCTCCATCAGCAAGCGGTACTTGCGTCCCCCCAGCGAGTCCTCGTCGTTGGCGAAGAACGACAGGCTGAAGTCGGGCCCAGGCCGTGTGCCCGCTCCGCTCGAAGTGGCCAGCACGAGGCGGGCACGCTCCGACGGCAGCACCACGCGCAGGCCACGCGTCAGCGCCCACAGCAACTCCAGTCCCGTCCCCGGCGCCCCCGCCTCTTCCGCCGACAGCCAGGTCCCCTCCTTCACCTCGGCATTCGAGTCGAGGCGCCGGAACAGCGCATCCACCGTGCGCACCGTGTGCATGGCACGCAGTCGCGCTCCCGTCGGTCCAACCAGCGACTCCAGGCAGACCAGGGTCTCAGCCGAGGACTCCATTGAGCCTGGCGAGGCGGAGGCATCCAACGTAAGGCCTCCCTCCACCGCCAGCGTGGAGAGCGCGCGGACGGAGATGACCCGAGCCGGGTCCAACGGCACGCTCGTGTGCAACCGCTCGTGCGTCAGCAACAAGGGCGGTGGGCCACCAGCAGGCGCGAGGGCCGCGAGTTCCCTGAGCTGGGGTGTGGAGAGGAGCACGTAGCCGCCGCCCGCCTCCAGGACCGCCCAGAGCGCCACCACGCGCTCCACCGACGGCTCAAGACAGAGCGCGACCAGCACCTCGGGGCCCACGCCCTTCGCACGCAGCTCGGACGCCAGCCGGCGCGACTCCGCGCGCAGGGTGCGCCACGTGAAGTCACCTTGGCCCTCCGTCGACACAGCCACCGCATCCGGGGCCCTCGAGGCACGAGACTCCAGCAACGCGGAGACCGTGCTCGGCGGCACCGACGAGTCAGCGGCGGAGACGCGCGCGGGCGACTCCTGGCCCTCGGCCTCCAGACGCAGTCCGGACAGCGGTTGCCCCGGGTCCGCGAGCGCGGAGGTGAGCAATACCGTCCAGTGCGACAGCAGCCGGTCGATGGTCTCGGGCGCGAACCGCTCCACCGCGTAGTCGAGCGTGCCCGCGAAACCGCCAGCATCCTCCCCCATCGACACGGACAACGGCGACAGCACCGCGCCGAACCGCGGCGGCCCCTCCTCGACTTCCACCAACTGCATCCGCAGATCCGGAGCATCCAGGACCGCATCGAACCGGGGATGCAGGACGAAGAGCGCATCGAACACGCGCTCGCGGCCCGGGTTCCGCGTGGGCTCCACCTCCCGGATGAGATGCTCGTAGGGGACGTCCGGCTGCGCGTACGCGTCCAGCGTGACATCGCGCACGCGCCCGAGCAGCTCGCGGAACGTCGGGTCACCCGACAGGTCCGTGCGCAGGGGCACCGCATGCGCGACGTAGCCAATCAACGGCTCGAGCTCCGGACGGTTCCGATTGCCAATGGGCGTGCCCACGATGATGTCGTCGCGGCCCGCCCACCGCGCCAACAGCGCCTGCCAGGACGCGAGCAACACCATGAAGGCCGTGACGCCCTCTCGCCGCGCCAGGGCGTGGATGCCGCTCGTCAACGACGCCGAGAAGCCAACGCCGCGTCGGACTCCGCTGAGCGCGGGCCCCACGCCAGGAGGCAGGTCCACGGGCAGGTCCAGCGGCCCGGGCATGCCCGCCAACCGCTCACGCCACGTCGCCGCCTGCGCGGTGGAGGCCCCCGACTCCAGGAACTTCCGCTGCCAGGCCGCATAGTCGATGTACTGAATCGCCAGCTCCGGAAGCGGCGACGACTCCCCCCGCTTGAAGGCGCCGTACAGCGCGCCCAGCTCCGAGCTGAACACCACCAGGGACCACGTGTCGCAAACCACGTGATGGACCGAGATGACGAGCAGGTGCTCCCGCGCCGAGAGCTTCAACAGTCGCGCGCGAACCACCGGCCCGTGGGCGACGTCGAACGGCTGGGACATCTCCGCGAAGACCCGCCGCCGCCACTCCGCTTCGCGCGCCTCCTCCGCCATCTCATCCAGGGAGTCGATGACCAGGGGAACGCGCGCCTCCGAAGAGACGCGCTGCACCATCCGACCGTCCACGAGCGGATACGACGTGCGCAGGGCTTCGTGACGCCGGACCACCTCCTCCAGGCTTCGCCGCAGCACCGACACGTCGAGCACGCCCGTCAGGCGCAGGGCCACGGACATGTTCAGCGCGGGATTGCCTGGGAGCGCCTGCTCCAGCGCGCAGACCCGCTCCTGCACCACCGACAAAGGCAGCACCCCATCCCGAGGGACCCGCACGAGCGGCGGCAGGACACCGTCCTTCGCGGACAGTCCCTCGGTCCCCAGTCGCGTCTGGATTCGCGCGGACAGGCCCGCCACGGTGGGCGCCTCGAACAAATCACTGAGCGGAAGCTGGACGGGGAAGGCTTCACGCAGCCGCGTGAGCATCTGTGCCGCCATCAGCGAGTTTCCACCTAGCTCCAGGAAGTCGTCGTGGATGCCAAAATCCGAGCGCCCCAACCGCTCGCGCCAGATGCCGAGCACTCCGCGCTCCACATCCGTTCGCGGGCCCGCCTTGTCCGCGGGGACGTCCATCACCTCGGGTGACTCCGCGCCGCTGGTGTCGAGCGCGTGAGCCACGGTGGCCGCGGTCGTCGTCGCGAGCACCTTGGGCGCATCCAGCGCGAAGCGCCGACGCTGGAACGGATACGTGGGCAGCGACACCCTGTGGCGTTGCTCGTTCGCGTAGACCCGCTTCCAGTCGGGCTCGAGCCCGGACTCCCACAGCGCGCCCAGGGCCGCCATGAGCACGCCGTACTCCCCCACCTTCGAGTCGGCCCGAGGCAGCGAGGCCACCACTCGCCCTCCGTGTCCGCGCAGTCCCAGTCGCGCCAGCGCCGTGAGCGCCTGATCCGGTCCCACCTCCAGGAAGAGCGTGAAGCCGCCCTCCTTCAGCGTCTCCAGTCCCTCCCCGAAGCGCACCGGTGCTCGCATCTGACGTGCCCAGTACGCGGGGTCCGTCGCCTCCTCCGGACGAATCCACGTGCCCGTGACGCTGGAGACATACGGCACCCGGGGCGCGGAGAGCCGCAGGCCCGCCACCACGCGCGACAGCTCCTCTCGCAGCGGCTCCACGGCCTCCGAATGGAAGGCGTGCCCGGCGGGCAGGCGCAGCACGCCGACGCCTCGAGCCACCAGCTCCCGCTCCAGGGCCTCGACCTCCGCCGTCGGTCCCGACACCACGCACCGCTCGGGCCCGTTCACCGCCGCCAGGGCGAGGGCTCCCGTCAACAACGGGCGCACCACCTCTTCCGCGCAGCCCACCGCCGTCATGCTTCCCGGGGGCAGCTTCGACATCAGCCGACCGCGCGCCACCACCAGCGTCAGCGCGTCCTCCAACGGCAGGACGCCCGCGAGGCAGGCCGCCGTGTACTCGCCGAAGCTGTGTCCCAGCAGCGCTCCCGGCTGGATGCCCCACGACTCCCAGAGCTTCGCCAGCGCGTACTCCACGCAGAACAGCGCGGGCAGCGCATGGCGCGGGTCTCCCAGCGCCTCGCGTGCCGCCGCCTCCGCGCCCGGGCCCGGAAGCAGCACGTCTCGCAGCACCTGCTCCAGCGAGTGCCCCAGCTCTCGCAGACAGGTGTCCACTGTTTCGCGGAAGAGCGGCTCCGCGCCGTACAGCTCCCGCCCCATCCCCAGCGACTGCGCGCCCTGCCCCGGAAACAGGAAGGCCACGCGCCGCTCGCGCGCCGCCGCGACATCCTCCAGCACGCGCCCGTTGCTGGGAGTCCGCAGGCGTGCGAGCAACTCGGCCCGGTCCCCGGCCACGACCGCGAGCCGATGCTCGAAGCCACCGCGCCCCACATTGCGCGTGAAGGCCACGTCCGCGAGCGACGTGTTCCCAGGGGCCGTCTCCAGCCACTCCGCCAGCTCACGCACCGACGCGGAGAGCGCCTGTGCGGTGCGCGCGGACAGGGTGATGAGCTGCGCGGGCCGAGCACTCGGGCCCGAGGCTTCCTTCTTCGGCGCCTCCTCCAGCACCGCATGCGCGTTGGTGCCACCAATGCCGAACGAACTCACTCCCGCGCGCCGGGGCACGTCTCCGCGCGGCCAGGCGCGCTTCTCCGCGACGACGGAGAACGGGCTGCTCGCGAAGTCGATGGCCGGGTTGGGCGACGTGAAGTGGAGCGTGGGAGGCATCACCTCCTCGGAGAGCACCAGGGCCGTCTTGATGAGCCCCACGAGTCCGGCCGCCGTATCCAGGTGGCCGATGTTCGTCTTCACGGAGCCCAGCGCGCAGAAGCCCTTGCGGTCCGTGTCCCGCCGGAAGGCGCGGGTCAGCGCCGCGACCTCGATGGGGTCTCCCAGCGCGGTGCCAGTGCCGTGCGCCTCGACGTAGCCGATGTCGTCCGCGGTCAGTCCCGCATAGGCGAGCGCCTCGCCGATGACATCCGCCTGCCCTTCCACGCTGGGCGCCGTGTAGCCCACCTTCAGGCCACCATCGTTGTTCAGCGCGGAGCCTCGGATGACCGCATGGATGTGGTCTCCATCCCGCAGCGCATCCGCCAGCGGTTTGAGCACCACCGCCGCGACGCCATTGCCCGGCACCGTGCCGGCCGCGCGCGCGTCGAAGGCACGACAGTGTCCGTCGGGGGAGAGGATCATCCCCTCCTGGAAGAGATACCCCGTGCGCTGCGGCAAGGAGATACGCACCGCGCCCGCCAGCGCGATGTCGGACTGGCGCAGCAGCAGGCTTTGACAGGCCATGTGGACCGCGACCAGGCCCGTGGAACATGCCGTGTAGACGGCGAGGCTCTCGCCACGCAGCTTCAGCTTGAAGGAGGCCTTGGTGGCCAGGTTCTCGCCGGACGTGCCCATCACCTCGTACAGCGAGGCCGGGTCCAGTTGCCCCTGTCCCAACATGCCCAACGTGTGCAGCGAAGGAGCCGCGCCCGCGTACAGGGAGATCTTCCCCGAGTAGCGAGTCGGGTCATAGGCCGCATCCTCGAGCGCGGCCCAGGCGCACTCCAGGAACACCCGCTGCTGCGGGTCCATCCACAACGCCTCGCGTGGGGGCACGTCGAAGAAGTCGGCGTCGAAGGCGTCCGCCCCCTCCATCACTCCGGCCACGGGCACGAAGTCCGGGTGTCTCCGCAGCGCTTCGGGCACCAGCGGCGAAGTCTCCAGCGCCTCCGGCGACAGGCGGGAGACCGACTCCACGCCGTCGAGCAGATTGCGCCAGAAGTCCCGCACATTCGCCGCGCCGGGGAACCGCCCGGACATGCCGATGATCGCGATGTCGTTGCCACTTCCGCCCGTCAGGTCCTGGTCCGCCATGTTCTCAGGTATTCCTTCCGCCGCGACGCTGGAGGGCCTGACGACGGGCCTCCGCACGCTCCTGATGCTTTACCGTCTGCGTCCCAGGCTCCGACTCGGAGGACAGCCTCCGCGCCAGCGCATGGACGGTGGGATGCTCGAAGAAATGGGTGACGGGAACATCCCGCCCGAGCACCTCGCGCAGCCGCGCGCACGCGCGCACCGCCGACAGCGAGCTGCCGCCCAGGTCATCGAAGAAGTGGGCGTGGACGCTCACCGTCGGATACCCGAGCGTCTCAGCCCATGCCTGGACCAACGTCTGCTCCAAGGGTGTGCGCGGAGCACCTTCCGAGGGCGCCGCTCGCGTCGGAGCCGGCAGGGCCCGCGTGTCCACCTTGCCGCTGGACAACAACGGCAGTGCCTCCAGGGTGACGAGGTCCGCGGGAATCAGGTGTTCGGGCAGGCGCGCGCGAAGGCTCGCTCGCACCTCTCCCGGCGTCGGCATCCCGCCTTCCGGAGGCACCACGTATGCGACCAGCCGAGGCTCTCCACCCGCCGGCGGGCGCCACACTCGGACATGGGCCTGCCGCATTCCCGCCAGCTCGCGCAGGGCCACCTCCACCTCGCCCGGCTCGATGCGGAACCCGCGCAGCTTCACCTGCGCATCCACGCGGCCCAGCAAGTCGATGTGGCCAGAGGGACGCCAGCGCGCCAGGTCCCCGGTGCGATACAGGCGCGCCCCAGGACGTGAGCCATACGGGTCCGGGACGAAGCGCTCCGCCGTCAGGTCCGGGCGCCCTTCGTAGCCGCGTGCGACGGCCGGGCCTCCCAGGAACAGCTCCCCCGTCACCCCAGGAGGAACAGGCCGCAGGGCCTCGTCGAGCACGTAGGCATCGACGTGCGGCAAGGGCGGGCCGATGTCCGGCGCCCCGGTTCCGACCACGCACGTGGACCACGCCGAGCAGACCGTGACTTCGGTAGGCCCATAGGCGTTCAGCATCACCCGCCCCGGAGCGAAGCGGGTCACCAGGTCTTCCGGACAGTGCTCGCCCGCGGAGACGAGCGTCTTCAGGTCGGGAAGCGGTGTCTCCGGCAGCAACGTGCAGGCGGAGGGAGGGAGCGTCACGAGGGTGATGCGTTCTTCTCTCAGCACCCGGTGCAGCGCCTCACCCGCGAGCACTTCGCCAGGAGGAGGCAGGACCAGCGTCGCACCCGTCATCAGGCCCTGGATGTATTCCCAGACGGAGACGTCGAAGGCCGGTGACGCGAACTGGAGTACTCGTGCTCCGGGGGCCAACGCGAAGCCCTGTCGAATCGTCTCGACCAACTGCAGGGAGCTCCAGTGAGAGATCATCACGCCCTTCGGACGTCCCGTGCTTCCGGAGGTGTAGATGATGTACGCCGTGCAGTCCGACGAGGGCAGCGGTCGTGCTTCGAACGGCGACTCCCCGTCACGTGTGTCCCGGGCTCCGTGCTCCTCCCAGAGCAGCGTCGTCACGGCTTCGGGCAGGGTCAGTCGCCGTGCGAGCCGCTCGTGGACGAGCAACCAGCGCGCCCCGGCGTCGCTCAACATCCACGAGACTCGCTCCGACGGGTAGCCCGCGTCGAACGGCACCACCGTTCCACCGGCCTTCAACACCGCGAGGAACGCGATGAGCGCCTCGGGGCCCCCGCGCTCCATCTGCACACCGACACGGCACTCCGGACCTACGCCCTGACAGCGCAGCCTCGCGGCGACACGGTCCGACCAGTCATTCACCTCGCGATAGGTCCACCGCGACGTGCCCGCGACCAGGGCCACGGCCTCGGGTGTCTTCGCCACCCAGGACTCGAAGGCCTCGTGCAGTCCGGTCACCGGAGGGGCTTCGGACATCGCGCGCCTTCGGCCGGTGGCCAGCGCCGCGCTCCGCTCCTCCTCATCCAGCACCGGCAGGTCGAGCACCGGAACGTCGGGAGTCCGCGACGCCGCGTCCAACAGCGCGCCCAGATGACGGGCCATGCGCTCCACGACTTCGGCATCGAAGAGGTCCGTGCAGTACTCCAGGCTGGCCGCGAAGCCACCTCGCGACTCCGCCATCGACAACGTCAGGTCGAAGGCCGAGGCCTGATTGCGCAGCGGTACGGACTCCAGCTCCAGCGCACCCAACCGGACCCGCGTCCCCTCGCCTCCGAGCGCGAAGGGCGCGAGGGCTTCACGGCCCGGACGCCCGGAGTGCAACACGAACATCGTCTGGAAGACGGGCGCGCGCGACGCATCCCTCCGAGGCTGGAGCCGCTCGACGAGCCGAGCGAAGGGCAGCTCCTGCCGCTCCAGCGCGGACAGCACCGTGCCGCGCACTTCCGCCAGCAGCGCGGAGAACGACAGCCCTTTCGTCACGGTGGCGCGCAGGGCCACGGGGTTGACGAAGTAGCCCACCTGTCGAGCCAGATCCGCGCGTGCCCGACCCGCCGTCGGCGTCCCCACCAGCAGGTCTTCATGTCCCGTGTAGCGGCGCAGGAAGGCGAGGTAGCCGGCCAGGAGCACCATGAAGGGCGTGGCACCGCGCGCGCTCGCCAGCGACACCAGGCGAGAGGCGGTCTCCGCCTCCACTCGGAAGGTCACAGCCGCGCCCCGGAAGGACTGGAGTCGAGGCCGTGGACGCGAAGTGGGCAACTCCAGCACCGGCAGCTCTCCGCTCAGTTGCTCACGCCACCACGCCTGGAGCCCGTCGCCTCGTGAACCGGAGTACAGCGCCTCCTGCGCGCGGAGGATGGGCGCGACGCGAGCCGGAGGTGGCGGCAGCGTCGGAGCCACGCCTTGGAGACCGGACGTGTAGAGGAGGCCCAGTTCCTCGGCCATCACCTCCAACGACCAGAAGTCGGTGATGAGGTGGTGGAACACGAGCAGCAGCACCGGTCCACCCGCGACGTCGGTGAAGACGCGCATGCGCATCATGGGCCCGCGCTCCAGGTCGAAGGGACGGTGGGTCTCCACCTCCAACCGCTCGCGCAAGTCCCCATCCGTCCACCCTTGGGCCGACTCGCGCTCCAGGGCGGGCGCGGCAGCGGGACGCAGCACGGGCTCGCCGCGCTCCTCGGGGAAGGCACACGCGAGAGCCGGATGGCGGGTGATGAGCACGGAGAACGCGCGCTCCAGAACCCCGAGGTCCACGTCCGGCGCGAGGCGCATCGCGCGCGCGATGTGGTACGCGGTGCTTCCTGGCGCCATGCGCTGGAGGAACCAGAGCGCGCGCTGACCGTCCGAGACATGCGGCGTCGCGTCCTCCGACACGGCGGGAGTGGACGACTCCGCGACCGAGTTCCGCATGCGCTCCACCCACGCCGTCACGTCACGCAGACTCGGCCCTTGCAGCAACAACGTCGGGGGCAGCGACACGCGCCACGTCTCTTGCACCGCGTGCATCACATCCAGCCCGCGCAGCGAGTCCAGGCCGTACTGCGTGAGCGGCGCATCGGCATCCAGCGAGCTCGCGGCGACACCCAGCCGGTGCGCCACCTCGCTCGCGAGCCACGAGAACACGTCTCCTGAAGTCAGCGCCTCGGACGCACTCGCCACCTCGTCCCGCGCGAGCACGTCCGCGCGGCTCTCCCGCCACTCCTTCACGACCTCCAGGCCGTCGGTGAGGAACGCCTGCTTCGTCACGCGCCGCTGCACCTTGCCGCTGGACGTCTTGGGCAGGCTGCCCGACGTGATGAGCACAACCGCGTGCGCGGCCACGCCGTGCTCCTCGACGAGCGTGGCGCGGATGCGCGCGAGCGCCTCGTCGATGATGCCCCCTTCGGCCGCCTTTCCGGAGACCTCCTGGACGATGACGAGCCGCTCCTCCCCTTCCGCCTCCACCGAGAACGCGACGCCACATCCCGGGCGCAGGGCCGGGTGGCCGCGCTCCACCGTCAGCTCCAGGTCCTGCGGGTAGAGGTTGCGCCCGCGCAGGATGAGCACGTCCTTCAAGCGGCCCGTGACGAAGACCTCGCCGCCCTCGACGATGCCCAGGTCTCCCGTGCGCAGGAAGGGCCCCTCGCCCGTCCCCGCGAGGCGGCCCCGGAAGTCACGCTCCGTCTCCTCGGGGCGCTGCCAGTAACCCTCCGCGATGCTGGGCCCGCGCACCCACAGCTCGCCCACCTGGCCCGGGGCCTTCGGCTCGCGCGTCTGGGGGTCCACCACGCGCAGCTCCTGCGCGCCCAGCACCTCGCCGCTGCCCACGAGGACTGCTCCGGCGTCGGCATGCTCCGGTGCTCGCGCCTCGCCCCGCTCCAGGCCCTCGCGCGAGAAGCTCTTCACCACCAACTCCACCGGACGCTCCGCGACGCGCTGGCGGCCCGTGACGATGAGCGTCCCCTCCGCCAGGCCGTAACAGGGATAGAGCGCGTGGCGGCGAAAGCCCGCGGGCGCGAAGGCCTCCGCGAAACGGTCCATCGTCTCCGCGCGCACCGGCTCCGCGCCACAGAACGCCACCTCCCAGCGACTGAGGTCCAGCGCGGCCCGCTCCTCCGGCGTGCTCTTGCGCACGCACAAGTCGAACGCGAAGTTGGGCCCGCCACTCACCGTGCCGCCGTGGCGCGAGATGATCTCCAGCCACCGCATGGGCCGCTGGAGGAAGAACAAGGGCGCCATCAGCGACGCATGCATGTCCCGGAACAGCGGATGGACGATGCCGCCAATCAGCCCCATGTCGTGGTACGGCGGGAGCCACGAGACGAACCTCGGATCCGGCTTCGCGTCGAACCCTCGCGAGATGAGTTCGCAGTTGTGCATCAACTGGCGGTGCGCCAGCACCACGCCGCGTGGCGAGCCGGTGGAGCCCGACGTGTACTGGAGGAACGCCACCGTGTCCTCGCGCACGCCCGCATCGCGCCACGACGCGGCCTCACCGAGAGGGACCGTGTCCGTCGACAACCAGCGCAGCGCCCGCAGGTCGTCCAGTCCTTCGGTGAGCGGCCCCACCAGCTCCGAGATTCCGGACGTGGTGAGCGCCACACGCGCGCCGCAGTCCGCCACCAGCGCCTGGAGCCGGGGCAGCGTGCGCCCCAGTCGCATCACATCCGGCGGATATGCGGGCACCGCCACCACGCCCGCATACAGACACGCGAGGAAGCCCACCACGTACTCGCGCCCTGGCGAGTACATGAGCAGCGCCCGGTCTCCTGGCGCCATCTCCTGCTGGAGCCGCGCCGCCACCGCGCGCACCTGCGCATCCAGTTCAGCATAGGTGACGGTGTGCTCCCCCTCTTCGTCGACAAACGTGAAGATGGAGTCGGTGGGCTGAGACACCGCCCGGGCACGGCACACGTCGACGAGGGTAGCGTTCTCGGGACGAACGAACGCGGAGGCGGGGGCAGCGCGAGTCGGCAAGTGCATGTCGAGTGTCCCGGGGGGATTTTCAGGAGGACGGAAGCCGTTTCAGCCCGGCACACACGCGTCCCGTGAACCCGGGGGCGTTGACCTTGCTGCACCGACCGACGCCCCCTGGATTCCCCCTACTTTTAATGGATTCTCGGCATCCAGAAAAGTCGTGTCATCACGAATGACCCAGCACATCGGTGTTGACCGGTTGCATATTCACGAACGTTCGTGGCGATGTGCCGCGTCGACACCCGACGAGAGGAGCTCCCCATGAAGTACACGCAACTGGGCCGCACCGGCCTGCGCGTCTCACGCCTGTGCCTGGGCTGCATGAGCTACGGCACCCCCTCATGGCGCCCGTGGGTCCTCAACGAGGAAGCCTCGCAGCCGTTCTTCCGCCGCGCGGTGGAGATGGGCATCAACTTCTTCGACACCGCGGACATGT
Source organism: Myxococcus sp. CA040A (assembly GCF_013336725.1). NCBI lineage: Bacteria > Pseudomonadati > Myxococcota > Myxococcia > Myxococcales > Myxococcaceae > Myxococcus > Myxococcus sp. CA040A. The sequence continues at coordinate 1,123,779 of NZ_JABUMR010000002.1, read as the reverse complement.
ACTCACTGGGTGTCAGCGAAGAAGTGACGGGCCGTGCGCTGCGACGCTACGCGCGCATGGAAGAGGTGGTGGTCGCCACCAAGGTGTACTTCCCCATGGGCGATGGCCCCAACATGCGCGGCCTGTCCCGCAAGCACATCGTCCAGGCGTGCGAGGCCAGCCTGAAGCGGCTGGGCATGGAGACCATCGACCTCTACCAGATCCACCGGATGGACCCGCACACGCCGGTGGAGGAGACGCTGTCCGCGTTGGATCAGCTCGTCCGCCAGGGCAAGGTGCGCTACCTGGGCGCGTCGTCCACGTATGCGTGGCAGTTCGCGCGGGCCCTGGGCGTGGCGGACGTGAACAGCTGGTCCCGCTTCGTGTCCATGCAGGACCACTACAACCTCGTCTATCGCGAGGAGGAGCGGGAGATGCTGCCGCTGTGCGAGGCGGAGGGCATTGGCGTGCTCCCCTGGTCTCCGCTCGCGCGCGGGTTGCTCGCGGGGACGCGCAAGTCGCTGGGAGACCGGGACGCCACGCCGCGCGCGAAGACGGATGCGTACGCGCCGGTGCTGTATGACCAGGCGGGAGACTGGGACGTGGTGGAGGCCACGCGGCGGGTGGCCGAGGCGCGCAACGTGCCTCCGGCCCAGGTGGCCATGGCGTGGCTGCTGTCGCGTCCCGTGGTGACGGCGCCCATCATCGGCGCCACGAAGCTGGAGCACCTGGAGGACGCCATGCGCTCGGTGGACCTCAAGCTCCAGCCCGAGGAACTCCAGGCCCTGGAGGCGCCCTACCAGCCCCACGCGCTGCGCGGCATGTGAGCCGCGCGGCGGTACGGTACCGGGTCGACGTCAGAGGTCGACCTGGGTGGGAGCGGGCTTCGGCGCACGCGCGGGCGCGACCGGAGGGACATCCAGGAAGGCGGCTCGCGGGCCAGAGCCGCCATAGGCCAGCGCTTCGATGCGGTTGGTGCGAGGAGCCAGCGGGTCTCTCGGCAGACACTCGGCCTCGGTCTCCAGGAGCTTCAGTTCCGGGCGGGACTCCAGGAGCCGCTCGATGCGCGGGGGCACGTAGTCGACGGCGTCCTCGAACGCATACCGGGAGAGGATGCGCGTCGCCGTCACGGGCTCGCAGCGAATCTCGGGACGCGACGTCATGGAGGTCGTGGTCATCAACACGGCCGCGCCCCGAGCGGAGCTGGGACCGGACCGGGTGGCCTCCGTCACCGTGGTGGACACCCAATGCTCCCGGCACTGCGTCATCGTGTACGGGATGGGGCGACGGATGACCCGCAGCGGCGCGTATTCCCCCGCGGCCATGGCGGTGCGGACCAGGGTCTTCCATGGCGGCACGGGGCCCTCGGGCATCAGGTGCGTGCGGCACTCCAGCTCCGTGCCCCCGTCGTCCGCCATGAACACCACCTGGACGTTGCTGACGTAGCGCGCGCCCGACGTCTCCGCGCGCTCCAGGAACCGCAGCACCAGCGTGCTGCCGTCCTGCGCGTGTCCGAAGGGCATGGAGATGGCCCAGGGCGCGAAGCCAGACTGCTGCGCGAGCGCCGGCGTGGCGACGATGACGGGGAACCCCTGGCGGACCAGGGGCGAGCGGGCGCACGCGGCGGAAAGGAGCAGCAACAGGGTCAGTGAGGAGCGGCGCATCGAAGGTCCCCTTGTCGTGGGCTTTGCGTCCTCCGAGTTTACGCCCCTCGCTGCGACCCGTCCCAGCGAGCAAACCACGGAGCAACCATCCCCGCGGGGAACGATATGGCAGCCTCGTCCAGACGTTACCCGCGCCGACCGGCGTGTCGCAGCCACTGCGCCGCCGATCGAAGGTCCGCCTCGAAGTGGATGCGCAGCTCCGCGCGCTCGCGAGGGTCCGCCCTGCGCAGCACGTCCGCGGGCGCGAAGGTGGCCATGGCGCCGCGTGCCCAGGGCGTCTGGACGAATTGTCCCCGGTTGAGGTTGAGACGAAACCCCGGCCCCAGCACCGCCTGGCCCGCGGTGCTGCCCAGCGCGAGCATCAACAACGGGCGCACCGAGGCCACCTCCGACGCCAGCGCTTCCCGGAACGCCTGCGCCTCCCGCCAGCCCGCGGCCTCCGCGTCCCCATCCGGCGGAGGTCCCCGCGAGACATGGAGGTCCGTGGGCTTCAGCCCCGCCCGGGAGAGCACCACCTCCAACAGCCGTCCCGCCGGTCCCACGAAGCACGGCACGTCACCGTCCTCCCGCGTGTCCGGCACGTCCCCCACCATCATCACCGGAGTCCCCTCTGACGGTGTCCGCGACTTGCGCGCGGCCGTGCTCCGCGCCGGGGCCTGCGGCGGCGCTTCCCACGCCAGTCCCGCCCCGTAGCTCAGGCGCGCCAGGTCCCAGTGGGCGCTGGCGTCCGGGGTGAAGAGGCTCCAGCGCAGCGTGGGAAAGCGCCCCACGAGAAAGGGCGCCGCCAGCCTGACGACGAGGTGCTCCGGCCGGTACCATGCGACATACCGCTCCGCGCCATCGGACGCTCCCCGCCGGAAGCGGACGCGAATCACGAGGTTGCGCACGTCCCGCCGCACCGCGCGCTCCATCCGCCGCAGCCGCTGGACGTCCCGGTCCAACTCCCGCTCCAACAGCCACCGCTCCCCGTGGGTCAGCCGCCAGAGCACGCGGTACAGCAGCGCCCAGCGCTCCGGCTCCCGGTGACACACCACCTTCTCCGCCAGCCCCAGGAAGTCCCGGGGCACCACCGGCAGCGCGCCGGTGCCCATGCCGCTCACGAGCGCATCCACCCGTCCATCCCACGGGCCCCGCGCTTCCTCGAAAGACACCCGCTCCGGGGGCAGACACCGCGCCAACAGCCCCCGCGCCACTTCCCGAAACGATGCCAGCTCCGGCGCCACGCTCACCCGCACCTGGACCTCCTGGTCGCTCAGCGACACACGCCGCGAGCCACCCGTGGAGGGTGCTCGCGCGCGTGGAAGGCTTCTACCTTCCAGGTCTGACATCACCATCCCACCCGTGACGTCGTCGGGCCCTCGCGGCTATTCCTCCTTCGCGAGCGCGTCCACCTGCTGCTGGAGCCCCTCCATCTCCTCGAAGAAGGACTCCACGGGCTGGGCGCGGGTCATGCGGAAGGCCGGCGGCAGCAGCGTGCGCGGGAAGTCCAGCGACGTGCTGAAGGGCTCGTTGCCCAGCAGGTCGTTCGCGCGGGACAGGGCGCCGAAGGCGAGCGTCACCACGACGAGCACTCGAACCAGTCGCCCGGGCTCCCAGCGCGCCACGTAGCGCAGGTGCCAGAAGAGGCCCCAGCCCATGAGCGAGAGGAACGTCGCGTGGTGCAGCCAGGACAGGCCCGAACCCAGCCCCAGGCTGAAGCCCAGCGCCGACACGAGCGGCGGCAGCGCCACGGCCCCCAGCAGCACCAGGCTCCCGATGGTGGCATGCGTGCGGTAGTGGAACCGGCGGCGGGAGATGCGACTGGCGACGGCCCAGCCCCCCGCCCACAGCAACGTCAGCGTGAGCGGCGTCACCACGGCCACCGTCAGCTCGCCCCAATCCGTGCGGCCGTAGTTGCCCAGGTGCGTCTCGAGCGAGCTGACGAAGATCAGGGCCAGCATCGCGATGGGGAACGCGCGGGCGTGCTCGAACACGCGCTCCCGGGGGGCGACGGCCGAGGTGATGACGGTGCCGGGCACGGCGTGGTCCCTGCGCCGGAAGCGCAGCACCGTGTCACCCACGGCCACGCGCGTATCGGGCGCCAGCTCCAGCTCGGCGAGCGGTGCCCAGGGCTCCACGCGCCAGGTACCGTTGTGGCTGCCCACATCCCGCACCACGAGCGCGCCGTCCTCGCGCCGCTCGATGCGCAGGTGTTCGGGGGAGACCTTGGGGTCATCGAGGATGACGTCGTTCGAGTACGCCCGGCCAATCGTCGCGGGGAAGCGCTCCAGGCGGTGGCGCTCGTGGACGGAATCCCCTTCCAGCACCTCCAGGAAGATCATTTCGTCCACGACAGCCCCTCCAGGTAGCGGCGCGCCAGCTTACGCGCGTTGTCCGCCGTGAAGCCGCCCAGCGTGAGGCTGGTGTCGACGCCGCTGGTGCTGGCGTTGAGCGCGGCGGCGCGCAGCACCAGGTCATAGAGGCCCGGGAAGCGCTTGTAGGCGCGCAGGCACAGCGCGGCGCGGACGGGCAGGCCCTCCACGTCCACGAACTCCGTCGTGCAGCGGAAGTTGGTGACGTCCTCGCGCGAGGCCTCCACCGTGTCCGGGTCCTGCGCGTACAGCGCGCTGTAGAGCGAGGAGAAGCGCAGCGCGCCCAGCTTCTGGCTGGAGGCCTGCTGGTGCAGGAAGGCCACCACGCCCGTGCGGTGATGCGAGGACAGGTAGATGTCCTCCTCCGAGGAGCACTGGTAGTTCGTCACCGTGTAGGGCACCTCCGGGTCATGTGGCGTGTCGCCCCAGCACTTGAGGAAGGGAATCCACCGGCCGGGGACCTGATAGCTGCCCAGCTTCTGCTTCGGCACCGGAGCCGCCATCAGCTGCTCGGTGAGGCGCTGCTGGTTGTCGACGAGCTGCGCGCGCACCGTATCCACGAGCGTGCGGGCCTCGTCCGGCTTCGCCTCCAGTGCACGCGCCAGCAGCGCGCTCGCGTGCTTCACCGGCACCAGGAAGCCGAGCTGGTTTCCCATGGTGGCGACGTTGACGCCCACCACGCGCCCCTGCCCCGTGAGCGTGGGCCCGCCGCTCATGCCCGGATTGATGGCGCCGCTGAAGTGGATGCGCTCATAGAGCGAGTCCTGGATGAAGCCGTTGTAGGTGCCCTCGACGATGGTGGTTCCCAGGTCATGGGGATTGCCCATGGCGAACAGGCGCGTGCCCTGCTGCGGCTCGCGGTCCTCCAGCGCGAAGAAGTCCTTCACGACGTCATCCATCCGGATGACGGCCAGGTCATGCACGACGTCCACGTCCACCAGGCGCGCCGGCACGGGTTCGCCGCCGCTGCGCAGGACGAGTTCCGCGGTGTAGTCCTCCGGGTGGAGCACCACGTCGGAGACCACGTGATAGTTGGTGATGGCGTGCCCGCTGGCCGAGACGAAGAAGGCCGAGCCGATGGACGAGCGCGTGCCCGAGCGCCGCTCGATGATGCGCACCTGGGCGACGCGGTTCTGGATGCGCTGGAACAGCTCGTGCGTGGCCGGAGGCAGCACGGCCGGAGGGGACTCGGGCGCGGGAGCAGGCGCGGAGTCGGGTTCGCTTCGAGCGGGGGACTGCACGCCCGGTTCCGAGGGAGCGACCGACGGCGCCTGCCCAAGCACGGCGACGAGGAGGAGGACGAACATGGATGCCGCGCACGCTATCCCAGCGCCGAGCGCCTGGGCACCGAGTCGCGCACGGCCCGGAGCATGAGGCCCGCGTGCGCTCGCCGACCCACCTGCCCTGTTGGCGGCGTGCCTGCCAGCGACTACGTTCCGCCCCGCCGAAGGTGCCTCGCGGGGGTCCGCGAGGTTTAGGGAATCCGGTGCCTGTCCCCGATTGCCGACCTCGCGACGCGCGCGCGGCGTCGTCACGCCTCGGAGGTGCCCTGCCCCGCCCGCATCCTGCGCCACGCCGCGTACGACGCCACCAGCGCCCCAGCCAGCGCTCCCGCGAGCGCGCCCAGCACCCGGCGCGGCACCACACCCGGCGCGGTCGTCGCCTCCAACCGGAACGTATCCAGCGACGCACGCACCCCCGGAGCCAGCGACTCCCAGCGCACCGCGGGCGCGCTCACCACCACCACCGCGTGCCGGCCCTCGGACGCGAGCCCCGCCACCAGCACCGTGCGAACCTGTCCCGCCTCGCGCAGCGTGCCCAGCACCTCCACTCGCGGAACGATTCCACCCACCCGGTCCACGCGCTCCGGAGACAGCGTCACCCCCAGCTCCCGCTGGAAGTGCTGCATCACCGCCGACGCGAAGTCATCCCGCTCCGAAGGACTGGCGGAGAAACTCCGCTCCACCACCGAGACCAGCATCGTCGCCGCCTCGGGCCCCTCCCCATCCGCCAGCGCCGCCGACAGGCTCCGCGTCGCCTCCGCGTCGAGCGACACCGCTCCCGCCACCGAGCCCACGTAAGGCTCCCACCGCACCATGTGGAAGCGCTCCGGCGGCCGCAGCACGTAGCCGTCTCGACGCAGCTCGGAGCCGAGCGCGCCCGACAGCAGCAACCAGCCTCCAGCCGCCCACGCGAGATTCACGCCGCGAGCATAGGCCCCCCGCGTCACATCCGCAGGCCAGGCCATGGGCCCCGAGAAACGACGAACCCACGGATACCCCGTGCCCCTGGGCGCGGCGAAGTCACCGCTCACATGCCTTCGTTGTGACATCCCTGGGCGGCGCGGGTAACCTCGCGCCCAGATGACTCCTGCAGCCCGGGTGGAGATGGAGGCACGCGCCGACCGAGCCCTGCGCCGTGGCGAGCTCGTCGAGGCGGTTGACCTCTACGAGACGCTCACCCATGCCTTCCCGGATGACGCCTCGCTCGCCGACAAGCTCGCCAACGTGCGCGAGTCCCTGCTCCCCCTGGAACTCCAGAAGCTGGAGGCCGCTCGCCCGCCCGAGGAGCCAGAGCTGCCGGTCGGTCCCTCCTCACCCGCGCAAGAGGGTGAGCGCCTGTTCGCCCTCGGGGACTACGTGGGGGCCGCCGCCGCCTATCGCCGCGCCCTCCAGGAGCGTCCGGACAACGAGCTCTTCAAGGAACGGCTGCTCGAGATCTTCCAGATGGCCCGGGAGATGCCCCTACAGTCACCGACAGACAAGGCCCTTCCAAAGGCCCCTCAGCCCCGTCTCCAAGCCCTCCTCGACAGGGTCGCTTCTCGTCGCCGCCTCAAGCGGGACTGATGGAAGCTCGCGTTTCCACTCGGAAATCCGACCTGCCGAATGATTCGCGCGTTGCACCCCGGCTCCGGGGCCTCCTATCATCAGGTCCGACGTCGCTGTCATGGTGGGCCACCCTCCCTCTGACACCCGCGTCCGACCCCTATGGCCCGTTCCCTGAGACTCGGAGTCCTCACCGGTGGCGGAGACTGCCCCGGGCTCAACGCGCTCATCCGTGGCCTCGTCAAGCGGGGCACGCATGAGTTCGGCCATGAGTTCGTGGGCATCGAGAACGGTTACATGGGGCTGGTGGAGCCAGACCTCACGCGTCCCCTCACCGAGGAGGACACGCGGGGAATCCTGCCCAAGGGCGGCACCATCCTCGGCACGTCCAACCGCGCGAACCCCTTCCTCTACGCCTTCCGCGAAGGTGGCCACTGGGTGGAGCGCGACGTGTCCGACGCGGTGCTGCGGCGCTGCGAGGCGCTGAAGCTCGACGGAGTCATCGCCGTGGGCGGTGACGGCACGCTGTCGATTGGCCACCGGCTGAGCGAGAAGGGCCTCAAGGTGGTCGGCTGTCCGAAGACCATCGACAATGACTTGAGCGGGACGGACCAGACGTTCGGCTTCGACACCGCGCGCCTCATCGTCACGGAGGCGTTGGACCGGCTGCACTCCACCGCCGAGTCCCATGACCGGGTGATGCTGGTGGAGATCATGGGTCGCCACGCGGGCTTCCTCACGCTGGAGAGCGGGCTCGCGGGCGGGGCCGACGTCATCCTCATCCCGGAGATTCCGTACCGGGTGGAGGCCATCGTGGAGAAGCTGCGCCGCCGCGCCACCCGCCGCCGCAGCTTCTCCATCATCGCCATCTCCGAGGGTGCGTTCCCCGTGGGCGGCACGCTGGCCGTGCTGGACCGGGCCGAAGACGTCCCCGGGCGAGGCGTGGTGCGACTGGGCGGCTCCGGCAAGGTGTGCGCGGATCTGCTGGCGCAGCACGTCGAGGCGGAGATTCGGGTGAATGTGCTGGGGCATCTCCAGCGAGGAGGAAGTCCGAGCGCGGCGGACCGCGTGCTGGCGACGCGCTATGGTTGCGGGGTGTTGGACCTGGTGCGCGACGAACAGTGGGACCACATGGTGGCCCTGCGCGCCGGGCAGCTCGTCGCTGTACCTCTGAGCGAGTCGCGAAAGGAGCGCCGGGTGGACCCATCCGGCGAACTGGTGCGCTTCGCCAAGAGCATGGGCATCAGCTTCGGGGACTGAGGGAGGGGCAGGCACAACCGCCGCATGTCATGACGCTCGTCGGCCGCCATATCGGTCGTTATCGCATCCTCGAGCAACTCGGCTCGGGGGGCATGAGCGTCGTGTACAAAGGGCTCGACACGGCCCTGGACCGTGAAGTCGCGGTGAAGGTGCTGCACCCGCACCTGGCCGGCAAGGACGAGTCGCGCAGGCGGCTGGCCCGCGAGGCCCGCGCCGTGGCGAAGCTGCACCACCCCAACATCCTGGAGGTGTTCGACTTCTCCGCCGCGGACGCGCAGGACGCGTTCATCGTCACCGAGTACATCCGCGGCCGGACGCTCAAGACGGTCCTGGACGAAGGTCCGCTGGATCCGCCGGAGCTGGCGGCGATGATCATCCACGAGCTGGCGGCGGCGCTCGCGCATGCGCACGAGGCCGGCGTCATCCACCGCGACCTCAAGCCCGAGAACGTCATGGTGCGCGAGGACGGCATCCTCAAGCTCATGGACTTCGGCATCGCCCGGCTGCTCGACATCGAGGAGCGGATGACGGTGACGGGCTCGCTCGTGGGCTCGCCCGCGCACATGTCCCCGGAGATCATCGAGGGCCTGGAGGCGGGCCCCGAGGCGGACGTCTTCAGCGTGGGCATCATGTTCTACGCGGCCATGACGGGGCGGCTGCCCTTCTCCGCGCCCAACACCACGGCCACGCTCAAGCGCATCCTCGACGGTGACTACGAGGATCCGCGCCGCCGCCTCCCCGCCCTGTCGGACGAGCTGGCGGACATCTGCGCGCGCTGTCTCCAGAGAGATCCTCAGCAGCGCTATCCGGACGCCAGCAAGCTGCGTGACGCACTGGCGGACTACCTCGCGGGCCTGGGCTTCTCCCGGGTGGGCGAGGAGCTGGTGTCGTTCTTCGCCGATCCACCGTCGTACCGGAAGCTGGCGCGGCAGCGCATCGTCGCCAGGCTGCTGGAGCGAGGGGAGCGGCTGCTCTCGGAGAAGCGCACGTCGAGGGCGCTCGGCAGCCTCAATCACGTGCTGGCGCTGGACGCGCAGAACGCTCGGGCGCTCGGGTTGCTCAAGGGCATCCAGCGCGCGCAGCGCGTGAAGACCTGGCGGCGGCGCGGCATCCGGCTGGCGGTGGGATTGCTCACCGCCACGGCCGTGAGCCTGGGCGCCTACAAGGCGTACCACGCACGCGCGGATGCGGCGGCCCTCCAGCCGGGCACGGACAGCCCTCCCAAGGGCGACGAGGGCGTCAACCCGGGCTCCGGCGACACCAGTCACGATGGCGCGAACGGCGGGGTCGGAGACTCCAGCCCCGAGGGAACACTCGGCGCGGGAAACCCGGGCACGGACGCGCACGAGCCCCCCGGCTCCGGCACCGTGGACACGGCTCCCCGACCGAACCTTCGTCCCGCCGCGCCGACCGACGGTGCTCGCACGAGGAGCGCCGATCCGTCGCGATTCCCCCCGGGCTACACCCCCGAAGCCACCTCCCCCCGCATGGAGTCCCTCGTCGGCCGTCCCGACACCCGGCAGGCCCCCGCCTCGGGCGGAAGCGCGGCGCGCGCGAGCGCGGTACGTCCCACCGGAGGTGCCCAGGAGGACGCCCGCGCCCTGGCGGGAGGTCCAGGCGAGGACCGTGTCGCCGGCCGGAAATCGGCGTCGAAGAAGATCCTCGTGTCCATCCTCGTGCGGCCCTTCGGGCTCATCCGCGTGGACGATGGCGCCCCCAGCGCCCAGGCCCTCCAGAAGCACGACGTGGAGATGGCCCCCGGCCCACACGCCATCACCATCTCCTGCGACTACTGCGAGGACGTGGTGGAGACCATCGACGTGCAGCCCGACGGGGAGAACATCTTCCACCTGCGCGCCCAGCCCAAGTCGGCGCCGCTGTCGCTCGAGTACGAACCCGCCGAGGCCACCGTGCGCGTGGGCGACCAGGTGCGCACCGCGCGCGACAGCGTCCAGCATCCGTTCGAGATTCGCTCGCCACGCGGGCCCGCGGGCTTCCAGCACACCGTCACGGTGGAGATCTCCCATCCGGGCTTCCAGACGGAGCGACGCGTGGTGCACCTGCGTCCCGGCGAGCCCACCCTTCTGCACGGGAGCCTGCGCCCCGAATGAGTCGAAGGTTCGCGTTCATCTCGCTCTGGCTCGTGCTGTGGACCCCGGCCGGCTCGCTCGCGCAGGAGGCCGGAGATCCGGAGGTCGCCGCCCTGCGCGCCAGCTTCGAATACGGCAAGTACGCCGAGGTCCTGGACCGCGCGGGTGCCCGCATCGACCGTGGCGGGCTCAACGAGGACGAGCTGGTGGAGCTGCACAAGCTGGCCGGACTCGCCGCCTTCAACCTGGGGCGCACCGAGGAGGCCTCGCGTCACCTGCGCGCCCTGCTCCGGCTGGACCCCGACTTCAGCCTGGACCCCTTTGTCGTCCCGCCTCCGGCGGTGACCTTCCTGGAGAGCATCAAGGACGACATGACCAATGAGCTGGAGTTCCTCCGGCAGGAGCGCCGACTGCGCCAGGAGCGCGAGAAGGCCGAGGCCGAGCGCCGCGAACGCGAGCGCATGGAAGCCGAGGTCCTCCGTCGCCGCGCCGAGGAGCTGGCCAGTCAGGTCAACGTCCGCACGGTGGAGAAGCGCAACTTCCTGGTCAACTTCGTGCCGTTCGGCGCGGGCCAGTTCCAGCAAGGCCGCAACAGCCTGGGCATCGTCTTCGCCGCCACCGAAGGTGTGCTCGCCGTGACGAGCATCATCTCCTACTTCGCCTACGAGTCGCTCTTCGAGGAGCGGCCCCTCGAGCTGGACAACGTGCTCGACGAGGATGGCAAGGCGTCCATCACCATCCGGTACATCCCCACCAACCGCGAGCGTCAGCGGGACACGTGGCAGTTGCTCAAGCTGGCGTCCGCCGCCGGCTTCTACACCATCTATGCGCTGGGCGTGGTGGACGCGCTGTACCACCACGAGGACCAGGTGGTACGCACCTCGGTGGAGACGCGAGACCCGCCCTCTTCCAACGCGCCCCGCTCGGAGTCCTCGGTCTCCCGGCCGCCGCGCGCGACCGCGCCCCGCCCCACCGCACGGCTGGGGCTGTACCCTACTTCCGGCGGACTCGGCGCCGGACTCACCCTCTCCTTCTGAGCCTTTTTCTCCAGGTACGTGAAGCCCTATGGCCAGCCTCACCGTCCGCAGTCCTGATGGCAAGGTCCGCGCGGTCGCCCTGCACAAGCGCATCACCAGCATCGGCCGGAGCCCGGACAACGACATCCCGCTCGAAGACTCCGGCGTTCCCGACAGCGCCCTGCACGTCACGTTCGACGGCAGTCGCTACGAAGTCGGCAGCCTGGGCGCCACCTTCCACGTCAACGGCAAGAAGCGCGACTCACACGCGCTCGCCACCGGCGACGTGGTCCGCGTGGGCGGCACCGAGCTGACGTTCGCCCGCGAGGACGCGCCGCGCGCGCCACCCCCCTCCGCCCTCACGCCTCACCGCGACTCGGTGGCCAGTCCGGAGACCGCGGACTCGCACACCACGGAGCTGCCCGGCGTGCCCGGCCGAGAGCTGGCCATGCTGCGGCGGCTCACCGCGTTCAGCGAACGGCTGCTGGCCCTCTACGACGTGGAGCGCATCCTCGAGAGCCTGATGGACGAGGCCATCGAGGTGACGCGCGCAGACAAGGGCTTCCTCATCCTCATGGAGAGCGGGGATCCGCGCGTGAAGGTCGCGCGCAACGTGGCCCGGGAGAACATCGAGGACGCGGTGGAGAAGCTGTCCGACTCCATCATCGCCAAGGTGGTCAAGGAGCAGCGGCCCCTCATCGTCGCGGACGCGGTGGACGCGCCCGAGTTCAAGGCCAGCGAGTCCGTCGTCAACCTGCGCGTGCACTCCGTCATGTGCGTGCCGCTGATGCACAAGGGTGACCTGTTCGGCGTCATCTACGTGGGAAATGACCGGCTGGTGAACCGGTTCGAGCCCAAGAGCGCGGACATGCTCACCATCTTCGCGGCGCAGGCATCGCTCGTCCTGCAGAACGCGATGCTGGTCAACGACCTCAAGCTCGACGTCACGGAGCTGCGCCGGAAGCTGGAGGACCAGCGCTATGGCGACATCGTCGGGGCCTGTCAGGGCATGCGCGACGTGTACAAGCGCATCGACAAGATTGCCCCCACGGACATCTCCGTGCTCATCACCGGCGAGACGGGCACCGGCAAGGAATTGATCGCCCGGGAGATCCACCGCCGCTCGCCCCGCGTGAAGGGCCCCTTCATCACCATCAACTGCGGCGCGATTCCGGAGAACCTGCTGGAGAGCGAGCTGTTCGGCCACGTGAAGGGCGCCTTCACCGGCGCGGTGGCCACCAAGGCGGGCAAGTTCCAGGCGGCCATCAGCGGCACCCTCTTCCTGGACGAGATTGGCGAGATGCCGCTCCAGCTCCAGGTGAAGCTGCTGCGCGCGCTCCAGGAGAAGATCGTCTACAAGGTGGGCGACAACCGCGGCGAGCCGGTGGACATCCGCGTCGTCGCCGCCACCAACAAGGTGCTCGAGGACGAGGTGAAGCGGAACACCTTCCGCGAGGACCTCTACTACCGGCTCAACGTCGTCACCCTGAAGCTGCCGCCCCTGCGCGAGCGCGGCGAGGACGTCGTCGTGCTGGGCAAATTCTTCCTCCACAAGTATTCGCGCGAGTTCAACTCCCGGGCCAAGGGCTTCACCCCGTCCGCCGCCGTGTCCATGAAGAAGTACGGCTGGCCTGGCAACATCCGCGAGCTGGAGAACCGCATCAAGAAGGCGGTGGTGCTGTCCGACAAGCCGCTGCTGGGCCCCGACGACCTGGACCTCAAGCCGGAGAACCTGGAGCCCATCATGCCGCTGCTCCAGGCCAAGGAAGAATTCCAGAAGCGTTACATCAACGAAGTGTTGGCGCGGAACAACGGCAACCGGACGAAGACGGCCAAGGACCTGGGCGTGGACCCTCGCACCATCTTCCGCCACCTGGAGAAGCTGGAAGCGGAGAAGACCGGGCGGCCCCTGCCCCCCGAGGAGGGCGAGGAGCTGCTCTGAAGCGGCCCCAGTCGCACTGGTGATGGACTCGACGACGCGGCGAGAAGTCTGGGACAGGCGCTCCGGCCAGGGCTGGGCGACGTGCGTGCTGGCCGCGAGTCTGGGCCTGCTCGTCGGCTGCCTGTTGCCTCAGGACGACACCCTGCTCGACGAGCCTCCGCGCTTCATGAACCGCTCGCCGCGCATCATCGAGTCGCTGGTGCTGCCGCAGGAGCACATCATCCAGGACTTCGGCGGGAGCCGGTGCGAGCTGACGTTCGAGGTCGCCGTCGAGGACCCGGACGTGGATGACCGCATCAAGGTGCACTGGTTCATCGACTACAGCCCGCAGGACCCGCGCGGGCCGTACCGGGAAATCGCCCTGACGAACAACGGCGAGGCCCGCCGTCCGGACCGGGGCACGCTGCGCATCAACCTGGCCTCGGCGAACGCGGAGCTGAGCACGCCGGGCCAGCACCTGGTGGAGGCGCTGGTGAGCGACGCGGAGCTCACGGACCGCGAGCCCGAATCGCAGGTGGTGAACCTGCCCGACGGAGGCTCCATCATCGACCCGGGGTTCGTCATCAGCTACTCCTGGGTGGTGAACACGGTGCAGGGGGACTGCCGATGAAGGGGGGCCCCGCGCGGCTCCTCCTCGCGCTGACGCTGCTCTGGGGCACCGGCTGTGCCCTGCTGGAAGAGGAGCCAGAGGATTCCCTGCTCGTCTGCCGCTCGGACGCGGACTGCGCCTCCAACGAGGTGTGCTTCGTGGACGGCTGCGGCGACCCGGGCCAGGACATCGTCGTGGAGGTGACGCCCAACCCCGCCCTCGGCCTGTACGCGCAGGACTTCCCGGTGGGTCGCCTGCGGGCCGAGCAGAACCTGGAGCTGTTCGACAAGGCTTCGCTGCGCGGGACGACGCTGCGCTCGACGGTGCCTCCCGCGTCGTCGACCACCACCTCCCGTCCCTACTCCGAGCCGCTCGTCGTGCGCGCCGTCGGCACGAGCGCCCTCATCCCCGGGGTGGCCCGCTATCACGAGGCGACGCTGGTGCCGGACAACGGGCAGTGGACCCTGCCGGTGGCCAGCGGCCAGTACGCGGTGACGGTGCTCGCCGAGGACCTCCTGGTGCCGCCCATGACGAACCTGGGCACCGTGTTCCCGGGCGAGGCGCTCGCGCTGGAGTGGCTGCTGCCCGCCGCCGACGCCGTGGTGCCCGTGCAAGGGCAGTTGACCGGACACGGGGGCGCGCCGCTGGACGCGGACCTCTCGGTGGAGGCCCTGGACGCCGAGCTGAAGCCAATCTCCCAGCGCGTTCCCGTCAATCGCGGCACGGGCGCCTTCGCGCTGGCGCTGCCGCCTGAGGCCGCGAGTGCCTCCACGGTGCTGCTGCGCGTGACGGCGCGGGACGCGGGCGCGCTCCTGCCCCAGCAGACCTTCACGGTGGACCCGAGCGTCCCCTTGCCTGGCCCGCTGGAGCTGGGTGACTTCGGCGCCGCGGTGCGGGTGTCGGGACGCGTGGTGGCCCTGGACGGCCGACCTGTCGTCGCCGCCACGGTGTCGATCCAGGGGCGCGTGGGAGGAGGCGGGAGCTTCCAGAGCGCCGTGGCGACGACGGACGAGGAAGGCCGCTTCGAGCTGCGCTCCCTGCCCAGCGCCACCGAGTCCCCGCTGGAGCTGGTGGTGGTGCCTCCCGCCGGCTCCACCTCCGGGCTCACCACCTCCGCGGCCGTGGTGCCTCGCGAGGACACGGTGTTGCCGGACGTGGTGTGCGTCAACCGCCGCGTGGCGCGCGGCCGGCTCCTGCAGCCCGACAACGTCTCCCCCGCCGCGGGCGTGCGGCTGGTGGTGGAGCCCGTGGACGTCGTCCCCGGCCGGCTGCTTCCGCCCAACCTCGCCTCGGAGACCCTCACGGACGCCAACGGCGAATACGTGCTGCGGTTGGACCCCGCCCTCTACCGGCTGGACGTCGTGCCGGGTGAGAACCTGCCCCGCGTCAGCCGCTTCGTCTCGGTGCTGCCCGCCAATGACGGCTCCGAGCAGGCCGTGACGGCCTTCGCCCTCCAGCGGGGCCGCACCTTGCGCGGCCGGGTGCTGTCGTCGACGCGAGAGCCGGGCGTGCCTCCGGGCCTGCCCTTCACGTCCATCCGCTTCTATCGGGTAGTGAACGTGGAGGGGCGCCCCTCCTCCGTGCTGCTAGCCCAGTCCGTGACGGACACGCTGGGCCGCTACACCGCGCTGCTGCCGGTGCGCTGACTCACGGCCGGGGCGACGTGGCGGCCGGACTGGCGCTGGCGGCCTGGAAGGCGGCGTGGAACGAGTCCACCGTGCCGCCCACCTCGTCGGCGTACTGCACCGCGTGCGTGGTGTAGAGGTCCAGCACCACCTCCAGGCGGCGGTACACGGTGCGCAGCGGCGCGCGCTCGCGGGCCTTCAAATCGCACTGGGACTCCCGCTCGCGCATCCGCGCCAGCCACGAGGTCCGGAAGCGCATCCATTCCTGGTCCGTGTCTCGCGCGGGCGACACGCGCACCAGCTTCTCGCGCCCCGCCTCCAGCTCGTCCCACAGGGCCCGGGCACCCGCCAGACACTCCTGGAAGCTGAGCGTGGTGGCCGCGGGTGGCAACTCCTCTGGCGTCATGGCCGCCACCGAGCGGCTCACGTTCCAGATGATCCACAGCGAGAAGAGCGTGGTGAGCGCGATGTAGACCCCATACGCGGCACCACGGTAGCGGCGGAAGCGAGGATCTTTCCGAGGGTCGGGAGCGGACACGGGGTCCAGGTCTTATGACTGTGGACCCCGCGTGGCAACGCTTCCGTGTCACCCCACCCGACAGGCGGGCGGGGTGCGTCCAGGGACTACTGGCCCGCGGGGCTCGCCACCTGCTGGGTGGGGGCCGCGGCGGGGGCGGCGGCGGCGGGCGCGGGACCCGCGGCCTCCGTGTTGCCGTTCATGGCGCGCTTCACCATGGCGATGCGGCTGCGGAACTGCATCTGGTACTGGCTGTTGAGGTAGGCACCAGCCGCGTCACGCGCCGTCTCCAGCGCCTTCTCCATCTGCCCGACCTCCTGGTACGACTGGGCCAGCAGCAGCATGGCGTAGTCGCGCGTCTTGGAGTTGCGGTCTCCCTCCACGAAGCGGGCCAGCAGGGGCACGGCCTTGTCGTGCTTGCGCAGCTGGTTGTACGCGGTGCCCAGGAAGAAGGACGCGTCCAGCGACTGCTCCTGCGGCGGGTTCATGGCCAGGAAGCGCTCCATCTCCGAGACGACCTGGTCCATCTCGTTCTTGCGGAAGGCGATCTTGCCGCGCTCGAAGGCGGCATCACCCGTCTCGCGGCGCAGCGACGTGGCGCGGTCATTGAGGGCCTGGCGCTCCAGCGAGCTGAGGCGCTGGGTGTCCAGCTTCATCAGCGCGTCGATGCCCTTGAGCCGCTCGTCGCCGGGCAGCGAGGTCATCATCTTGTAGACCTCGGCGGCGCCGCGCTGGGCCGTCTGGTGCGCGGAGGTGTCCGAGCGCTGCTTCTCCAGCTGGCCCGTCAGGTCCGCCACCATCTTCTCCAGGCGCTCCCGCTCGTTGGTGGCGCTGGAGCTGCGCGCGCTGGTGATCATCACCGCCGCGCCCACCGCGATGACCGCGAACAGCACGTAGGCCGCCGCGGACGAAATCCACTGCCGCTTCTGGAAGTCCTCGTGACGCTTGCCGACCGCCTTCACCTCCGCGTGGAGGTTCTTCAGCAGGTTGTCACTTTTGATGACGAGGTTGCGGGCCTCGACGACTTCGCGGCGGAGGTCCGCCAATTCCTTATCAATCTCGGTCTTCGCCTGCTCTGGCATGGACATCTTCCTGGGCCCGGTAACGATCTCGGCCGATTCACGCATCGTAAGGAGTTCTCCCGGTCATACGGCGACAATTTCCGCACCGGAACAACACGGAGGCTTTGTCACATTTCCGGGAGCAAACAACCTTCCAATGTCCACGCCTGCTCGCTCTGCGAGCTACAGACCAGAGCCTGGGAGACCTCGTGATGGCTCGGGCGGAAAAGTGTACGTCACGCCCAGCGACAGCCAGCTCCCTCCCAGACTGAACGAGCCAATCTTCGCGTCCTCGGGGCCCACGGGTCCGCGCAGGAACATGAAGCGGTACTCACCGGTGATGCCCCAGCGAGAGGACAAGCGCCATGTCGCTCCCAGCGAACCCGCCCAGGCCTGCGTCGTTCTCTCCCGCACGGCCTCTCCGTCGCGCTCCGAGCTGATGAGCGTGGGACCGGTCAAGAAGCCCAGGAAGGGGACCAACCCATAGGGGCCGACCTCGGGGAGCAGCTTCTGGAAGCGCAGGCCCAGCATCGCGCCGTAGGCCAGGGTGTCGATGCCCCGCTCGGTGGGAGGCAGGCTCTCCACGCCCGGTTCCGTGACGTAGAGCCGGGAGCCGGTGGCGAACAGGTCGATGCCCAGCTCCACGAGGTCCGACAGCGAATAGGCGAAGGAGGCCACACCGAACGGCCCCCCTCCGGTCTTCCGCGCGCGCGCCAGGTCGCCGTTGCCCGTCCGGCCGTACCAGCCCTTGTAGAACGTCTCGTTGGAGGTGGAACGCCAGCCACCCTGCACGGTGATGCGTCCCACGCCATCCATCGACGTGGGCCCATCATCCTCCTCGTCCTGGGCGAAAGCGGGAGCGGCGAACATCAGGGCGAGCAGAAGCGGAAGTCGACGGAGCATCGAAGCAGGGACTCGGGGGCGAAGGTCAGGAGCGCTTGGGGCGCACGGCGATTTCGAGGAACGTCGTCCGTTGGCGGCGCAGCGAGGCGACCAGACAGCGGACGACACACAGGGCTCCGAACTCACGGAGCACCACGCCCAGGTTCGACACCACGTCCCGCAGGGTGATGACACCGCGCATGTGGCCGCTCCCATCGTGGTTGTTGCCGTGAGGGATGCTCTTCCCGGCCGTCCGTGCCCGGTCCGCCCCGTGCTACAGGCGTGTGGCCCACCGTAGCAGCGGCCTCCCACGGGTCAATTTTCCGGCCGTGCAAAGGCGCGGAGGGACTGGGATTCCGGCTTCAGCGGGCGCGGCGCTCCAGCTCCAGCAGGGGCATCTCCAGTACCACCACCGTGCCGTGGATGCAGGGGGGATGGAAATCGGCCCGGTCCAGTTCGCCCAGGAGCGCGCGAAGCTGCGCGTCCGTGAGCGGCACGGAGCCCGCCTTGCGCGCGGCATGACACGCCATCACCCGCACGGCCTCGGCCAGCGTGACGGAGTCCAGCGCTGCGCCCTTGGGCGGCAACGCGCGCGCGAGCGCCTCCAGCAACGAGCGAGCATCCGCCCCCTCCAACCCCGGAGGCACCGTCTTCAGCGCCACGGTCGTGCCGCCGAAGGGCTCCACGTCGACGCCCAGGCGCGACAGGGCCTCGCGCCCCTCGACGAGCGCCTTGGCGACCTGCACGGGAAACTCCAGCGTGGTGCCGAACAGCGAGGGCGCGGGAGGGCCCTTCGCATCGTCCAGCGCGCGCAGGTAGGTCGTGAGCCGGGTCCGCTCCAGCGCCGCATGAGGGTCCAACACCACCAGCGTGCCGCCGGGTCCTTCGCAGAGGTGGAAGCGGCCTCCGAGCAGGCCCATGGGTCGCAGCGCGGCGAAGTAGCCCGGCGGAGGGGCCTCATTGAGCTGGGGTTGGGCCTCGCCGAACGCGGGCGGGCGCCCCACCGCGCCGAAGGGCAGCGACGAGGGAATCCCGACCATGGGCCCGGGCGCTCCGGACAGGGCGTGCGACGGAGCGCCCCCCGATGCTGCGTCCAGCGTGGTGGGCAGCGGGGCGCCCCAGGAGGCCTCCTGCGCGCGAGTGAGGAAGCGCTCCACGGCGAGCGCGTAGTGCGCGGCATCGCGCGGCTGATTCCCGCCGGGGCCATTGGGGTCGGCGCCCGCGCCCAGCCATGGGGCCGCGCGCAGCATCCGGTTGAGCGCGGCGCTGATGGCCTCCTGGACGCCTCGGGCATCGGAGAAGCGGACCTCCAGCTTCTGGGGGTGCACGTTGACGTCCACCGCGATGGGGTCCACGTCGATGTGCAGGACGACGACGGGCTGCCGGCCCGCGGCGAGGAAGTCCTGGTAGGCGCGCTGGATGGTGCCGATGAGGCCCCTGTCGCGGACGTAGCGGCGGTTGACGAACGTGTAGAGCCCACGCGCGTTGGGGAAGGTGAACTCGGGCGAGGCCGCGTAGCCGGTGACGCTGACACCCAGGCGCCGCTCCTCCACGGGGAACAGGTGCGGGTGGGCCGCGGGGCCGAGCGCGGCGGCGATGCGTTCGCGGGGGTCCTCCGGGCAGGCCGCGCTGGAGAAGAGTTCGTTGCCCTCGTGGGTGGCGAAGAAGCCCACCTCCGGGTTCGCGAGCGCCAGGCGGACGACGGCCTCTTCGGCGTGCTTGAGCTCGGTGTCGCCCCGGCGCAGGAACTTGCGGCGCGCGGGCACGTTGAAGAAGAGGTCCTCCACGGTGATGACGGTGCCCGTGCGCGGAGGGGCATCCTCGATGAGCGGGTCCACCCCACCCTCCAGCGTCACCCGGGTGCCTACGTCCGCGCCCACCTCGGCGGTGTGGAGGGAGAAGCGGGAGACGGAGGCGATGGCGGGCACGGCCTCGCCCCGGAACCCCATGGAGTCGATGTGGAACAGGTCGTCCAGCTCGCGCAGCTTGCTGGTGGCGTGACGCTCCAGACACAGCGTGGCGTCGTGCCGCCCCATTCCGTGCCCGTCGTCCGAGATGATGATGCGGTCCACGCCCCCACCGGCCAGGTCGACGCGGATGGTGCTCGAGCCCGCGTCGAGGGAGTTCTCCACCAGCTCCTTCACGACGGACGCGGGGCGCTCCACCACCTCGCCGGCGGCGATCTTGTTGATGAGGACGTCACTGAGACGTGCGATGCGAGCCATGGCAATCATCCACCCTCCGCCACGGAACGAACGTTGTCCAGCGAGACGAGATGGGTGCAGGCTGACATTCAGGACCGGCTGGGCTAACAGGAGAGCCCGCGTATGGACGTGTCACGACCAGGCAAGGGGCGGTTGCGCGTCGCGGTGACTGGAGCCAGCGGCGAGTACGGGAAGCTATTGCTGCCCCGGCTCGAGCGGGATCCCGACGTGGAGAGCATCCTCGTTCTGGACGTCGCCCGTCCGGAGGGGGCCAAGGTGGAGTTCCACCAGGTGGACCTCACCCGGCACGACGCCGAAAGCGAGCTCACCGACGCGCTGGCCGAGCGCCCCGTGGACGCGCTCTACCACCTGGCGTTCCTCTTCGGGCCCATCCGCAACGGCTCCCTGGCGCACGAGCTGGAGGTCATCGGCACGATGAACGTGCTGACCGCGGCGGGCCGGGCGCGGTTGCCGAGGCTGGTGGTGCCCTCGATGACGGCCGTCTATGGGGCGCGGGGGAACAACCCCGCGTTGCTGCGCGAGGAGTCGCCGCTGCAGGGCTGTCCTCACAGCCGCTTCGTCACCGACAAGGTGGAGGTGGAGGGACAGGTCCGTGCCTTCCGCGAGCGGCATCCGGAGATGCGCGTGCTCGTGCTGCGCTTCGCGCCGGTGCTGGGGCCGACCATCGAGAATCCCGTGACGCGGCTGCTGACGCGCACGTCCGTGGTCCCCACGCTGCTCGGGTTCGACCCGCTGTGGCAGGGACTGCACGAGGAGGACGCGGGGCGGGCGCTTCATCTGTCGCTGCGGGCGGACGTGTCCGGGGAGTTCAACATCGTCGGACGGGGTGTGCTGCCACTGTCCGGCCTCATCCGGCAGGCGGGGGCTCGCCCGCTCCCCCTCCCAGGGCCTTTGTTCCGTGGCGCACTCCACGCGCTGGATGTGGTGGGAGCGGACACGTTGCCCGTAGCCCTTCTCGACTACATCCATTACTCGTGGGTGGCGGACGGCGCGCGCGCCGAGACCGCCCTCGGATTCATCCCCTTCCACCACGTCAGGGACGCCGCCGCGGCGCTCAAGAGGAGCTAGAGATGGCCAAGGGTGTCCTCGGGAACGATCCCTTCCAGCGCGGAGCCGCCACCCGCGATGGCGCGCCCGCGAAGCCCGGCCCCCATGCGAAGCAGGAGCGCTCGCCCTCCGAGCGCGGGACCTCCGACGACAAGAAGAAGACCGCGAACACCCGCGCGTCGTCGGGCCCGAGCGCGGCCCACGCCAGGAATGATGGCACCCTGGACAAGGGCCGAGCGAAGAAGCCCTCCAGCGCGAAGCCCGCACCCGCGAAGTCCACGGGCGGGGCGAAGGGCTCCACCACGGCGGCGACCCGGAGCGCGGGCGAGGCCAGGGCGCATTCCGGAGGCGGTGCATCCGCTTCGCGAACCGGAGTGGGAACGAAACAGCCACAGGGCACGGCGTCGCGAGGCACGGCCGGCTCGAAGGTCGGCGACGAGGCGAAGCTCAGGGCGAACGCCACGCGGCCCGACACGAAGGTGAAGCACGCGTCCAACGCCAACGCGAAAGCACCCTCTCGCACGAATGGCGCCAAGGGCCCGAAGGATGGCCCGAGTGCGGCAGCCCGTCAGCCCTCCGGGGCGGGCGCTTCGCAGCGCGCATCGGGTGCTGGCCACCAGGCCCCTGCATCGGCATCTCGCGGTGCACGGGCGCAGCAAGGCGACGAGTCCGCGGCTTCGGTGTCCCACGACACCCTCGGCCAGGACGTCGCCGCGACGCGCCCCGCCGACACGTCCGCAGTGCCTTCGGCCGAGGTCGAGCCCCTGCGTGAACCCGCGGCTCCGGTGACGCCGCGCGAGCCGCCGCCCGCGCGCGCTCCAGCCCTGGATGACGCCAACGCGGCGAGAACACCCCATCAGCGGGAGGTGGACCACGCGCTCGCGGAAGCCCTCGCCGCCGAGGTGGCCGAAGTCACCGCGAAGCACGCCGTGGATGTGGCGATGAAGCGACGGGACGGCTCCAAGGAGCCCGTGGACAGGCTCCTCGCCACGGAGATGGCGACCGAGCTCGCCGAAGCCGCGGTCGAGGAGGTCCTGGACCACAGCCCCTCGACCCGCCGCCCGGAACGCGAGCGCGAGCTCGCCGCCACCGTCGCCGCGCAGGTGGCCGAGAGCGCCGCCGAGCTCGCCGTCGCGGAGGTGATGGATCGCCGCGCCCCCTTCACGCACTCCAGGGACACGCTCGAGGAGCGCGCCGCGAACAACACCGCGAACGAATCCGACGCGGGCCAGGGTTCCCGTATCGAGCCGCACGAGGACCTGGCGGGCGCGGTGCTGGAGCTCTCCGACCTCGACGAAACCCCGGACGACGCCGATGACGTGTGGGAGCTGTCCTCCCCGCCCCTCTCGACAACCCGCTCCTCGCTGGAGCCGGAGGTGGAAATGCCAGACGCGACGCGCGACGAGTTCCCCCCAGGCCGTCGAGGCCCCTTGTCCCTGGTGCCCGCAACCGCCGAGGAGGATGCGGCGCGCGCGGCGCTGGCTCCGGATGGCTCGCGGGAATCCGACGCCCCTCGTCCCCTCGCGCAGCGCGCCACCGGCATGCTGTCGCTGGCGCGTGAAATCGCCGGACAGGCGCTGGCCAGCGAGGGACTGGGACGTGCCTGGGGCGCGATGAACGGCATGCTGGACGCCGTCCGCGCGGGCCTGGGCACGGGCGGAGGCGCCCACCTGGACGAGTACGGCAAGGACCCGTCACTGGTGCAGCGGCTGGAGCCCGTGCTGGAGTTCCTCTATGGCCAGTACTGGCGCGTCGCCGCGCAGGGCACGGACCACATCCCCAAGGGCGCGGCCATCCTGGTGGCGAACCACTCGGGCGCCCTGCCTTATGACGGCCTGGTGATGTCGCTCACCCTGGCTCGCGAGCGCCCCGACCTGCGCGAATCACGCTGGCTGGTGGAGGATCAGATCTTCCACGCGCCCGTGCTGGGCACCCTCTTCAATCGCCTGGGCGCCGTGCGGGCATGCCCGGAGAACGCGCTGCGGCTGCTCGACGAGCAGCGCCCACTGGTCGTCTTCCCGGAGGGCTACCAGGGGCTCAGCAAGCCCTTCGCGGAGCGCTACCGGCTCAAGCGTTTCGGGCGAGGTGGCTTCGTGAAGCTCGCCCTTCGCACGGGAGCGCCCATCGTCCCGGTGGCCATCGTCGGCGCGGAGGAGACCTCCCCCCTGCTGGGACGCATTCCCGCGAGCTTCTTCGGGTTGCCCTACGTGCCCCTCACGCCGCTGGGCCCGCTGCCCGCCAAGTGGAGCATCCGCTTCGGCGAACCCATCGCCATGGACGGCCTGCCCCCTGAAGCCGCGGAGGACCTGGGCGAAGTGGGTCGACTCACCGAGCGCACGCGCGAGGCCATCCAGTCGATGATCCACACGCTGCTGCGGGAGCGGCGCTCCATCTTCGCCGGCTGAATCGGACGCCCCGAGGGGCGCATGCCGCGTCAGGCGATGACGCGGTTGCGCCCACCCGTCTTCGCCTCGAAGAGCTTCTCGTCCGCCGCGCGCACCAGGTCTCCGGGCTCGCGGTGGCGAGGGTCCAACACGGCCACGCCCAGGGAGATGGTGACGGGGATGGGCTGGCGATCAAACTCGAAGCGCTGCTTCTCCACCAACCGCCGGACCTTCTCGGAGAGCTGTCGCGCGCCGACCAGCGCCACTTCCGGCAACAGGATGGCGAACTCCTCGCCGCCATAGCGCGCGAAGACATCCTCGCGCCGGATGCGCGTGCGCACCGTGGACGCCAGTTGCTTGAGCACCGAGTCTCCCGCCAGGTGCCCGAACTTGTCGTTCACCTTCTTGAAGTGGTCGATGTCCACCAGCACCAGCGACAGCACGCGCTCATAACGGCGGCTGCGGGAGATCTCCCGGTCCAGCTGCTCGTCGAAGTAGCGGCGGTTGTAGATCTGCGTCAGGCCGTCCATCGTGGTCAGCCGGTAGATCTCATCGTGGTAGGCGGCCTCGATGTTGCCGCCCGCGATGTACTTGAAGATGGTGCGGCCAATCTTCACCAGGTCGCCGTTGCGCAGCTCGCGATCACCCTCCACCACCTCGTCGTTGATGAACGTGCCGTTGGTGGAGCCCGCGTCGCGAATCTTCACGCCCTCGCGGGTATTCGCGATGGCCGCGTGGTTGCGGCTCACCGACTCCTGGTCGATCTGGATGTCGCACTTCGACGAGCGCCCGATCAGCGTCTCCTCGCGCGTCAAATCGAACTTCCGACCCAGGTCCAATCCGTAGATCACCACCAGCGCCGCGTCGAGGTTGACCGGCCGGTCGGAGATCTTCGAGATGACCGTGACGACCGTCTCCTTCTGCACCGCTCCTCCAGCGAACGACCCACGAGACGCTACCACCCTGCAAATCCAGAAAGCGAATCACAAGGCGAGACGCCAGGTAGGGAACCTCCGTCCATCGACATCCAACCAACGACGTCTTCCTTCATCCCCCCTAGGGGATATCCACGCCCCTCGAGGTGAAGACAGGTGGACGCAGCAGCGCGCCCTCCGTGTCCTCCAGCGAGGCGATGAGCGACACCCCTGTCCCGGAGCAGTTGACCGGGAGCTGGAGCTGCACTTCCCCCGTCGCGGGTGAGGCGGCGGAGTCGCTCACGAGGATCTCCTCGCAGCCCTTCCCGCCACCCCGTACCATGACACGCACGCGGCCGTCGGCCCCGGCGCTCGCGCCCGGGCGAAAACCGGTGACTCGGACGCGGACGGCGCTTCCCCGGCTCAGCCGCTGTCCCTCCAGCTCCGGATAGAGCCAGGTGACTTCCGGGCGCCCCACGTCCAGCGACGACGCCGCGCGAGTCAGGTCCCCCACGTGGTCCAGGCCTGGACCGCCCGCCGCCACCAGCCGCGAGGGCCCCAGGGTGTCGCGAGCATCACGCCCGGTAACCTGGAGCACCTCCACTCGAAGGAGCGCCCGCGAGCCCAGGTGGTCGCCGAAGTACGTCCGGTCCTCGAGCCCCGCGGGAGGTCGAGGAACACGGATGCCCTCCTCGAGCTCGTCGGGTGAGGCCAGGACCGTCCAGCGTCGCCCGAGGCGGTCCGTGAAGACGACGCGGACCAGGGTGGCGGGCTCGTCGACATCGGCGCGCAGCTCTCGTCCCTGGAGTCCGTGGGCCTCGGCGCCGTCGAAGTTGTAGCGGGCGTCCTCGGGAATCGGGAGGAAGTCGACGGTGGGCTCGACGGGGTGCTCGCCCAGGGGGTCGAAGGTCAATCCCGGCAGGTCCGCCACCACGAAGCCGGTCGCCGTGCCCGCGGAGGCATCGTCGAGGGCCGCTCGGGAGGTGGCTCCCACCAGGAGTCGGTAGGGCTGCCCCTCCAGGCCATGGTGCGCGGGGGCCATGCGCAGGGCCACCACGCCGGACCGGCCCACCCGCACATCCGCGTCCGTGTTCGGGTCCGCGGGCGCGACGTTGGCCGCGGCTCCGAGCCCCAGGGGCACCAGCCCTCGTCCCGGCGCCACCACGGTGCTCACCACATAGGCCCGGTCCAGATAGGTCCCCCGGTAGCGAGGAAGCTCCGGGACGCGCACGGCGAAGGGAAACGCCAGACGCACGCCCTCGAAGTCCAGGGACACGCTCTCGGAATACGCCACGGTGTCTGGCCTTGGCTCTCCCGTGGAGAGGCCCGGCGTGGGGACCAGGCGGAAGGCGGCATCGCGCGCCACGGACGAATAGAAGCGCGGAGACAGGGGGAGCAGGCGCCCCAGCATCAGCAGCGGGTCGGCTCCGGGTTCCAGTGCATTGAGCGGCAGCTCCGCCACCGGCACGCTCCCCGTCAGCCCCCAGGCCGCGCGGGTGCCACAGGTACCGGACAGGATGGCCTCCTCGGGATTCAACACGCCCGCCAGCGCGCCATCGCAGATACCCGCCACCCCGGGCGCGGAGGCCGGAGGCGGCGTGCCCCCCTCCAACCAGAGCGCCGTGCCCGACGGCAAGGGCAGTCGCCGCGTGCCGCCCGCGCTCACTTCCACCTCGCGCTCGAAGCCCAGCAACGTCCCCGACGCCAGCTCGGAGAAGAGTCCCGGCACCGACAGGCCCGTCATTCCCAACCGCAGCATGGGAGCCGGGACGCCGGCCGCACGCGGCTCGACGAAGTCGACCCGCACGCCTCCGGAGAAATCCTGCGGGTTGCGCCGCAGCGCCATCCGGACATCGCGGTGGTCGTCCACGTCATGGCGGGCCAGCGTGAGGTAGCCGAAGTCCGGGTGGAAGGCGGACAGGCCCACGGTGCCCGAGGCGGGCACCCACGCGACGCCATCGAGCCCCGTCAGCGCCACCGACAACATCTTCCCGCCCACCTCCGACACGGCGACGGAGGCCAGCGGCAACGGGCGTCCCGTCAGCTCGTCAAACACGAGCACTCGCACTCCTCCGTCCGGCACGTCGGGGCTGAGCACCATGACGCGGGCGCGGCACACGGCCGAGCCGACGCGCGCCTCCACCACGTCCTGCTCCGCGCCGGGCACCCGCAACGTGAAAGCAGCCCGGACGCCCGTGCCCCCGCCTGTCGCCATCGGAGAGAGGGACGACCACGTCGCGCCATCACGCGGCACCACGGGCCGCCCGGACGCATCCTTCACCCACACCCCGAAGACGACGGACAACTCGGGGCTGCCCACGACGACCTCCGGCGTCACCTGGCACGAGGCCGCGAGCGCCGGGGCAGGAGGCGCCCCGCAGGCCCCGTCCCGGCAGACCTCGTCCACGCCGCAATCCGCGTCCGCGGCGCACAGGCCCACCACGCACCGGTTCATGTCGCACTGACAGCCCAGCGGGTTGTCACACATGGGCAGCGCATATTGCTGGCGCTTGCCCTCCTCACAGTCCTCGCGGGTCCGACAGGCGGGCTCACAGCGGGACAGCGCCGTGTTGCAGATGAAGAGGGACGGGTTCGGGCAGTCCTGGTCCACCGCGCAGGGGCCCGGCAGCGGCTTGTTGTCGCCGGGGATGCCGGGGATTTCGTCGGCGTTCATCCCACAGCCGGCCAGCGTCCCCAGGGCGCACACGAGGGCTGTCAGCAGCAGGGGACGAGGCGAGGGACTCATTCGGTGCGGCTCCCGGGGGGCGGAACGCCCAAGACCATACAGGCACGACGCCCGTCGCGCGACGGCGCGGAGGGCCCTGAAGCCCCCTCGCTGGACACCGTCGGACCCGGCCGCCCGCTCTTCGCCCACGTCACGCAACAGGTGGTTGGCTTTCAGGTTCTCACGAATCATCATCGTGCGCGATGGCCCGTGGCGAGCCCAAGTCCCTGGAAAGTCTCCTACCCCGTGTCCTGGCGCGCCTCGCGGGTGAGTCAGGCCGGGGCCATGCCCTCGCACCCGTGTGGGGCGCGGTGGTGGGAGCACACATTGCCCGCCATAGCTCCCCCCGTGCGTTGGAGGGCGGCACCCTCGTCGTCATCGTCACGAGCGCCGAGTGGGCCCGCACCCTGGAGGCCGAAGCGCCCTCGCTGTGCGCGCAGCTCAATGAACGACTGGGCCCCGGCACGGTGAAGGCGCTCACCTTCCGGTGGGACACCCGATGATCGCCGTGCTCGCGCTGACGGCACTCCTGGCCGCCGCGCCCGGGCCCACGACGGGAGCAACGAGGCCCGCCACGCCCTCCAGGGCCGCGCCGCCGCCGTCAGCGCCCCTGGCGCCGCGCACCCCACCGCCCGAGCGCAAGGCCCCGCTGACGCCGGCGGAGTCGATGGAGCGGCAGGCCGCCCAGCATGTGGTGCGGGAGTTCGAGCGCGTGGGACGTCGCGCGCCCACGGAAGACAGCGCGCTGAGCGTGGCCGCGAGGCGACTGGCCCACGATGCGCTCAGCGGCGTCTTCACGGGTGCACCCGACCTCTTCACCCTCACGGAGGCCGTCAGCGACGCGGGCGCGGCGGATCCGGCGCCCCGGGCGCTTGTCATCCGCGCGTGGGCCCATGCGCATGCGCTCGAGTCGCTGCGCGCCCGGACCGACCTCAACTCGGATCGGGCCACCCACTTCGGCGTGGGCGTGGCCCTGGTGGACAAGCGCGCCGCCCTGGTGACGTTGGTGTCGGACCGCAAGGCGGAGCTGAAGCCGTTCCCCCGCGTCATGCCCGGCGAGCGCGCGGTGCAGACACTCTGCGGAAGGCTCAATCCGCCGCTCCATGCGCCGGAGATCTACGTCACGCGACCCGACGGCGAAGTGGTCATCGTCCCCCTCACGCGGCGAGGAACGGAGGGCTCCGACTTCTGCACGCGCCTGGATTTCCTCAAGCCCGGCACCTACACGGTGGAGGTGGTCGCGCAGGGCGACGCGGGCCCGGAAGTCACGTCCCTGTTCCTCACGCAGATTGGGGAAGTCCGTCTGCGCGGCGAGCGCGAGAACAACGTGGAGCCCACCACGGAGGAAGGCGCGCGGAGCGCGCTGCATGAGCGCATCAACGCCCTGCGCCGGGCCCATGGGCTGGTGGAGCTGATGCCGGACCCGGTGCTGGAGCGCGTGGCCCAGGGGTACAGCACGCGCATGACGACGGAGGGCTTCTTCGCGCACATCGCGCCGGATGGGAGCACCCTCACCCGTCGACTTCCCCCGGGCTCGCGCTACGGACGGGCCGGAGAGAACCTGGGGCAGGCCGCCGGGCCGCTCGCGGCGCACTTCGGCATCGAGCACAGCCCGGGTCACCGCCGGAACCTGTTGGATCCCGGGTTCCGCTTCATGGGGGTGGGCGTCGTCCTGCGAACAGTGGCAGGCGGTCGCAGCGAGGCCACCGTCACGGAGGTCTTCACCGCCGCGTCGCCCGCCTCGGCGGACCCGCAGAATCCCCAGCAGGACGCGTATGACGCCCTGGCGCGGTGGCGCGCCGCGAAGAAGCTGCCGCCCCTGGCCCGGAGTCAGGCGCTGGAGTCACTGGCGCTGGCACATGCCCGACATGCGCTGGAGTTGGACCAGCCCGCGGCCCAGCCTGGCGAGGCGCCCTTGCACGAACGGGTGTTCCGGGTGCTCCCCGACGCGGGGACCGCATCGGTGGACTTCTTCGTGGTCTCGGACCCGGCCGCGCTCCCCGAGTCCCGCAGCGTCACCGAAGCCACCAACAACCGGGTGGGCGTGGGCGTGGTGCGGGGCGATTCGAAGCGCTTTGGCGCGAAGCAATACTGGGTCGCCGTCATCTACGCCGCGGTCCAGTGAGGCGCGGCGGGCGCGGCCCGTGTGGGGCGCCCCTCTCCATAACGGGGCCTCCCCTCACACGGTGAAGCGACTCTGAATCAGACGGGACGGCGCTGGGTGGCGTAAGCCTCGAGGCCCATCTGCGGCGGCGCGGCGTGCTGATACATCGGGCACTTCATGCATGTGAAGGACTGCCACCCTCGCCGGACCGCTTCGTCCAGGCAGTTGTCATACTGGTGGCAATTCAGGTTGCGATGCGTCTCGACACCGGCACGCTTCGGCCCGGCCTCGGGATTGATGGTTTGCGGCAGATCGGCTGGACACGGCTTCATGGAGCCCTCCCTCTGTGCTGTTTCCCCCCCCGAGCGCTGTGAACGAGCAGTGTTACCGGACGACAGGTCCCGCCTGGACAACGACGGACCGGGGTAGCGTGCAACGGCCGTGCAAAGTAGTGATGCACCCCGGGTGACGCAACGGGCCGACTTCAATGACCCAAGAGCACGTAATCGCCTGAACGCTTTCAGCGAATGACGACGGGTTGAGGACATTTCGAACCGGCCCGATGGCGCGCGGATTTAGGACTTGTCGGGCCGGCTGTCAAACCACCCCCCTCGTGTGAGAGGGGGAATGATTGAGGGACGCGTCTCGTTGGCAGGCCGCAAAGCCGCGTGCTGAAAGGGAGAACACATGAGCTGGATGGGGACGGTCGCGGGGTGGGCACTGGGGGTTTCCCTGGGACAATCCCCGACAACCCTGGAGGCCGTGCGGCTTCATCAGACCGACGCGACCTCTCGGGCCCAGAGCGAGTGGGCTGCCTGCGTGGCGAAGCAGTGTCCAGACGCGGGGCGGCTCGCCTTGCTGGCGGGCACACTGGCCCTGTCCGACGGGCGAGCGGCCGAGGCGCGCGACATGCTCGCGGCCGGCCCCGCCCCTGCCCTGCTGGAGCCCTACCGGGCCTTCTATCTGGGCCAGGCGCGCTTCTACGCGGGGGATGCCGCGGGGGCCGCGCTGGACTTCGCGCGGGTGCTGGAGGCCCCGGGAGCGCCCCTGGACCTGGTGACGCGGGCCCGGTCACGGCTGGGCGAATCGCTCCTGAAGGCGGGCAAGGCGAAGCAGGCGGTGGGCGTGCTGGAGGCGGCGGTGAAGGCGACGCCGTCCCCGGAGCTGCTCTTCCAGCGGGCCCAGGCGCGAGGCGCGTCGGGCAATCGCGCGGGGCAGCAGGCGGATTTGATGACGGTGGCGCTGCGCTTTCCCACGCACCCGTACGCCGATGACGCGGTGAAGTGGCTCACCGAGGTCCGCCGTCCCGGGGTGCGCCTGGGCTTCGCGGAGCGCGCGCAGCGCACCGAGGGCTTCCTCAGCGGTGGCGCGTCCCAGCGCGCGCTGGAGGAACTGGAGGCGCTGAAGGGCGACAAGCTCTCGAAGGAGCAGACGGCGAAGGTGTCGCTGCTGCGGGCCAGGGCCCTGTTCGCGCTGGGCCGCGACGAGGAGGCGCGGCAGGCGCTCGCCGTCGCGGAGAAGGGGCCCGCGAGTGTCGCGGCCGACGCGGAGCTGCTCGTGGCGCGGCGGGCCCTGCGCGCGGACGACAACGAGAAGGCCCGGGCGCTGATGGCGGCGCTGGACCAGAAGTACGCCTCGCAGTCCGCGGGCGAGGAAGGCGCCTTCTTCGCGGGCTGGCTCGACCTGCAGGCGGGGCGCTTCGCCGAGGCCGCGAAGGCCTTCACCGCGCATGGGGAGCGCTACGCGCGCTCGCGGCGTCGGGACGAGGGCCTGTGGTTCCGGTCTCTCGCGTACCTGCGACTGGCGGACTACGCGAAGGCGCGCGCGTCGCTGGAGTCGCTGGTGGCGACCTTCCCGAGGAGCAGCCTGGCCCCGCAGGCGCGCTACTGGATGGCGCGCAGCCGCGAGTTGGGCGGCGGGGCCGCCGCGGAGGTCGGCCCGGAGTACGAGCGTCTCATCACCGTGGCGCCCGCGTCGTTCTACGCGCTGCTGGCCTCGGAGCGGCTCAAGGAGCTGGGACGGGTGGCACCGGCGAGCTTCCCGCGCCCTCCCCTGTCGCTGGAGCTGCCGCGTCCTCCCGAGCTGGGGCTGGCGGTGGAGCTGACGCGCGCGGGCCTGTTCCGGGACGCGGCCGAAGAGGTGGAGTCGCATGTGGCGCGCCTGCGCTCCGCGGACCAGGCCCTGCCCTTCGCGCACGCGTTGATCGGCCTGGGTGAGTTCGGCCATGCGCACACGGTGGCGGCGCGACACCTGTGGGGCCGGGCCTTCGGCTCCCGCGAGCCGGATGCGCTCGCGGCCTTCTATCCTCGGGCCTTCTCGAACGCGGTGGAGCAGGCGGCGACGGCGCACAAGGTGGACCCGTTCCTGGTGTGGGCCATCATGCGGCGGGAGAGCGCCTTCAAGCCGGAGGTCATGAGCGCGGCGGACGCGCGCGGGCTGATGCAGATCATCCCCAAGACGGCGACGGAGATCGCCCGGAAGCTCGCGGAGCCAGACCCGGCGCCCGCCGACCTCTTCTCGCCCGAGCGCAACATCCGCTACGGGGCCTGGTACCTGTCACGGCTCATGGAGCGCTTCTCACATCCGGTGCTCGCGGCGGCCGCATACAACGCGGGACCGAGCGCCGCGGCGAAGTGGGCCCAGGAGCGCGGCGACCTGCCGCTGGACCTCTTCGTGGAGTCCATCCCCTTCCGGGAGACGCGCGGCTACGTCAAGCAGGTGGTGGCGGACCTGTTCCTCTACCACGCCTTCTACGACGCCCAGGGCGTGCAGCCCCGGCTGTCGCTGGTGGTGCCCGCGCCCTCCAAGGAGGGCGTCACCTTCTGAGCCGAGCCGGCCCAGCAGGTGGAGCGCCCACGCGCCCTACCCGCGCGCCGCCATGCGGCGGAGGATCTCCGCCTCCATGGAGTGCACCACCTCCGACAGCGGCAGGCTGCTGGAGTCCACGCGGATGGCGTCCTCCGCGGCCTTCAGCGGAGCCACCGCGCGCGCGGAGTCATCCTTGTCGCGCTTCGTCTGGTCGGCGAGCACGTCGTCGAGGCTGCTCTCCACGCCCTTCTGGAACAGCTCCTCGAAGCGGCGGCGGGCGCGCACCTCCGGGTTGGCCTCCAGGAAGAACTTCGCGTCCGCGTCCGGGAACACCACCGTGCCGATGTCGCGGCCTTCCAGGATGGAGCCCTTGCTCGACTCCAGGGCCAGGCGACGCTGGAGCTGGAGCAGCCCCGCGCGGACGACGGGACGCCCGGACACCTGCGACGCGGCCATGGAGATTTCGGGCGAGCGGATGTCGCCCGACACGTCCTTGCCGCCGAGGAAGACGCGGTTCTCTTCGCCCACCACCTGGAAGTGGATGTGCACGCGGCCCAGCAGCTCGCCCAGGCGCGCGTCGTCGTCGTAGGGGATGCGCTCGTCCGTCGCCATCAGCGCCACGCAACGGTAGATGGCGCCCGTGTCGACGAGGGAGAAGCCGAGCCGGCGCGCCAGCAGCTTGGACACCGTGGACTTGCCAGCACCGGCCGGCCCGTCGATGGCGACGATGAAGCAGCGTGGGCTCACGAGAGCACCTCTTTCAGTGCGCGCACGCACCGCTCGTTCTCCGAGGCCGTCCCCACGGAGATGCGAAGACAGGTGGGAAAACCCCCGCCCGCGAAGGGCCGGACGATGACGCCCTTGCGCAGGAGCAGCTCGTACAGCTCGGTGGAGGAGCGGCGGAAGTCCGCGAACACGAAGTTCGCGTGGCTCTTCGTGAGGGTGATTCCCAGCGGGGGCAGCTCCGCCTCGAAGTAGCGCAGGCCCGCGCGGTTGTTCTCCCGCGTGCGCCGCACATGCTCGGTGTCCTCCAGCGCCGCCAGCCCCGCCGCCTGCGCCACCACCGTCAGGTTGAAGGGCATGCGCGTGCGCTGCAGATACATGGCGAGCTTCGCGTCCATGACGCCGTAGCCCAGGCGGATGCCCGCCAGCCCGTGAATCTTGCTGAAGGTGCGCAGCGCCACGACGTTCGGGTGACGCCGGAACAACTCCACGCCGCTGACGTAGTCGGGCCAGTCGACGAACTCGAAGTAGGCCTCGTCGTAGGCAATCAGCACCTCGGGCGGGACGGCCGCGAGGAAGGTCTCCAGCTCCTTCCGGCCGAACGCGGTGCCCGTGGGGTTGTCCGGATTGGCCAGGAAGATGAGCCGCGTGCGCGGCGTCACCGCGCGCGCCATGGCCTCCAGGTCGTACTGGTAGCCCTCGCGCATGGGCACCTCCACGAAGGGCCGCCCGTGGGCCTGCGCGGAAATGCGGTACGCGGAGAAGGAGTTCCTGCACAGGAGGATTTCGTCCTCCGGCGTGGTGAAGGTGCGGATGAGCAGCTCGATGAGCTCGTTGGAGCCGCTGCCCAGCACCACTTCCTGCGGCTGCACGCCCAGGGACGCGGCCAGCCGGCGCACCAGGTGGAACGACGTGGCATCCGGATACAGATGCACCTGGGTTGACGCCAGCCGCATGGCCTCGAGCGCGCGCGGGGAGGGCCCCAGCGGGTTCTCGTTGGAGGCGAGCTTGATGACACCGGTCAGGCCGAACTCGCGCTCGGTCTCCTCGATGGGCTTGCCCGGCACGTACGGCTTGAGCGTTTCGACATGGGGAGGAACGAGAGGTCGCATGGAGGTAGAGGCCCTGGAGATGTGCCTCAGCGACCGGTGAACACGCCGAGCGCGCGGAACTTCGCGTAGCGGTCCTTGACCAGACCGTCGGGTGACAGCTCGGCGAGCTGGCCCAGGTGCTTGCGCAGCACCTTGCCCAGCGCCTCGGCCGCCTTCGCGGGGTCTCGATGCGCGCCACCTGCGGGCTCGGGCACCACCTCGTCGATGATCTTCATCTGGAGCAGGTCGCCCGCGGTGAGCTTCATCGCATCCGCCGCCTTGTCCGCCTTGCTGGCGTCGCGGAAGAGGATGGAGGCGCAGCCCTCCGGCGAGATGACGGAATAGACACTGTTCTGGAACATCAGCACGCGGTTGCCCACGCCAATGGCGAGCGCGCCACCCGAGCCGCCCTCACCCACCACCGTGGAGATGATGGGCACGCGCAGCCCGCTCATCACCTCCAGGTTGACGGCGATGGCCTCCGCCTGGCCGCGCTCCTCCGCGCCGATGCCCGGGTAGGCGCCCGGCGTGTCCACGAAGGTGAGGATGGGCTTCTCGAAGCGCTCCGCCAGCTCCATCAGCCGGCGCGCCTTGCGGTAGCCCTCCGGGCGCGGCATGCCGAAGTTGCGCGCCATGTTCTCCTTGGTGTTGCGGCCCTTCTGGTGCCCCATCACCATCACCGGCTTGCCGTCGAAGCGGGCGAAGCCTCCGACAATCGACGGGTCCTCGCCGAAGTGCCGGTCTCCGCACAGCTCCACGAAGTCGGTGAACAGCAGGCGGATGTAGTCCAGGAAGTAGGGGCGCGCGGGGTGGCGGGACATCTGCACCACCTGCCACCGCGTCAAGTCACTGAAGATCTCCGTCTGGAGCTTCTTCGCCTTCTTCTCGAGCTTGGAAATCTCCGAGGTGAAGTCCGCGGAACCACCCGTGGACAACGCCTTGAGCTCATCGATCTTCTTCTCCAGCTCGATGAGCGGGCGCTCGAAGTCGAGCGCGTAACTGATGCCGGTTGCCATGGCGCGGAACTAGCACCAGGGTAAGGCACCTTTCAACGCGCAAGCGGTTACGCACCGCACCGTGTCACGCTGCCGGACACCTGCGTCCCATTCGGAGCGACATGTTTCTGGCCCTGCCGCTGCTCGTCCTGGCGCTGACCGCCCCCCCTGCCACCCCGGCGCCCCCCTCCGCGAAGGGCCTCAACACCGAGGGTTTCCGCCTGTACCGGGCCGGCCGCTACCCGGAGGCCCTGGAGAAGTTCCAGGCCGCCGCCAAGGAAGACCCGGCGTACGCCCTGCCCCGCTACAACGCCGCCGCCACCCTGGGCGTCCTGCGCAAGCAGGGCCGCGTGTGCGAGCACGGCGCCCACCGGGACGTCATCGTCGAGCACCTCTCCCAGGCGGTGAGGCTGGACGCCCGGCGCCTGGCCCGCGCCCGCCAGGACGCCGACCTGGACGGCATTCGCGACACGCTGGGCTGGCAGCGGCTGCTGGGCCGCGTCCCGGAGCGCGAGGCGGATGTGCCCTTCCTGCTGCGCACCGTCGCCTGGTACGGCCCGGGCGTCGGCGTCCAGGGCAGCACGCGGGGTTTGCGCTTCCTCACCCGGGGCAGGGCCCTCCTCTGGACCCGCTCCGTGGACGCGGACGGCCAGCTCCAGCGAAGCGAGGTGTCCGGGACGTACTCGGTGACTGGCCGTCAGGTGGAGCTGCGCCTCAAGGGACAGGCACCCCGCACCGGCACGCTGACGGAGGCAGGTGCGCTCACGTTCCCCGAACTCGGAACGTTCACCGACGCGCCCTCGGAATGCGACGCCTGAGACGTCACGCGTCCGAGTGCTGACCAGCCACCACTTGGGATGACGGGGCTCGCACGCCTACAGAAGCCCCACGAGAAGAGCGCTTGGTCCTCACGTGAGAGGACGCCAAGGTGCTCAGCGGGGGCGGACGGGAACGGGCCTCGGCGGGCGTTTCAGGTGGGAGGCCACCAGCACAATGGCGGGGCCCCCACCTCGCTGCTTCAGGCGGCCTTGATCTTCGCGGCCGGAGGAGACAGCGCGTACCACGCCGTCCGGAACGCCTTCAGCTCGCGCAGCCCGGCCGGGTGCCGACCGAGCGCCGGCGCCATGGTGACGGGCAGGCCCAGCTTCTTCTCGATGGCCTTCGCCGCGTTCAGCTCCAGCTTGCGGCGGTTCTCGCACTTCTCGCAGGTGGACTTGGGGCCCACGCGGTTGACGAGGATGCGCTCCACCGGGAGCTTCCTCTCCTTCAGGTACTCCACCACGCGCTCGGTGCGGGACGCGGCCAGCTCCTCGCCGCGGGTGACGACGACGAAGCGCGCCTCCGTGGGAGACGCCAGCGCCTCCTCGAAGCGCTTCGCGTGCTTGATCATCCCCGCGATGTCGTCCGCCAGCTCGCCCAGGCCCTTGGCCCGGTGCTTGTTGAGCACGGTGTGCAGCGCGCCCAGCCAAGTCTTCGCCGTCTCCGCCAGCTCCACCACGCGCACGGAGTTCACCACCGGCGACGAGTCCACGACGATGCGCTTGAAGCGCTCCTGCACCAGCGCGTCGGTGAGCACGCTCATCGCCGCCAGCTCGTCGATGCCCGGGGGCGCGGACTCCAGCAGGTTGCGCAGGTAGAGCAGATCCGCGGGGACGTCGTTGCCCGCCTTGGGCGCGCCCTCGAAGGCCTTCTCCGCCTTCTCCTTGAGCCGCTTGCGCAGGGCGTTGAACCAACCCGCCATGTCCAGCTCGCGCGCGTACAGGCCCTTGGTGCCCTTCACCTGCGTCTCGGTGTCCGTCAGCCGGCTCTGGAGCACGTCCGACAGCGAGTGCGCCGGATCCGTGGAGATGAGGAGCACCGGCCCCTCCTTCTCCGTCAGCGTCACGGCGGCGGCGGCGGCGCAGGAGCTCTTGCCCACTCCGCCCTGCCCCACGAAGAAGATGAGCCGCGTGGGCGGCAGCGGCGGCGCGGCGATGGGCGGCATGGACGGCGCGCGCACCAGGGCCGGAGGGCCCTCCGCAGCGGCGAACTCCAGCGCCTTCGTCTCCTTGCCACCCGCCCACGCCTTCGCGAACAGGCCCACGCCGTCCAGCCCGCGCGGCGCCACTTCACGACGACCCAGCAGGTGGACCGGCACGGCCTTGTCCAGCGCCTGGAACTTGCGCACGTGCGGCGCCTGCAGACCCCGGCGGCCCTGACACGCGGGACACCCCTCGCGGTCCTCCACCTGGTTGACGACGATCTCCGTCACCGGCAGCCCGCGCTCGCGCAGCTGGGTGAAGAGCATGCGCGTCTGCGCCTCGGGAACCGGCTCGGCCAGCGCCACCAGGTGGAAGGCAGTGCGCGCGGGGTCCTTCAAGAGCCCCAGCAGCTTCTCCGCCTTCTGCCCCAGCGCTTCCAGGTAGGTCGGCTCCGCCGCGGCGGCCTCCGCCTTCTTGCCCTTGCCCGTGGACGGAGCCGGCTTGTCACCGCCCGCCTTCACCAGGCCCAGGAACTTGCGCAGCCCCACCGGCAGGTCGAACAGGCGCAGCGTGTGGCTCGTGGGCGAGCAGTCCACGACCACCCGGTCGAAATCCTCACCCTCCAGCAGCGACACCACGTGGAAGAGCCCGACCAGCTCCTCCAGCCCGGGGACGGCCTGCTGATACAGCGAGCCCAGCTCCTCCTCGGAGAAGTGGGTGCCCTTGCCAGCGGCCTTCTTCAGCGCGGGCAGGTAGTCCGCCAGGAACGGCTTGAGCAGCGCGGCCGGCTCCAGCTCCAGGCCCCAGACGCCACCCTCACCCTTGCCCGCCACCAGCTTCGAGGGCTTCGCGGTCAGCTTCTTCTTCAGCAGATCCGACAGGGAGCGCACCGGATCCAGCGAAACGAGCAGCACCCGCTCCTTCGGGACCTCCTCCGACAACCGCAACGCGTACGCCGCCGCGAGCGTGGTCTTACCGACCCCGCCCTTGCCGCCGAAGAAGTGAAGAACTCGCGCGTCGCTCATTGCGTTGTGGCCTTCCTTGTGCCCCCCCGGCGGCACTCTGATGCACACTCCTGATTTGCCGAGAAGAAGGCGTCGGAGTTTGCCCGGTGCGTCGACCTGTACGGCCGGGCCATCCCTGTGGGTGGGAGTCGACCACAGAATCCCTTGTCCAGAGGTCAAAAGTCAAGAATTGACGCGGGGTTTCGCGGAGGGTCGGCCCCTCTCGGCACCTCCTGCCAAGGCCTTCTTGACCGCCCCTCCGAGCCGCTCCAACAGCGCGGAATCCGGAGGGGATTTCCTACCCGTCAGGTCAGCGAGCGACCAGGTTGTGGGCGCTCAGGGGGCCATCGCCTCCCTGTCCGCCCAGCGGCCCGTTGTCACGCGAGGGCCCGCCTTGCTGCGTGCGCGCCTCCGCCGCATAGCGATTGAGCTTGTTGTAGAGCGTCTTCTCGCTCACCCCGAGCACCTCCGCCGTGCGCGCCTTGTTGTTGCCATTGCGCTGGAGGCTTCCCAGGATGTACTCGCGCTCCACCGCGTCCAGGCTCAGGCCAAAAGGCAGGCGGAACGTGTGTCGTTCCGGGCCCTTGCCCGCCATGTCCGGCGGCAGGTGCTCCCGGGTGATCAGCTCCCCGTCGCAGAGGATCACCGCGCGCTCCACCGCGTTGCGCAGCTCGCGGATGTTGCCCGGCCACTCGTAGTTCTTGAGCACCTCCATGGCCTCCGGGTGCACCCCGGACACGCGCTTGGCCGAGTCCCCGCGGAACTTGTCCACGAAGTGCTGGACCAGGATGGGCACGTCCTCGCGGCGCTCGCGCAGGGGCGGCAGGTGGATCTGGAA
Source organism: Myxococcus sp. CA040A (assembly GCF_013336725.1). Taxonomy (NCBI): domain Bacteria; kingdom Pseudomonadati; phylum Myxococcota; class Myxococcia; order Myxococcales; family Myxococcaceae; genus Myxococcus; species Myxococcus sp. CA040A. The sequence goes on along the minus strand of NZ_JABUMR010000002.1, from coordinate 1,085,159 downwards.
CACGTTGAGGCGGAAGTAGAGGTCCTCGCGGAACCGCCCGTTCTTGATCTCCTGCTTCAGGTCGCGGTTGGTGGCGCACAACACGCGCACGTCCACCTCGAGCTCCACCTTGCCACCCAACCGGCGCAGGCGGCTCTCTTCCAGCACGCGGAGCAGCTTGGCCTGCAGGTCGATGGGAATCTCTCCCAATTCGTCCAGGAACAGCGTGCCGCCGTGGGCCAGCTCGAACACGCCCGGACGGCGCTGATCCGCGCCGGTGAAGGCGCCGCGCTCGTGGCCGAAGATCTCCGATTCGATCAGCGTGGCGGGGATGGACGCGCAGTTGATGGCGATGAAGGGCTTGTCGCGGCGCAGGGACAGGTTGTGGACGGCGCGGGCCACCACCTCCTTGCCCGTGCCGGACTCGCCGCTGATGGACACGCTGGCCTTGGACGGGGCCACCTTCTCCACCAGCTCGATGACCTTGCGCATGCCCGCGGACTGGGCGATCAGGTCCGAGGAGCCCAGTTGCTTGAGGCGACGGCGCAGCGTCTGCACCTCGCGCATCGTCTCCTTCTTCTCCAGCGCGCGGTCGATACAGACCTTGAGGCGCGCGGTGTCCAGCGGCTTGACGATGAAGTCATACGCACCCTCGCGGATGGCCTCCACCGCCGCGTCGATGGTGCCGCGGCCCGTGAGGAACACCACCGGACAGTCCGGCAGCTCTTCCTTGAGGTTGCGCAGCAGCCACAGTCCGTCGGTCTCCGGCATCGCCAGGTCCGACAGGACGACGTCCGGTCGAAACTCTCCGGCCTTGCGCAGGGCATCGTGCCCGTCGAAGGCCGTCTCGACCTTGTGCCCCCAGGTGCTGAGCATTTCCGCCAGCGCCTCGCACGTGTCGCGTTCGTCGTCCACGGCCAGGATTCGTGCGCTACCCAAGATGAAGACCTCCGGTACTGCGTCGTGACGCGAATGGGGGATGACTCTGAAGGAGAAGCCTGGCGCCCGGTACAGCCCTCAAGCGCGAGGAAAGATGAGCCGGCAGGAACCACCTCGGACGTGGAGGTCCACTCCCAGCTGGGCACAGCGCAGCCCCAGGGCCGCCACCACGTCCGCGTGCTCCGGAGCGCTGTCGCCCCCGGTGTCCTCCACCTCCAGCACCGCCACCGAGCCTTCTCCTCGCACCGTGACGCGCACCGAGCCCCCGCCCTCGGCCCGCCGGAAGCCCCGCAGCAACGCCTGGATGACGAAAAAGCCCAGCTCCGAGGTGTCCGCCAGGCGGACCAGCACCCCCGCCTCCACCGCCACCTGCACCGTGGCCCGACGCTTGCGTCCCTCGTGAGCCACCACGCCCAGCGCCCGCGTCGTCGCGTCCGACAGGTCCACTTCGCCCGCCGTGCCGCCCCGGGTCACGATGAAGTCGGAGAACTGCCGCAGGATTCCGTCCACGCGCTGGATCTGCTCGCGCAGCGCCTTGAGGTTCTTCTCCTGCGACGGCGGCACCTGCCCGGTCTCCGCCTTCAGCTTCTCCGACAGCACCTCCAGGTGGATGGCCATCGCATTGAGCGGGTTGCGGACGTCGTGCAGCAGGCTGTCCATCAGCGTCTGCACGGCGCCATAGCGGGCAGCGCCCACCACGGGATCCGTCGCTTCCTGGACACGCACCACGCTACTGGACACAGCCGTCGAGCTAACCAACGGAAACTCCTCGGGTTTTTCGTCTCCCTCTCCCGCCGCCACCCCACCGCCGGCAAGAGTTAGGGAGCCTGTTCCACAACGTCAACCCTGGGTCGGTAATTCTTGCCGGAAACGGCAAATTCCCGAGTGGAGTCAATGGCTTGGACAGGCTCCGGAGTGTTGTCCGGATGACGCTTCCCGAAGGCTTCCAGCAGGCGCTTCAGGTCGAGGACGCGGGAGGGCGCGCGGCCTCACCCAGGCCGACGAGCTCCAGCTTGAGCTGGGAGGCCACCTCGAAGATGCGGGGGTCCCGATAGAACTCGCCGAAGACGATGCGGACGAGGCCCGCGTTGGCGATCAGCTTGAAGCACGGCCAGCAGGGGCTGGCGGTCGTGTAGATGGTCGCTCCATCAATGGCCACGCCGTTGGTGGCGGACTGGATGATGGCGTTCGCCTCCGCGTGCACCGTCGCCACGCAGTGTCCGTTCTCCATCATGTGGCCCACGTCGTCACAGTGCGGCAGGCCGCGGATGGAGCCGTTGTAGCCGGTGGACAGGATGGTTCGTCCACGGACGATGACGGCCCCCACGTGCTTGCGATCACACGTGGCCCGCGTCGCCACCTGCTTGGCGATGTCCATGAAGTACTGATCCCACGAAACACGTCCCGACATCCGCTCGCCTCCTGGCCCGAGCAGATGTAGCGCGCAGCGGACGGCTGTCGACAAAAAGGCGGCTCAGCGCCCGGCGGCGTGAGCGACGCCTCCCTCGCCAGGCAGGCTGCGTTCCAACAAGCGCCCGAAGCCCTTGGCCTGCAGGAACTGTCGCACCTTGGTGCTGGGCGCGGCGAACGTCTCGCCGGGCATGGGCACGTCGAAGCTGTAGCTCTCCTCACGCACCGCGAAGTCCACCTGCGCCGTGCGGTAGCCCTCCACGATGGCCAGCAGCCGGCCCGACTCCAGGCTGAAGATGCCGCCGCCCGACGCGCCGTAGCCGATGGGCGCGTCCGTCTTCACCATCCTCGGACGCCGGGACTCCCGGTCCCACTCCACCTGGGACAACATGCCGCCGGACAGCGACAGCGCGCGGCCATAGGGCGACGCCGCCACGACGACATCCTCGCCCAGCTCCAGCTCCGCCTCGTCCGCCAGCTCCACCGCGGGCAACGCCAGCCCCGGCACCTTCACGAGCGCCAGGTCCAGGTCTGGCACCTGACCGGTCGCCACCACCTGGCCCACGTGCGACTCCACGTCCGCGCGGCGGTCCACCAGCACGTTCAGCGTGGGGGCCTTCAGGTCGTCCATCACCACCGCGTGCGCATTGGTGATGACCCACGCGACCACGCCCTCCGCGCTCCGCTCGGAGCCCACCACCACGCCAGAGGCCGTGCGCCTCACCTTGTCCGCCTCCGTGATTTGCAAGCGCACGTTGTGAGGGAGGATGCGGCGCACCATCTCCTTGCGCGTCGGCCTCGACGGCTCCGGTGTGGATACCCGCACCACCTCCGGCGGCGCCTGAGGCACGGGAGCGCTGGCGGGGGACGCGGGCGCACCGGCACACGATGCGAGGGCGAGCAGGGCGACGGGGGCGCCCAGGAGGAAGCGGGTCATCGACTCTCCGGGATGAAGGACGGCGCTGAGACTGCGAACTCGCTTGCGACGCCCATCTTCCCCACGCCCCATCCTCATTGGAAAGCAGGCGCCCTGCAGGGGCCGGTCGCCTGCCCGCCCGGCCTCAGGCGTAGCGCTTCTTCATCAGGAACAGGATGGCGTCCTTCGCGCAGTACTCGCAGTAGCCGTAGCGCTCCGCCATCGTCTTCAGCGTGCCCTGCACCTGCGTCTGCTCGCGCGTCGACAGCTGGTTTCGGTCCTCGGAGAGGTACTTGAGGACGTTCTCCTTGTTCTTGCGCAGCACCCGCTTGCGCTCCTCGAAGTAGTGGTCCCTCAGGCGCTTGAACATGTCCGGGAAGATGCGCGGGTAGTCCATCGCCAGGTCTGGATTGTCCAGCCGGTGCGCGCCGATGGAGGAGATGAGCCCGCGGCGGAACTCGGAGACCTCTTCTCCGCGCGGCATGACGATGGCTTCCACCTCCTGCATGCGCTGCTCGTCGGGCTTCTCCATCTCGCCGGTGATGCGGTTGCGCATCTTCTCGCCGCGCACCCAGTGGCTGACGCCCTGGATGTAGCGCTCCACCAGCTCGCGATACTGGCCCTCGGAGACCAGGCCCATGGACTCACGCACCTCGGTGTCCACGCGGTCCAGGTACTCCGCCTCCGCCACGCGCACGAACTCCTCATGGTCGTGGTAGCCGTCCACCACTTCCTGGAGCAGGAACTCGTAGACGCTCTTGTCCTTGCAGATGGCCTCCAGCTCCTCGAGCACCGCCAGGCCGTTGAGGCACTTGTAGTCGGGGTTCTGCGCGGCGTTGAACAGCGCCGTCTTGATTTCGCGCGCGCTCGCGCCCACGCGCCCCTCGTAATTGGGGTACGCGTCCGACTCGGTGAACAGCTCCTCGCGCAGCTTCCTCAGCTCCTTGGTGTTGGCCAGGCTGAGCCGGTCCGGCGGCGCGCCCTCCTCGTACAGGTGCAGCTTCTCCACCGGCGTGACGTGGTCGATGAGTTCCTTCACATCGCTGGGATAGCGGTCCGGAATGGGCTTCTTCAGGCGTGTGAGCACGGCCCACATCGCTGCCAGCTCCGTCGCGTGGGGCGCCACGTGTTTGCCCACCGTCGTCGCGGACACCTGCGCGTCGTAGATCTGCTGCTCGGTGCGGTAGCGGCGCAGGTAGGGCACGCGCACCAGCTCGATGCGCCCCTTGAACGACGCGAAGTCCGGCAGCTCCTTGAAGGCACCCAGGTGTTTCTCGTTGGACGACGCGATGAGCACCTCGTCCAGCTGGAGCACGAACGGCTCCAGCGGCACCTCGCTCGTCTCGCTGAACCCCAGCAGGTACTTGAACGCCTCCAGCGGGCGCTTGAGCAGGTCCGCGTACTCGATGAGGCCCCGGTTGGCGTGGACGAGCGGCCCGTGTGGTTCGAACAGGACGGTGCTGTGCAGCGGCGCGGGCACGTTGAGCTGGGTGCGGTCCGCGGTGATCTGCTGGACGACGGCGTCCACGCTCATCTGCGGCTCCACCGTCACGGTGGCCACCTGGTAGCGGCGCGACACGTAGAAGCGCTCCACCTGGACGTGGCGCATCACCTTCAGCCAGTCGCCGTTGTACGAGTTGAGCAGCGCCGTGTAGATGCGGCGGCACTTGGAGCACAGCTCTCCGTCCCGCACGTAGTCGGACAGGATGTAGTCCCCCGACTCCCCGTCCCCGGTGCCCAGCCCCTTCTTCTTCAGGGCCGTCTCCAACACCTTGCGCCGCTCGCCTGGAGGCATGGCGAACATCGGATGATCCCGCAGCTCACACGGCATGCGCAGGTCGATGTTCTCCGCGTCCAGATGCGCGAAGGTCGTCAGCTCCCCGTTGCCGTCCGTGCGCTCCCCGAAGCCAATGGAGCCCTTGATGAGCTTCTCCGAGGGGAACACCCAGGCGATGCGGTAGAGCGCCCCCTGCGGCAGCCAGGAGTACGTCTCCATGCCGGCCTTGAGCGCGTTGACCAGCGTGGACTTCGCGCTGCCGTTGGGGCCGTGCAGGAAGATGAGCTTGTTGATGCGGCCGGCGCGCACGAAGTTGCCGAGCACCCGGTAGATGGCGTTCTGCACCTCCTCCTGCCCCGCCACCCGGCCGTCCCGCCCGCTGCCCTCCGTGTTGAAGACCTTGAAGCGGCGAATCGTCCCCGTCGGATGCGGCACCGTCTCCGTGCCGAAGTGGTCCATCACGTCCCGGAGGTACTGCGCCGCGTTCCGCGCCTGGGCGCGCGGATCGTTGATGAAGAGCGACAGGTACTCCTCGAAGGACAGGATCGAACGGTTCTTGACGAAGTCGGCGTTCACCTGCGTGCCCACTTCCTGCAGATAACCCTTCGCGTCCACGGTGGCTCTCCTCGTACGGGTCAGTTCTCTCTAGTCAGGGGCCCGGCGCTCCGCAGCCTCCGTTGGCCTCCCCAAGACCTTTCCGCCCGGCCTGCTGGAAGTCCAGGCCCCTTTGCCGTCATGTCGTCCAGCCCACGGGCTCGGGCAGCCGGTTGCCCTCCAGGGAAGAGAGTGGCCGGGTTGGACTTTTCGCCCGACATCGTGCGGGGTTCCAGGGTTTTGCCAGGAGCCGACCGGAGGCGAGCGGGCGCGCTGGGTGTAAGCATACTCGCGTGGGGGCCGGGGGTGAGATACGGTCCGGACCTTCTCTTCGGTGCCCACCCGGAGTCCAAACACGATGCACAAGGAGCCCATCATCGGCATCGACCTCGGCACGACGAACTCGTGCGCGGCGATCGTCGAGGAGAGCGGGAACGTGAAGCTCATCCCCTACAAGGGCGGTGAGTACACCATCCCCTCCATCTTCGCGATTGACGACAAGGGGAACGAGCTCATCGGCTACGAGGCCAAGCGCCAGTGGCAGCTCAACCCGCGCAACACCGTCTACGGTGCCAAGCGATTGGTGGGGCGCACGTTCGGCAGCGACGTCGTGGAGACGATGAAGAAGGTCGTGGCGTACAACCTGCGCCCCGGCAAGAAGAACGAAGTCACGCTGGATGTGGGCAAGAAGGAGTTCACCCTCCAGGAAGTCAGCGCGAAGATCCTCGGGAAGATTCGAGAGGTCGCGTCCAACTACCTGAAGATGCCCATCAAGCGGGCGGTGGTGACGGTCCCCGCGTATTTCAATGACAGGCAGCGCCAGTCGGTGAAGGACGCCGGCAAGCTCATCGACCTGGACGTCGTGCGCATCATCAACGAGCCCACCGCGGCGGCGCTCGCGTACGGCGTGGGCAAGGGCCTGAAGCAGAAGGTCGTCATCTACGACCTGGGCGGCGGCACCTTCGACGTCTCCATCATCGAAATCCGGGACCGCGTCTTCGAGGTGAAGGCCACCGGCGGCGACGTCTTCCTGGGCGGCATCGACTTCGACAACGCCATCATCCACCACGTCCTGAAGGACTTCGCGGCCAAGACGGGCATCGACCTGGCCACGGACCCGGTGGCGATGCAGCGCATCAAGGACCTGGCCGAGCGCACCAAGATCGACCTGTCCGCGCGCGACGAGGTGCCGTTCAACATCCCCTTCATCACGATGACGTCCCAGGGCCAGCCCCTGAACATCGAGATGAAGTTCACCCGGAAGATGCTGGAGCAGCTCACCAACCACCTCGTGGACCGCACGCTGCAGATGGTGGCGCGGGTGCTGGTGGATTCGGGGCTGTCCACCAAGGACATCGACGAGGTGATGCTGGTGGGTGGGCAGACGCGCATGCCCGTCGTCCAGGACCGGCTGACCAAGTTCTTCGGCAAGCCGCCCAGCAAGGGCGTGCACCCGGACGAGGCCGTCGCCATCGGCGCCGCGCTCTACGCGCACTCGCTCCAGGACGACACCAACCTGCGCATCCAGTTGCTCGACGTGATTCCCATGGCCATTGGCCTGGAGAAGGCCGGCGGCGCCTTCCACGTCGTCTTCCCGCGCAACGCGCCCATTCCCAACGCCAAGCAGCTGCTGGCCACCACCAGCATGGACAACCAGACCGAGCTGGCCATGCGCATCTTCCAGGGCGACCACGAGATGGTGGTGCGCAATGACATGCTCGGCGAGTTCACCTTCTCCGGCATCCAGCAGGCCCGCGCCGGCGGCGTGCAGGTGGAAATCACCTTCGATGTGAACATCGAAGGCATCCTCACCATGCGCGCCAGGGACCCGGCCACCGGCCGGGAGATGAACACCACCGTGCGAGTGACGCAGAGCTGAGCGCTCCGCCGTCCCCTACCGGGACGGCAGCGCCGCCAGTCCCTGCTCGCGCGTCTCCTCACGCTTCTCCGACACGACGAATGGCGTGGAGTCCTCGGGCGTCACGTCTCGAGGCCCCTCGCCGCGCAAGAGCTCGAAGACGGTGAGTGACGTCGTCGCGCCGTGCAGCACCTGCTCTCCCTGCGGCGCGTAGACGAAGGACTCCCGGGCGCGCTCACGCGTCCTGTCGCTGAGAAGCACCTGCCCTCTCCGGGCCAGGCCCGCGAGCTTCGAGGCGGTGTTCACCACCTCGCCCAGCACCGTGTAGTCGAGCCGCCCGGACGCCTTCGCGCCGATGCTCCCGGCGACGAGGTCTCCCGAGTCCAGGCCCATGCAGACACCATGCGCGTAGGGCGCATGCGCGCCGCCGCGAGTGGCCAGGGTCTCCAGCTGACGGCGGATGGACAGACACGCCTCCAGCGCCTGGTCCACGTGCCCTGGCCCTCGGAACACGGCCATCACCGCGTCCCCCACGAACTTGTCCACCGTGCCACCGCGCGCGAGGATTTCCGGGACAATGGCCTCGAAGTTGGCGTTGAGCCGGCGCAGCGACTCCGGGGGCGCCTGCTGGCTGAGCACGGGCGTGAAGCCATCCACGTCGATGAAGACGACGGTGCCCTCCACCCACTCGCCCGACATGTCCTCCGTGCCCTGCAACATCGGAGGAATCCGCTCCAGCACGCCGCCGGGGACGAACATGCGCAAGAGGCCGTTCTCCTCCGTGTATCGCACCGTGCGGCGCAGCTCGCGCACATGCTTGAGCGTCTTGATGAGCGTCGCCTCCATGTCCGGGAAGTCGATGGGCTTGGTGATGAAGTCGAAGGCCCCCCGGTTCATCGCCGTGCGCAGGTTGCTCATGTCCCCGTACGCGGAGACGATGACCACGCGAGTCAGGGAGCTGACCTCGCCCACGCGGGACAGGAAGGTGAGCCCGTCCATCCTCGGCATGTTGATGTCGCAGAGCACCACTTCGGTGTCGGGATTCTGGCGCAGCTCCTCCAGCGCCTCCTCGCCGTCCGACGCGAAGAGGAACTGGTACACGGAGCGGCGGATCTGCTTGCGGAAGCTCTGCTCCATCAGCACCGCGACGTCCGGCTCGTCGTCCACCACCAGCACCTTCGCCGGCCGTGACGGACGCCCCGCCTCCACCCGCGCGATGAAGTCCGAGGACAGCTCGTGCGCGGACTGGTAGCGCCGCGAGGGCTCCACGTCGAGCGCGCGCGCGAAGAAGGCATCGACCTCCGTGCCCAGGCCGGGCACCAGCGTGGACGGCGACACGGGGGCCGGAGGCACGTTGCCCAGCCGCAGCTGCCGCAGCGACTCCAGGGGGAACGGGTGCTGGCCGGTGAGCGCGCGGTAGGCCACCACGGCCAGGGCCCACAAGTCACAGCGGTGGTCCAACCGGGGCGACAGGCCGCGCAGCTGCTCGGGGCTCATGTAGCGCGGCGTGCCCGCCATCTCCTCGTCCGGATGAGGCTGCGCGTCGCCTCCCTGCGTCAACAGGGCGAGCCCGAAGTCGAGCACCTTGACCAGCTCCCCCGCCGTGCTGCGCGAGAGGAAGAGATTGGCGGGCTTGAGGTCCCGGTGGATGACGCCCGCGGCGTGCGCGGCGGTGAGCGCGCGGGAGGCCTGCGTGAGCAGCCGCTCCACCATGGCGAGCGACAGCCTTCCGCGCCGGTTGAGCAGCGCCTCCAGGTCCTCGCCTTCCAGCAGCTCCATGACGATGTAGGGCTCGTCACCGGAGAGGTCGCAGTCATGGACCTGGATGACGTGTGGACTCTGGAAGCGGGCGATGGCCTGCGCTTCCCATTCGAACTGGCGCAGCGCGTGGGGGGTGGGCGCGCAGTGGCTCGCCATCAGCTTGAGGGCGACCAGGCGCTGGAGCTTGGGATCCCTCGCCACCCACACGGTGCCCATTCCACCGCCCCCGAGCACCCGCTCCAGGACGTATCGCCCGCCGATGACGCGTGGCTGAGACATGTCGTGTTCGTTCATGTTTGTTCGCCCCGAGCGGCGGGATGATGGCACATGGGGTCCACACCCGGTACCCCATCCCGGTCCCTCCCTACCCAAGCGGACGGGCCACCTCGTGCGAGGTGGAGATGCGGCGCGTGATAGCGTGCCGGCCCCGTTCCCCCGACACGACTTGCACCTCCCTACCCGTGGAGGCGTCCATGCACGAAGCGATCAAGCCCCCTCTTCCTCCTCTTCCCCACGCCGCCGGTGACGACGAGCCCGCTCCCGCGCCGCCGCACATGCCGGACGGAACCACCTACCCCGGCCTCGTCGTGCATCCGGGCCTGCGCCCGGGCATGCCGCGCAACGCGATGACGTCCGATCGGACGCCGTACTCAAAAGAGCCGCTGAAGGTGCTCGCCGGCAAGCTGCCGCCGGATCTGCATGGACATGTCTTCGTCGCGGGCCCCAGCGTCCATGCGGGCTCGCCCGCGCTGGCCTCGGACGGGCTGGTGCTGCGGCTCGACTTCGACGGCGCCGATGCGACGTTCAGCTCCGCCATCATGGAGACGCCGTCGTACTACGCGCGGGAACCGGTGAACGCGGGAGCGACTTCTCGCGGCCCCATCACCCGCTACCTCAACGAGTTCCGTGAGACGACGCTCTCCGACGTGAGCATCTCGCTGGGCGCGCAGGAGGCCCCCAACACGGCGCCGTTCCTCGTGGAGGGTGAGAACATGTTGCTGGTGACCACGGACGCGGGGCGCCCGTGGGCCATCCACCCGATGACGCTCAAGGCGTACACGCCGCTCGGTTATCTGCGCGAGTGGAAGCCCGCCATCCCCACGCCCTGGGCCTTCCCGCTGCTCCAGAGCACCGCGCACCCCGCGTTCGCGCCCGAAGTGGCGGAGCCCATCTCTCCCCGGGAGACCGAGTCCCAGCAGAAGCCTCGCCTCTTCTTCACCAACCACGCCCCCAAGTGGCCGCTCGGCGAAGGCTGGACGCACCTGTCGAGCTGGGACACGTGGGAGAACCGGCTGCACCACTGGGCACTGATGGACGCGGCGACGGGCAATCCTGTGGTGGCGCAGTCGCTCCATCAAATCGCCGTCACGCGCGACTACGTCGTGTTGCTCGACAGCAACTTCCCCATCAACTTCTGGACCATCGCGGTGCAGGCGGCGCTGCCGGGGATGACGCGCGTGCAGCGACTGGTGGATAGATTCACCTCCGAGCGCGCGTACCCGCAGGCGGTGTTCTGGGTGGTGAAGCGCTCGGACCTGCGGCCCTCCCCCGGCACGCTGTCGCGGGACGACCCGCCAAGGATTCCGGCGCATCGCTTCCAGTCCGGCGGGGGTGGCCTGCACTTCGCGGCGCGCTACGAGAACCCGGACGACGTCATCACCCTGGTCGCGGGACACTCGCCGTCCGAGGACCTGTCCCACACCATCAAGGAGGGGGACCTGCTCATCAATGGCCGCCGGGCTGAGGCCTACCAGGAGGGCATGCCCACGGCGGTGCCGGTGACGCGCAGCTCGCTGGGGGTGCACCGCATCGACATGCGCAACCGGCGCATCGAGTCGCGCCTGCACTCCCACGACAACTTCACCTGGGGCCTCACCGTCTTCTCCAACGCGGGCCTCGTCAACGGAGAACTCGAGACGAACCTGCGGCTGTATCTGCGGCAGAAGTGGCGCTCGCCCACGTCCGACAACAGCGACGGGGCCGAGCCGAACTGGGTCATCCCGGATGACGAACTGGCCATCTACTTCAACTCGGATGGGTTCGCGGCGGACATGGTCCCCGAGTACGTCTACCAACTCTACAAGCCCATCGTTGGAGACAAGAGCGGCCTGCCCATCCAGGAAGGCCGGGCCGCGAGCTTCTTCAAGTTCTACGTCAAGTCGGGTCGCTTCGACGGCTACGTGTTGCCCACGGGCTGGTTCGGCTTCGCGCCGCAGTTCGTGCCCAGCATCAAGCTGCCGAAGGTGCCGTACTGGAAGGGCTACGTCGTGGCGCTGGTGGTCTCCGACCCGACGCCGGACCTGCTTGCCGACTCCACGGGCGACGAGGTGTGGATCTTCGACTCGGAGAACATGAGCAAGGGGCCCATCTGCCGGCTGGGCAGCAAATACTTCGACGTGGGCATGACGCTGCACACCACGTTCCTTCCGCCAGGGCTGGGGGAGATCCTCGACGGCCACGTGCCGGATAATGCGGGCCCGCAGTACTGCGTGGACGTTCGCGAGGACTACAACGTGGACGCGATGGAGAAGACGTACGCGGAGTGGCTCCCGGGACTGTTCCCCCGTGTCCCGCGCGTGCTCTTCACGCCGTGGAGGCTGGGAGTGAGGTGGGCGCTCAACTTCCCGAAGCTGCGCAAGGTGTTCGAGGAAGACGTGTTCCCGAACTTCCCGCGCCAGCGCCCGCGGTCGCCTCCGGGCGGGGGCGGCAAGAAGGACTGAGCGTCACTTCGCCGGGAGCATCCCGGAGTCCGCCATCTCGAAGTCTCCCTCGGGGGAGACGAGGACAGCTCCCCCGAAACAGGAGATGTAGAGGCGTCCGTCGGCGAGCCATCCAGAGCCCTGAGGAGCACCGGGGAGCTGTCGCCAGGGCTCCACGTCGAAGGTCTCGCCCTGGGCAAACACCCGGTACAGTCGACCCGTGTTCCCTCCGAGGTGGGCCAGTCCTGTCGCGACGATGATGTGCGGCCCCAGGCGATGGATGCCAACCACATGGGTGTAGAGGATGTGCGTTTCGGTGGCGTCGTCCCGCTGGTGAACGAGTTCGCCACCCCACTCTCCCCGACTGGCACCCAGCAGATATCCGTCCGAGACACGCAGGCCGCATTGGGGCCGCTGGTTTCGCTTCTTCACCCGAGAAGGATATTCGCCCATGTCGAACACCTCGGCGGAGTAGGTCCGTTGCGCGAGGAAGACCGCGGGGAGTTCATCCGGGCCCAGGTCGAGAAACGGACGGGAGGTGGCCGTCAGGGATGCGCCCGCATGCTCATGGGCGAAGAACACGGAGTTGGTCCTCCCCGCCGGATACTCTTCCTCGCCCCGGATGACCCGAACGGCCTGGCTGGCCGCCTCCTTCACGGGCGGATACCAATGCCTCGCCGCGATGCGCTCGAGCGACTCGATGGCTCGCTCCGCGTAGAGCAACCCGAGAGCGCGGGCCGAGGCATGGACACGGCGCCAGTCCGGGCCATCCTCGAGCTGCGCGATGAGCGCATCGGTGGCCTCCGCGTATTGGATGAGGCCGAGCGCGAGGGCCGCGGTGATCCTCATGTCCCAGCCTTCGCTGGCCAGATGCTCGACGATGACACCCCCCGCGTGGCGCGCGTGCGGGCCAAGCTCCGCGAGATCCCGCACCGCGAAGTCATCGTACGGCCGCTGCGCCAGGCGCTCGATGAGTTCTTGAACCCTGGCGGAGTGAGTTCCATCGACCCAGGTACCGAAACTCCGGAGGAATGCACTCACTCGGCCTGACGGGGTTGAGCCCAAATCCATACCTCCCAGGGGAAAGCCTCTCGAAAACCTATCACCCCCGAGTTCCGCGCGAGCCCCGCGGCGTGGTGACTCCTCGCATCACTCCCGTGCCATGACGGTACGGGTGGCGTCCTCGAAGAGCGTGTCCGGCACGGAGGCCAGGACTTCATCACGGCGTCCCTCGACCCAGGCCCAGCGCGCGCCCAGCTTCGTCACCAGGCCCAGGGTTCCACCGCGAAGACGTGCGATGAAGTGCCGCGCCTGACCCTTGCCGCCATCGAACCGCCACAGCACCGCGTCGAGTTCCGGCGGCGGAGTGTCCGTCGCGAGCAATGGAGCGATCGCGGCCTGGCACTCGAGCCGGAGGATGCGCGCGTCCAATTCCACGATGAAGTCATGCACGCTCAAGTCGCCGCGCGTCTCCGCCTCGCGCAGGTACTTCACCACCCGAGCCACCGCCGCGGTGAGGTGGACATACGTGTCCTTGCCCCGACACAGGGCCGCCGCCGCGCCCGCTGTGCGCCGGGCCACCGCGAGCGCTTCCGACTCCTTGGGCTCGGAGCGGGAGTCCGCGATGAGCCGGTGGTAGGCGCGGCCCGCGTGGCTGGTCAGTTGCTTCTGATGCCCGAGCGAGAGTGACTCCTGCGGCGTGAGGCGCGACGGCTTCGCGAGGAAGTCACGCACGTGGTCCAGCACGCGTCGTGCGACGGCCTCCTCGAACCGGTCAGCGAGGTGCGGCGCGACGAGCGAGGAGAACCACAGCCCCAGTTCCACCTGCCCCGCAGCCGGACAGACAGGGCGCGGCCCCCCAAGCGCCCACGGCCCGGCGGGCCGGTCCTCCGGGCTCGCGGCCTGGAGCGCCGCCTTCAGGATGATGTGACAGTGGGCCAACTCGTCGACCGCCGCCATGCACGCGCTCCTCCGTGGCCTGATTCTCGGGCACACGCGCCCCGCCCTCAATCTCCGCGTGAGCGCAGGGTGACGATGTGGGCTGCCCCGTCGCCATCGAGGTCCGAAGCAGACCCGGCCCCAGCACGAAGCTCACGCCTCCGTGCGGCGATACGGACTCACGCGCCGCCATCGAGACCTGAAGCCGCTCCGCCGCCTCGTCAGCACGAGGCTCACGCCTCCATGCGGCGATGCGGGCTCAGGCCTCCGCCATGACCGTGTCGACGATCTTCGCGGAGCACAACACCGCGGGCAGTCCCGCCCCCGGATGCGTCCCCGCACCCACGAGGTAGAGCCGGTCCACGTCCTCGCTCTTGGCCTGGGCTCGGAGGAACGTGGTCTGCATCAGCGTGGGCGCGAAGCTGAACGCCGCGCCCCGGAACGAGCGCAGGTCATCCCGGAAGTCCTCCGGCGTGAAGACCCTCGACGTCACCAACTCCTGCTCCAGTCCCGGCAACACCGTGCGCGAAAGCCGGGCCGCCAGCTTGCGACGGAAAATCTCCGCCCTCGCCTTCCAGCTCGAGCCGTCTCCCAGGTGCGGCACCGGCGCCAACACGTAGAACGCATCGTGGTCCGGAGGAGCCAGCCCCACGTCCGTCGCCGTGGGGCGATGGAGGTACAGCAGCGGGTCCTCGGAAGGCAGCCCCGGCCCGGCCAGTCCGGAGAACATGCCCTTGAAGTCGCGTCCGAACAGCAGCGTGTGGTGCGCGACCTCTGGATACCGACGCCGCGTTCCGAAGTACCAGAGGAACACGCTCATCGAGTACCGCGCCTGCTGGATTCGTGTGTCCGTCCAGTGACTGCGCACGTGCCTGGGCAGCAGATAGCGATACGTCCACGCCGCGTCCGCATTGGACACCACGGCCTCGGCGGGAAGCCATGAACCATCCCCGAGCCGAACCCCCGTGGCCTTGCGCCCCTCCACCGTGATCTCCGACACCTCGCTGCCGTAGCGAACCTCGCCCCCCAGCGACTCCAGCAAGGACACCATTCCCCGCACCAACGCCCCCGTTCCTCCCACCGGAAAGAACGCACCCCAGCGCCGCTCCACGAACTGGATGGACGTGTACACCGCGCTCGCGGGCGAGAAGGGACTGCCACCGATGAGGAGCGGATGGAAGCTCAGCGCCTGCCGCAGTCGCTCGTCCTTCACGTGACGCGACACCAGCCCATACATGCTCCGGAAGGCTTCATCGCGCACCAATGCCGGAGTGAACGGCGCGAGGCTGAGCACGTGCGGCACCGGCGCACTCATCAGCGGGCCGATGCCCGCTTCGTACATCCGCTCGACACGAGCACTGAGCGACAGGTAGCCCGCCTCGTCTCCAGGCGAGATGCGTCGCACGGACTCCAGCATCGCCTCCTTGTCCGTGTGGTAGTCGAACGTGACGCCGTCCGGAAAGCGCATGCGGTACAGCGGCGTCACCGGCTTGAGCTCCACGTGGTCCGCCAGCTTCCGTCCCGCCAGGGCCCACAGCTCCTCGAGCAGGTGCGGACAGGTGATGACAGTAGGGCCGGCATCGAAGGTGAACCCGTCCTGCTGGAAGGCATGGGCCCGACCACCAGGTCCATCCCTCCGCTCCAGGACGGTGACTCGCCAGCCTCGCGCGGCCAATCGGACCGCGGCCGCCAGCCCTCCAAAACCACTTCCGATGACGAGAACGCGCCTGCCGTCTCGCCGCGTGTCGAGTTCCACCCTGGCCGAAGGTCTCATCACCGTGGAGGTTCCATGGCACACCCGGGCCGCGCGCTCCACTCCGGCGAGCAGGCAACCCTCCTCGCGAAGCGACCGGGCGCTGTTGCGAGCCTGGGGGTGCACAGCTAGCCTCCCCCATCCAAGGGGGGTGCCGCGCCCCTGCGCGCACGGGTTGAGCAATGATTGAGGTTCCTGGCTACCGCAGCGACAGAGCGCTCTCCTCCTCCGGCTCCTTCCAGCTCCTTCGCGCCACGCGCGCGGAAGATGGTGCCCGGGTCACCCTGAAGGTCGCGGAGCCCACTCGGCCCCCGTCCCTCACCAATCGTCTTCGTCACGAATTCGAGCTCACCCACACCCTCCGCCTCGACGGCGTCCTCCACCCTCTTTCCCTCGAAGAATCCCGCCCTGGCATGTCCGTGCTCGTGCTTGAGGGTTTTGGAGAGACGACCCTCGCCCAGCGACTCGCCGCGGGCCGCATGGAGGTCCGTGCCGGGTGCAGGATCGCCGTCGCCCTCGCTCGCGCCGTGGGCCAGCTCCACGCCGCCGGCATCCTGCACCGGGACCTGCAACCCGCCTCCGTGCTGCTGAGCGCGGACGGCTCGTCCGTGAAGCTGACGGGACTCACCCTGGCCACGCGCCGCGCGCGGGCCGAAGTGGCGCCTGTCGCCCCGGAGCGCTTGGAGGGCACGCTCGAATACCTGTCGCCCGAGGGCACGGGCCGCACCCACCGCAGCGTGGACTCGCGCAGCGACTTCTACTCGCTGGGTGTCATGCTGTTCGAGCTGTTCACCGGCCGTCGGCCCTTCGCGGACACCGATGCCCTGGGGCTCATCCACGCGCACGTTGCGCTCCCCCCGCCGGCACCACAGGAGCTCGTGCCGGAGCTGCCTCGCCCCCTCTCGGCCCTCATCCTCAAGCTGCTCGCCAAGTCACCCGAGGACCGATACCAGAGCGCGTACGGACTGGTCGCCGACCTCCAGCGCTGCCTCGACGCGCTGGAGGAGACCACCGGCGCGGTGCCCGACTTCGAGTTGGGCACGAAGGACGTGCCCGAACGCTTCGCCGTGCCCGAAAAGCTCTATGGGCGCGAGACACAACAGGCCGAGCTGAAGGCCGCCTTTGATCGCGCGGCGTCGGGTCGCTCCGGCTTCGTGCTGCTCACGGGTGCGGCCGGCATGGGCAAGTCCGCGCTCACCGGCACGCTCAAGCGTCCCGTGTCGGCGAGACATGGCCTGTTCGTGCGGGGCAAGTACGACCAGCTCCTTCGGGACACGCCCTACAGCGGCGTCTTCGAGGCCTTCCGCGAGGTGGCCCGCAGCCTGCTTGGCGAGGAGCGACTGGAGGATTGGCGCGCGCGCTTGCTGGAGGCGTTGGGTGGCATGGGGCGGCTGGTGGTGGACGCGGTGCCGCGCCTGGCGCTGGTGCTGGGCGAGCAGCCTCCTGTCCCCGAGCTGGGCCCCGCGGAGTCGGAGCTCCGATTCCAGCTCGTGTTGCGCAAGCTGGTGGGGGTGCTCGCCACGAAGGAGCATCCGCTCGTCATCGTGCTCGACGACCTTCAATGGGCGGACAGCGCGAGCCTCCAGTTGCTGCGCCTGCTCCTGTCGGACCGGGGACTCAATCACCTGCTCGTCGTCGCGGCCTGTCGCTCCGAGGAGCTGGGGCCCGAGCATCCGGTGGAGGGACTCACGCAGGCCCTGCGCGATGCGGGCACGCCCGTGCAGCGCATCGACCTGGAGCCGCTGACACCCGCACAGCTCACCCGCCTCGTGGCCGATGTCTTCCCCGCGGCGGCGGGTCAGCCGGACACGCAACTGGACGCGGTGGTGCTCTCGTTGACGGAGGGCAATCCATTCTTCGCGGTGCAGCTCCTGCGCGCCTTCTACGAGCGCGGGCTCGTGCGCTTCGACGCTGAGGGCGGCGGGTTCCGGTGGGATGGTGGAGCGCTGCGCGGACAGGACTTCAGCGACGGCGTGGTGGCGCTGCTCACGGCGCGAATTCGAGAGCTGAGCCCGGGTGCTCAGGCCCTGTTGCCCGTGGCGGCGGCACTCGGCCATACCTTCACGCTGCGCAACCTCGCCGTCGTTCTGGAGCGCTCGCCGGAGCAGGCGGAAGAGGCCCTGGACGAAGTGCTCCAGGCGGGGCTGGTGGCACCGGTGGGCGAACGGCTCGCCGATACCGAGAGCAGCGACAGCTTCCAGTTCGCGCACGACCGCGTCCAGCAGGCAGCCCTGGAGCTGACGCCCGTCAGCGAGCATCCGGAGGTGCATGCGCGCATCGGCCGGCTGCTGCTGCGGCATACCCCTCCCGAGCTGATGGACGAGCAGCTCGCCGACATCGTCAGCCACTTCCACCTCGCCCTGCCCGTCTTGAAGGACGCGGAAGAGCGCAACCGCGTGGCGGAGCTGGACCTGCGCGCGGGGCGCGGCGCCAAGTCACGCGGTGCGTGGGCCGCGGCGCTGCGGCTCCTGACGACAGGTCGACAGCTCCTCGGAGACGAGGGCTGGAAGTGGAACCGCGTGCTCGCGTTCGACCTGCACGTCGAAGCGGCCGAGGCGGCGTACCTCGCTGCGGACTTCGAGCAGATGGAGCGGCTGGCCAGCACGGCGCTGGCCCACGCGGTGGACCGGCTCGAACAGGTGCGGGTGCATCTGGTGCGACTCCAGTGTCACTCGCACCGGGGTGAGCACGAGCGCGCGGTGGACCTGGGGCTGAAGGTCCTCGGGACGTTGGGGCAGCACCTGCCGGCGAAGCCCAAACAGGCGCATGTCCTGGCCGCCGTGGCGAAGACGAAGATGTACCTGGGGCTGCGCAAGCCCGAGGACCTGGAGTCGCTTCCGGAGCTGACGGACCCGCTGCTGCTCGCCACGCTGCGGGTGATGATGAAGCTGGCCACGGCCGCGTTCATGGCCCGGCCGCTGCTCTTCCCGCTCGTCGTGTTGCGCAACCTCCAGATTTCCATCCGTCATGGAGCGACGGGCACGGCGGCCTTCGGCTACGTGGGCTATGGCCTGATGCTCAGCGTCCACCTGGGCAATCCCGAGGAAGGATACCGCTACGGCCGGCTGGCATTGAAGACGTTGGACCGCTTCGGCGCGGAGAGCCTGCGGTCGATGGTCCACTTCGTCTTCAACCTCTTCATCCGGCACTGGAAGGAGCCGCTGTCGCCGTGCATCGACGACTTCTTCGCCGGGGCGAGCAAGGGCCAGGAGACAGGCGACATCGAGTACTTCGCGTACAACTCGAGCGCGGGCTGCGCCGTGTCGCTCATCGCACGGGATGGACTGGGAGAGCATGGCCCGCGCGTCGACCGCTTCATCGATGCCCTCGCCTCGCACCGGCACCAGAACGTGCCCTTCCTCCAGTACACGCGGCACACGCTCGACGTGCTCACGGGGGCCTTCACCGGGGACGTGGAGGCCCGGGAGCAGGACATCGTCGCCCCGTATCACCAGCTCGGTTATGCCAACGGCATCGCCACCTGCGACGTCATGCGCACCATGCGGCGCTGGTTGTGGGGTGATGCGAGCGGAGCGCTGGAGAGCGCGGCGGCGGTGGACGCGCGCGTGGAGCTCATCGCGGGGCAGATGTACCTGCCCTGGTACAAGTTCTTCCAGGGCCTGGCGCTCCTCCAGCTCCATCCCACGAAGGGACCGCTGGAGCGAATCCGCTCCTCGCGCGCCATCGACACCCTCCGCAAGCAGATGCGGGGTTGGGCCCGCATCGCCCCGATGAACTACGGCGCGCGCGCGGAGCTGCTCGACGCGGAGCGCGCACGCGTGGACGGGCGCGCCGACGAAGCAGCGGATGGCTATGACCGGGCCATCCGGCTGGCCCGGGAGCACGGGTTGTCGCTCGACGAGGGCGTGGCCTGCGAGCGGGCCGCGCACTTCCACCTGTCCGTGGGTCGCGAGCGAGTGGCCCGTTCGTATCTGGAAGAGGCACGGAGCGCGTATCTGCGCTGGGGTGCTCGGGCCCTCGTCTCGCGAATGGAGCGAGAGCATCCGCGCCTGCTGACGTCTTCGGCTCCAGAGTTCCCTCGGACCGAGGAGTCCGGTGGCACTCCGCTGGCCGCGCTGGACCTGGAGTCGGTGCTCAAGACGGCGCGCGCGCTGTCCGGCGAAATCGTGTTGGACAAGCTGCTGCGCAAATTGATGACGCTGCTCATCGAGAACGCGGGCGCGCGGCGCGGCTTCCTCATCCTCAAGAAGCCCGCGGGCCTCTTCATCGAAGCGGAGGGCTCCGTGGATGGAGCCCGCGTGCTGCAAGGGCAGGCCGTTCCGGTGGAGTCGTCCACGGCGCTGCCGGCCTCCATCGTCCACTACGTCGTGCGCACCGGGGAGACGGTGCTCCTGGATGACGCGACGGCGGAGGAGCCCTTCTCCGAGGACCCGTACGTCCGCAGCGCGCGTCCGAAGTCCGTGCTGTGCAGCCCGCTACTGAAGCAGGGCTCGCTCACGGGGGTGCTCTACCTGGAGAACGACGCGACGCGAGGCGCCTTCACCCCCGAGCGCCTGGAGGTGCTGCGCCTCTTGTCCTTCCAGGGCGCCATCTCCCTGGAGAACGCGGGCCTGTACGCGAGCCTGGAGGAGTACAGCCACACGCTGGAGCGGCGCGTGGATGAGCGCACCGCGGAGCTCCAGAGCAAGAACGTGGAGCTGGCGGGCACGCTCAGCCGCATCCAGGAGATGCAGCGGCAGTTGGTGGCACAGGAGAAGCTGGCGTCCCTGGGCTCACTCACCGCGGGCATCGCCCACGAGCTGCAGAACCCGCTCAACTTCGTGAACAACTTCTCGGAGCTGTCCGCGAAGCTGGCCGCCGAGCTGGACTCCACGCTGCGGGGCATGACGGACAAGTTCGACGCCACGACGGCGGAGGACGTGCTGGAGACGCTGGAGGACTTGAAGCAGAACTCCAAGCGCATCCAGTCCCACGGCCAACGTGCGTCGGGAATCATCAAGACGATGCTGCGACACTCGCGGCGCTCGGAGGGCTCGCGCAGCCGCGCGGACCTGAACATGTTGATTCGCGACAGCGTCAACCTGGCCGTGCAGGGACTGCGAGCCCGTCAGGGTGCGGCCACCGTGGAGACGGACACGGAGCTGGACGCCACCGTCGGCACCGTGGAGGTGGTGGCCGGCGACATCAGTCGCCTGTTCATCAACATCCTCGACAACGCCTTCTACGCCACGGTGCAGAAGCAGCGAAAGGCCGACGGGGGCTTCGTCCCTCGCGTCCAGGTCTCCACCCGCCGCCAGGGAGACCGCGTGGAGCTGCGCGTGCGCGACAACGGGCCGGGCATTCCGCTGGAGATTCGCGAGAAGCTGTTCGACCCGTTCTTCACCACCAAGCCCGCCGGCTCCGGCACGGGCCTGGGCCTGTCGCTCTGCCACGACATCGTCCAGGAGCATCAGGGCGAGATTCGGGTGGAGAGCGTCCTCGGCGAGTACGCGGAGTTCATCATCACCCTCCCCGCGCCCAAGGGCTCCACCGCCTGACGCCGGACATGAGAAGGCCCCTCGTTCCACACGGGAAGGAGGGGCCGGAACAGCAGAGAAGCAGCGCGGCGGCTAGGCCGTCTTCTTCTCCTTCTCCATGACGAGCTGGGGTGCCTCGTGACGGGTGATGACCGTCTCGGTGATCTTGCACTCCTTGACGCCCTCGCGGAACGGCACGTCGTACATGATCTCCAGCATCGCGTCCTCGAGGATGGCGCGCAGGCCACGCGCTCCGGAGTGACGGCGCATCGCCTCGCGAGCGATGGCGCGCAGCGCCTCCTTCGTGAAGGTCAGCTTCACCTTCTCCATCTCGAAGAGCTTCTGGTACTGCTTCACCAGCGCGTTCTTCGGCTGGGCGAGGATGGTGACCAGGTCCTCTTCCTTCAAATCATTCAGCGTGGCGATCATCGGCAGACGACCGATGAACTCGGGAATCATCCCGAACTTCATCAAATCTTCCGGCTCCGTCAGCGCCAGCAGCTCGCCCACGCTGCGGTCCTCGCGGTGCGAGATTCGCGCCCCGAAGCCCAGGCCCTTCTCGCCCACGCGGCGCTTGATGACGCCGTCGATGCCGTGGAACGCGCCGCCACAGATGAACAGGATGTTCGTCGTGTCGACCTGCACGTACTCCTGCTGGTTGTACTTCTTGCCACCCCTCGGGGTGACATTGGCGCGCGTGCCCTCGATGATCTTCAAGAGCGCCTGCTGCACGCCTTCACCGCCCACGTCGCGGGTCGCGCTGGGCATGTCGCCCTTGCGCGCGATCTTGTCGATCTCGTCGATGTAGACGATGCCGCGCGCCGCCTTCTCCACGTCGTAGTCGGCGTTGTGGAGCAGGTTCTGGATGATGTTCTCCACGTCCTCACCCACGTAGCCGGCCTCGGTGAGGCTGGTGGCGTCCGCGATGGTGAAGGGGACGTTGAGGAAGCGCGCCAGCGACTGCGCCAGCAGCGTCTTGCCGCTGCCCGTGGGGCCGATGAGCAGGATGTTGCTCTTGCTGAGCTCCACCTCCTCGCCCGATGGACTCTTCACGCCAGGGCGCGGTCGAGCCGAAGGCTTCTTCTGGTAGATTCGCTTGTAGTGGTTGTACACCGCTACGGCGAGTACCTTCTTGGCCTGGTCCTGCCCGATGACGTACTCATCGAGGAACGCCTTGATTTCCGAAGGCGTTGGCAGGCTGACCTGAGGCTTGCCTTCTTCACGCTCGTTCTCATCCGCGATGATGTCGTTGCAGAGCTTGATGCACTCATCGCAGATGTAGACCGTAGGTCCCGCAATCAGTTTGCGGACCTCGCGCTGCGATTTTCCGCAGAACGAGCAGGACAGGTTGACGTGGTGCTCCTTCTTCACTGCCGCCTCCGAGTTCGCCGACCCCGGTTCCCCCGGAGCCACTTCGCCGTCCACCGCTCCCCAACCCAAACGGCCTGCCCACGTCTCGAACAGCCGCCGGGCCCACCTACATGGGGGCCCATAACCACTATAGGGCCCTCCCCCCTGGGCAGGAAGCCCAACGGTGCGGGCCCGTTACGGAGCGTACAGCCTCCGCAACGGGTGAGCGTTCAGTAACAGTGGCTCAGGCGTCCGTCACGCCCGCGGCGAGCTCTTCCACGTCGTCCGCCAGGGCGGCTGCCCGCTCGGCAACAGCGTTCGGAATCTTGCGGCACCCCGCCAGCTCGCTGGCGAGCTTCCGAGCCATCGACGCCAGCTTTCGCACCTGGAGGCTCTCGGGCGGCGGCTCGGGCGGCGGACGGGGGAAGCGCTCGGTGAACTCCTTCTTCAGCTCCGTCGGAGACTTCTCCGGGCTCCAGATGCTGTCACGTAGGGATTTGTATTCAGTGGGTGACAACTGGCCCCGCTCCTCGGCGTCGGCCAGCACTTCGATGACCTCGAAGGCCGGAGCCTTTTCAGGGAACTCCTGAGCCCGCAGCTCCTCCTCGGGCTCGTGCTTGGCCAGGAAGCTGAAGGAACGGGTGAGCTTGAGGGCCGTCTGCTTCTTGATGTGCAGTTCCTTGAGGCAGTAGGCCTCGAAGGTGGGGTGGCCCCACTCCTCGAACTTCGCCTCGTCCCGGACCGTCACGAGCAACTTGCCCAGCTCGGCCCAGGTGGACTTGAAGCGCTTGGCGGCCATCAGCACGGTGTGACGGAACGTCCCCGGCGGCACGCTCAGCGCTTTCTTCGCGATTTCGGTCTCGGCAACGGATGCGGCGGACATGGCCCCGGTATGCGGCATGCCCGCGAGGTGGGCAAGAAAGTGGCCCTACCCCCGCTTGCCGATATTGAACGACAGGCCCACCGTCGCCCGCTCTCCGTCGTAGGCCCGGAACGGCCACTTCTGCAGCTCCGTGAAGAGGCAGTCGTAGAGTGGGCCCTTCTTGAACTGGGGGTTGTCCACCCACAGCTTGTTGACCTTGCCGTCGTTGCCGATGACGAACTCCAGGGGGATTTTCGTGGCCAGCCCGGGACTGCGCTCGGCCTCCTCCTTGAAGCACTTGAAGAGCGTGGACTTGTTGCCCGCGACGATGCGGTTGATGGCGGACTGGTCGAACTGCTGCGCCACCTCCATGCCCTCGGCGTCCGTGTTCACGCTCCCCGAGGGACGCGGCGGCTTGCGGTCCTCCGTGCGTGACGCGGAGGCCACCGCCGTGGGCTTGCCCGTGCCGTTCGCGGGTTTCGTCGTGCCCGTCTCCCCGGGTTTGGTCGGCCGGGCGGAGCCTTGCGTGGGGTAATCGAAGAGTTCCTCGTTGTCCTGGCGCGCTTGCGCCACGCGGATGACGGGGGCCTCCATCTCGATGCCCTCGAACTCGTCCTCTCCGAACCAGCCGTGCACCGCGGCGTTGCGCGCCAGCAGCAGGCCCGCGCTGCCGAGCACCAGCGCCAGCGCACCCGCGACGCCGCCGAGCACCATCACCCGCTTGCGGTTCTTCTCCCGCTCCACCAGGACGGCCGCGTCCACGCGCACCCGTGCCTCGGAGAGCGCCACGTGCACCTTGAAGGGCTCCACATCTTTAATGGGGTGGAAGTCCCTCTCGCCGGCCAGGGCCAGAGGGGAATCGGGCGTCAACTCGCCCGTCTTGAGCTTCTCCACGATCTGGGAGCCACTCACCGGTCCAAGGACCAGGTCTCCATGTCGGAAGAGCCACTGCCCATCCACGTCCGCCGCGAGTTCTTGTCCAGCTGCCATTTCACGCGCGATTATCCCGTGTTACCCCGCGCCCTCGCAACGCCGTGCTTACTTCGACCTCCAAGCGGATTCCTGTCGCACTGTGGATCTGGTACCGCGGCGGAAACTTCCGCGGGTTCCAGCGCCAGCCGGAAGGCCCCACCGTCCAGGAGGCCCTGGAGGGGGCCCTGCGCTCGGTGGGCGTGCCCGCGACGGTGATGCCCTCGGGGCGGACAGACCGGGGCGTCCATGCGCGAATGCAGGTGGTGAGCGTCCGGCTGGAGGCGGGAGACTCACCCGAGTCGCTCGCCCAGCGACTGCCCCCGCACCTGCCCGCGGGGCTCGGGTTGTGCCTGGTGCGCCGGCCCGGCTCCTTCCATGCCCAGTGGAGCGCGAGCGGCAAGGAGTATCGATATCGACTGTGGCTGGGCGGCGAAGCGCCGTCGCCGGAGTGGGCGCCCTACTCGCTCGACGTGGCGGGCGAAGCGGGGCTCCAGGGACGAGGCGCGACGGTGACACCCGAGCGGGTGGCGGAGCTGCTCGCCATGGCGGCGGGCACGAGGGACTTCATCGCCTTCCATGAGAAGTCCAGCCCCCGCAAGCCGCGCACGCTGGAGTCCGCCACCCTGCACGAGCGGGGCGGTGGCCTTTACGAGGTGAGGCTGACCGGGGACGGCTTTGCTCGCTACCAGGTGCGCTACGTGGTGGGTGGCGCGCTGAAGGTGGCGGCGGGGCTGCTGCCAGAAGAGGCGTGGCTCGCGGCCCTGGAGACGGGGGCGGCCATGGAGGGCTTCAAGGCGCCCGCTCACGGCCTGATGCTCTGGGAGGTCCGCTACCCTCCTGGAGTGGATCCCTTCACCGCCCCGGAGCGTCTCCACCCTCCAGGGCTGCCGCTGGAGCCACCCTTCCTACCCGGGTGACACGCGGCGGATCCTCGCGCTGATCAGTCGACGAGGCGCTCTTCGTACTTCGCCAGCAGATCCGAGATGGCCTCTCGGAGGTATTCGCTCTGACGGATGCGGGTGGTGCGCGACAGCTCCTTCAGAGCATCGAGCTTCTCGCGGTTCAGCCGGAAGACCACCGAAGTGAGACGGGGATTCATGTCCAAGTGCGCAACCTCCTACAGATGCGCACACCATCTCACAGACCTATTTGATCGCAAGATTTTCACTCGGATCCGCCTACCGGGAAGATCCACTGCAGCCCGGTGAAGCCCTCGGCATCGGCGCGCAGTCCGGATCCGAACCCGAGCGTGAGCCCGAGTCCCCCGTACACCGCGAACCGCTCCGAGAAGGTGTGTCGCAGGCCCAACGCTACGCGAGGCCCCACCCACGGCCCAGAAAACGGACGCACGACGGCGCCGAGATCCACGAAGGACTGCCAGGACTCGTCCCCGAAGACGCTCCGGAAGCCCCCCACCAGCGAGAGATCCGGCTCCCGGAGGCTGCCGCGGATCAGCACGAAGACCTCGTCCCCGTCGTAACCCACCGTGAGGCTGGCCCCCACGTCGAGCAGCGCGTCCAGCCCCTTCACCACCTCGGCATCCCCGCTGTCGATCAACTCCGTATAGGAGGCGCCCGGGCCGAGGATCAGCGAGAAGGCACTGCGGTCCCGGTACGGAGAGTCCACGTACTCAGCGGCCAGTGCGCCCCTCGGCGAGAGCACCGTGATCAGCAGCGCCACGACCCTCTGAGGATTCGTCAGCACCGAGGACCGTCTCGACGTCACTGTGCGCTCGCGAGGCATCTTGCGACCGCGTGTTCTACCAGCCTCCAGGGCACGCGCGGACTCATCCCGGGGCACTCCCCGTCGTTTGACGCGATCACCCCGTACTCCTACGGTTCATCGCTCCAGTGGAGACCATGAAAATGAAGAAGTTGAACCTGAGCGCATTGCTTCTCACCCTGCTCGTCGCGGCCTGCGGCGGGTCGTCCGGGACGGGCCTGGACGACGTGCCCGAGTCCGAGGGCGTCATCCAGGTGCCGTTGATCACCACGGGGACGAGTGGCCAGACGTTCCGTCTGGTCGGGGCAACGTTCGACATCACCGGGCCGAAGAACCACACCATCACCGACACGTCCGCGGACACAGTGGCCGTGCAGCTTCCGGCGGGTGGGTACACCATCCAACTCCAGGGCGAGTGGCACATCGAGCGTGTCGGCGCACCGGGTCAGTCGATTCCCGCGACGCTCATCTCCCCCAACCCCCTGTCCTTCACGGTCGCCGAGGGAGAAGCGCGCACGGTGCGCTTCCTCTTCAAGACGCCCGCCGAGGGCACCACGGACGTGGGCTTCAGCGTGGACACGGGTGGCTGGCTCGCGGGCACCCTGGACTTCACGAACTCGCCGATACCTCCCAGCTCCGAGCTTTATGAACTGACAGGGAAGACGGTGCCGTTCGCCATCAGCTTCGAGTCCGCCCAGGTGCGCCAGGGCAACGACTCCTCGTTTGGCTCTCATCTGATGGTGACGACCAGCCCCGTATCGGTCCAGTTCGGAGGGGCCTACTCCGCCGTCCTGAATGAGCGCGTCGCACGGACGCTGTCGGCCCACGAACTCAACTTCATCGTCGCTAAAGGGGGCCCCGCCGTTGGACTCCGTGTGCGGAACCTTTCCCTCTGGGGCTTCGATGGGGCTGCACTTGAGCTATCGATGGCCGAGAGTGCGAACTTCCCGGGATACACCGACGCCATGGGCTTCCCCCTCCCAGGCATCTACCAGGTAGAGGGCCTCGTGATGCTCGGCCGCCCCTTCGGAGATCGGATCCCGGGCACCCTGCGCGCCACACTGTCTCCCAAGTAATCCCTCAGCTCACGACCGGCAGTGCGAAGCCCGTGGCCCCCTGGGTCGCGGGCTTCGTCACGCCAGCGGCCTCGTTCAGGCGGCCGGAGCGGAACGGCTCCAGGTCCAACGCCACGAACTTGAACCCCAGCGCCAGGAACGCGGTGTTGATCCGCTGGCGCACGTCCGCGACGAGGAACCGCTCGTACTCCTCGGCGGCCACTTCCAGGCGCGCCACGTCGCTGTGGTAGCGCACGCGGAACTGCCGGAAGCCCAGCTTGCGCAGCTCCGACTCGGCCGCGGCGATCTGCAGCAACCTGTCCCGCGTCACCGCCGTGCCATACGGAATCCGCGACGCCAGGCACGCCATCTGCGGCTTGTCCCACGTGGGCAGCCCCAGGAACTGGCTCCAGGCGCGAATCTCCTCCTTCGTCAGCCCGGCCTCCGCCAGCGGAGAGCGCACCGCGTGCTCACGCGCCGCCTTGTGCCCCGGCCGGTGGTCCTTGAAGTCGTCCGCGTTGAAGCCGTCCACCACCACCGCCAGCCCCAGCTCCTTCCGCTGGACCTCGCAGATGTCGTACAGCTCCGTCTTGCAGAAGTAGCAGCGGTTGGTGGGGTTGGCCGCGTACTGCGGATTGGCCAGCTCGTTGCTGCCCAGGACGACGTGCCGGGCCCCCATCTTCTCCGCCAGCTCCCGCGCCTCCTGCGCCTCCTCGGGGGCCACCGAGGCGGACAGCGCCGTGAGCGCCAGGGCACGCTCGCCCAGCTCCTCCACGGCCACCTTCAGGACGAAGGTCGAATCCACGCCTCCCGAAAAGGCCACCAGCGCACTTCCATGGGCGCGCAGCGCGGCGCGCATGGCCTCCAGCTTGGGACGCGACGACTCACACAGGGCCTGGATTCGCTCGGGGCTCAGCATGGGGGACTCCTAAAACGAAAGGGCCCCGGATTGCACGCGCATCGCGCGGCAACCTGGAGCCCTTGACTTGAAGTGGAACGAGGGCCGTGTCCGGCCCCCCTCTTCAGCGGGACTTGCCCTTCGCGGGCTTCTTCCCCGCGGGAGCCGGCTTCGCAACGCGGGCAGCGCGCGTGGCGGGACGCGACTTCGCGCCCTTGTCCGCCTTGTCCGCCTTGGCCGGCTTCACCTTGGCGGCCACCTTCGGCTCCTCCGCCCGACGGGCTTTGGCACCGCCGCCCTTCTCGGGCTTTTCGGCCTTCTCCGCCCGCTCGCCCTTGGCCGGCAGCGGGTTGGCCTTCATCTTCTTGCCGGTGATGATCTTCAGCTCCTCGGTGGTCATGTAGCCGAGGTCCAGCAGCGACTGGAAGATCTTCGCGGCGCCGTCCTCCACCGACTCCACGTCGGAGTGGATGGTGACTTCCGGCGAGTTGGGCGGCTCGTACGGCTCGGTGATGCCGATGAAGTTGGGGATCTCCCCGTTGAGCGCCTTCTTGTAGCGCCCCGTGCTGTCGCGCTCGATGAGCTTCTCGGTGGGGCAGTCGACGTAGACCTCCACGTAGCGACCGATGGCGCGGCGGTTCTCCTCACGCTTCCCCTTGTAGGGGCTCACGCAGGGCACCAGGGCGGCGACACCATTGCGCGTCAGGACGTTCGCCACGAAGCCGAGACGACCGGCGATCGTGTTGCGCTCATCCTTCGAATCACCCAACCCCGCCCACAGCTCGTCGGCGAGCTCCCCCTCGTCGAGGATCTCCACGTTGCGGCCGACCTGACGGAGCCGCGCCGCGATGTAAGCGGCAGTGGTGCTCTTACCGGTCCCGGACATGCCGGTCAGCCAGAGGGTGAATCCAGTGTTGGAGGCCATAAGGGTTTTCAACTCCCTGCGTCCGGAGCGCTTCTTGCACGCCGCGGTGGACGCCGCAGATCCAGAAGATGGACGTGGTTATAGACGAAAACCCACTCACTTGACAATTCAGGCGCACCTTTCCGCAGGTAGGGGTAACAGGCGGTCAAGTGCTTGCGCATACTGGGCTTTTTCGTTCTTGCAATGGTCTTTTCAGACCCGTCACGTCTGAAAATCTCCATCCCTCCACACGTACTCGGACACCCAGGAGACACAGCCTCGGTGTACGGATGCGATGAGATAGGAAACTCCCGGTAGGAGCGGATGCCCGGCGGGGGCGGCCAGGGAGCGGTCCTCGCTCGAAAAAGTGGGAGGCCCGTCTACATGGGAGTGGAACACACTTACGACCTGCTCTCCCCGTGTTTCCGCCTGGAGGCACACCGCCAGCCACTCCTCGGGGGCGAAGGCATAGGCGTGTACCGGGCGCGGGGACGCGTTGCGCAGGGGGCACACCCGCCAGGAGCCATCCCCGGGAGCGTGGAGGATCACTCCGCAGCCCTCCAGCGGGTAGCACGACTCCAGGTGCTGGATGACTTCGCGACGGACCGCCTCCGGCCAGCGCGGATCCGACCAGGGCATCACGGCGAAGAAGGCTCGGCTCGCGAGGCGCAGCGCGAGCACTGGCGTACGTCCATCTCCTCCAGCCCTCCCGGGGGCACCAACCAGCGGCCGCCCAGGGCCGGCTCCAGGACCAGCTGGAGACGTTGGAACACCATGGCGCCCAGCGTCCCGAGCGCCACGCCCAGCGCGCCATCGGGAGGCGGCCCCAGGTGCCGCACCGTTTCTCCGAAGCACCAGACGCAGCCCTTCGCGCCCCGGAACACCACGCCGGCCCGAGCGCCATCGCCGCAGAGCGCCACCCAGGGGGCATCCCCGCTCCACGCCGTGGGCAGTTCCGCCAGCAGTCCGCCGCCACGCTCCGGATTCGCCGCGTCCGGGTTGAGCGCCGCCACCTCGCGGGCCAGCGTCACCGCCACGGGCTGACCCACGTCCGTCGCCGACATGAGGAAGCCTGGAGCCCACGGCCCCAGCGTCAGCGAGCCCACCCCGGCCACGGGTGATCCTCCCCCCGCCAGATACGCCGCCGCCGTCATCCCCGAAGCGCCCGTGGCGTCCACGCGCGCGCCGCCGGACAGGAGCGCTTCCTGGCCTCGACCGCCCACCTCGCGCAGGAGGATCTGCCGCGAGTAACGGAGGATCTGATCTTCACGCAGGGCCATGCGACGTCACCCTCCCGCCATCGCCGGGATGAGGGTGAGCCGATCCGCGTCCTTCACCGGTGTGTCCAATTCGCGCAGGGCGCGGATGTCCTCCTCATTGAGGAAGACGTTGACGTAGCGCCGGACGGCGCCGCGCTCGTCCAGCAGTCGCGAGCCGATGCCGGGGTAGCGCGCGTCCAAATCCGTCAGCACCTCGCGCACGGTGGCGCCGGAGGCGCTGACCTCCGCCTGATTGCGCGTCAGCGTCCGCATCGTCGAGGGAATCCGAATCGTCGCCATGGCTCACTCACCTTCCCTGCTTGCGGAGCACCAATCGGTGCGTTCCATCGTCGCGCGACTCGAGGGAGACGACTTCATGCCCCTCCTCGCGCGCGCTGCGGGGAACGTTCTTCAGCGGCTCGGTGCCCCGGAGCAACACTTCCAGCAACGCCCCCGACTCCAGCGCCTCCAGGCGCAGCTTGGTGCGCACGTAGGTCATCGGGCAGACCTCGCGAGTGATGTCCAGCGTCGCCGGCACCTCGCTCATGGCCGTGTCTCCGCGCACCGACGAGCAGAGCGCTGTACCTGGAGAACATCGAGGAGGCCCGACATCGCCGTCGCCGAGCTCATGGCCGTGCCTCCGCGCACCGACGAGCAGGGCGCTGTACCTGGAGAACATCGAGGAGGCCCGACATCGCCGTCGCTGGCCTCATGGCCGCGCCTCCGCCCTCAGCGCGCGCATGCCGTGCCCTCCTCGGGGAACGTCGGAACAGCGGTGATGCGGCAGCCTGGACAGTCCTCGGCCCGCTCGACGCGCGTACGCCGTCCCAGCAGCGTGTTCCCATCCAGCACGTGCAGCGTGGCCTCACCTGGCACACGGCGCGCGGCGCCGGCCAGCAACTCCAGCACCAGCAGCGCCTGCACCGAACCCACCATCCCCGCGAGCGAGCCGAGCACTCCCGCCTGCGCGCACGTGGGTACCGAATCTGGTGGAGGCGGCGATTCATAGAGGCAGCGCAGACAGGGCCCCTGGGGCTCCACCCGCATCGCCTGCCCCTGCATCCGCAGCACGCCTCCGTAGACGAGCGGGACGCCCGTGAGCACCGCCACGTCCGAGAGGAAGAACTTCGTCCCCACGCCATCGGTGGCATCAATGACGGCGTCATGCGCGCGGAACAGTCCCTCCACATTGTCCGCGTCCACGCGCTCCGGAAGCACGTCCGTCGTCAGCGCGGGGAAGGCCCGCATGAGCCCCGCCGCCGCGGACTCCGCCTTGTTGCGCCCCACGTCCTGCGCGCGGTGCCAGAGCTGCCGGGGCAGATTCGTCATGTCGACCCGGTCCGGGTCCGCCAGCGTCAGGTGGCCGACACCGGCCTGGGCCAGCGCCAGCGAGGCCGGGCAGCCAAGCCCGCCTGCTCCCACGACGAGCACCCGCGAGCGCTCGATGCGGGAGGCGTGGGGAATCCGGGGATGGTGGTGCTCTTCTGGGCCGTGCATCGATTGCTGCTCCGCGAGGGCGGATGCGAATAACGTGCGGGACCCTGCGTCGCACCTGTCAACAGTTGGGCGCAGGCGCCCTTTCCACAGCCAGGACATATGAGAAACCTGACCTGCGTGCTCGTCTTTTCCACCACCCTGCTGCTCGTCCACGGTTGCCACAAGAACACCGGCGAGGCCCAGGGCCCCGCGGACGCATCGCTGCCGGCGGCTGACGCCCAGGGCTCGCCCGAAGCGGCGAAGTTCCCCGCCGACAGTGGCCAGGCGCTCCAGGAGGCCGCGCCCACCGGCTCCGAGAAGGCGACCGCCGACTCCGGCACGCTCACGTCCGGCACGCCCGACGCGGCCACGCCTCCCCAGCGCACCCTCAAGGAGACCGGCACCCCCGAGGCCCACCGGGCCGCGCTCGAGTCCTGCGTGGACCGCTGGCTCAAGAAGCACAAGCTGGACGAGTACGGCAACGCCGAGGGCACCATGTACGCGGGCGGCACGCCCCTCTTCGACGAGCGCACCGGCGAATCCACGGACCGGCTGACCTACGTGTTCAACCACAAGCCCGAGGCCCGCAAGGTCTGCATGCAGCCCTCATCCCCCCGGTGACAACGCCGTCTCGCATGCCTCCCCGCCCGCCGGGGAGGTGGGCGAAGCACCCCAGGGATTCCCGCACACCCGGCGGCTCTCGTAAGCTGCCACCCAATGAATTCGAATCTCGCCCTCGGCGAGGAGACCCCGGCCAATGACCTCCGCGCGCGAGTGCGCGAGGTCCTCCTGCGCCGCAAGCTGACGGACAGCGTCTCCACGGAGCAGGCCACCGCGTCCTGGGAACAGGACCGGTTCGTCGCCCGGGCCCGCGCCCTCTTCTATGCGCGAATGATGTTCCTCACGCTGGGATTGCTCATCCTGGCGGTGCCCACCTGGAGCGGCTACTTCGGTCTCACCGGAGCCTTCTCCTTCCTGGGCTACTTCACGATGCTGCTCTACAGCGTCGCGAACCTGCTCGTCATCGACCACCCGAAGGCCGGCCGCTGGGTGACGTACACCACGCTGTGCCTGGACCTGGTCATCCTCGTGGTGCTCATCGCCAAGCCCGTGGTGGGAGGTGGCCTCCAGAGCCCCCTGCTGGCCACGCAGCTGCTCTTCACCACCCTCTTCTCCATCCTCTACCCCAAGCCGCTCGCCATCCTGCCGCCACTGCTGGCGCTGCCGATCACCACGCGGCTGGACCTGCTCCTCAACCGCTCCGTGACGGCGGTGGAGCTGCTCACGCTGCTCTGGTACCTGGCGCTCAACTTCATCATCGTCTACGTGCTCGTGTACCTGAACGAGCGCGAGGCCGCCGCGCACCGCGAGGTCGTGGCCCTCCAGGGAGACCTCAAGGAGCTGGCCGTGGTGGAGGAGCGCAACCGGCTGGCGCGCGAGATTCACGACGGCCTGGGCGCCTCGCTCTCGTCGATGATCATCCAGGCGGAGTACATCCTGAACCTCGCGAACGAGGACGGACTGCGCTCGGAGATTCGCGAGCTGAAGGCCACCGCCGAGGAGTCCATCGACGAGCTGCGCCGCAGCCTGCAAATGATGCGCGAGGACTTCGAGCTGTCGCAGGGCCTGGAGGACTACGCCAAGACGTTCCAGGAGCGCACGGGCCTGTCCATCCAGTTCGAGCGCACGGGCCCGCAGCGCAAGCTGTCCCCCGACACGCAGCTCGCCCTCTTCCGCATCCTCCAGGAGTGCCTCTCCAACGCGGTGAAACACGCCGAGGCGAAGCTCGTGCAGGTGAAGCTCGACTACGCCGAGGAGCACGTGCACCTCATCGTCCACGACAACGGCAAGGGCTTCGACCCGCAGCGCACCCCGCGCGGACACTACGGCCTGCTGAACATGCGCGAGCGCGCCATGAAGCTCGGCGGCCAGCTCATCGTGGATTCGTCACCGGGCTCGGGCGCCCAGGTGGCCTTCTCCCTCCCCAGCCCCCCGACATGACCGGAGCCCCCGTGGATGCCCCGCAGCCTCCTTCCACTCCCGCGCAGCCGCCCATCCGCGTCTTCGTCGTGGAAGACCAGACCAAGATCCTCAAGAACCAGCTGCGCCTCTTCGAGGGCCACGCGGAGATCGACATCGTCGGCACCGCGCTGTCCGGCGAGGCCGCCCTGGAGGAAGTCCCCCGCGTCATGCCCGACGTCCTGCTCTTGGACCTGGGCCTGCCCCGCATGAGCGGCATCGACGTGACGCGCGAAATCAAGGCCGTCTACCCGAAGATGGAGATCCTCATCTTCACCATCTTCGACGAGGAGGACAAAGTCCTCGAGGCCGTGAAGGCCGGGGCATCCGGTTACATGCTCAAGGGCTCGCCGGTCGACAAGATCATCGAGGCCATCAAGGAAGTCCGCGCGGGCGGCACCGTCATCCAGCCCAACCTCGCGCGCAGACTGCTGCGTCACTTCCGCGTCGACCCGGATGCCACCCCCATCCCTTCCGAGCCCGCG
The DNA here is from genome assembly GCF_013336725.1 of Myxococcus sp. CA040A. Lineage (NCBI taxonomy): Bacteria > Pseudomonadati > Myxococcota > Myxococcia > Myxococcales > Myxococcaceae > Myxococcus > Myxococcus sp. CA040A. Next base: position 1,051,056 of record NZ_JABUMR010000002.1, on the reverse strand, counting down.
TCGCCTCCTCCCGCGGCCCCCACTCCCGCCGCGGCGAACCCCTCCCTCGAAGAGCCCCTGCTCAAGCCCCTGTCGGACCGCGAGCGCGAAATCCTCCAGCTCATCGCCAAGGGCGTCTCCAACAGCGAAGCCGCCCGCCTCCTCAGCCTCAGCAAGGCCACCATCCGCACCCACCTGGAGCACATCTACCGGAAGCTCGAGGTGACCAACCGCGTCGAGGCCGTCACCGAGGGCATCCGCAAGGGCCTCATTTCGGTGTGACGCGACATTTTCAAGCAGGGTCTAAAAACAGACATTCCCCGCTTTATCCCACTTAAGCCGCAACTCACGGACATGGGCACCGATAACCCTCTTGTACGAAGCCTTCCGCCTTCGGCGAGAGAAAGAGGCCCTCCATGCTCCAGGTCGGTACGCGCGGTTCGGATGTGACGCGGCTGCAGAAGACCCTGGCCAAGGCCGGTTACAACCCCGGCACGGCGGACGGAATCTACGGCGCGAAGACGAAGGCGGCGGTGACGGCCTACCAGAAGCAGCACGGGCTGAAGGCGGACGGCGTCGTGGGCAACAACACGGGCCGCTCCATCTTCAACTCGCGCAACCAGGACATGTGGGACGGCAAGCCGGATGGCACCAAGGGCCCCGGCGGCGTCCCGGGCAATTTCCCGGTGAACGGCACCAACCGCCAGAAGCTCGACTTCGCGTCGAACCTGGCCCGGCAGATGGGGCTCACCATCACCTCCACCACGGGTGGCCAGCACACGCCGGGCTCGTACCACTACAAGGGCCGCGCCATCGACGTGGCGGGCAGCCCGGCGAAGATGGCCGAGTACTACACGCGCCTTGCGGGCACGAAGCCCACCGAGCTGTTCTATGACCCGAAGGGCGGCATCAAGAACGGCACGCCCATTGGCGCCATCGGTGGCCACGGCGACCACGTGCACGTCGCGTACTGAGTCCCCGTCACTGTCGTGACACCTTTGGCCCGGTGGGAGCACGACTCCCAACCGGGCCTTCGTGTGTCAGGGCCTCGCCGCGCCCGCCGCTTCCACGACGAGGTCGGCATAGCGGTTGGCCGGGTCCTCCGGCCGCGTGCCATCGCGGAAGTAGAACGTGTGTTCGTCCCACGCGTCGGGCCGCGCGTCGTTGGCGAACATCCACAGCGCGCCAGCGCCCACGCCTGATTTGCGCATGCACTCCAGCCAGCCGCGATACAGCGCGCGGCGCTGGGACAAATCCAGGGCCCCTTCGTTGCGCAGCCCCAATTCGCCCACGAACAGTGGCTTGCCCAGCCCCCGGGCGATGTCCGCGTGCTCGCGAATCCACCGCGCTCCCGCCTCGGCCATGTCCGCGTCGTCCAGGCCCCAGGACTCCGGATAGAAGTGCACCGACGCGAAGTCGATGTACGGCGACGCGGTGTTGCGCGTGAAGCTGGAGCCGGGCGTGCGCAGCATCGTCGTGCCCGCGCGAGCCCAGAAGGCGCCGTCGTAACCCTCCGACGACGGCTCGAAGCCCTCCTCTCCCGTCCCCACCAGGTGGCCTGGCGCGCGGGACTTCACCTCGCGCGCCACCTCATCCACCCACGCCCGCATGCGCGCGCCCTCCGCGTCCAGGCCCCGGCCGCGCGGCTCGTTGAGCAGCTCCCACGCGAGCACCGCCGGATGGTCGCCATAGCGGATGCCATCCTCCGTGTTCACCCGCTCCAACATCCGCGCGATGTGCTCCTTGTAGAGCGCCACGACGACGGGGTCGGTGAAGAAGCGCGGGTCGCCCTGAATGGGAGAAGGCAGCCCCGCCCACGTCACATACTGGCGAGTGCCACCGTAGGCATCCCAGTAGTTGCCGAGCGTGAGCACCAGCCTGACGCCATGCACTCGCGCGCGGGCGAGCAGCCGGTCCAACCCTCGCAGGGCGACCTCGTCGTACTGGAGCGGCCCCACCTGGATGGTGCTGTCGCCCACCTTCTCCGGCGCTTCGTTGTGGCCATTGGTCCGCAGCGCCACGGCGCCGAGCGCCGCCGCCTTGGCCAACACCTCCTCGACGATGGGTGACTCATGCAGCCCACGGCGCACGTCGCGTGCGGCCTCCTCCTGGAGGAAATAGGAGTTGAGCACCATGCTGCCCACCGGCAGGCGCTCCAGGCGCAGGGGCTCGGCGCTCCCACAGTCGGCCGCCGCTGCCTCCAACATCACCGGCTCCCCCTCTCCACACGCGCACAGCAAGAGGACGGGCGCGAGGCAGGGACTCCAACGCGGCGAGAACATGGAGCGCATGGTAACGGATGGGCTAGGTTGATGCCCGACATGGAGCTCCGACTCGAAGGCGTGTCCAAGACGTACCCCAATGGAACGCGGGCGTTGCACGACGTCTCCCTCACCATTCCGCGCGGCATGTTCGGACTGCTCGGCCCCAACGGTGCCGGAAAGTCGACGCTCATGCGCAGCATCGCCACGCTGCAGGACGTCGACGGCGGAACGATGACCTTCGACGGCATCGACGTGCGCCGCGACAAGGACAAGCTGCGCGACGTGCTGGGTTTCCTGCCCCAGGACTTCGGCGTGTATCCCAAGGTGACGGCCTGGGACATGCTGGACCACCTCGCGCAGCTCAAGGGCCTGTCTCAGCGCGGCGCGCGCCATGACGCGGTGAAGGCGCTGCTCACCAAGACGAACCTGTGGGAGCACAGGGACCGACGGCTCGGCGGCTTCTCCGGCGGCATGAAGCAGCGCTTCGGCATCGCCCAGGCGCTGCTGGGAGACCCCAAGCTGCTCATCGTCGACGAGCCCACCGCCGGCCTGGACCCGGCCGAGCGCTTCCGCTTCCACAACCTGCTCGCGGAGATCAGCGCGGACGTCGTGGTACTCCTGTCCACGCACATCGTCTCGGACGTGGCGGACCTCTGCCAGAACATGGCCATCCTCGCCCAGGGCAACGTCGTGGCCAGCGGACACCCGCTGCGACTGGTGGACGCGCTGCAAGGGCGCGTGTGGAAGCGCTTCGTCACGAAGCAGGAGGAACTGGACGCGTTGACGAAGGAGCTGGAGGTCATCGCGGTAAGACGCGTGGCCGGCCAGCGGTTGGTGCACGTCCACGCGGAGAGCGCACCGGCGGGCTTCGAGCCCGCGAGCCCCGACCTGGAAGACGTCTACTTCCACGCGCTCTCACGCGCGTCGAAGAAGGCGTGAGCGAGGACACCCCATGTTCAGCGCTCTCGTGACATTCGAATTGCGGCGCCGGGTCAAGATGCTCTCGACCTGGATCTACGCCGCCGTGCTGGCGGGCGCCGGCATGCTGTTGATGATGGCCACCGGTGGCGTCTTCCGCAGCGTCTCCGCCAGCTCCGGCTCCGAGCGCGTGCTGGCCAACAGCCCGCACACGCTCCTGGGATTCACCACCACCATCGCCCTGTTCGGCCTCTTCATGGTCGCGGCCATCTTCGGACAGGCCGCGCACCAGGACTTCGGCCACGGGACGTGGATGCTCATCTTCACGAAGAACGTGAAGAAGACGCCGTACCTGCTCGGCCGCTTCCTGGGCGCGTATCTCTTCAGCGCCGGACTGATGCTGGCCATCATTCCCGGCCTGCTCGTGGGCGCCGGCGTCGTGTGGCTGGTCGACAAGACGCAGCTCGCGCCGCACCAGACCCTCGCCTACGTGTGGCCGTACCTGGTGGGCGTGTGGCCCACGCTGTTCTTCGCGGGCACGGTGTTCTTCTCACTGGCCGCGCTCACGCGCCGCATGGCCCCGGTGTACGTGGGCATGGTGGTGCTGGTGCTGGGCTACCTGGTCATCAGCTCCGCCATGTCGGACGTGGCCAACCAGGAGCTCGGCTCGCTGTTGGACCCGTTCGGGTTCACCACCATCGAGACGGTGACCCGGTACTGGACGCCCGCGGAGCGCAACCGGGACCTGATTCCGTTCACCGGCTGGCTGCTCATCAACCGGCTCGTGTGGAGCGCCGTGGGCGCCCTGCTGCTCGGCCTCACGGTGGCGCGCTTCCGGACCACCGTGGAGGAGCACAGTGGTGCTCGCCCCGCGGCACGCGAGGAGGCGCCCGCCGCGCCCGTGGCCATCCCCACCACGCGGCCCGCGCCCACGTTCGGAAGCTGGGTGCGCACGGCCATGTCCTCCGCGTGGCTGGCGTTCCGCGACGTGCTGCGCTCGCCGGTGTACTGGTCCTTCGTGGTGGCGGGCCTGGCCTTCGTGACCATCGCCTCGCTGATCTCCAAGCAGATCTTCGGCACCGCCACCCTGCCCGTGACGTGGCAGGCGCTGGAGATGGCCACGTCCACCTTCCATCCCTTCGTACTCATCACCCTGACGTTCTACGCGGGGGAGCTGGTGTGGAAGGAGCGGGACGCGGGCCTGGGTGACATCGTCGACGCGACGCGGGCTCCGACGTGGGTCGGCTACTCCGCGAAGTTCGGGGCGCTGCTGCTGGTGGTGCTGTCGCTCAAGGGCGTCGTCGCGCTCGCGACAATCATCTCCCAGGTGAGCCGGGGCTTCTTCGACATCGAGTGGTGGCTGTACTTCACGGACATCCTGCTGCTCGACTTCACGCACAACATCCTCCTGTGCGTGCTCGCCTTCTTCGCGCAGGTGCTCATCCACCACAAGTACGTCGCGTACCTGGTCATGGTGCTCTACTTCGCCTCGCAGGCCGCGTTGGGGCTGCTGGGCATCGAGGACCCGCTGGTGCGCTATGGCTCGGAGCCTGCGGCGCCCTACTCGGACCTGAACGGCTATGGCCACTTCCTGGCCTCGGTCGCCTGGCACCGCCTGTATTGGTACGGACTGGCCACGCTCATGGTGGCCGCGGGCGCGCTGCTCGTCGTTCGGGGACGTGGGACGGCCTGGAAGGAGCGGCTCGCTGAAGCGCGGGCCCGCCGCACCCCGGCCTGGACGGTGACCGCCATCCTCGCGGCGCTCGTGTTCGTGGGGACTGGCGCGTTCATCACCTACAACACGCGCTTCCTCAACCCGTACGTCACGGCGAAGGACAGCGAGCGCGCGCTCGCCCGCTATGAGAAGGACTACAAGTCCTTCGCCGCCCTGCCCCATCCGCGCGTCACCGCGGTGGACGTCACCTTCCACATCCACCCGGAAGAGCGACGCATGGAGGCGCTGGGCACCTATCGCGTGCGCAACAAGACGGAGCAGCCCATCTCCCAGGTGCTCATGGAGCTGCCGCGCGACGCACGCGTGCGCAAGCTGTCCCTGGCGGGCGTGGACACCCCGGCGAAGCGCGACGAGTCGCTCGGCCTCTTCGTCTTCCAGTTGCCCACGCCGCTGGCTCCCGGCGGCGAGGCGGACCTGGTGTTCGACCTGGAGTACGCGCCACGCGGCATGAGGCATGGCTCGACGCGCACGGACATCGTCGAGAACGGCACCTTCTTCAACAGCGGCAACCTCCCCACGCTGGGCTATCAGGAGGACGCGGAGCTGGTGGAGGACGGTGACCGCAAGGAGTACGGCCTCGCGCCCAAGGAGCGCCTGCCGGACCGGGATGACTCGAAGGCCAAGGGCAACAACTACATCACCCAGGACGCGGACTTCGTCAGCTTCCAGGCCACGGTGAGCACCTCGGCGGATCAGATCGCCATCGCCCCCGGCTACCTGGAGAAGGAGTGGACCGAGGGGAACCGGCGCTTCTTCCGCTACAAGATGGACCAGCCCATCCTCAAGTTCTACTCGGTGCTGTCCGCGCGCTACGCGGTGGCGCGCGACACGTGGAAGAACGTGGCGCTGGAGATCTACCACCACCCCACGCACGTCTATAACCTGGACCGGATGATGCGGGGGATGAAGGACACGCTGGAGTACTGCACGGAGAACTTCGGGCCGTACCAGCACCGGCAGGCCCGCATCCTGGAGTTCCCCCGCTACGGTGCCTTCGCGCAGTCCTTCCCCAATACGATTCCGTACTCGGAATCACTGGGCTTCATCGCCCGCGTGCGCGACGGCAGCCCCGATGACGTGGACTACCCGTACTACGTCACCGCGCACGAGATTGCCCATCAGTGGTGGGCCCACCAGGTGGTGGGCGCGCGCGCGCAGGGCAGCACGATGACGTCGGAGACGATGTCCCAGTACACCGCGCTGATGGTGATGAAGCACCGCTTCGGCGCGACGAAGATGAAGCGCTTCCTCAAGTTCGAGCTGGACGGCTACCTCATGGGCCGCGCGCTGGAGCGGAAGAAGGAAGTGCCGCTGTCCCGAGTGGAGAACCAGATGTACATCCACTACCAGAAGGGCAGCCTCGCCATGTACGCGCTGCAGGACTTCATCGGCGAGGAGCGCGTCAACCGCGCCATGAAGCGCTACGTGGACAAGGTCCGCTTCCAGGGGCCGCCGTACACGGGCTCCGCGGAGCTGCTCGGCTTCCTGCGCGAGGAGACGCCGCCGGAGTATCAGTACCTCCTGGAAGACCTCTTCGAGACCATCACCCTCTACGACAACCGCGCGGTGTCCGCGACGATGCGGCAGAACACCCAGGGGACCTGGGACGTCACGCTCAAGGTCATCGCGAAGAAGTTCCGCAGCGACGACAAGGGCAACCAGACGGAGCTGGAGTTCTCCGACTGGATGGACGTGGGCGCGCTCGACAGCAACGGCGAGGCGCTGTTCCTGGAGAAGCGCAAGGTGGGCAAGGGGGAATCGGAGATCACCTTCACCGTGCCGGTGCAGCCGGCCGAGGTCGGCGTGGATCCCCTCAACAAGCTCATCGACCGCCAGTCACAGGACAACGTGACGGAGCCCAAGGTGGCCGCGGCGCTCGCGATGGGGAGCCCCACCCAGCCCTGAGCAACCCCTCCGAGGGCTTCACCAGCGAATGCGCAGGTCGAAGCCCTCCGTCTCATACCGTTCGACGTCCACGGTGACACTCAGGGCGCCCGCCTGCTTCAGGGCGCCCTCGCACGTGCCGGCGGCGGCCTCCGCGGGGAACGGGTAGTCGCGAAACTTCACCCGATAGTCCTGGGGCGCGAGCAGCGCGGTCTGGATGTTCACCGGCTCGAACACGGAGCTGAAGCTGAGCGCCACGCGCTTCATCGCCCGCTCCGGCCCGGCCACCTTGAGGGCCATCCCCACCACGCGCCCCACCAGCGTGTCGAAGTACTGGCGGAGCAAATCCCGTCCCATCTCCCGCTGCGCCTGCTTGGACGCGAGCCCCCCATACGTCGTGCGCAGCACCAGCGACTGGCAGGCCAGGAACACGGAGCTGGGATAGCTGGCCCGGGGCTTGTCCACGTCGTAGCCCGCGGCGAGGAAGTCGGCGCGCATGGCCGCGTCGGGGTTCGCGCAACGGACCAGCGACTCGAACAACGTGGACTGGACTCTGACCTCGGTCGGCATGTGGGGCGACACCCTAGGGGAGCCGCGTCATCCGGTCATGACGCGGTGGTTCAAGACGTGGGCAGACCTTCGCCCACCCTCGACCGACAGCAGCGAGGCCCCGCTCACTCGGCTCCCGAAGGCGCGCTAGGAATCCACCCGCTCCGAGACCTCGAAGCGTCCCGCCGTGACGACGTGCTTGTTCTCCACGACGAGCTTCGCGGCGCGCAGGGTGCCCCGGACCTCCAGGGCGTAGTCGTTGTACTGCGCCGTGACGTGCGTGGCCTCCAGATTGCCGCCGATGATGACCGGGCCCTGGGACTTGAGCGTCTCGCAGGTGAAGTCACCGCCGACGAACAGCGAGGCGCCTTGGGGGTTTGCGGCCCCACCCTTCACCGTCAGGTTGCCCGTCACCATCAACGCGCCGACCTTCAGCGGGCCTTCGACCTCCAGGTTGCCGTGATGGACGTAGCTCGACTTGGAGACCTTCTTCACCTTCTTGTCCTTGGGCGGCTCCGCGATGGCCGCCTGGATGAGCTCGATGCCCGCGAAGACGAGGTCCGGGTTCATCGAGGACTGTTCCTCGATGCCCTCGAAGAACGCATCGATGGTGACGAAGTGCGCCTCCACGAAGACCGCGTCCATGATGAGGCGAAGCTTCTCCCACGAAGCGGGTCGCACGCCCGGCGGCGCGGTACCTTGGAGAAAGCGGACGACCTTCTCTTCCGACAGGCCCTTGGGCTTCTTGGGTGGAGGCGGGCGCTGGGACTTCGTCGGCAGCAGCAGCTCCACCAGCAGGGCTGGAACCTTGCGGCTGTGTCGAGAGGTACGCGCCGCGCCCAGCACGCTCTGCCCTCCTGGAGTCAGGCCGCGAGGGTCCGCGCCCTGCTCGATGAGGAACCGGACCACGCGGTCCGCGCCGAACTCCGCCGCGCGGTGCAGCGGCGTGTCGTAGCGGTGTGGCGCGAGGAGGTTGGCGCCGTACTCCTTCAAGAGCTGGAGGAGCTCCACGTTGTTCTGGGTGACGGCGAGCAGCACCGGCGTGTGCTGGTTCTGGTCGACGAAGTCCAGGCTCACACCCCCGGCGAGCATCTGACGGATCTTCCCGAGCGCCACCTCGTTCTCCGCACGCTCCTTGGCCAAGCGCTCGTCGAAGCTGTCCGCTTCGTAGACCTGAACATGGTCCTCGAGGTGTTTATGGCTCTGGACTTGTCGGAAGAGTTTGGTCAGCTCGTACTGCTGTTCCGTCATGGTGTGTGGCCTCGGCGCTTCGCGAATCCATCGCGTGACTCGGGCGTGAATGCAACCCCGGACACGGGCCGTGCCTCAGTCCGCGCGCGTTCCACCCAGCGCGGGCAATCGCCGACGGAGGAACTCTCCAGGAGGACCTCCCGTGAACTGCCGGAAATCGCGAATGAGGTGGGCTTGATCGAAGTAGCCCTGCTCCAACGCGAGGCGGGCCTGGCTCTCCGCCGCGCCGGACTTCAGCACCTGGATGACACGGTCGAAGCGGATGAGTCGCGCGAGCAGCTTGGGCGTCAGGCCCAGCTCCTGACCACATCGCGCGATGACGTGCTTCTGGCTGAAGCCCAGCTCCCGGGCCAGCTCACCAATCTCCACCTGTCCGCCACTGGCGCGCAGCCGCTGCCACGTCCAGATGATGACGGGTGAAGCCTCGGGCGCCGTGAGGATGCGTGAGAGGAGGAGCTGGTCCAGCAGCGCGAAGCGGGCCTCCCAGGACGGCGCCTCGACGAGCCGCTCCGTGAGCAGCGGCCCCTCCGCGCCGAGCACCGACTCCAGTCCGACGACCTGCCGCGCGAGGTGATGCAGCGGCATGCCGAAGAACCGTCGTGCGCCCACGGGCGTGAAGTTCACCTGCATGCCGTTCATCGACCCGGCCGTCTCGGTGATGGAGTACCCGTCATCCAGCCCCGCGACGAAGCCGACCGGATGTCGGCCGAGCGGTCGCCCCGTCCTCGGGTCGACGATGCGCAGCGGCGGGCCGAAGTCGATGATGAGCACGACTTGCGGCGCGGGAAGCTCGCGTCGACGCACCGGGCCAGGGGTGGATTCACGATAGCCGCAGTAGTCGTGGACGTGCTCGCGCAGTCGGGCGTCGGGAGTGCCGAACACCAGCTCCCAACCACCCTGCTCGGAGGCCTGCCGGACCACTCGCGCATGGGGGCTTTGCGTGGTCATGCGGCACCCTCCGAAGACACGCCGTGTTGACGCCTTAGCATGGCCACCGGTGCCAATAAGGGACTTCCGGTGCCCGCCAACAAGGACCGGCTTCACCTCGCCATTGCCGCGGCCCGTTTTTGCGCCTATGGGACGGGAACGGCCCGTCTCACGGTGCCACTCCCCTGCGAGGACACAGCATGTCGCAAGTGCCTCTTCACATCGCCACCGAGTTCCCGGCTCGCTCGCTCGAAGAGTGGCGCCGACTCGTGGATAAGGACCTGAAGGGCAAGCCCTTCACGTCGCTCCAGTCGCCGCTGGAAGGCGGGCTGACGCTCCAACCCCTCTACGATTCCCAGGACGCCGCGCCGCCGCCCCCGGGCGTCGCGCCGTACGTGCGAGGCACGCAGGCCCTGGGCCACACCGAGGGTGGATGGCTGGTGTGCCAGGAGTACGCCGAGCCCGACATCGCCGTCGCCGCCGAGGCCATCCGCAATGACCTGGAGCGCGGCACACTGGCGGTCTGGCTCTGCCTGGGCCCCACTCGCGGCATCCCCGTGAAGGACGAGGCCACGATGGAGCAACTGCTGGCCTCGGTGCTCCTGGCCCGCACTCCCGTGCACCTGGAGTCCGAGGCGGCGCCCGTCTCCATGGCGTCCCTGCTGTTGGGCGTCGCCACCAAGGCGGGTGTGTCGCGCAAGGCGCTGAGCGGCTCGCTGGGCATCGACCCGCTGGGCATCCTCGCTCGCACCGGCGCGCTGCCGGGTGGCGTCGACGCGATGTTCACCGAGGCCGCGCCGCTCGTCACTTCGCTGAGCGGGAGCACGCCGGAGCTGCGCGCGCTGCTCATCTCGACGCGGGCGTACTCGGACGCGGGCGCCACGTCGGTGCATGAGCTGGCGTGGGCCATCGCCACGGGCGTCGAGTACTTGCGCGGGATGGAGCGCGCAGGCGTGCCGCCGGAGGTCGCGGCGCGCTCGGTGCAGTTCGCGCTGTCCGTCGGCGGACAGTTCTTCCCGGAGATCGCCAAGCTGCGCGCCGCGCGGCTGCTCTGGGCCAAGGTCGTCGCCGCGTCGGGCGGCTCCCCCGAGGCGCAGGCCATGCGGCTGCATGCGCGCACCGCGAGCGCCACGAAGACACAGCGCGACCCGTGGGTGAACATCCTGCGCGGCACGGCCGAGTCCTTCGCAGCGGTCGTCGCGGGCGCGGACAGCATCAGCACGTCGCCCTTCGACGAGCCGCTGGGTGCTCCCGATGAAGGCGCGCGCAGGCTCGCGCGAAACACACAGCTCATCCTGCGCGACGAGTCCAGCCTCAACCGCGTCGCGGACCCGGCAGGAGGCAGCTACTACCTGGAGCAGCTCACCACCGAAATCGCGCGCGCGGCCTGGACGGAGCTGCAGCGAATCGAAGGCCTGGGCGGCATGGAGAAGGCGCTCACTCAAGGCGATATCGCCCGCGTGCTCACGGAGACGCGCGCGGCGCGGGACAAGGCCGTGCGCACGCGCAAGCAGCCCATCGTCGGAGTGAGCGAGTTCCCCTTCCTGGGTGAGACGCCCGTGAAGCGCGAGGCCCGCAAGGCCTTCGGCGCCGAGGAATCAGGGCGAGTCCCCGGCATCAAGGAGAGCGCGGAGGTGAGCAGGAGTGTGGGCCTCAAGCCCTCTCGCATCTCGGAGCCTTTCGAGCTGCTGCGCGACGCGAGTGATCGCACGCTCGCGGCGAAGGGCCAGCGCCCCACCGCGTTCCTCGCGAGCCTGGGCGCGGTGGCGGAGCACACGACACGGTCCATGTGGGTGGTCAACGCGCTGGCCGCGGGAGGCATCGAGTCGCGCGAGAAGCACGGCTTCGCCGACCCCGCCGCCGCCGTGGCCGCCTTCGCGGAGTCCGGCGCGTCCCTCGCGGTCATCTCCGGACCGGACGCGATGTATCCGGAGTGGGTGCCCGCGCTGACCAGCCAGCTCAAGGCCAAGGGCGCACGCGTGGTCGCCGTGGCGGGTCGTCCTGGTGACAACGAGGCCGCGTTCCGCGCGGCTGGTGTGGACCTCTTCATCTACGCGGGAGCGGACCTGTTCTCGCTCCTGTCCTCGCTGCACGCGCAGCTCGGAGTGGCCTGATGCGCACCCACGTCCCGAACTTCTCCGGCATCGACTTCGACGCACCCGAGACACAGGCGCCCACGCCCGCACTCAATGCGCAGGGCAGCCAGGCCGCCACCAGCCGGCGCGACGCCGAACACTGGGACACGCCCGAGGGCATCCCGGTCAAGCCCGTGTACACGCGCGAGGACCTGGCGGACGTCGAACACCTGGGCTCGCTGCCGGGCCTGCCGCCCTTCGTGCGCGGCCCCTACTCCACCATGTACGTGCAGCAGCCGTGGACGGTGCGCCAGTACGCGGGCTTCTCCACGGCCGAGGCGTCCAACGCCTTCTACCGGCGCAACCTCGCGGCCGGTCAGAAGGGCCTGTCCATCGCGTTCGACCTCGCGACGCACCGGGGCTACGACAGCGATCATCCTCGCGTCGCGGGCGACGTGGGCATGGCGGGCGTGGCCATCGACTCCATCAAGGACATGCGCATCCTGTTCGACCGCATCCCGCTCGACCAGATGAGCGTGTCGATGACGATGAACGGCGCGGTGCTGCCCATCCTCGCGCTCTACGTCGTCGCGGCCGAGGAACAGGGCGTCAAGCCCGAGCAGCTCAGCGGGACCATCCAGAACGACATCCTAAAGGAGTTCATGGTCCGCAACACGTACATCTACCCGCCGGGCCCGTCGATGCGCATCATCGGCGACATCTTCCGCTTCACCGCCGAGAAGATGCCGCGCTTCAACAGCATCAGCATCAGCGGCTACCACATGCAGGAGGCGGGAGCGACGCAGGACCTGGAGCTGGGCTACACGCTCGCGGACGGCGTGGAGTACGTGCGCGCGGGTCTCGCGGCGGGCCTGGGAGTGGATGCCTTCGCGCCCCGACTGTCGTTCTTCTGGGCCATCGGCATGAACTTCTTCATGGAGGTGGCGAAGATGCGCGCGGCCCGGATGATCTGGGCCAGGCTCATCAAGGGCTTCAACCCCAAGAGCGACAAGAGCCTGGCGCTGCGCACCCACTCGCAGACCTCCGGCTGGAGCCTCACCGCGCAGGACGTGTACAACAACGTGGTGCGCACCTGCGTGGAGGCGATGGCCGCCACCCAGGGCCACACGCAGAGCTTGCACACCAACTCGCTCGATGAAGCGATCGCGCTGCCCACCGACTTCAGCGCGCGCATCGCCCGCAACACCCAGTTGTATCTCCAGCTCGAGAGCGGGACGACGCGCGTCATCGACCCGTGGGGCGGCAGCTACTACGTGGAGCGGCTCACCCACGAGCTCGCGCAGAAGGCCTGGGGCCACATCCAGGAGGTCGAAGCGCTGGGTGGCATGACGAAGGCGATTGAAGCGGGCCTCCCCAAGCTGCGCATCGAGGAGGCGGCGGCCCGCACCCAGGCGCGCATCGACTCCGGCCGTCAGGCCATCATCGGCGTGAACAAGTACCCGCCCGAGCGCCCCGACAACATCGAGATCCTCAAGGTGGACAACTCCGCGGTGCGCGAAGCGCAGATCGCCCGGCTCAAGGAGCTGCGCGCGGAGCGCAACGCGGAGGAAGTGCGGCGGAGGCTGGACGCGCTGACGGAGGCGGGCCGACGCAACGAGGGCAATCTCCTGGCGCTGGCCATCGACGCGGCGCGGGCGAAGGCCACGGTGGGAGAGATCAGCGACTCGCTCGAGAAGGTCTTCGGGCGCTACGAGGCCACGGTGCGAAGCGTGTCCGGCGTGTATTCGAGCGAAGCAGGCAAGGACTCCCAGGGAATCATCCAGGCGCGCGCCGCCGCGGACACGTTCCTCGCGCGGTTCGGCCGTCGGCCGCGCATTCTCATCGCGAAGATGGGGCAGGACGGGCATGACCGGGGACAGAAGGTCATCGCCACTGCCTTCGCGGACCTGGGCTTCGACGTGGACATCGGCCCGCTCTTCCAGACGCCCGAGGAGTCCGCGCGTCAGGCCGTGGAGAACGACGTCCACGTCGTGGGCGCCAGCTCCCTGGCCGCGGGCCACCTCACGCTGGTGCCACAGCTCAAGCGCGCCCTGCGCGAGCTGGGCCGCGAGGACATCATGGTCGTCGTCGGCGGCGTCATCCCGGCGCAGGACTATGACGAGCTTCGCGCCGCGGGCGCCGCCGCCATCTTCGGCCCCGGCACCGTCATCTCGAAGGCCGCGGTGGAGCTGCTGGAGAAGCTCTCGGCGGCGCAGGAGGAGGCGTGAAGCTGCTGACGGCGGAGGCCTATGTGGAAGGCGTCCGCTCGGGCGACCGGTCCGTGCTGGCTCGCGCCATCACCCTGGTGGAGAGCGGGCACCCGCGCCACCAGTCGCTCGCCCAGGAAGTGCTCACCCGGTTGCTCCCTCACACGGGTGGCAGCCGACGGGTGGGCATCAGCGGCGTGCCCGGCGTGGGCAAGAGCACCTTCATCGACGCGCTGGGCATGCACCTGGTGGGCGAAGGAAGGCGCGTCGCGGTGCTCGCCATCGACCCGTCGAGCACCATCTCCGGCGGCAGCATCCTGGGCGACAAGACGCGCATGGCCCGGCTGTCGCGTGAGACGGCGGCCTATATCCGTCCCAGTCCCTCCAGCGGAACGCTGGGCGGTGTCGCGCGCAAGACTCGCGAGACGCTGCTCCTGTGCGAGGCCGCGGGCTTCGACGTGGTGTTGGTGGAGACGGTGGGCGTGGGCCAGTCGGAGACGGTGGTCGCCGACATGGTGGACTTCTACCTGGTGCTGATGCTCGCGGGTGCGGGGGACGAGCTCCAGGGAATCAAGCGCGGCATCCTGGAGGTGGCGGACATGCTCGCCATCAACAAGGCGGACGGTGACAACCAGCCCCGCGCCGAGCGCGCTCGCGCCGAGTACCGCGCCGCGCTGCACCTGATGCGTCCCGGCAACGAGCCCGTGGTGACGACGTGCAGCGCGATGGAGGGCACGGGCATCGCTTCGCTGTGGAGTTCGCTGGAAGCGCAACTGGACAAGCGCGTGGCCTCTGGAGCGATGGAGCAGCGTCGGCACGCTCAGCAGGTGGGCTGGATGTGGTCCATGGTGCAGGACGGCCTGCGGGCGGCCCTGCATGCGAACCCCACGGTGGCCGCCCTGTTCCCCCAGTTGGAACATGACGTGCGTGAGGGCCGTGCCACGGCGACGTCCGCCGCACTGCGCGTCCTGGGTGCATTCCTCCCGGAATCGAGGGCTTGACAGTCCGCGTCGAGCCTCGGCCGTCCCCGCTTCAATCGCTTGCCCGACACCCACCGCGCTCCTACTGTACGCGGCGTGCGAAACGTCCAGTTGACCCCGGTCCCCGGGCCCTACAAGCCGCGATTCCATGTGCGAATCGTGACGGCCGCCTCCCTGTTCGACGGGCATGACGCGGCCATCAATGTCATGCGCCGGCTGATGCAGTCCTCGGGCGCCGAAATCATCCACCTGGGACACAACCGCTCGGTCTCTGAAATCGTCGACTGCGCCATCCAGGAAGATGCCCAGGGCATCGCCATCACCTCCTACCAGGGAGGCCACGTCGAGTACTTCAAGTACATGATCGACCTGCTGAAGCAGCGCGGGGCGAACATCAAGGTCTTCGGCGGCGGTGGCGGCACCATCCTCCCCACGGAAATCGAAGAGCTGCATGCCTACGGCGTGACGCGCATCTATTCCCCGGACGATGGCCGCTCCATGGGCCTCCAGGGGATGATCGACCACCTCATCTCGGAGTGTGACTTCGAGAAGCGCCCCGCGGACTACGGGCCGGCCGTCGCGGCCATGCCGGTGCGCGACTCGATGAAGATCGCCTCGCTCATCACCATCGCGGAGAACTTCGCGAGCGCCGGAGACGCGCTGCGCGACGCGATGACGAAGCTGAGCGCGAAACAGCCGCGCGTGCCCGTGCTGGGAATCACCGGTACCGGTGGCGCGGGCAAGTCCAGCCTCGTGGACGAGCTGGTGCGCCGCTTCCTCGCGGACTTCCCGGACAAGACGCTGGCGGTGCTCTCCGTGGACCCGTCGAAGCGCAAGTCGGGCGGCGCGTTGCTCGGTGACCGCATCCGCATGAACGCCATCGACAACCAGCGCGTCTACATGCGCTCCATGGCGACCCGGCAGAGCAACCTCGCGCTGTCCAAGCACGTGGGTGACTCCATCGAGGTGTGCAAGGCCGCGGGCTTCGACCTCATCGTGGTGGAGACCTCCGGCATCGGTCAGTCCGACACGGAGATCATCGAGCACTCGGACGTCTCGCTCTACGTGATGACGGCCGAGTACGGCGCGGCGACGCAGCTCGAGAAGATCGACATGCTCGACTTCGCGGACGTCATCGCCATCAACAAGTTCGACAAGCGCGGCTCGCTGGATGCGCTGCGCGACGTGCGCAAGCAGTGGAAGCGCAACCACAACGCGTTCACCACGGCGGATGACTCGGTGCCCGTGTACGGCACCATCGCCTCGCAGTTCAATGACCCGGGGATGAACCAGCTCTACCGGGCCATCGTCGACACGGTGGTTCGCAAGACGGGTGCTCCGCTCCAGTCGCACCTGGAGCCGACGCCGGGTATGAGCGAGAAGAAGTGGATCATCCCGCCTGATCGCACCCGCTACCTCGCGGAGATCGTCGAGACGTGCGAGGCGTACGACAAGTTCGCCCGCTCCCAGGCTGCGGTGGCGCGGCGGATGTATCAGCTCCACGGCACCATCGAGGCGCTGCGACAGAACGTCGGCAAGAAGCGCCTGGAGATCGTCGAGCCGAAGGACACGTCCGACGTGGTGCACGTCACCGAGCGCGTCGAGGGCGAGCCCGCGTACCTGAGCGAGCTGGTGGAGCTGTACAAGGACCTGGAGTCCCGCCTGGACCCCGACTGCCGTCGGCTGCTGACGGAGTGGCCCGCGACAAAGCGGCGCTACGCGGCGTCCAAGTACCAGTACCAGGTGCGCGACAAGGTCATCGAGCTGGACCTGTTCACCGAGTCGCTGTCCCACCTGCGCATCCCGAAGATCGCCCTGCCCCGCTACGAGGACTGGGGCGACATCCTCATCTGGCTGCTGCGGGAGAACGCGCCGGGCGCGTACCCGTTCACCTCCGGCGTCTTCCCGCTCAAGCGCGAGGGTGAGGACCCGGCGCGCATGTTCGCGGGTGAAGGCGGCCCGGAGCGCACCAACAAGCGCTTCCACTACGTGTCACGCGGCCTGCCCGCGAAGCGCCTGTCCACCGCGTTCGACTCCGTGACGCTGTACGGCGAGGACCCGGACCACCGGCCGGACATCTACGGCAAGGTCGGCAACTCCGGCGTGTCCATCGCCAACGTGGACGACGCGAAGAAGCTCTACTCGGGCTTCGACCTGGCGGATCCGGCCACGTCGGTGTCGATGACCATCAACGGCCCCGCGCCGATGCTGCTCGGGTTCTTCCTGAACGCGGCGGTGGACCAGCAGTGCGAGAAGTGGATTCGCGCCAACAACAAGGTCGACGAGGTCGAGAAGAAGATCGACGCGATCTACCGGGAGCGCGGGGTGCCTCGGCCCCGCTACCAGGGTGACCTGCCGCAGGGGAGTGACGGACTGGGCCTGCTGCTGCTCGGCGTGTCGGGCGACGAGGTGCTGCCGCGCGACGTCTACGAGAAGATCCGCGCGACGACGCTCCAGCAGGTGCGCGGCACGGTGCAGGCGGACATCCTGAAGGAGGACCAGGCGCAGAACACCTGCATCTTCTCCACGGAGTTCGCGCTGCGGGTGATGGGCGACATCCAGCAGTACTTCACCGACAAGAAGGTGAGGAACTTCTACTCGGTGTCCATCTCCGGCTACCACATCGCGGAGGCAGGGGCGAACCCCATCTCCCAGTTGGCCTTCACGCTGGCCAACGGCTTCACCTTCGTCGAGTACTACCTGTCGCGCGGGATGCACATCGACGACTTCGCGCCCAACCTCTCGTTCTTCTTCTCGAACGGAATGGACCCGGAGTACGCGGTGCTGGGCCGCGTGGCACGCCGCATCTGGGCCAAGGCCATCCGCGACAAGTACGGCGGCAATGACCGCTCGCAGAAGCTGAAGTACCACATCCAGACGTCGGGCCGTTCCCTGCACGCGCAGGAGATCGCCTTCAACGACATCCGGACCACGCTCCAGGCGTTGCTGGCACTCAACGACAACTGCAACTCGTTGCACACCAACGCGTACGACGAGGCCATCACCACGCCCACGGAGGAGAGCGTGCGGCGCGCGCTCGCCATCCAGCTCATCATCAACAAGGAGTTCGGGCTCTCCAAGAACGAGAACCCCAACCAGGGCGCGTTCATCATTGATGAGCTGACGGACCTGGTGGAGGCGGCGGTGCTCACGGAGTTCCGCGCCATCTCCGAGCGCGGCGGCGTGCTGGGCGCGATGGAGCGCATGTACCAGCGGTCCAAGATTCAAGAGGAGTCGCTGTACTACGAGATGCAGAAGCACGACGGGACGCTGCCCATCATCGGGGTGAACACGTTCCTGGACCCGAAGGGTTCTCCGACGGTGACACCGCCGGAGGTGATTCGCGCGACGAAGGAGGAGAAGGACTACTCCATCACCGCGAGGGACGCCTTCTGGAAGCGCAACGCGGCGACCGCTCCGGCGGCGTTGGAGGCCGTGAAGCGCGCGGCGCTCGACAACGGCAACATCTTCTCCGCCCTGATGGACGCCTGTAAGGTCTGCACGCTCGGCCAGCTCTCCCGCGCGCTGTACGAGGTGGGTGGGCAGTACCGACGGAACATGTAGTGCTTCAGGGGCCCCGCGCGACACGGGGCCCCTGCCCTCCGTTCACTTCTTGGAGCGTGTGGGCCGTTTTTCGACGGACTGCCAGGCGGCACGCGCAAGCACCGGGATGGCCGCGCGCAAATCCGTCTTCGTCCGTCCCGCGAGCCAGTCGCGCACCAACTCCTGTGCGGGCCCGCGAAGGATGGCGAGGAAGAGTTCGAAGGACATCTCCTCGAACGCGCCGTCCCGGACGTGCGCCTGCCACCAGTCCTTCATCTGACGGAAGAAACCCTTGTTCTGCTCGCGGATGCTCGCCTCGGCCGCGACAACCGCCGCGACGCCTCGCGCACCCATGAGGAAGCGCGTCGCATCCGGCCGCGCCAGCGTCCACTCCAGATGGTGACGAACGAGCGCCTCGACGCCCTCCCGGGCTCCCGGCTGCGTCTTGAGCACCTCGACCACCCCTGACTGGTACTCGCCCAGGACGTCCAGGTAGAGCGCCGCGGCAATCGCGTCCTTGCTCTCGAACAGGTGGTAGATGCTCCCCGTGCTGGCCCCCGAGCGCTCACGGATGGCCGCCAGGGTCGTCCCCTCGACGCCCCGCTCCAGGAAACACTCCAGCGCCGCCTTGAGGACCTCTTCTCTCCGGTGACCCGGGTTGCGCATCCCTCTACCCTACATTAGAACACCATTCTAGAACGATATTCTACACAGCCGGGAGGCCGCCGTGGAGTCACTCATGGAGATGGGTCAGCAGGTGCTCAAGCAGCAGGCGTTCAGCACGCTGATGGGGACCCGGTTGGTGCATCTGACGAAGGGCGAGGTGGTTCTGGAGCTGCCGCTGCGCGAGGAGCTGCGTCAGCAGTACGGCTTCGTGCACGGGGGCGTGCTCAGCTACATGGCCGACAACGCGCTCACCTTCGCCGGGGGCACGGCGATGACGGGGCCCGTCATCACGTCGGAGTTCAAGATCAACTACGTCCGTCCGGCCCAGGGCTCCATGCTCATCGCACGGGCTCGCGCGCTGCACGCCGGGCGCAGACAGTCCGTCTGCCACTGCGAAATCTTCGTCGTCACGGAGAAGGGCGAGACGCTGGTGGCCGTGGCCCAGGGCACCATCGCCGCCATGGCGCCTCGCGAGGAGTCATGAACTCCGCAGCGGTGCCCGTGCCGCAAGGCCCACCGAGCACAACGCCAGCGCTTCACGAGCAGTGGCCCCGGGTGCGCCAGTTGTTCTCCAGCGCCTTCGCCAGCTCCCTGCACTTCGCCATCGCCAGCGTCGATGCGCGAGGAGCACCCCACATCACGCCCATTGGCTCCGTGCTGCTGGGTGAACCCGGGCGCGGCATCTTCTTCGAGGTCTTCGCCCGTCAGCTCCCAGCGAACCTCGCGAAGGACTCCCGGGTGAGCATCCTCGCCGTGGACAGCGGCAAGCTGTTCTGGCTTCGCTCACTCTTGGCGGGGCGCTTTACTCGCCCACCCGCGCTGCGACTCGTGGGGCACGTGCTCGGCCCTCCCCGACGCGCCACACCCGAGGAGCAACAGCGCTTCGCGCGACGCGTGCGACGACTCCGGTGGCTCAAGGGCCACGCGCGACTCTGGAGCCAGCTCGAACATGTGCGGGATTTCGAGGTCGAACGAATCGAGTCCGTTCACCTCGGAGCCATGACGGCGGGCCTGTCGTAACGGCCCACCCGTCACCGCCAACCAACACCTCGGGGCCCCGTGAGCACGTCGAGCGCGCATCACGGGCCCTCGGAGGGGCTTCAGCTCACAGCCACTTCGGAGACTGACGACGCGGAGGCGGCTCGGCCGCCTTCACGGGAGTCGGCGCCGGACCCGAGGACCGCGACGGTGCGCTGCCCCCACGAGACGGAGCACCGCCACCGCGCGACTGCTGTCCACCACCACGGCCCGAACCAGAGGAGCCGCCACCACCCCGCGCCGAACGGCCCGCCTCGGGACGCCCCTGGCCTCCGCCACCACCCCGGCGACGGCGTGACGAGCTACCGGGCTGGTTGCCACGGCCGCCACCTCCACCGCCCTGCCCGCCTCGCGACTGCCCACCCGAATTCGAGCTGCGCGCGACAGGCTCGTCCACCGAGGCCGAGGCCCCAGGACGCGGCGCCGCGAGGCCCGAGCGGTACGGATGCTCCTCCACCACCGGCACGCTGCGGCGGATGGTCCGCTCGATGTCGCGCAGGTATGCGCGCTCCTCGCCGTCGCAGAAGGACACCGCGGTGCCCGTCGCTCCCGCGCGGCCCGTGCGACCGATGCGGTGCACGTACTGCTCCGGCACGTTGGGCAGGTCGTAGTTGACGACGAAGCTCAACCCGTCGATGTCGATGCCGCGCGCCGCGATGTCCGTGGCCACCAGCACCCGGAGCGCGCCGTTGCGGAAGTCGTCCAGCGCGCGCTCACGCGCGTTCTGGCTCTTGTTTCCGTGAATCGCGGCGGCCGTGACGCCGGAGCCCTCGAGCTGCTTGGCCACCCGGTTGGCGCCGTGCTTGGTGCGCGTGAAGACCAGCGCACGCTCAATCTTGCCGTCCTTCAGCAGGTGCGTGAGCAAGCCGCGCTTCTGCTCGCGCTCCACGAAGTACACCTGCTGAGCAACGGTCTCCGCCGTGCTGGAGACCGGCGTCACTTCCACCCGGATGGGGTCCGTGAGGATGTTGCGAGACAGGTCGACAATCTCCGGCGGCATCGTCGCGCTGAAGAAGAGCGTCTGCCGCTTCGAGGGCAGCGCCTTGATGACCTTGCGCACGTCATGGATAAAGCCCATGTCCAGCATGCGGTCCGCCTCGTCGAGCACGAACACCTCGAGCGAGCGCAGCGACACGTAACCCTGGTCCATCAAGTCGAGCAGGCGGCCAGGCGTCGCCACCAGCACATCCACGCCGCTCTTGAGCGACTGCACCTGCGCGCCCTGGCCCACTCCGCCGAAAATCACCGCGTGGCGCAGCGGCAGGTTCTTGCCGTACGTCGCGAAGCTCTCGCTCACCTGCCCCGCGAGCTCTCGCGTGGGAGTGAGCACCAGGCAACGCACGGGACGCGCGCCCCCGGTCGGCGCCTTGGCGGACAGACGCTGGAGAATCGGCAGCGCGAACGCCGCCGTCTTCCCCGTGCCCGTCTGGGCCACGCCGAGCACGTCCTTCCCAGCCAGGGCGTGTGGAATCGCCTTCATCTGGATGGGCGTAGGCGTGGTGTACCCCTCCGCCTTGACCGCGCGCAGGAGGGTGTCGTGAAGCTGCAATTCGTCGAAAGTCATGGATTCCTAGTCGAAGTGAGTCTGCTTCCTCGCCAGGCAAGGAAGCCCGCGCAGCGAGCCCAATCGAGTTCAGTATCGAGGGCACCTGGCGGTGCGCGGTCCGGCCCGGCCGGCCGACCCGCTTGAGAATGTCGGAGAACAGGGGGGTCTTCCCGCCCATTCCACGCATTCGGCCGCGGACCCTGCCCTCTCCCGGGACGGATGTCCCGTGAAATCGAGCCCTTGACAGCCGCTTTTGTGGGGTGTCGGGCGAACGAAGAGGGCCCCGAGGCGTACAGCCCCGGGGCCCTCCTCACCCTTCCGTCATGCCCGTGCTTCGGACAGTGACGCCTGGAGCACTTCTGGCAGGGGCTCATACGTCCCCAGCCGCATGCTGGCCTGGGCCCGGCCCTGCGTCCTGCCCCGCAAGCCCGTCACGTAGCCAAAGAGGCTGGCCATGGGCACCCGCGCGGACACCACGCGGGCATTGCCCCGCGTCTCCATTCCCAGCACCCGGCCCCGCCGCGAGGCCAGGTCTCCCAACACCTCGCCCACGTACTCCTCGGGCGTGGTGACCTCCACGTCCATCACCGGCTCCAGAACCTGCACGCCCACCCGCCGCACCGCCTCCTGGAGCGCCAGGGAGCCGGCCATGGAGAACGCCTGGGGCGTGGAGTCGCGCACGTGCGTGTCTCCATCCACCAGCCGGACCTCCACGTCCACGAGCGCCACGCCGTCCCGCACGCCGCGCTCCATGGCACCCGCCACACCCTTCTGGATGGCGGGCACCAGCTCCCTCGGAATGGAGCCGCCCTTCGTGTCGTCCACGAAGACGAGCCCCGCGCCTCGCGCCGCCGGAGCCACATCCAGCACCACGCGCGCATACTGTCCGGGCCCGCCCGTCTGACGGACGTGCCGGTACTCCTGACGCACGGCGCGCTTGAGCGTGTCGCGGTAGGCCACCTTGGGCTGTCCCACGCGCGCCTCCACGCCGTACTCCGTCCTCAGTCGGTCCACGACCACCTCCAGGTGAAGCTCACCCATTCCGGACAGCAGCACCTGGCCGCTCTCCGGGTCCACGCCCACGCGCAGCGACGGGTCTTCCGCCGCCAGGCGATGCAGGCCCTCTTCCAGCTTCGGCAGCTCCGCGGGCGACTTCGCCTCCACGGCGAGGTGCACCACGGGCTCCGGGAAGCCGAGCGACTCCAGCACCACGGGTGCCTCGGGGTCGCTCAGTGTGTCTCCCGTGCGCACGTTCTTCAGGCCGAGCGCCGCCGCGATGTCTCCCGCATGGACTTCCGAGACCTCCTCCCTGCGATTGGCATGCATGAACATCAGCCGACCCACGCGCTCCCGCTTGCCGGTGGCGGGATTGAGCAGGACGGTGCCTGCGCGCAGCGTGCCCGAATAGACACGCAGGAAGACGATGTTGCCCACGTTCTTGTCACTCATCATCTTGAACACCAGCGCGGCCGGAGGACTGTCGTCCGTTGGCTCGCGCGAGGCACGTTGCTCCGTGCCCGGAACGAGTCCCTCCACCGACGGAAGGTCCGAGGGCGCGGGCAGGTAGTCGACGACGGCGTCCAACAGCATCTGCACTCCCTTCTTCTTGAACGCCGAACCGGCGAGCACCGGCACCAGCGTGCGCGAGAGGGTTCCCGCGCGCAGCGCACGCACCAGGTCCTCCTCGGTGATGTCTTCCAGACGTCCGTCCACGAACTTCTCCATCACCGCGTCATCCACGTCCGCCGCCGCCTCGATGAGCCGCAGCCGCAACGTCTCCGCCCGCTGCCGGACGTCCTCCGGCACGGACAGCTCCTCGCGGTACTCACCGGCCTCTCCGTCGAAGCGGAGGGTCTTCATGCGCACCAGGTCCACGAGGCCACGGAACTCCGCCTCCTCGCCCAGCGGCAGTTGCACCGCCACGGCGCGAGCGCCCAGGCGCTCACGGATGGATTCCAGGCTCATGACGAAGTCCGCGCCCACCTTGTCCATCTTGTTGATGAACGCGATGCGCGGGACGCCGTAGCGGTCCGCCTGACGCCACACCGCCTCCGACTGGGGCTCCACGCCCTGGCTCGCGTCGAACACGGCCACCGCGCCATCCAGCACGCGCAGGGAGCGCTCCACCTCGATGGTGAAGTCCACGTGTCCCGGCGTGTCCAGGATGTTGATGCGATGAGGAGCGCCCGCGGAGGGCCCGTGACGAGGCGACCAGAACGCGGTGGTGGCCGCGGAGGTGATGGTGATGCCGCGCTGCTTCTCCTGCGGCAGCCAGTCCATCTCCGTGGAGCCGTCATGCACTTCTCCCGTGGAGTGGATGCGACCGGTGAAGAACAGGACGCGCTCGGTGAGCGTCGTCTTGCCCGCGTCGATGTGCGCCATGATGCCGATGTTGCGGTACCGCTCGATGCGAGTGCTGCGGGACATAAAAGACTCCTGTTCCCGTCGGGCAGCGAGGCCCACGGGTGGCGATGGATGAGAGGAGCCGGTTGGAGACACGACGGGCGTGGAGCCGTCGGGCGCACGCACGCGCGACATGCCGGAGGGGCTCGAAAGGCCCGCTCAGGGACGCGTGAGGACACACGACGGCTCAGACGGAGCCAGGGCGGAACCGGGCTTCACGACACGCGGGAACCAGCGACCCGCGCGCCGGAAGGACTCCGGCCCGCCTGCTCAAATGTCGAGCAGAACCTCGTGACGGGGGGAAAGGCACACGTCCGCCGCCGGCGCGGGGAAGCGCGCAATCAGCAGGGCAGTGAAGGAGACGGGCCTCATGATGCGTATGAGTTAAGACAGACGACTGCCATTGTCAACTCACGGCCCTCGATAACCCCTGAAGCCCCCGCGCGCAACGCGCGCTCGGCCCGCGCATCGGCGTGGCGATTTCAGGGGAAGAGGCCTGGCTCAGTGCCCCGCGTCCTTGCAGAGGTCGTCCTGCAACTCGGTCAGCGCCTTGCGGGCGCGCATGGGCTGGCAGGTGTTCTCCAGGAAGTAGGCGGAGCCGCCCACCGTGGCCGCCTTGAGCTTCGCGCCCAGCGCCGCCCAGCACCGCTCGAACGCCACCTTCCTCGCCTCCGCGGCGCGAGCGTCCGCCACGGGCAGGTCCAGCGCCGCGAGCACCGTCTCCCCGAGCGCCTCGTCCTTGCAGACGCCGGAGTCCTTCCGCTCCCCCACCGCCATGACGAAGAGGGGCATCGCCACGTATGCGAAGCGGCCTTGTCTCACGAGCCGGGCGGCCTTCAGCGCGGACTCCGGCCCCGTGCCCACCGCGAGCTGCTGATACGTCTCGACACAGTCGCGCCCCTCCTGCGCGAGGCAGCGCTCCAGCCCCTTCACCGCGCTCGCGTCACGCGCGGCGGTGTAGGGAGTGGCCTTGGCGAGGAATGCATACCGCTGGCCCAGGGTCCGGGCCTTCCTCGCGGCGGCGAACGGCTCTTCGTCGGTGGGCGTCGCCGCTTCGACCTCCGCTGTCGCGGCATCCGTCACCAGATTCCGCCACGAGTCCGTGCGCGTCGCGGCGGGAACATCCTCCGCGCGCTCGAGCAACTCCGCCCAGGCCTTCTGTGAGGCCAGGGCCTGGAGGTCCGCGAGCGTCGCCGGGGGCCGGGCCGCGCCCACCGTCGACACCAGACACGTCAGCACCACCGCGCGTCGAATCATCGTCCGAGACTCCTGCCGAGGAACGCCGCCCCATCGGCCGCGCCCTCGCGGTGGGTGGTGAAGACGAGCGTGGACCCACTGCGATCCAGCGCGAGCGCGGGACCGAAGCGACACGTCAACGCCGTGACATCCTTCAGCGCGGCACAGCGAGCCCGCGCCTGGGTGAGCAGCGGCGCACAGGCCGCCCAGACATCCACGTCCGCCATCACCTCGTCACTGAACGTCTTCCAGTCGAAGGTGAAGGTCGCCGTCGTGCCACAAGCACCGCGCAGCGCCGTCAGGGCCTCGGCGGCGCGCGCGGTGTACTTCTTTTCCAGGTGGGGCCACGCTTTCTTCTCGAAGGCGGCGAGCCTCCCTGACTCACGTTGCAGGGAATGCGCGGTGAGCACCTCGGAGGCGGACGCGCGCTCCGTCGCCTCCGGGTTGAACCGCACGCGGAAGGCAGGCTTGCCCGGAAGGAAGACGTCATAGACACCGCTTTCGCGCTCGGACGCCAGCACCCAGTCCGCGCCGCGATGACGGGCCACGTAGTCGACGCCACCTCGCGTGCCGCGCGCCTTGCAGCGCACCGCGAGGCCGTCATGTTCGGAGTCGGCGCCCCGGACCTGGAGCACCGCCTCCGACGACTCGCGCGGAGCCAGCGCGACGACCTCCAGCGTCTGACCATCCTTGCCCCGGTACACCTTGAGGGACAAGGCATCCAGGGACTCCGCCGCCACGGCCCCCGAGGACAGGAGCAGCGTGAGCATCATCGCCAGCTTCCGCGCCATGCTCAGTTCAGCGCCTTCTCGAGCACGGCCTTGGTGTTGTCCTCGATGTTCGTGTGGTCTTTCCCCATGCGGTACGTGAGGGTGCCCTTTTCGAGCGAGATGTTCGCCTGCGTCGCCCCGTTGACGCTGTCGTCCTTCTTGTCCGCGGGCTTCACGCCAGCGAACAGGCACGACAAGCTGGTGACCTTCTTCGCGATCGACTTCTTGTACGCCGGGCGCTCACACAGGCTCGTCACCCCGTTGATCGCCGCTTCACAGTACGAGCTGAAGCTCGTGCCCGACCAGTCCTCCGGCTTGAAGTTCTGGAAGTCCGTCTTCACGGCGAGCTTCGTGCCGCACTTTTCGTTGGCCGCCTTCAGCGCCTCGGCGGTCGCCTCCTCGAAGGAGGCCTTGGCCTCCTCCTGCGCGGGCTTCAGGTCCTCCTCGGCGAAAGCGGACATCGACAGCAGGGTCACGACAGCGAACACGAGCTTCGAAGACATGCGGTGTCTCTCCTTGAAGTAGCGACATTCGCGAGTTTCGAAGTCTCCGGCTCCTGATGCAAGATTGGCCGAGGTCAACCCTACCTACCAGCGGGGGCGCCCCTCAGATGCTGAGGGCCCGCACGCGCGCGGCGAGGTTCTGGGTGAAGAGCCGGTAGATGCGCAGCGCGGCGGCCTCGTGCGTGTCCAGGTAGTGCTGGAAGCCGGCCCGGGTGATGCGCAGCGCTCGCACGGCCGTGCGCGCCTTCACCCGCGCGGACACGGGCGCGTCCTGGACCAGCGAGATTTCTCCCAGGTACGCCCCGGGCCCCAGCGTGTTGAGCCGGCGTGCGTCGTCCTCGGTGCCGCTGAAGACATCCACCGTCCCCTCCAGCAGCACGAAGAGGCCCACGCCCGCGGCGCCCTTCTCCAGCACCACCGCGCCCGCGGGGATGAGCACCTGACGGGCCACGCGATACAGGTCCTTCATGTCGTCCAGCGACAGCTCGCCGAAGATGGGAATCGCCTTGAGATACCCGTAGCCGTTGGCCTCGGGTGAGGAACTCTGGGATGGCAGCCGCGCGATGACGGCCTCCGCCTCCGCGTCCATGCCCATGCGGCGCAAGAGGCGCGCCTTCTCCGCGGCCAGCGCCGGGTCGCCTCGCGCGACCTCCGAGCCCCGCATCGTGTCCGCGAGCAGCGCCAGCGCCCGCCGCGTGAAGCCCTCCGCGTCCAGCAACATGCACATGCGCAGCACCGACTCCACGTGCCGCGCGTCCCCCGTCGGCACGCTGCCCAGCGCCTCGACCTCCGCGTGGGGTTGGCCCAGCTCGCGGTAGATGAGCGCGGCCTCGTACGGACGCCCCAGGCGGACCAGGCACTGGGCCACCGCCTCGCGCGAGCCCAGGCCCCGATACACCTCCAGCGCCCGCTCCAGCGCGCCACCGCGCTCGAAGGCCGCGGCGGCCCGGTCCGCTTCACCCGCGCGCAGGAAGGCCTCCGCCGCGTCCACGTACTGGCCTCCCTGGACGTAGAGCGCCGCCATGCGCGCATCCTCGCCACAGCCCACCAGGAGCCGCGCGGCACCGGAGAAATCCCGAGCCCACCGCAGCACCTCCGCCAACCGCTGGCGCACGTCCGGAGGCGTCAACGCCGCGTCACGCAGCAGGCGTTCCCGCTGCGCCGCGCCCAGCTCCTCGTAGAGCCGCGCGGCCGTCGCGGCCGACTCCAGCCCCATCAGCGATTGCAGCGCCTGGAGCGTGCCCTCCGCACCAGCGCGTTCCCCGCTCGACTCGGGCACTTCCGACTCGGACCCCGCCATTGCGCGTCCCCCTGGCCGGGAGATGAGACCCCCACGTCGACGACCCTACCCAAGGGCCTCGACGTCCCGGCAGACGTGCGCCGGCTATATCACCCCTCGCGGTGCCCCGGAGAGGCGGGTTCATGGGGTCCGCGCGCGACGACGGCGGCGCGGGCTTCAGCGGACGACGATGAGCTCCGTGTCGAAGATGAGCACCGAATACGAGGGAATGGCGCCGGGGCTGCCCTCCGCCCCGTACGCCAGCGACGAAGGGATGACGAGGCGCCGCTTGCCGCCCACGCGCATGCCCGCGATGCCCTGGTCCCAACCGTCGATGACCCGCCCCTGCCCCAGGATGAAGTCCAGCGGGGACTTGCCCTCCGACGAGTCGAACTTCTGACCGTCCGGCAGCCAGCCCGTGTAGTGCACATAGACGCGCC
The DNA here is from genome assembly GCF_013336725.1 of Myxococcus sp. CA040A. Taxonomy (NCBI): domain Bacteria; kingdom Pseudomonadati; phylum Myxococcota; class Myxococcia; order Myxococcales; family Myxococcaceae; genus Myxococcus; species Myxococcus sp. CA040A. The sequence continues at coordinate 1,022,863 of NZ_JABUMR010000002.1, read as the reverse complement.
GGCCCGCGGTGGCCGCGTCGCCCGCGCCCGGCTCCCCGAGGTCCTGGAGATAGAGGCCGCTGGGCAGCAGCGTCATCGCCGCCAGGTCCACGTTCAGGCTCTCCGCGTACGTCACCTTGGTGGGGTCGCCATTGTCCGGGTTGCCCAGCGGCGGCGTATTGGGGTCCTCGCTTCCACAGCCCACCAAGGGGAGGAGCAGGGCGCAGAGCAGCAGGGAGCGAAGCATGGGGGTCCTCGAGAAGAAGGCCGGAGTCCGGCGATGAACGAGCCCCAGCCTGCCCCGGAGCGGCGGCCCGCGAAAGCAGAAGCGTGACCGCCTGCCTGCCGACACGGGCACCACACCCGTCGCGAAATGCACGGGCGCCCCCGACAGGCTTCCGCTATGCAGGAGCGCGATGCCACGCTGGCTCAGCCTCCTCATCTTCTTCGTCCCGGTCCTCTCGCTGCTGGCGACCGCGCACGTCTACCTCTACCGCCGACTTGTCCGAGACCAGACCGCGCGACGGGGGCTGCGCCTCGGCGCCCAGGCCGTGTTCGGCTTCGGCTTCCTGGGGGCCGTTGGCTTCCGCTTCCTCGGCACGCTGTTTCCCTCCGAGTTCGTGCGCATCCTGGGAATCGGCCTGCTCGTGTGGATGGGGCTGGTGTTGTACCTGCTCCTCTTCACGCTGGCCGTGGAGCTGGTCCAGCGCGCGGTGCGGTGGCGCGTCCGTCGCGCCGCGTCGCCACCGGAGCAGCCCTCACAGCCGCCTTCTCCCGAGCGCCGGGCCATCCTCACCGGAGGCCTGGCCGTGGGCGCGGGGCTCGCGGGCGCGGGCGTGAGCACGTTCGGGGCGTGGCGCGCGTTTCACCCACCCGACGTGCGCGACATCCCAGTGCGCCTGCCCCGGCTCCCCAGGGCCCTGGACGGGTTCTCCCTGGTGCAGCTCACCGACATCCATGTCGGAGACGTCCTCCAGCGCCACTTCGTGGACGAGCTGGTGGCGCGCACCAACGCCCTGAAGCCAGACGTCATCGCCATCACCGGCGACCTGGTGGATGGGTCCGTTGAGAGCCTGGGTGCCTTTGTCGCCGGCTTCGGAAGGCTGCGTGCCCGGAATGGAGTGTTCTTCGTCACGGGCAACCATGACTACTATTCTGGCGCATCGTCATGGGTGGCTTTCCTGGAGAGGCTGGGCATCACCGTGCTGCGCAACCGCGCCGTGTCCATCGGCGACACGGGTGCGTCCTTCATGCTGGCGGGCGTGGACGACTGGAGCGCGGCCCGGATGGGCGAGCCCGGGTACGACCTGGATGCCGCCCTGCGCGGAGTGAGCCCGGACCGGGCCTCCGTCCTCCTGGCGCACCAGCCGTCCAACTTCGACGAGGTCGCCCGGCGCGGCGTGGGACTCCAGCTCTCCGGCCACACCCATGGCGGGCAGATGTTCCCCGGCAACCTCGTGGGCGACGCCATCTGGGGCAGCCGCAACGCGGGCCTCAGCCGCACCGGCGACTCCCAGCTCTACGTCAGCCGGGGCTGCGGCTTCGTCGGGCCCCCGATGCGCGTGGGAGCACCGCCGGAGATTGCTCGGCTGGTGCTGCTGCCCGGGTGAACACTCCCGGCGCGGCGCTCGACATCGTCCGTGATTCCGCCGGGTTGAGAGTGAAGGACCGCGCGAACTCCGCGCTGGAAACACATTTCAGGGCGGGCCGTCCATGAGCCGGGTGATGGGGAGTCCCTCGGACGAAGAGCTCATGGAACGGTTCTGCGACGGAGCACCAGACGCCTTCGAGGCCCTCTTCGCTCGGCATTCCGGGCGGGTGCAGGGCTTTCTGACGCGGATGGTTCGCGACGGCCCGCTCGCCGAGGACCTCTTGCAGACCACGTTCCTGTCCGTCATCCGAGCCCGGGGCCGCTACGAGCCCGGAACCCGCTTCATCCCCTGGCTGATGACCATCGCCGCCAACGCCGCGCGAGACACCCTGCGTCATCGCCAGCATGTGGAGTCCTACTCCTCGGGCGAGGGCACAGCGGGCCCCACATCCGCCCCCCCACCCTCCGGGGACCCCTCCCTCCGCCGGCACCTGCTGGACGCGCTACAAAGACTTCCCCCCGACCACCGCGAGGCCGTGGTGCTCAGCAAGGTGGAAGGCTGGTCGTTCGACGAGATCGCCGCGCTCCGGGGAATCAGCGCGGGCGCGGCGCGACTGCGGGCACACCGGGGCTACGAAAAGCTCCGTGAGCTCCTCAGCGGGCTGGGAGAGGCGTGATGAAGGCGCCCATCGACATCGATGCCCTGCTCAACGAGACGCCTCGCACGGACGGCGCCTCGCTCGAACGCGCCCTCGCGAGCGCGCGCGGAGAGCTGGCCCTGCGCGAGCCCGTGCGTCGCTGGCGCACGCAGGCCGCGTGGCTGATGGCTTCGTCCGGAGGCCTGGCCATGGGGGTGGCCGGAGTGATGCTCGCCGGTGGCGCGCTCACGGGCTCCGCGCTGCTGGAGCGTGTTCCCCTACTGCTGCTGTTGCTGGCGACGAGTGCCGTGTGCGCCTGGGGCGCGCTGTCTCCACGAGGGCACGGGTTGCGTCGAGGCGGCGTGGGGCTGGCGATGGCCTGCGCGGCGACGCTCGTGCTCGCGCGCGGCTCTCCCAGCACCACACCTTCGCTGCCCGCCTGGGTCTGCACGGTGAGCCACCTGGCCGTCGGCGCCGCTCCGCTCGTGGTGGCGCTGTGGATGCTGCGCGGCGCGGCCTTCCAGCCCCTGCGCGCCCTGAGCGCCGGGCTGTCCGTTGGGACGACAGGTGCCTTCGTCGGCGAGCTGGCCTGCGAGCAGGACTGGCGTCACGTCGCCAGCTACCACCTGTTCGCCTGGGGGCTCATCTGTGTGATGGCCCTCGTCCTGTCACGTCACCTCAAACCCCGCTCCTACGCCCCATGACCCTGGACCCCTCTCTCATCGTGAGCACTGACGTGGACGGAGCGCCGGTGCGAATCGGAGAGCCCGTCACGGTCATCAGCGCGTCGTCGGACGGAACCATCAGCCCGGGCTTCCTCGGTCGCACCGGCACCGTCGTGGCCCTCGTCTACGACGACCCTGGCCTCCAGTACCCCTCCGACCCGCTCATCCAGGTGCGTGTCGACGGGTTGGGCGAAGACCTCTTCTTCCCGGACGAGCTGGAGCCCCAGTGGGCCCTGCAACGCGCCGCCCGCAAGCACCGCGAGCGGGCCGTGCCGGGAACGCATCGCGTGCAATAGCCAGCACCGCGACAAGCCAGGGCGACAATTCCTGGATTATCAAATTAAGATGAATTGCAGGTCAGGACTCACCCATACTCCCGTGCCACTCCATCGGAGGGGCCTCCGCGCCGGTGGAACGTGCCCGTGGCGGAGGCTGAACGCAATCGGGGGAGTCCATGAGAACCGTCATCCTGAAGTGGGTGCTGCTGGTCACCTGCCTTCAAGGCCCGTTGGCCTCGGCGCAGGCGCAGATCTCCGTCTGGCATGCCTTGAATGGACAGACAGAGGCAGCCTTCAACAGTTCGGTCCAGCGCTTCGAGGACAACAATCCCAGCCACACCGTGGCGGTGTCCCAGTTCTCCAGCCAGGAGGACCTCTACACGAGCCTCATGGTCGCCGTGGCCGGAGGCAACGCCCCGGACGTGGTGGTGGGCAATCACACGATGGCGCCCGCGCTCCTGGAAGCTGGCATCGTCGCGCCCTATTGCATCCCCGGTGAGTGCCCCGAGTGCGAGTCGGCGAATCCTCCCCGTTGGTGCGCCTATGCCTCCAACGGGATCTACAACGACTACTCTTCCTACGGCGATTATGGAGGCTTCGAGGCGAGCATGATTCCAGCGCTTCAGCTCGACTCCAACCGCTGCGTCCAGGAGGACTGCGCGGAGTGCGCCGCCCCCACGCCGACAGGCTTCGCTCGCCCCCTGTACTGCGATTACATCCATCGGTCCTCGAACCTCGACATCTTGCAGGCGGGGTTCGCGGTGTGGAACGACGAATGGGAATGGGTGTTCCCCATTGGCAGGCCCGCCTGGTGGAGCCACCTCGCCTACGCGGTGGACCTGAGCTGGCTCGAGCAAATGGGCCTCGAGATGCCCGCGACGATTCCCGACGCGGAAGAGACCCAGTCCCATGCCAGCGGCATCCACGCCTACGACCTGGATGGTGAGTACTGCGGCACCGTGCCCTACCGCTTCAAGATACCCGGGTGGGTGGGTGGCCCGCTTCCGGACCCCTGGGAGAATGCGAACATCTTCATCGTCCCCTCCGAGCAACTCGCGTTCCTGTCCGAGCACCGTCCGGGCTTGCAGGCCGCCGTCATCGAGGGGCACCGACCGGAGATCATCGTGACGGGCGCCTTCGTGCTCTCCACCACCCAGGAGCGGAGCGCCGCGCTCGAGTTCATGTACGAACTGGGGAGCGACGAGACGCAGCTCGAGGGCGCGCTGGGCACCACGTTCCTGCCCACGAACAACGGGGCCTTCGAGAACACGTTCGACCTGGTGCCAGGAGTCCGGGACTCCGCGCTGGGCGGAGTGCTCGCTCCGACCTACCAGCAATAGTCCGACGCCGAGGGCATAGTCAGGGGGTGGTGACATCCCCTGACGACGCTCCGCGCCCGCTGGGTCGCAAGGCCTACGGCTCGATTCCCCACCTGCCTGGCTCCCGCACCGGCCCCGCGGACAAACACCTGTCGCTGGAGCTTGCGCGAATCTGCACCGAGCGCCTCCGCGATGCGCGTGATTCCGTCATCGTCCTGGAGAAGCTGGACGGCTCGTGTGTCGCCGCGGCCCGACTGGGAGACGAGGTCATCGCGCTGGGACGCGAGGGTCGGCTCGCCGCCCACTCTCCCAACGAGGCCCGTCAGCTCTGGTCCTCGTGGGTCTCCACCCACGCCGAGCGCTTCAAGGCCGTGCTCCAGCCCGGCGAGTGGCTCGTGGGCGAGTGGCTCGCGCTCGCCCACGGCACCCGCTATGCGCTGGCGCACGAGCCCTTCGTCGCCTTCGATTTGATGCGCCAGGGTGCTCGCCTGCCCTGGGTCGAGCTCACCTCCCGCGTCCGCGCGGGTGGGTTCACCATGCCGGGCGTCATCCACGAGGGTGGCCCCCTGAACATCGACACAGCGATGGCACTGCTTCCACCCGGCGGGTTCCACCACGCCCTGGACCCCGTTGAGGGGGCCGTGTGGAGGCTCGAGCGCCAGGACGGCGCGGGTGTCAGGGTGGAGCTGCTGACCAAGTATGTCCGTCGCGACAAGGTGGATGGGAGCCTCCTGCCGGAGAACACCGGGCGTCCCGCCATCTGGAACTGGCGCCCCGCGGCGCTCCCATCGAAGGACGTGCTCCCGTGACTCGGGCCCTCTTCGTCACCGGTAACCAATACAAAGCCGACGAGGTCTCCCGCCTGCTGGCCGGCCTCGACATCACCTGGAAGAAGCTCGCCCTGCCGGGGCTCACCTCGGCGGAGGACGGCACTTCCGCCCCGCTGGACCTCGGCGGCATCGCGAAGCGCAAGGTGCTGGCCGCCCATGCACACCTCGGCGAGCCCTGCTTCGTGGAGACCACCGCCCTGGAGCTGGACGACGGAGAGTGCTTCACCGGCGCCCGCTTCAAGAAGGAGCTACTGGCCCTGGGTGAGCGCGCCTTCTTCGCGAAGCACGGCGGCCGCCGGGGCCGCACCCGCGTGGCGGTGGCCTTCTCCGAGGAAGGGGACCCGACCCGTGTCACCCTCTTCGAAGACGCCATCGAAGGCATGCTGCTCACCGCGCCCCGAGGCGACGGTGGCTACGGCTGGGACGGCGCGTGGTTGCCAGACGGCTACCAGCGCACGCTCGGGGAGATGGCTCGCAACAAGTTCTACCTCAACATGCGGCACCGCCCCTACCTGGAGCTGGCCGACCGACTGCGAATCGCATCTCCGGGTGGCGCTTACGAGGCGCACCTCACCGTCTCCGCCCGCACCGAGGAGGACCTCCAGCGCTTCCGCGCATTCTGCGACGCGGCCTCGGTGAAGTGCATCTTCATCGAGCTGGGTCGAGGCGCCGAGCCCTTCCAGCCCATGACGGCCTCCTACCACCACGGCACGCTCCGACAGGCGCTGGAGGAAGTCAGGGGCATGGCGCGCGCGCTCGCGAGCGAGGGCTTCGACGTGACGCGCATGAAGCTGGAGGCCCTCGGCAAGAACCGCGACATGCCCGAGGACGATGAGACCGCGCGCGCCCAGCCCGCCAACTACTTCGAGTTCCACGTGAAGGCCCTCATCCCCGCGAGCGGCGAGGGACTGGACACGCTGCATGCCCGCTGCACGCGGCACGGCGCCCACCTGTCACGCAACGCACGCAAGCTTCGCGAGGACGGCGCCAGCGAGCGCTTCGTCACGCTCCGCGTCCACCACCTGGGCAAAGCGAACGCCGACGCACGCTTCAACGCACTCCTCGAAGACCTCTCCGGGCTGGGCCTGACGCTGACGCAGCGACTGCGGGAGTTCACCGTCTACGACTCCAACCTCGGGCTCGACCGGGGCTGGCTGGAGACCGCGCCGTGAGCGCACACACCCTTCCCCTGCGCGCGGGAATCGCCGTCCTGCGCCGCCTCGCGCGCTCGCCCGACGCACCCGCTCTCGTCCTCCGGGGTGGGCTGATGATGCGCCGCTGGAGCGGCCCGGTGCCTCGCCCCGTCGAGGACCTCGACTTCCTCGCGGGCATCCCCTTCGACATACGCGAGTCCGTCGACCGGCTGGAGCGACTGCTGCGGGATGACACCGGAGATGGCTTCACCTTCGGCGCCCTCCGCTCCGAGGTCATCTGGGAGGAGACGGAGTTTCCCGGCGTGCGCGTCCACGTGGAGACTCAGTTGCCCGGGGTGCAGTCTCCCTTCGAGCTGCGCATCGACCTGGGCTTCGGCGACCCGATGGAGCCTCCTCCTGAGTGGATCGACTACGAGTCCTCGGACGCGGCTCCCGCACACGTCCTCGCCTGTCGCGCGGAGACACTGTTCGCGTGGAAGGTGCATGGCCTCTTCGAGCGCGGCAAGGGCCGCTTCCGCCCGAAGGACCTCTTCGACGTGTACCTCCTCACGCGGTACGCGCCCCTGGACGCCGCGCTCCTGCCTCCCGCGCTGCGCCTCGCGTTCGACGCACGCGGGGACTCGCTGGCGCTGATGGAGCGGCTGGTCGACAACGACTTCGGTCGCAGCCCGTGGAGCCTGGAGAAGTGGGCGCGCTACCGGGCCAGTGAACCGGAGGGACGCCCCGAGCAGCTCGCGGACGTGGTGACAGCCGTCGCCCAGGCGCTGCGCCCCGTGTGGGAGGTGGCGCGAGCACTACCGCCCCCGCGCCCCGAAGTCGCCCGCCGTGTCAGTACGACGCGGTGAGGCCCCAGTGGATGCTGGAGTACGTGTCTTCGGCCACTCCCCCGTTGTCCCAGCCCGTCCGCGTGCCAGGGCCACTGAAGGTGTCCTTGTAGCGCGACACCTTGAAGCGCACCTGGTAGCCGAACGGGCCCCACAGCTCGCCGGCCACGCCCAGCTCCGCTTCCCAGCCGAACGTCGACACCGAGGTACCGTAGTCACTCACTTCCAGGTCCAGCGCTCCGCCCTCGTCGTCGAAGCCGTGGCCGGGCTGAGGGCTGATGAAGAGCTGTCCCGCCGCCTCCAGGCGCACCTGGCGAATCAACGGCACCGACACCTCCAGGCCCACCGCGGGATACAGGCGATGGGTGCCCGACAGCGGGCTGTCCGCGGACTCGTCCACGTCGAAGGAGCGCGTGAGCAGGCCCGCACGCGCGCCCGCGTAGCCGAGCAGCTGCGACGAGCCCAGGCCGAAGTAGTAGCGATACATCGCCTGCGCGGTGAGGACCGAGTCGGTGGCCACCACCTCGCGCGTGACGGACTGGCCCGCATCGTTGAACAGCGTCACGTTCGTGGACGCGTACCCGCGCCGATAGCCCAGCACCGCGCCCAGGCCCCGCAGCGGCGAGGCGTGTCGGGCCAGCGGCAGCAGCTCCAGCTCCGCGGAGATGCCCAGGTACGGCACCGTCGACTCGTAGTCCGAGCGGTCCCCGAGCTGCTCGTCCTCGCTCTTCCGGTCGAACTCGTCGCAGGACTTCACGCCCGGACGCGCGCAGTACTTGCGCCACGTCGTCGTGCCACCCAGCGTGAGCCGGGCCAGCGGCGGTCGCACGGGCTCATTGCCCACCGTGCCGCCCGAGCCGGTATCCAGCGCCACCTCGAGGAACGGGTCCGTGGTGGTGTGCGACTCCGGGTCCTCGTCCATCGGAGGGGGACCGTCCGTCGGCTGCGGACCGATGGCCACGACCTCCGGCGTCTGCTCAGGCACCTTCGCGGGGCGCTCCGCCGGGGGAAGCGGCTTCGGCGACTCGACGGGGCGCTCCGCGACGGGAGCGGGCACCTCCGGCCTGGGAATCATGATGGAGCCGCCCTCGCCAGGGGCGGGCGGCGGCGTCTTCGGCGGCGGGGCCTCGGCCACGATGGGAGGAGGCGCCACTGGCTCGGCGGGCTGGATCGGCTCGGACGGAGTGACACTCGCGGGCGGCTCGAAGGCGCGGGGAGCGCCCGACAGCGACTCGACAACGGCGAGCACGGCGCTCTTCGCCTCGGCGGAAGACAGCTTGCCTCGGGTCAGCTTCACGTCCTTCTCACCGAGCACGGCGCCGCTTGCATCCAGCACTCGCACCGTCAGGACCGAGGGGCCCACCGTGCCCGTGACGGCCGCGTCCAGCTTCATCCTCGGCGCCACGGCGACGAGCCCTGCATCCGTGAAGAGGGCGGCGCCCTTCAGCCCGTCCTTCTTCGCCAGCGTCGCGTACTGCTTGAGCGACTGCACCTTCACCTGCTTCGCGCGGCGAAGGGCGGACTCGAGCTGTCCGCGCACCTTGCCGCCGCGATCACCCTCCACCGTCAGCACGACGAGGCGCTTGGGCTCCTCCCTGGGCGCGGCCGCCTTGCGAGTCTTGACGGCCTTGGGCTTTGCCTTCGCCTTGGGCGCCACCACCTGGGCTGGCGCCGCGCGCTTCTTCTTGACGACCTGCGCCGACGCCCCCGGAGAGGCCAGCGCCACCGCCACGAAGAGCACCAGGCCCCAGCGAACCATCGCGTGTTGGGTGTTCATCATTCAGGAGTGGAAGGTTCACCCACCCCGCACGCGAAGTCCAGGCTTGCCCGGCCGTCCGGTCAGGCGTTGAGGTGCGCCGGAGCTCCCACCACCGTCTGGCCGGACGCGGAGGACGGCTCCGAATCCAACCCACCGAGGTCCTCCGAGCGCTCCGTCTCCGCGACGTATTGCGCGCGGCCGATGCCCAGGAAGTCGCGGCGGTAGATGCGCACCATGGCCATGAAGATGGAGGCGATGAGCGGCCCCACCAGCAGGCCCATCATCCCGAACACCGCCAGCCCGCCGAACATGGAGAGGAAGACGAGCAGCGGGTGCAGCGCCATGCGAGAGCCGCACAGCCGGGGACGGATGACGTTGTCGATGCTCCCGACCAGGAACGTCCCCCAGGCCAGCAGGAAGACGCCCTCGCTCACCTGGCCCACCGCGATGAGCACCGCGCCAATGGGGCCCCACACCAGCGCCGTGCCGCCCACCGGCACCAGCGCCACCAGCACCATGGCGGCGCCCCACACCCCGGCATGCGGCACACCGGCGATGAGCAGGCCCACGAAGCCCACCGCGCCCTGGATGAGCGCGGTGATGGTGTTGCCGTAGACAATCGCGTAGGCGACGTCGGTGAACTCGCGCGCGAAGGCCTCGAAGTAGCGGCGGTCCAGCGGAATCAACCGCATGACCTCCGCCACCAGCCGGCGACCATCCAGGAAGAAGTAGTACATGGCCACGGTCATCAGGAACATGTTGATAATCAGCTCCGTGCCCGCGCCCACCACGTCCTTCAGGAGCGCCGCGCCGCCCGTCACCGCCGCCATCAACGTGCGCTCCGTCTCCGCGCTCTCCAGCTCCAACCGGATGTAACGGCTCAACCCCCGGGGCAGACTGGACGCGAACTGGTGGCGCAGGTCCACCTGCTCCAACAAATCTTGCGCCTGCCCCACGAACTGGAACACCTCACGCGCCACCATCCACCCCACCAGCGCCAGCGGTGCGAGGATGAGGAAGAACACCGTGAGGGTGGACAACCCGGCGCACAGGGGCTTGCGGCCCCGCAGCTTCTGACACAGGTAGTCCTGCACCGGCATGAACAGGACCACCAGGAAGCCGCCCAGCAACACGGGCATCAGGAACGGCAACAGAATCCTGGAGAACAGAATCAGCGCGAGCGCAAACAGCGCCGCGAACACGTAGTTCGACCACCGCCGCGAATCAGCCACCGCCCCACCCCACCCCGCCCGACGAGCCCACCGACCACCCCCAACCTAGGAATCGCGCTTCCCGACGGGAAGTCCGACATCCCGCACATGAAAACACCGACCCTGAATTCTGGACGTTTCACCCTGACTGGCGTCGCGGTCCTCGCCCTTGCCATGGGCCTGGCCGCCCCGGGTTGTGGAGACGGCGCCACCCCCTGCACCGAGTGTCCGCCCCTGGAAGGTCGCTACCGGATGGCCTTCGGCGACGGCGGCGTACCGGCCGACTGCACCCTGCTGGGCGTGGAGCTGCCCCGGGGACGGCCGCTGGACATCACCCGCTCCGGCGACAGGCTCATCGGCAACCTGGAGGGCGTGGGGCTTCTGGGGAATGTGTCCGCGGAGGGCTCATTCACCCTCGCCGGCTCCCTGGGCGGAGCCATGGATGGCGGGAGGATGGACACCCTGAGCCTCGCCGGTCGCTACACGTCCTTCGAGGGGGACGGCGGCACGGCGCGACTCGATGGGACGTATACCGGCAACTACTCTCGCCCGAGCGGAACGGCGCCCCAGCGGTGCAGCGTCATCGTTCCGTTTTCGGCGACCCGGGAATAGCGCCACGGGCCGCCAACGGAGGACGGGCCTACTTCTTCTTGCTCTCGGCGGCCTTCGCTTCGGCCTTGTTCTTCTTGGCCCGCTTCTTCCAGGCCTGCTTGATCTTCATCTGCACGCGGCGGTGCTTGCTCTTGCTGCGGGCCATCGTTGACTCCTGTGCTCCGGTGTGGAGACGTGAAAAGAGGCGCTTAACTATCAGAACCCGAGGGGCTGCCGGAAGAGGAACCCTCCGAAGGCTGGGAAGGGGCCTGCTCGGCCCCCGGCTCCCCCCCGGAATCGACCTCCGGGGCGGGCCGGGTCGGGAAGGGAATCCCCTCCGCCCCCCGGACCTGGGTGGGTCGGGCGGTGGACACCGTCACCTCCCCCTCCCGGTCCTCGTCGGTGGGCTTCTCCCGTGAGGCGGGGGCGCTGCTCTGCTGGGGCCGCTTCTTCACCGAGGCGAAGATGGGCTTGCAGGCGTCCACGAAGCGGCGGACCTCGTCCAGGGGGAGCGCCGGGCAGTGGTTCCCGTTGGCCCCCGTCATGGAGGTGGCCATGCAGATGGCGTTGAGGATGGCCTCCTCGGTGGCCTCCATCACCGCCTCGTAGAGCGGATCCAGCCGCTGATCCAACAGGAGCTTGAGCTTGTAGACCATCTTCTGCGTGCGCCGCGGGATGATGTTCGCGGTGGAGAAGCCGACGACGATCTCCCCCGAGCCGTGCGCCGCGTAGCTGCCCACCCGGCCGATGCCCAGCCCCACCCGCTTGCACAGGCGGTTGATCTGATGGCTCAAGAGCGGCGCGTCCGTGGCCACCACCGCGATGATGGAGCCGTAGGTCTTGCCCCGGGTGGGGGCGCCCTTGAACTTCTCCGCCAGCACCTCCCCCACGGGCAGGCCGCCCACGCGCAGGTTGTGCATCTTCCCGAAGTTGGACATCACCAGCACGCCCAGCGTGTAGCCGCCGAGCACCTCCGGAAGCTTGCGGGAGGACGTGCCGATGCCGCCCTTGAAGTCGCACGTCACCATGCCGGTGCCACCGCCCACGTTGCCCTCGGCCACCGGGCCGGAGGCGGCGTTGCGGATGGCCTCGAACACATGCTCCTCGCGCACGTGCCGGCCGGAGATGTCGTTGAGCCAGGAGTCGTCGCACTCGCCGACGACGGGGATGATGACGTCGTGCTCGTCGCCGATGCCCGGGTAGCGCTCCACCAGGTGGCGCGCCACGCCGTCCGACACCGCGCCCACCGCCATGGTGTTGGTGAGAAGAATCGGCGTCTCGATGAGGCCCCACTCCATGAGCTGCGTCATGCCGGAGACCTCGCCCGCGCCATTGAGCACGAAGCCTCCGCCCGTCATCCGCTCCATGAAGATGTTGCCCATGTTGGGCATGATGGCCGTCACACCCGTGCGCACCGGACCGTGGCCCGGTCTCAGCGGGCCCTCGCCCTTGATGAGCGTGCAATGGCCTACGAGCACGCCCTCCACGTCGGTGATGGCGTTGTATTTCCCGGGCTTGAAGCGGCCCAGCGGAAGACCCAGCTCGCGAGCGCGAACCCGCGGTCCCTTGTACTCGGGGATGTGCACCATGCCGGGCACACTAGCGGACCATCACCCACCGTCAACCACTCCGAACGCGTAATAACTTCAGGCGCACGAATGAAAACGCGGCCTCGCTCCGCGTGAAAACGGGAGCGGGCAGCGTGCAGGTCCGCGCGGCCCCGAACATCCGGGGCTTCACGCGCTGTCGTCAGGCCTTGGCTTCGATGCGCGGGGGCGCGTCACCGTGCTGCGAAGTCGTACCGTTGCCGTTCCCCCCGTTGCCGTTGCCACCGTTGCCGTTCGGCGTGGTGACGACAGGAGCCGCGACAGGCGCCGGGACGAGCGCGCCGGGCTCGTCCAGCGGGTGGGCCTTGTGGTGGTGGTGCGGCACGGTGGAGGCGTGCTCGGTCGCGGCGCGGCGGGCCTCGCGCTCCTTGTAGCGGCGGATGGCGGGGGCCATGATTTCGCCGATGAGCGCGCGGTAGTCCATGCCCGCGCCCTGCGCGATGAGCACCAGGTCGCTCCAGCCCGGCGTGAGGCCCGGCAGCGGGTTGCACTCGATGAAGTAGATGCGGCCCTTGTCGTCCATGCGGAAGTCGATGCGCGCGACGTCGCGGCACCCCAGCGCCATGAACGAGCTTCGCGCCGCCGTGCGCAGCTTCTCCAGCAGCGAGGGCTCCAGCTTGGCGGGCGCGTCGTAGCGGATGCGGTCCGTCCAATCCAGCTTGTGCTGGAAGCTGTAGACGGGGTTCTTCTCGCCCTTGTCCAGGAAGACGATCTCCATGGGAGGCAGCACGCGCGGACGGCGCTCGCCGAGCAGGCCCACGGTGAACTCGCGCCCGCCGATGTACTCCTCGATGAGCGCGGGCTGCTGGTACTTGCCGGCGATTTCACGCACGACTTCGCGCAGCTCCGCCTCGCTGTGGCAGACGCTCTTGGTGACGACGCCCTTGGAGCTGCCCTCCGCCACCGGCTTCACGATGAGCGGGAAGGAGGTGAACTCCTTGTTGAGCCGCTCCTTGCCCGTGGCCATCAGCTGGAAGTTGGGCGTGAGGATGCCCGCCTGACGGACGATCTTCTTCGCCAGCGCCTTGTCCAAGGCAATCGAGAGCGTGGCCGGATCGCTTCCCGTGTACGGGATGTCCAGCAGCTCCAGCATCGCGGGCACCTGGCTCTCGCGGTTGCGGCCCTTGAAGCCCTCGGCGATGTTGAAGACGATGTCCAACGGCGTGCTGGAGAGTACCGTGGGCAGTTCCGCGGTGGCCTCCAGGTCGATGACCTCGTGGCCCCAGGACGCAATCGCCTCGCGGATGGCCTGCAGCGTGTTGGGCGAGTCGTACTCCGCCTCGCTGTCCTCCACCGCCTCCGCGTTGGCCATGGGCTTCACGCGCTTGACGTTGTAGGTGAAGCCCACGCGCAAGGGCCCTGTCTTGCGAGCGGGCTTGCCCTGCCGCCGCGCGGAGTCCTTGATTTTGTACCGCTTCGCCGCGCTCTGGATGATGGAGTTGATGACGCCATCGAGGTGCAGACCGTCCAGCTCCGCCGACGCGTAGATGCCCGCGCCCGGCTCCAGGCTGGGCAGCGCGTTGATCTCCAGGAAGTACGGCACGCCCGCGTCGCTGAGCCGGAAGTCGATGCGGCCCAGATCGCGGCAGTCGAGCGCCTGGTAGATCTTCTGCGCCATCTTCCGGATGTCTTCCGCCGTGCGGAGCGGAATCTGCGCCGGAGCGCGCACGGTGACGGCGTTGTCCTTCTTCGTCTTCAGCTCATAGTCGTAGATGGCGTACCGGCGGCCCGCGGTGACGGCCGGGTCCACCACGTACTCCACCGGCGTGAGGACGCCGTCGTAGTCGTTGTCCACCGCCGCCAGGAAGGGCACCGCCAGGTCGCGGCCGGGGATGTACTCCTCCACCAGCACGCCCGCCGGGTACTTCTCCAGCGCGATGGCCACCTTGGCGCGCACCTCGTCCAGCGTCTCCGCGATGGAGTCCTGGGTGATGCCCTTGGAGGAGCCCTCGAAGTTGGGCTTCACGATGACGGGGAAGCGCAGGTTCTCCGCGGTCAGCTCGCTGAGCTTCTCCACGTACTGCCAGCCCGGAGTGCGGATGCCCTGCTTGGCCAGGACGAGCTTGGTGAGCTGCTTGTCCAGCGTCACCGCCAGCGCGTACGCGTCCGAGCCCGTGTACGGGAAGCCCAGCTCATCGAAGAGCGCGGGATAGAACGCCTCACGGAAGCGCCCCCGGCGTCCCTCGGCGGTGTTGAAGATGAGGTCGGGGCTGTAGGCCTCCAGCCGCGCCACGGTGCGCGAGGCGGGACCACTCACCTCGAAGCGCTCCAGCCGATGCCCCAGTCGCTCGATGGCCGCCGCCAACGCGTTGACCGTCTCCTGGGTATCGAACTCCGCTTCCTCTTCCGAATCAGACAGCCGCAGGTTGTGGGTCAGCGCGATGCGCACGGGAGCCCCCTTCTCTTCTTGAGCGAGCGACCGCGGCGCATCTTCGCCGCGGACATGAGTCTGCCCGGTGCACGCTGGTGCGCCACGGGGTCGCGGGCTGCAACGGTTGCGCCCGCCACAACCTTCCCATCCACCACCTGCGTCTGCGCCCAGGTGTCACCGAGCCGCCAGCCAAGCGGGTCTCTCACCACGCGCCACGCCTCGATGCCGCCAATGACGACGAGCCCCGCCACCGCCGCCACCGCGCCCAGCGGCGCCGGCATCATCCCCAGGAGGACGATGAGCGACAGCGGTGCGTTGCGAAGCGTGCTGTCCCGGTGGCGCGCCGCCGAGCGCGTGGGCAGGTGCATCACCTTCACGCCGAAGATGCGCTTGCCCACGCTCTGGCCCTGAATCATCCCGTCCGCGAGAAGGAGGAACAGCAGCGCCACCACGGCGCCCGCCGCGCCACACACCACGTACAGGCCCCAGGCCACGCCCACGTCCACCACGCGCGCGCCCAGCCGCAGCCACAGCGACGCCTTGGGATACGGCGAGCCCGGCGCGGCGTCCTCCACCACCAGCCGCAGCGCACGCCCACCTCCCCGGCTGGAGGCCATGAAGATCCGCTCGCGTTGCGCGCTCACTCCTCGGGCTCCAAGGTGAGACCCTCCTCGTGAGGCTCCGGCTCGTCCAACCCCGCCAGCCGCGCGAGCCGCTCATGCGCGCTCAACGGATGGAAGGGAGCATGGGAACCCGAGGCGGGCGCCCAGGCATTCCCCGCCGCCGTCGGTCCCGACTCGGACAGCCGCAAGAGCTTCGAGCGCGCGGCGTCCACGTCCGGCTCCGCCGCCACACCCTCACGCGTGAAGAAGAGGAACGCCATGGCTGGCCGCTTGGAGGACTCGCGCATCGCGAACTGCACGCCGTCCAGGTTCCAGCCCTTCGCCGTCCACTCATTCAGGGTGCGCTCCAGCGCTCCCTCGTCCACCGTGGACAGCTCCACCACTTTGTACTGCAACGAAACAGAAGTACGAACCACGGGGGAACGCCCGGTACCGGGGCGCCGAGCCGAGCCGCGCCTGCGTTGGGGCGGGGGCTTCTCCGACTTGCGTCTGGGACGCTTCTTCTTGGTGGGCATCGTGCGCGAGCTATTTGGACGCAACACCCGCGGCGGATCAAGCGGCAACCCGCGCGCGGGGGCGGCGGCTGTTGCCTACAGGAGCTTCGCGGCTTCCAGCGCGTGGTAGGTGATGATGAGGTCCGCGCCGGCACGCTTGATGCCGGTGAGCGTCTCCAGCATGACACGCTCGTAGTCGATCCAACCGTTCTGCCCGGCGGCCTTGAGCATGGCGTACTCGCCGGAGACGTTGTAGGCGGCCAGCGGCAAGTCGAAGCGCTCGCGCACGGCGCGGATGACGTCCAGGTAGGCCAGCGCGGGCTTCACCATCAGCATGTCGGCGCCCTCCTCCACGTCCAGCGCCACTTCGCGCAGGGCCTCGCGCACGTTGCCCGGGTCCATCTGGTAGCCCCGGCGGTCGCCGGACTTGGGAGCGCTCTGGGCGGCCTCACGGAAGGGGCCGTAGTAGCCGGAGGCGTACTTGGCCGCGTAGGAGAGGATGGGGATGTCGGTCAGGCGCACCTCGTCCAGCGCGCGGCGGATGGCGCCCACCCGGCCGTCCATCATGTCCGAGGGCGCGATGATGTCCGCGCCCGCCTGGGCGCAGGTGACGGCCATCTGCGCGAGCAGGGGCAGCGTGGCGTCGTTGACGACGTGGCCCCCCTCCAGCACGCCGCAGTGGCCGTGGTCGGTGAACTCGCACAGGCACACATCGGCGATGACCTGGAGGTCGGGCTCGGCGGCTTTGATTTCGCGGATGGCGCGCTGGACGATTCCGTCGCGCGCGTACGCCTGGGAGCCGAGGGCATCCTTGTGGTCGGGGATGCCGAAGAGGATGACGGAGGGCACGCCCAGCGACTTCGCCTGGCGGGCCTCGGCGACGGCGTGCTCCACGGACAGGTTGAAGATGCCCGGCATGGAGGTGATGGGACGGCGCACGTCCCGGCCTTCCACGACGAAGAGGGGGTAGATGAAGTCCCCCGGGTCCAGGCGCGTCTCGCGGACCATCTCACGCAGGACGGGCGAACGGCGCAGGCGGCGGGGGCGATGGACGGGATGGGCCATGGTGGACGCCGATATAAACCGACGACGCCCGACCTTCATCGTTTCCGTGTGGCCGCCCGGCCGCTCACCCTGCGGCGGGCCGCCAGCTGTACTGATGGCGCAGCCGCTCCCGGGCGTGGCGCTGGGCCCGCACCTCCGCGATGTCCGCCTCGTGCAGCGCCCTCGCGTAGCGCACCCGCGCCGCCTCGGTGCCCGCCGACAGGCCGCGCTCGGCGGCCACCAGCTCCCGACGGGCTTCGTCCCGTTGCTGCTCCACGCGTTCTTCGTACGTCATCATTCCTCCTGCCTGGGGTGTGCCGTGGGGGATTGCACGGGACGGACCACCCGCAACCCCACCGCAAGCTGGCGAAACGACGAGGTGTCGCGGCGCGGCAGGGACGGCAGGCGTGCGAAACCCATTTCCCAGGGCCGCGAAAACGCCGTCGCGGAAGACAGCGGCGTGCGCCCGCCCGGCCGCCCTTTCCGACCGTCCGCTCGGAAGCAATCGCCGCCCGCCCCGCTCGTCTACATTCGTGACCGTGACAGACAGCACACCCGCCATCGAAGTGACGAACCTGAGCAAGACGTATCGCCGCGCGTTCCGGAAGACAGGGACCGTCGCCCTCAGGGGCATGGACTTGTCGGTTCCCCAAGGAAGTGCCTTCGGGTTGATTGGCCCCAACGGCGCCGGCAAGACGACCTTCATCAAGAGCATCCTCGGCATCGTCCAGCCGACGGAGGGCACCGTGCGCGTGCTGGGGGGCTCCCCCGAGGACGCCCGCATCCGAGCGCGCATCGGCTACCTGCCCGAGCGCCTGCACCTGCCCCACGCATGGACGCCCACGGCGTTCCTCGCCACGGTGGGCCGGCTCAAGGGGCTGGCACCGGATCCGGCGGGGAACCTGCGCCTGCTGGAGCGGGTGGGCCTGTCGGACGCCGTGGACCGGAAGATTGGGGGGTACTCCAAGGGCATGCGTCAGCGGCTGGGTCTGGCGGCGGCGCTCATCGGGAAGCCGGACTTGCTGGTGCTGGACGAGCCCACGGACGGCATCGACCCCATGGGGCGCATGGAGGTGCGGCGCATCCTCCAGGAAGAGGTCCAGCGGGGCACGACGCTCTTCCTGAACTCGCACCTGCTGGCGGAGACGGAGCGCGTCTGTGATCGGGTGGCCATCCTCGCGGACGGGCGCGTGCTGCGTGAGGGGCGGCTGGACGAGCTGGTGAGGGGCGAGTCGCGGTGGTTGGCGCGCTTCGCGCCCGGGGTGAGCGTGGAGGCGCTGACGCAGGCGGGCTTCGTGCAGGGCCGGGCCGACGGCGTGTACCACGTGGACGCGGGGGACCCCGCGGTGCTCAATGTCGCGCTGGACCGGGCGCGCGCGGCGGGGGCGCTGCTGGTGGAGCTGCGGCGAGACGGCATGGATTTGGAGTCGGTGTTGCTGGGCACCGTGGGCGCCGGGGCGTCGCGGGTGGAGGTGGCGGCATGAGGCCGGTGCTGGGAATCGCCGGGTACGTGTTGCGCGAGGCGGCGTCGCGCAAGTTCATCCTCGCGTTCATGGTGGGAATCACCCTGGTGCTGGCGGTGGTGGCCGTGAGCCTGCGCCTGGAGGTCATCGACGGGGCCCTGGCGGCCTCACGCCTGTTCGGCAAGGAGCTTCGCGGGAACATCCAGTCCATCGACGTGGCGCTGCGCCCGGTGTACCAGGCGGCGGCGTTCATCGTGTTCTATGGCGGCATCCTGTTCGGCATCGTCGCGTGCTCGGACTTCGCGCCGGGGTTGATGTCGCCGGGGCGCATCGAGCACCTGCTCGCGCTGCCCATCCAGCGCTGGCACCTGCTGGCGGGGACCTTCCTCGGGGTGATGACGCTCGCGCTGGGCGGAACGCTGTATGGCACCACGGGGCTGGTGCTCATCTTCGGTGTGAAGGCGGGGTACTGGACGGTGGGGCCACTGGTGGCGGGGCTGATGGCGTGCGTGGGCTTCGCGGCGGTCTACGCGGTGATGTTGACCACCGCGACGCTGGTGCGCAGCGCGGCGCTGTGCGCGGCCTCGGGCTTCGCCTTCATGGTGGGAGGCATCATCGCCGGACACCGGCAGGACATCTCGACCTTCTTCGAGGAGGGCTTGAGCCGGAGCGCCTTCCTGGCGGTGACGCTGGTGCTGCCCCGACTGTCCGCGCTGGCGGAGGCGGCGGGAGACATCGCGTCGTCCACGCCCCTGGAAGTGCGCTCGCTGGGGACGCTGCTCCTGGGCGTGTTCGTGTTCGGGCTGGGGGCGCTCGCGGTGGGCTTCTGGCGGTTCGAAGGAAAGGATTACTGACATGGAGAAGCGCCAGAAGCGGCGGGTGTGGTTGGTGATGGCGGCGCTGCTGTTCGTCGTGGCCGCGCTGCTGATGTTCCTGGGTCAGGGTGAGGAGAAAGGGCCCGCGGCCCTCGAGGTGGACTTTCCCCGACGGATGCGCGCGCCGGACCGCGAGCGCGCGGAGCGCCGGAGGACCCAGGTGCTTCCGACGGTGGCACCGACGGACTCGGGGACGGCGGCCGAGCCCTCGCGCCCCAGGGACCCGCTCCTCGCGGCGCTGCCTCGTGGACCGGGCAAGACGGCGGTCATCATCGAGGCGAACGCGCTGAGGCACTCGCCCATCGGCGGGCTGCTGCTGGACTGCCTGATGCGGGACGGCGGCAAGCAGTTGGAGGAGTTCCGGCAGAAGAGCGGCGTGGACCCGCTCCAGGACCTGGACCGGCTGGTCGTCACGGATGAGGGGATGATGCTGTCGGGCAACTTCGAGAACGCGCGGTTCAAGGACTTGCTGGGCGAGCGCGTGTCCGCCGACTACGGCGAGGGCGCGCGGGTGTACGAGGCGGGCGAGTCCAGCGTCACGAACCCGGACGGCACCACCGTGAAGCGGCGGGACACGTCCGCCATCGCGACGTGGAACAACCAACTGCTCGTGGTGGGCAAGTCGCCGGACGAGGTGAAGGCGGCCATCGACCGCGTGGAGGGGCGCGGGCCGGACGAGCCCCCCGCCATCTCCGAGAGCAGCACGTATGGCGAGATGTACGGCGTGCTCTCCGTGGAGATGATCGCCCGGCTGTTTCCTCCGGAGCAGGCCGCGCTGGCCCAGCGGCTGCGCGACGTGGCGCAGAACGTGGAGTTGCACCTGGACGCCAGCTCGGACGTGGCGCTGGTGGCGGAGGTGAAGGGCCCGAGCGCCGACGACGTGACGGACCTGGGCAAGTCCCTGGGCGCCGCGCTCTCGCTCGCGCGCATCAAGGCCCAGGCGGGTGAGGACAAGGACCTGGCCCAACTGCTCGACTTCGCCAAGGTGAAGCCCGACGGAGACTCCTTCACGCTGGAGATGGCCGTCCCCCTGGCCGTCATCCAGGAGCGCCTGGCCTTCTGTCGCGAGGAGCGTCGGGCCGCCGAAGAGGGCCGCGCCCCCGAAACGGGAACCCAGGCGGGGGTCGAGCAGGCCCCGGCGCCCGTGCGGTAGTCAGGCCGCTCACGTCGGGCCTCCTCCCCTCCTCGGAGCCACCGAGCGGATGCCCCCCGAGCGGACGAGGGGTCGGGCATTGTGGCCAAGCCGCTGTGATCTCTGCGACACTTCGCCGCGCCCGGCCTGCCTCACTTCTCGAGGCAGCCCAGTCCGACGAGAGAACGGCTTGATGATTTCGCGTGTGTCGAGGGTGGCCCCGCTGCTGTTCGGCTCGGGCCTGTGCGCCCTTGTCTACCAGACGGTCTGGCTGCGGGAGTTTCGTCTCATCTTCGGCGCCAGTACGGCGGCGTCGGCGGCCGTCCTCGCCATCTTCATGGCGGGCCTGGGCCTGGGGGGAGTCCTCCTCGGCGCTCGCGCGGACCGGCAGCCGCGTCCCCTGAACTTCTACGCCAACCTGGAGTTGCTCATCGCCGGCACCGCGGCCCTGAGCCCCTTCCTCGTCGAACTGGCGCGCGCGGTGTACATCGGCGTCGGCGGCACCACCATCCTCGGCATCGCGGGGGGCACGGTGGTCCGACTGGTGCTGTCCGCGCTCGTGCTGGCCGTGCCCACGGTGCTGATGGGCGGAACGCTTCCGGCCGCGGCTCGCGCGGTCCAGTCGGATGAGGACCCGGCCCGCCGCCACCTCGCCGTCCTCTACGGCGTGAACACGCTCGGCGCCGTCACCGGCGCGACGCTCTCCACCTTCTTCCTGCTGGAGGTCTACGGCAACCGCACCACCCTGTGGATTGCCTGCCTCCTCAACGCCGCCGTCGCCATCACCGCGCGCAGCGTGAGCCGGTCGATGGAGCCCGCCGAGGGCACCGCGCCCCCGAAGTCGGAGTCCCCGTCGGCCGAGGTCGTCGCCCCCGTGGCCGCGAGCCCTGCCGCACCGCTCACGGTTTCCCTCTCCGCCACGCGCTACGCGCCCCAGTTCGCGCTCGTGTCCGCGATGCTGGTCGGCTTCGCGTTCCTGCTGATGGAGCTGGTGTGGTACCGGATGCTCGGCCCGATTCTCGGCGGGACGACCTTCACCTTCGGCCTCATCCTCGCGATGGCGCTCCTGGGCATCGGCCTGGGTGGCGCGACCTACTCCATCGTCTTCCGTCACCGCCCCGCCACGCTGTCTGGGTTCGCCCTCACCTGCGCGGCGGAGGCGCTGTTCATCGCCCTGCCCTTCGCGATGGGAGATCGCCTGGCCGTCGTCGCCGCGCTGCTGCGCCCGCTGGGAGGCATCGGCTTCGGTGGGATGATGATGGGCTGGGCGCTGGTGGGCGCGGTGGTCATCCTTCCCGCCGCGTTCGTCTCCGGCATCCAGTTCCCGTTGCTCCTCGCGCTCGTGGGCAAGGGAAGTCACGACGTGGGCAAGCAGGTGGGTCAGGTCTACGCCTGGAACACGGTGGGCTCCATCGTGGGCTCGCTCGCGGGTGGCTTCGGCGTGATTCCCCTCCTGACGGCGCCAGTGACGTGGCAGCTCGTCGCGGGCATCCTCGCCGTGCTCGGGCTCGCCTCGGCCACGCTCTCGCTGCGCGTCGAGCGACTGCGAGCGGGCCTGTGGGTACCCATCTCCGTGGCCGCGCTCGCGCTCGTGCTGCTGACCGCCCACGGCCCCACCGCGGCGTGGCGGCATGGCAGCGTCGGCGCGGGTCGCTCCGGGCTCAAGGACCCGACCATCAACCACATCGAGGCCTGGGTGCGCGAAACGGCCCGTAGCATCGTCTGGGAGAAGGACGGCGTCGAAAGCAGCGTCGCGCTCAGCTCCGCGAATGGCCTCTCCTTCATCGTCAACGGCAAGGTGGACGGCAACGCCATTGGAGACGCCCCCACCCAGGTGATGAGCGGGTTGCTCGGCGCCCTGCTTCACACGGACGCGAAGAACTCGCTCGTCATTGGCCTGGGCACCGGCAGCACGGCGGGCTGGCTGGGCGCCATTCCCAACATGGAGCGGGTGGACGTGGTGGAAATCGAGCCCGCCATCCTCGAGGTCGCCCGGCGGTGCCACTCGGTCAACGCGAACGTGATGGACAACCCGAAGGTCCACACGGTCATCGCCGATGCGCGAGAGGTGCTGCTGACCACCCGGCAGCGCTACGACATCATCTTCTCGGAGCCCTCCAATCCCTATCGCGCGGGCATCTCCAGCCTCTTCACGCGTGATTTCTATCAAGCCGTGAAGGAGCGCCTGGCGGAGGGCGGAATCTTCGTCCAATGGCTCCAGGCGTACGAAGTGGACGCCCTCACGGTGCAGAGCGCCTATGCGACGCTGGCCTCGGAGTTCGAGGCCGTGGAGACCTGGCAGGTCCACTCCGGTGACCTGCTGCTCGTGGCGACCCGCAAGCCGATGGTGCACGACATCGCGCGGTTGCGCGCCCGCATCGCCGAGGAGCCCTATCGCACGGCGCTGCGCGCCACCTGGCGCACGGACGAGGTCGAAGGCGTGCTCGCACGCTACGTGGCCACTCCAGCCTTCACCACGCGCGTGGCGGAGGCGAGCCAGGCCCTCATCAACACGGATGACGTGTCCTTCATGGAGTTCGCCTTCGCGCGCAGCCTTGGACGCGATGCGGGCTTCTCGATGCTCGCCTTCTGGAAGACGACACACAACCTGGGGACCGGCCGGCCCCAGGTCGTCGGCGAGGTGAGCTGGGAGCGCGTGGGACAGCACCGCGCCTGGACCAGCACCCCGCTCTCCCGCGCCGAGGCCAGCAGTGCCTCCGTGAAGGCGCGCGGGCCCTTCATCGACGCGTACACCCGGGGGCAGTTCCCCGTCGCGCGCGCGCGTTGGCAGCAGGCGCGCTGGGAGCCCGTCGGCCCTCGCGAGCAGTTGGCCCTCGCCATGGTCCTCGCCACTACGGGTGACGAAGAGGCACTGAAGTACACCGGCTCCCTGCGTGCCACGTTGCCCGTGGAGGCGGACATGCTGGAAGGACTGGTGCACCTGCGCCAGAAACGGTTGGAAGAGGCCACCACCCTGTTCGAGCGCGGCTTCGTCGCCATGCGTGACAACCCGTGGCCGGCGCGGGAAGTCGTGGGCACCATCCTCCCCCAGCTCGTCGGCATCGCTCGCGCCGACAAGGCCCTGGGCAAGCGGCTCCTCGACGTCCTCGCCAAGCCCTTCGCGGCGGAGTCCATGACGTTGGCGCGAGAGGAGACCCGTGTGGAGTTGGCGCAGGCCCTCGACTGGCTGGGGCTGTGCGTCGAGGTGCTCGCGCCCATCGAACCGCTGACCGTCTGGGACAGCAAGCACCTGGATAATCGGCGCCGCTGCTACGAGCACCACCGGCACCCCCTGGCGGCGGTGGCCGCGGGAGACCTGGAGCGACTGCTCGCCCAGTCTCCCGCGGTGTTCATGCTCGAGGCCTTCCAGCTTCCGGAACCCCAGACGCCCACCGAGCCCGCGCCGCCCACGACTCCCGCTCCGCCCCAGGCGGGCGAGTCCGCGCCGTAAGGCGGGTGGCCTGAAACACCGGGCGCCCAGCCGCGCGTCCAGGGATGCCTCACCCGGCCTTCCCTGGCGTGCCGGCGCGTCAGCGCTTCACACCACCATCGACAGCACTTCGGGCGTGAAGGCGTGCGCGCCGCCTGGCGTCAGCTCCCTCACGCGAAGCTAGGTGTCGGTGTCGAGGAACAGCAGGCCCGCGGGTGGGAGCGGGTCCACCCGCAGGGTCCGCGACGGCAGCGTGGCCTGCGCCTCCATCACCGCGCGCACCTCCCAGATGGGCGGCGGATTGAGCGCGAAGCCCGCCTGGAACGTCCCCGACTCCACCCCCTTCACCAGGGACTCCAATCCCTGCACCGGGAAGACGTGGGGATGTCCCGCCGCCTCGGGGTCCTGGATGCCCAGCACCGTCCGCAGCACCAGCGCGTTGAGCAGCGCCAGGTCCAGGCTGCGCAGCGTCGGGTTGCGAGGCGCGCCCTTCAAATGGGCCAGGTCCAGCCCCTGTCGGAAGCGGAGGATGCGCCCCCGTCCCCCAGGCAGCACCAGCAGCACCGCGTGGTGGCCGGAGATCAGCGTCGCGAGCCGCTCGCGCGCGGCCACCAGGCCCCGAGGCGTGTCGAGCGGCTCATCCAGCTCGTACACGCGCGCGTACGCTGTCACCAGCGTGAGGAAGGTCTCTTCCTTGAAGGTCGCCACGCCCTTGAGCGCGCGGTGGATGGGCAGCAGCTCCAGTCCCGGGTCCGACAGGGGGACCACCGCGGCCAGCGTCGGCCCGTTCTCGGCCAGCGCGGTGAGCGGGCGCATGGGCGCCTCGTCCAACACGGCCTGGATGCGCTTGGACACAGGGGACGGTTCGATGCGGCGCAGCGCGAGGGTGCGGCCGTCAAACTCGCCTTCCCACACGAGGACGGAGCGCTCGCTCGCCTCGGCGAGCAGTCCTCGGAACACGCCATGGTCATCCGCGGTGAGCGTGACGGCCGGCTCGGCCTCCCATGAGCGGGGGCGATACGGGTCGAACTCCAGCGGCGTCCCCGCGTCCTGGCGCAGCGCGCACAGGAGGTAGCGCACCGGAGGGCCTCCCAGCTTGCCCGCCTGGCTGTGGACCTCCACCAGGTACAGGGCGGGCCGGGCGTCGCGCAACAAGACGCCGGACTCGCGCTGTCGGCGCAGCTCCGCAGAAGGGTTGGCGGCCTCCAGGAGGGGCCGGACGTGGGAGGGCTGGGGCACCGCGTTGCTGCGCGGCACGTAGCCGCTGGGCTCGAGGGTCCGAGCCAGCGGGGTCAGCAGGGCCGTGAAAGGATGGACGCGCGCCATGTCGACGGAAGGTGGTGGCTGCCACCTCGCGTTGCCACGGCGCCCGCTCGCTCGCCTGGGGGCCCGTCTACCACCAGACGTTGCGGTACGGCCGGTCCTTCGCCGACGACTTCAGCGACGAGCGGTCCACGCTCTCCTCCCACAGCAGGCTCACCGTGGTGATGGCGCCCGCCGAGCCGAGGAAGGACAGCACGTACGGCGTGGACTGGTCGAACCCGCCCAGCACCAGGCCGGAGATGAGCAGCACCGCCGCGCCCACGCCCGCGCCGAAGAGGTCCGCTCGAAGAATCTGCGACGGCGTCGGGTCATACCGCATGGTGGCCAGCGCCAGCGCGCCCGCGCCGATACCGGGCGCCAAGAGCAGCGTGTCCCGCCACGTCTTCGAGGAGATGTCCGTCCCGGAGAAGTGGATGACGGCCAGCAGCAGCGCCGCGTAGGCCGCGCCCCAGCCCGCGCCGGAGGCCATCAGCAGGCCGTCGTTGAGCGGAAGCTGTCCGCCCCCGAGCCCCGCGGTGAGCCACGCGCCCAGCTCCGCGCCGAGGAACGCCGACCAGGTCAGCACACCCGGGTCCTGGGTGAAGAGGTCCATGAAGCCGGCCATGAACATGCCGCCCACCACGGAGTTGCCCATGCCGAAGGTCGACATCGGCCGGTCCACCCAATTGTTGAATTGCCACCACGCCGAGGCACCAAAGCCCAGGCCCGCGCCAATCAGCGTGCCGGCCAGCATCGCCTCGCGCGAGCTCTGGTCGAAGCTGAAGTCATTGGCGAACGCCTGCGTGAAGAAGCCACCCAGCGCGCCCAGCGTGGTGTGGTGGGCGATGAACTTGAAGCTGCCCGGCCCGGACAGGAAGGGCCCCAGGCGCTGGCGGCCGTCCAGCACGGCACCACTGTCCACGTAGTCGGCCTGAACGGGCGTCGACGCCGGGGACAGGGTGGGACGCAGGCCATCCTGCGTCACCGGCGCCAGGGGCGAGGTGCGCGACGAGTCCGGCTCCTGGGCCAGCGGCGCATCCCGCGTGGGGACATTGCCTTCGTCCGGTGGGGAGGCCTGCTCCTGCTGCGCGGAGATGGGCTGCCCGTACCCGGGCTGGCCGGCCGCGGAGTCCCCGGGCTGTTGCTCCGTGGACGGCGGGGACGACGGCTCCGAGGGCGCGGCTTGCTGTGAGGGGTACGAGGGCTGCGCCTGGG
Organism: Myxococcus sp. CA040A; assembly: GCF_013336725.1. Classification (NCBI taxonomy): domain Bacteria; kingdom Pseudomonadati; phylum Myxococcota; class Myxococcia; order Myxococcales; family Myxococcaceae; genus Myxococcus; species Myxococcus sp. CA040A. The sequence continues at coordinate 996,408 of NZ_JABUMR010000002.1, read as the reverse complement.
ACGGCTCCGTGTACGGATACGAGGAGCCCGTCTGTGCACGCGCGGCCTCGGGCGAAGCGAGCACGAGCGCGAGGACGGCGGGAAGGCAGATCCAGTTTCTCAGAAGTGACACGCAAGCAACTCCTTGGGTCCGTCCGCCACAAGACCACAACCCACGCCCCCGTGGTGTTTTTTGCATCCACCTGGGCCCACTCGCCACGACGGAAGCGCCCCAGGTGGGTGGAACCGTCATGAGCACGGCATTCCTCCGCGCGTGCTTCAATTCTTTCGCGACGCGGATGGCGGTCGGGCATCCCTGCGCATCATGCCCATCGGGTTTTCGTGGTCCGAGCTCGACGTCGACTCCGCGCGCATTCTCGTCGTCAAGGACGTGCCTCTGCCCGACGCCAGTCGAGACTTCGTCTTGTACTGGTGCATGGTGAACCATCGCGCCGAGGAGAACCACGCGCTCGACACGGCCATCGCACTGGGCAACCACCTGCACCTGCCCGTCGTCGTGTATCACGCGCTGCGCCCGGACTATCCCCACGCCTCGGACCGGCTCCACGCCTGGGCACTGGAAGGCATGGCGGACCTGACCTCGGCCTTCGCGTCGCGCGGGCTGCCGTACTGGGTGGAGCTGCCGCGCCATGCACGCGAGCACCACCCGCGCCTGGCGGAATTGGGCAAGCGCGCCGCCGCCGTGGTGACGGACTTCTTCCCCACGTACATCATCCCCGGGCACCTGCGCGGCGCGGCCAAGGCGCTCCACGTGCCGCTGTTCGCGGTGGATGCCTCCTGCGTGGTGCCCATGCAGCGCATCCCCACGCTCCAGGCCGGCGCGTACACCCTGCGGCCGAAGCTGCAGAAGCTGTGGCCGGAGTACCTGGGCCGCACGCTGCGCTCGCGCCACCTCGAGGCCGCGGCCGCGGGGCGCAAGCTGTCACCGGACTTCGACGTGGCGGACGCGCGCGAGGCCCGTCAGTCCCTGGCGAGCTTCCACATCGACCACGCGGTGACACCGCTCGCGGAGCGCGGAGGGCGCAAGGCGGGCCTCAAGGCGCTCGACGCCTTCCTGCACGAGAACCTGGAGGGCTACGACGCCGGACGCAATGACCCGGGCCTCGCGCGCCAGTCCGGCCTGTCCCCCTTCTTCCACTGGGGCAACCTCTTCCCGGGCGAGGCGGCCCGCGCCGCCATCCGCGCGCGCGGCACCGACGACCCGAACGTGCGCGGCTTCCTGGAGGAGCTGCTGGTGCGGCGCGAGCTGGGCTTCAACTTCTGCTTTCACACGCCGGAAGCGAAGCAACTCTCCGTGGAGTCCTTGCCCGGCTGGGCGCGAGAGACGCTGTCCACACACCAGAAGGACGCGCGGGAGCACCTGTACTCGCTGGAGCAGTTGGAGCACGCGAGCACGGCGGATGGCCTGTGGAACGCGGCGCAGCGCGAGCTGGTGGAGCGGGGCCGCATCCACAACTACCTGCGCATGTTGTGGGGCAAGAAAATCCTGGAGTGGAGCCGCACACCGGACGAGGGCCTTCAGCGCATCGCCCACCTGAACGACAAATACGCGGTGGACGGCAGAGACCCGGCGAGCGTGGCCAACTTCATGTGGGTCCTGGGGCTGCATGACAGGCCCTTCCAGGAGCGCAAGGTGCTGGGGAAGGTGCGGCCCATGAGTTCGCCACGCACCGCGGAAAAGTATGACCTGGCGCCCTATATGGCGCGCTGGGGACGGCCCGGGGACCCGCCGGTGAAGCTCAAGCGCGCCCGGCGCGTGGCGGACCGGTGAGCAAGGCTGTTGACATCCGCGCGTCCAAAAGTGACACGGCGGTTCCCTTCCCGTCTCACCGCCACTAAACGCAAAGGTGGGACAACGACGCCAGGAGCCGCGCCATGGGCATGATGAAGTTCGATATTCCCCACTCCCTTCCGAAGGACGAAGTGAAGAAGCGCGTGGAGCAGCTCCTTCAGTACTGGGGTGGCAAGTACGGGGTGAAGGCGGACTGGCAGGGCGAGGGCGCCAAGATTGTCGGCAAGGTGATGGGCATCCAGTTGGACGCGTCTTTCAAGATCACCGACAAGGCCGTCGAGGGCGAGGGCACGGACCCCGGCATGCTGCTGCGCGGTCAGGCCAAGTCCTACCTCCAGAAGAAGTTCGGGTCCGTGCTGGACCCGAGCAAGTCGCTGGAGCAGGTGAAGAGCACCCTGGACTAAGGGCGCCGGGCTTCAGTGCGGAGGCTGTTCCTCCAGCGCGGCGAGGGCATAGCGCGCCGCGCGGGAGATGGCCTCCGCCGAGTCGGGCATCTCCGGGTAGTGCCCCGCCAGCGTGCGCTGCGGGAAGCGCAGCTGGGCAATCGCGTTGCGGTAGCTGCGACGCGCCGCCTCCGACTCGTGGCTGCGCTCCTGCACCTGGGCCAGCAGGTAGTGGCCGATGGCCAGCGTGGGCTCCAGGAACAGCGCCTTGGCCAGCTCCGAGCGCGCCTCCTTCAGCTCCCCGGCCTGCAGCGCCGCCACCCCGCCGAACACGCGAGCCTCCACGCACAGCGGCTCGCGCAGGATGGCCTGGGCGAAGGCCTCGCGCGCCTCGGGAATGCGCCCGGTGAGCGAGAAGAGGTTGCCCAGCGTCAACAGCGCGTCCAGGTCGCTGGGCTCATCCACCAGCAGCCGCTGAACGCCGGAGATGGCGGCCGGGAAATCCCCCAGCGTCATCTTCCGCACGGCCATGGCCAGCCGCTCCGCCGGAGGCAGCAGCTTGGGCCACGCGGAGGGCACCGGCAGCTCTCCGGTGACGGTGCGCGCGGGCGCTGACACCGCGGGCAGCTCCACGGTGGGGCGCGTGCGAGCGGCGTCCGAGGTCCCCACCGCGGGCAGCTCCACGGTGATGCGCGGACGGCCCAGGTCATTGACCCGCGACGTCGTCGACGACGACGGGGTCGACGCGGAGGAAATCCCCGGCACGGGCGAGGCGGCGGGCAGCGGCCCCACGGCGGGAAAGGACCCGGAGAGTGCGCCGGCCCCCCGGACCGAAGAGGCCTCCGCCGCGTTGCGAGGACGGGCTCCGAAGGCCCCTTCCACGGGCGGCCGCGCGTACACGGCCGGGGAGAACGGCTCCGGCTCCGGGGCGCGCTGGGACTGCTCCGCGGTGCCGGGATACGGATGGATGCGCAGGGGCGGCGGGCGGTAGCCCTTGTCGCTCGGCGGGCGCCGGTACACGAAGGCGCCGTCCACTTCGATCATCTCGAAGCGGACATAGACCTTGAAGAGGCTCTCCGAGTACCCGAGGAAGAGCAGCCCACCGGGCCGCAGCGCGCTGAGGAACCGGTCCATCAGCCCGCGGATGGTGGGCAGGTCGAAGTAGATGATGACGTTGCGGCAGAGGATGAGGTCCAGCGAGTTGAGCGCGACCTTGTCGAAGACGGGCACGGCCAGGTTCTGCCCGTCGAAGCGGATGTACTCGCGCAGCGCGGGCAGCGCCTCGTGGCCATCCTCGACGGGACGGAAGAAGCGGCCCAGGCGCTCCGGCTGGATGCTGATGCTCCGTCGCAGGGAGAAGCGCCCCTGCCGCGCGGCCTCCACCGCGGCCAGGTTCAAGTCCGTGGCCCACAGGTCCACCTCGGCGGACAGCGCCCCCAGCTCCGCCAGCACCATGGCCACGCTGTAGGGCTCCTCGCCCGTCGCGCAGCCCGCGGACCAGACGGACACCTTGCGCATCTCCCGCCGCGCGCGCGCCAGCAGGTCCGGCAGCACGCTCTTCTCCAGCGCGCGGAACTGCTTGCCGTCGCGGAAGAACTCCGTGTGCCCCACCGTCACCAGCGGCAAGAGCGAGCGCAACTCCTCCTCGCCCCCGGCTCCCGTCAGTCGCTGGAGGTAGCGCTCCGGCTCCTCCACGCCCAGCGCGGGCATGCGGGTGGACAGCGCCAACCTCAAGCTGTGGAACCCATCCGGGGTAATCTTCAGCCCCGCGCGCTCCAAGAGGAGCGCCGCGAGCTGCTGAAGCACTTTGTTGCTCACGTTCAGCACGCATCCACCCACTGCACCAACGTGGGGCCAATTCGCTCCAGCGGCAGCACTTCCTGCGCCGCCCCGAGCAGCACCGCCTCGCGAGGCATGCCCCATACCGCGGACGTCCCTTCATCCTGAGCGATGGTCCGCCCTCCCCGCTCCCGGATCTCCTTCATCCCCCGCGCTCCGTCCCGCCCCATCCCCGTCAGGATGACTCCGACACAGCTCGAGCCGAAGGCCTCCGCCGCCGAAGTGAGCAGCATGTCACACGAAGGCCGGAAGCCCCGAAGTGCCGGTCCCGAGTCCAGCTCCAGCCGGCCCTCGGGTCGCACCAACAGATGACTGCCCGACGGTGCGATGTAGACCGTCCCCGGCACCATCACCATGCCGTGCTCCGCCTCTGTCACTCCCAGCGCCGTCTCCATCGTCAGCCAGTGCGCGAGGCCCTCCGTGAAACCCTCGCTGATGTGCTGGCAGTAGGCGATGGGCGCGGGAAAGTCTCGTGGAATCTTCCGCAGTACCTGTGCAACGGCCTTTGGACCACCCAGGGACGCGGCGATGGCCACCAGGGGAAAGGGCGGCGGGGGCAGGTCCTCCTTGGGCAGCTTCGCGGAGGAGCGCGTCTGGCGCACGGCCTTCACCTGGGCCAGCAGCACCAGCTTGCGCGCGATATGGGCCCAGAAGTCCCCGCCGGGGGTGGCGGGGCGCTCCACCACGTCCAGGGCCCCCAGGGCCATGGCCTGGAACGCCTCCTGGCCGGACAGCGCGCCCGGGTGCAGCGCGAGGACGGGCACCGGCCGCCCCGCCATCACCTGTTCAATCGCCTCCAGGGCCTCCAGGCTGGTGAGGTCCACCAGCAGCACGTCCGGGAAGTGGCGCTGCACGGCGACGAGGGCGCCCGGGAAGTCGATTTCGGCGGGCCCCACCGGGACGAGCGACTCGCCGTCGAACAGGCCACGGGCCGCGAGCGCGCGCAGCCCCTTGCCCACCATGAGCACCCTGAACGCCATCCCCGCCGCGGCCGTGCCACCCAAAACGTCGCTCCTCAGGTCAGCCGGTCAATCGCCTGCGCGAGCACTTCCACGCCCAGCTCTCCCTTGACGAGATAGGCATCCGCGCCCGCGTCCAGGCCGCGCCGCTTGTCCTCGGGCGAGGCGAGTGACGACAGGATGATGACGGGGATGCGCGCCACGGCGGGCGTCGACTTCAGCCGCCGCGCGAGCGAGAAGCCGTCCATCTTCGGCATCTGCACGTCGGTGAGGATGAGGTCGTAGCTGTTGTTCTGCACCTTCCCGTAGGCCTCCTCGCCGTCCTGGGCCTCCTCCACCATGTGGCCCAGCGCCTTGACGAGCGCGCCTTCCGTCGCGCGGGCAATGGGAGAGTCGTCCACGAGCAGCACCCGGAGCCGCTTGGCCGCTGGCGCCTGGGTGACGGGCCGCGCCATGCGGCGCACCTCCGTCATGATGTCGGGGACATGCAGCAGCACGGCGATGCGGCCGTCCTCCAGCGCGGCGGTGCCGGCGATGAAGGGCGCGCCCTTGAGGAACTCTCCGCCGCAGGGCTTCACGGCCACTTCGCGCTCGTCCACGAAGCCGTCCACCACGAGGGCCGCGTGGTCCTCGCCATGGCGCACGACGACGGCGGGGGGCCGGTCGAACCGGTTGCCACCGTTGAGGCCGAGCAGCGGCCCCAGCGCCACGAGCGCCGTGGGCTTGCCCCGGTGTCGCACGGCGAGGGTGCCGAAGATCTCCAGACGGTCATCCGGCTTGACGCGCATCACCGCCTCGACGTCGGCGGCGGGCATGCCGTAGACGTCGTCGCCCAGGCGCACCAGCAGCACCTTCATCAAGGCGAGCGACTGGGGCAGCCGCAGGGTGATGGTGGTGCCACGGCCAATGCGGCTGTTGACGCCCACCGAACCGCCGAGCGTCTCCACCTTGCGCTTCACCACGTCCATGCCCACGCCGCGGCCGGACAGCTCGCTGACCTGCTCGCGGGTGGAGAAACCGGGACGGAAGATGAGCTCGATGGCCTCTCGCTCCGACAGCGCGGCGGCCTGCACCGCGTTGATGAGGCGCTTGTTGACGGCCACCTGGCGCAGGCGCTCCGGGTCGATGCCGCGCCCGTCGTCCTCCACCTCGATGTGGAGCATGTCGCCATCCACGCGGACGCGGATGCGGACACGACCCGTGAGCGGCTTGCCGAGCTGCTGGCGCGTGTCCGGCGACTCCAGGCCGTGGTCCACGGCGTTGCGCAGGAGGTGCACCAGCGCGTCGCGCACGTCGGCCAGCATGGACCGGTCCACGCCGATGTCGGCGTTCTCGATGAGCAGGTCCACTTCCTTCGTCTGCGTGCGCGCCATGTCCCGCACCGCGCGCGGGAAGGCGTCGAACACCGTGGACAGCGGCACCAGGCGGGCCTCCGCCACGTGGTCCGCCATCTTCGACAGGTTGCCGTGCAGGATGTTGATGCCGTCGTCGTTGCGCCGCACGAAGCGGAACGCATCGTCGCGCAGCATGTGGAGGTCGCTCTCCACGCGGTCCAACACCATGCGCACTTCGTTGGGAATCTCCACCTGCTCGGCCAGCCGCAGGAAGCGATCCCCCAGGCGGCTGAAGCGCTCGAACAGCGCCTCCGTCTCCGAGCTGCGCAGCCGACCCCGGGCGCTCTCCACCAGCAGGTCACCCGCGAGCAGGCCCAGCGAGTCCAGCACCTCCACGTTCACCCGAATCGTGCGGTCGGCGATGGCCGACTTCGCCGCGCTCGGAGCCTCCTCCTCCCCACCACGGCCCGGAGGGTGCGCCACGGCCGGAGCCGGAGCATCCACGGACGCCGGACGGGGAGCCGCCACGGGGGGCGGAGCGGCGACAACGGGCGCCGCCACCGGAGGCGGCTTGGGCTTCGCGACATGAATGGCGGGCGCGGCCTGGCCGGACACCTCCGCCATCGCGCGCACGATGTCCTCGCTCGCGGACGTGCCGGTGTTCGCACCGGACATGTCCTCGATGAGATCGGACAGGACATCGCAGGCACGGAGCATGACGTCCGTGGCGATCTCCGTGGCCGTGCGTCCCTCGCGCTCGGCGCGCAGGACGTCCTCCGCCGCGTGAGCGAGCTGACCGATGGCGGCGAGGCCCAGCATGCGGGCCTCTCCCTTCATCGTGTGCAGCTCGCGCGCGACGTCGTCCGCGGCCTGATCCGCGGTCTCCTTCTCCAGGTCCAACACACCCAGTTGGATCTTCTGGAGGCGGTCGGCGGTGACCTCCTGGAACTTCTTCAGGAGGGATTTCTTGAGTGCCTCGGTATCCATGGGCGGTGAGCGCTGCGCACCCTCCCCTTCCCAAAAGAGCTAGTCGGCCTTGAAGCGCTTGATGAGCTCCGCCAGCCGTGCGGCCAGCTGAGTGAGCTCCGCCGCCGCCCCCGTCGCCTGCTTCGACGCCTGGGTCGTCTGACGCGTCACATCTTCAATCTCCGCCATGGACGCCACCACCTGCTCGGTGGCCGTGCGCTGCTGCTGGGTGGCGAGGTTGATGACGCGGGCCGCGTCGCTCGTCTCCTGCACGCCGGCGAGGATGCCTTCCACGGCCTGGGCCGCGACGGCGCCCAGCTTCTCACCGGACTCGGTGGCGGACTTGGACGCTTCGGCGGCGCCCGCGGCGGCCGCGGTGGCCTCGCGGATCTCCGTGATGAGGTTCTTGATCTCCTTGGTGGAGTCCAGGACGTTCTCCGCCAGCCGGCGCATCTCCGCCGCGACGATGGAGAAGCCCTTGCCCGCCTCGCCCGCGCGGCTGCCTTCCAGCGCCGCGTTCAGCGCGAGCAGGTCGGAGCGGTCGGCGATCTCGTCGATGACCTCCACCACCGTGCCGATGCGCTCCACGCGCTTGGACAGCTTCGCGATGGAGTCCGCCACGGCGACGCCGTCGCTGCGGATCTGCTGCATGGCCTGGATGAACTCACCGATGGCGCCACGGCCCGCGCGCGCCGCGCCGAGCGTCTCTTCCGCCACGCGAGCCACGCTGCCGGCGTTCTCGGCGATCTGCGCGGAGGCGTGCTTGAGCTCCTCCATGGTGGCGGTCGTCTCGTGGATGGCCGCCGCCTGCTCCGTGGAGGACGTCTCGTGCTGGGTGGACGCCGCCAGCACCTGGTTGGCGGACGAGGACAGCCGCAGCGCCGCCTCGTTGATCTCCCGCACGAAGGTGCGCAGCGTTTCAATGACCTTGCCGAAGCCCTCCAGCAGGGGCCCGAGCTGGGGGTCCTCGGTGGTGGTGTTCCACCGGGACAGGTCGCCTTCGCGCACCAGGCTGATGAGCGCGTCGAGCGCCTGATCGATCTCCTGCGCCGCCACGTGCTTGCGGTGCTCGGAGCTGGCGAAGTTGTCCAGCACCTGGTTGAGCAGGTGGGCCATCTCCTCGCCGCCCTCGCCCACCAGTTCCTTGGGGACGCGGGCCTGGAGGTTGCCGGCCAGCACCGTCAGCAGCGTGTCGGTGAAGGCCTTGAGGGGCGCCGGCGGCGCGGCGGCACTCGCCTTGTTGGCGGGGGCCTTGCGCGCGGAGCGGGCCTTGGACGCGGGCTTCTCGTTGGGGGTGTCCAGGGACATTGCGGTCAGTGCCTTCCTTGAGAATCTTGGGTCCTGGCGGTCTCCACCAGGTCAATCAGCAAAACGGTGCGGGCTTCTTCCAGGCACACACCGACGGCATAAGAGGCCGCGCCCGCGGTGGGGGGCATGCGGCGAAGCTGCGTCACGGGGATGGGGCGCACACCCCGGACGGTGTCCACCTTCAGGTGGCCTTCTCCTTCCGGCGTGTCGAACACGAGCGCGCGGTGGCCTCGGGAGAGGCGCCCCAGCTCCGGCAGGGTGATGTCCTCCGGCAACGAGCGGTCGATGCGCAGCACCTGCGACGCGTCCGTGCCGAAAGTCCCACTGCCAATCTCGAAGAAGAGGATGTCCACCTCTTCGACCTTCTCCTCCACGAGTGACTCGTCGTTCATCGAGCCACCGCGCGCTGCCGGGCCGTCTGCAGCAGCTTGTGGAAGTTGAGCAGGTTGATGCCGTCCTGGGTGGTGCTGCCCTGCACCACGCCGAGCAGGTGCTCGGCGGCGGCGTCTCCTCCGAGCGGCGGAGGGAGGATGTCGGAGACCGGGATGCGGCGCAGGCCCAGCACCGTGTCCGCGACGACACCGGCGACGATGCTGCCAGTGACGCCGATGAACAGGCGGGTGCGGGGACCGATGCGCGCCTCTCCCTTGGAGAGGAAGCGCAAGAGGTCGACGACGGGGAGGACCTCACCGCGATGGCCGGTGACGCCCATGATGAAGGAAGGAGTCCTGGGCAGGGGGGTGAGCAGCCCGGCGCGGAACACCTCGAGGACGTTCTCGCTGGGCACCCCGAACCGCAGGTCTCCCACCCGGAAGCAAAAGAACTCCTGCTCCGGCCGGGCCTGAGCGGCCACGGCACGGTCCGGAGCCATCCGGAGTGCTCGCTGGAGGGGAGTCGAGGTCGTGGTCAAGGCGTCGGAGTATCCGGAGGGGACGAAAACCGGTCAAGGGGAGGTCGCATGGAGGCCGGCCGCTCGCCGTTTCGATGGTCCGCGCTGAACCAAAGGTGTAGGGTTGCACCCTGAATCCTTTGAGGAGGACGATGTCGCGCGTACTGGTCATTGATGACAGCCCGATGCTGGTGGAGCTCACCGTTCGGGCCCTCACCGCCGCCGGCTACCAGGCGAGCGGGGCCCAGGACCTGGCGAGCCTCGACCAGAAGCTCACCGAGGGACCGTTCGCGCTCATCCTCATGGACGTGAACATGCCGGAGATGTTTGGCGACGATGTCGTCGAATACCTGCGGCGTCAGAAGAAAGTCACCGCGAAGCTGGTCCTCTACTCCGACATCTCGGAAGCGGAGCTGGCCGGCAAGACGAAGGCGTCCGGCGCGGACGGCTACATCCTCAAGAGCGGTGGCCTGGAGGCCGTGCTCGGAGGAGTGATGGGGCTCATCGGGGCTCCGGCCCTGGGCGTCCCCGCCGCCGTGCCCCCTCCCCCGGCCTCGGCCACGTCGGATGCCCCCCAGGCAGCCGCCCCGGCCGCCGCCCCTGGCGCCTCGACGGGGCTCAAGGCCGCCCCCAGCACCGGTGGGCGAAAGCCGCGCATCCTCATTGTCGACGACAGCGAGATGACCGCCCGAATCATCGAGGCGGATCTGGTCGCGAAGGGCTTCGAGGTCCATGTCGCGGACACCGCCGACAAGGCCACGAAGATCATCCTCAAGAAGCAGACGCGTCCGGACCTGGTGCTGCTGGACGTGCGGATGCCCAACGTGAACGGCGAGCAGTTCTGCCGCTTCATCAAGAGCAACAGCCTCTTCAAGGGCATCAAGGTGCTCTTGTGCTCCGGCGAAAACGTCGAGGAGCTCCAGCGCATCTGTCGTGAGGCCGGCGCCGATGGCTACATCCCCAAGGATGCCGTCATGGGGAACCTGGTCGCCAAGGAGCTGATGCCGCCTGGCGGCGGCGAGTAGCCGACGCGAGGGCCCCACCCGGCCCGCGCGCGTCCGTTCTCGACGAAGCCCGCCAGGAGACACACGGGCCCGCCTCACGCGGGCCCGTCCCGTTCGGCGAGTTCCAGGCTTCACCGTCCCGCGGCGTTCTCCCGCTCTTCCAGCCCGCGCGCGAAGTTGCCGATGATGAGCCCAGGCCGTGCCGCCTTCAGGCGCTGGAGCAGTTCGCGGATGCCCACCGGCTCTCCGCCCGCGCCCACGTCCCGCGCCGCATCCAGGTACTGGAGCGGGTCGATGGCCAGCGAGCGCGTCTGCACCTGGTCCACCTTGTACTTCTTCACCAGCCGCTCCAGGGCCTTCACCTCGCCCTCGCGATCGGTGACGCCGGGGAACAGGAGCAGGTTGAGCGCCAGGTACGCGCCGCGCTCGCGCGCGAGGGCAATCGACGCCTCGACGTCCTCCCAGCCGTACTTCACCGGCTTGTAATAGGCCTCGTACAGCCCCTTCGATGCCGCGTTGAGCGACACGCGCACCGCGTCCAGGCCCGCGTCGAGCAGGGCCTCCAGGCCGCGCGTGAGGCTCGCGTTGGTGTTGATGTTGATGGAGCCCTTGTCCGTGCGCGCGCGCATGTAGCGGATGGACTCGGCGATCTGCTTCCAGCGCGTGAGCGGCTCGCCCTCGCAGCCCTGGCCAAAGCTCACCATGGTGCGGCCGGGCGCGTTCTCCAGGTGGAACAGGCCAATGGCGCCCATCTCCTCGGCGGTGGGCCCGTCATCCATCCGCTCGTGCGACGCGGGCGGGCCGCCCGCCGGCTGATCGGAGATGCAGCCCACGCAGCGCGCATTGCACATGACAGACGCGGGGATGGCCGCCTCGTCACGGACGTAGAAGGTGTTCTGCGACGTGAAGCACCGGTACAACATCGCGCACGTCTTCAGCTGCTTGAGCACGCGGTTGTCCGGGAAGCGCGCCAGGTGCTTGTCCACCAGCGCCTTCATGTCCGGCGTCGAGTAGCGCTCCGGATCCCAATGCGAGCGGCGGTCCGTGTGGATGGCCCACGCCACCGGCCCGTCCTTGCCCCACGCCGCCGCCGTATAGGCCCACTGCGGCAGCACCGGCCCGTTGCCCTTCACCTCGCCCGGCAGGAACGTGCGCGTGTAGCCCGGCGGCAGGAGCGCGCCCACCGCGTTGGGGGTGAAGGTCTTGCCGCCCACGTTGATCTCCCGCACCAGCTCCAGCTCCCCCGTCCGGGGGTCCTGGCCCACGGGGAGCCTGCCCGGCAGGTGGACCAGCCGCCCGGCGGACGGAAGGGGGATGGGCTTGTCCTGCGGAGGAACGAGTTCCTCGCCGCTGCGCAGCGTGGCCAGCAGGTAGGGGTGCTCCATCACCTTCCCCTTGGGGTCGGCGAACAGCAGCTTGGGCGCGGACGTCATGCCACGCTAACTACCACCAGCCCCCCATCTCTTTCGACGTCGAAGCGCGATGAGACGCGTTGCATTCAACGCCACGCGTCATCCCTCCGAGGTAACAAAGGCTCACCGGTGACATGTGTCCGGCTTCGGCGGATGCCTTGATTCCCTCGGGAGGGCTCGTTAGGGTCCGCGCGCTTTTTCAGTCCCTTTCGGAGGCAGTCGTGATCGTCGGAGTTCCCAAGGAGATCAAAACCCGTGAGTACCGCGTCGGCATGGTGCCTGCGGGCGTGCGCGCGCTCACGAGCGCGGGCCACACGGTGTTGGTCGAAACGAACGCCGGCGTCGGCTCAGGCATCCCCGACTCGGAGTACCAGCGCGTCGGCGCGCAGCTCATCGCCAGCGCGGATGAGGTGTGGAAGCGCGCGGAGATGATCGTCAAGGTGAAGGAGCCCATCGCGCCGGAGTACGAGCGCATCCAGCCCGGGCAGATCATCTACACGTACTTCCACCTGGCCGGCGTGGACCCGGAGCTGACCAAGACGCTGGTGAAGAAGAAGGCGGCGGCCGTCGCGTACGAGACGCTGCAGCTGGATGACGGCAGCCTGCCGCTGCTCAAGCCCATGAGCGAGGTGGCCGGAAAGATGGCCATCCAGGTCGGCGCGGCCTCGCTGGAGAAGGCCCACGGCGGCAAGGGCATCCTGTTGGGCGGCGTGCCCGGCGTGCGCCGCGGTCGCGTCACCATCATCGGCGGTGGCGTCGTCGGTCTGTGCGCCGCCAAGGTGGCGGTGGGCATGGGCGCCGAGGTCACCATCCTCGACGTCAACCTGGAGCGCCTCACCTACCTGGATGACGTGTTCCTCGGCCGCGTCAGCGTGCTGGCCTCCGACACGGAGAGCATCGCGACGTCCGTGCGCGAGGCGGACCTCGTCGTCGGCGCGGTCCTCATCCCCGGCGGCAAGGCCCCCAAGCTCGTCTCCGAGGCCCTCATCTCCGAGATGACCCCGGGCGCGGTCGTCGTCGACGTCGCCGTGGACCAGGGCGGCTGCATTGAAACGTGCAAGCCCACCACCCACGACAACCCCACGTTCGTCGTGCACGGCGTCGTCCACTACTGCGTCGCCAACATGCCCGGCGCGGTGCCCCAGACGTCCACCTACGCCCTCACCAACACCACCCGCCCCTACTCGCGGAAGATCGCCGACCTGGGCCTGGTGGAGGCCGTGAAGGCCGACCGCGCCCTCGCGCGTGCGATGAACACCTACAATGGCCACGTCACCTACGAGGCCGTCGCCAAGGACCTGGGGTACGACTACCGCCCCATCCTGGACGCGCTCAGCGGCAAGTAGCCTGTAGAGCGGCCTGACAGACAGGGCCCCACCCGGAGGGGAGGCGCGGATGGCGACATCCCGTCTCCCCTTCGTTATTGAAAGTGGGGAATAAAGTGCCCCGTCCGGAGTCTGGCGTACCCGAAGCGACCGGACGGGCGGGTGTGACTGGGAAGCCGTTGTTGCGACTTCTGTTCCCATGCATACATTGATGGGCAGGCGACAACTCATTCCCCAATTGTTTCGGGCCTTTGGAAGGCGGGACATGTTGGATTTCAGACAACCCAACCGGACGAAGCAGGAATTCGAGGAACTGGCGCTGGCCCACCTGGACCCGCTGTACTCGGCGGCCCTGCGCCTGACGAAGAACGAAAGGGATGCAGAGGACCTGGTTCAGGACACCTGCATGCGGGCCTACCGGTTCTTCGACAAGTTCGAGCGGGGCACCAACATCAAGGCCTGGCTCTTCAAGATCCTCACCAACACGTTCATCAACCGCTACCGGCGGAAGGTGAAGGAGCGCACGGTGGTGGAGGGCGTGGAGCGCGAGGCGGTCCATGAGCGCTTCGTCAGCCGGGACGCGACGGACTTCGCGGCCAACCCGGAGCAGTACTTCTTCGACAGGCTCCTGTCGGACGACGTGCTGCGCGCCATCGACTCGTTGCCCATCGACTTCCGACTGGTGGTCATCCTCGCGGACCTGCAGGAGTTCTCCTACAAGGAGATCGCCGAGATTCTCGAGTGCCCCGTGGGCACGGTGATGAGCCGGCTGTTCCGCGGCCGCAAGCTCCTGCAGAAGACGCTGCGCGAGTACGCGGTGGGCCAGGGTGTCTTCCGACACGAAGGCGAGGGCACCGATACGCCGGCGAACCTCGAAGAGTATCGTCAAAGGAAGAAGACGGGGTAGAAACAGGTTCCTACCGCGCGCCCATGAACTGCCAGGAACTCGAACGGCTTCTGTACCCGTATCTCGACGGCGAATTTCAGCCGGAGGAGCGGGTCGACCTCGAATCCCACCTCACCACGTGCGCCGCTTGCCAGGGGCGCGTCGAGGATGAGCGGAACATGCAGTTGGCCCTTCGCAGGGCCGCCCGTCACTCCGTGAAGCAGATGCGCGCGCCGGACTCCCTGCGCGCGGGTATCGCCCGGGGGCTCCACCAGGAACACCGTCGCGCCCAGTACGGCGTCTGGTTGCGCGCGGGCGCCGTCGCGCTGGTGGTGGTGACGGTGACGGGGGGCTGGTCCACGTATCAAGCCGGGCAGCGGCAGCGGCAGGCCCGGGAAGAGATCATCAAGCGCCACTCGCGCGGACTTCCGTTTGAAATCGCCTCGTCCGCGCCCGAGCAGTTGGAGACCTGGTTCAAGGGCAAGGTGGACGCGCGCGTCGCCCTTCCCCAGCTCCCCAAGGCGAAGCCCCTGGGTGGCCGCATCTCCATCCTCAACGGCCGGGAAGTCGCGTACATCAGTTACGAGACGCTCCCCGACGACGGCGAGCCCACGCGCCGGCTGGGCGTCTTCGTCCTCCCCGACGAGGACGGCCCCCGGCCCCAGGCGCTGCCCGCGGTGGAAGTCGACTCCGCGCAGGGCTTCAACATCGTCACCTGGCGGGACCACGAAATCGTCTACGAGATGGTCACCGACATGGACGAGCGCGACATCCTCCGCATGCTGGATGAGCGCGAGCACGGCACCACGGTGGCGAGCACGCCTCGGACGCTCGAATCCGCTGACGGGAATTACTCGTACCAAACACTCCCGCGGCCCCAGCGCTCCCGTCCCGCCGTCTCCGCCGAGCCCGCTTCGTATCCCTGAGCAGAAGCGCGCGGCGTCCCCTCGTGTTCGAAGCGCCTCACGTGAGTCGCGCTGGAAGCGGCCGCCCGGCTGCCCGGCGAGCGGAATTCCGTGCGGCCCGAACATTTGACGGTCCCTGACATGGCCGATAGCCTCGATGGCACTTCTTTCCTCGCGTGCCACCGTCACTCGTGGCGCCCGCGCGCGCCGCACCCAGGTCGGGCCGTTCCTACATGTCCAAGAAAATCCTGATCGTCGAAAAGAGCGACACCGCCCTCGCCGCCACCCTGCGGCCCGTCCTGGAAGGACGGGGCTTCACGGTGGACGACACCGCCGACGGCAAGGGCAGCGTGGAGCAGATTCGCCGGGACCGGCCCGACCTCGTCGTGCTGGCCGTGGAGCTGTCCGCCGGGCAGAACGGCTACCTCATCTGCGGCAAGCTGAAGAAGGACGATGACCTCAAGAACGTCCCCATTGTCATCATCGGCAACCCGGATGGTTTCGCGCAGCACCGCAAGCTGAAGGCGCACGCGGACGAGTACGTGGCCATGCCGGTGGACGCGCAGCTCCTCACGGACCGCGTGGGCGCGCTGATTGGCTTCCCGGAGCTGCCCGTCTCCGAGGACGTCGTGGACGAGAGCCTCACCCTGGACGCGCTCGGCGATGAGCCGATGACGGCGGACTTCGGCGAGGAGATCTCCGTGGACACGGGCGAAGAAGAGCCCGCGGTCGCCGGCGAGGAGCTGGACCTGGACGCGGCCTTCAACGACATGTCCTCGCCCGAGCCGGAGCCCGCCACGCTCGTGGAGGAGGAGCCCGTCGAGGCGCCTCCCGACGCCGTCGTGGAGGGCGTGGAGGAGGACTTCTCCACCCTGGACTCGCTCGGCTCGGACGCGGATGACGCCCTGGACGCGCTGGATGACTCGGAGAAGACGGTGGTGGGCTTCATGCCCGTCCCCGCCGCCGCGCCGCCGCCCCCGCTGAGGGTCATCGAGCCGGCCCGGCCCGCCACCCCGCCGCCCGCGCGCACCCCGCCGCCCGCGCCTTCCCGCCCCACCACTCCGCCCGTGGCCGCCACTCCGGCCGCCCCCGTCACGTCCGCCGCCGACGCCGCCGAGCTGCGCAACCTGCGCGCGAAGGTCGCCGAGCTCCAGGCGTCGCTCGAGGACTCGCGTGGCGTGGCCGCGCAGGCCGAGGACCGGGTGCGCGAGCTGGAGTCCGAGCTGGAAGGCAAGGCCACCGAGCTGGAGACCGCGCGCGCGTCCGTCGGGAAGAACGACAAGGACACCTTCGCCCTGCGCGACGCCGTCAACAAGCGCGACAAGGAAATCCTGCGCCTGAAGACGGAGCTGAACCAGAAGGACCAGGAGATCGTCGAGCTGAAGGACCAGCACCTGGAGCTGGAGCAGAAGTCCAGCACGGCCGAGTCGGAGATGGCCCGGCGCGACGCGCAGATCAAGACACTCACCACGCGCGCGGACACGCTCGCCGCGGAGCGCAAGCGCGTGGACCAGCAGCTCGCCACCTCCAAGGACGAGGCGCGCGGCGCCACCGCCAGGCTGGCCACCGTCCAGGAGGAGTTGGATCAGCAGGCCGCGCAGGTCGCCGGACTCAACGCGGAGCTGGAAGAGCTGCGCAACCGCACCGGCCAGCTCGAGGCGGATGTGCAGGCCGCGCACGAGGAGGCCGAGGGCCTTCGCGCCCAGGTGGACACGGCGCAGCGCGAGGCCGAGGAGCTGCGGGGCCAGCTGGAGCAGACCCAGTCGGAGCTGTCCGAGCAGGGCACCCGCGCGGCGGACGAGGCGGAGGAGCTGCGCAAGCGCATCTCCGAGCTGGAGGCCACCGCGGTCCGCAACGAGGAGCGCGTAACGAAGCTCTACGCGCGCATCAAGAACGACGAGAAGCTGCGCGAGAAGACGAAGAAGGCGCTCGTCATCGCCCAGCAGCTCCTGGAGGAGCCCGCCTCCGCCGTGGCCGACGCCGACGAAGCGGCGGCCTGAAGCAGCTGAACGCCCCGGGACCACCCGGGGCGGTTGAACCTCGGGGGTCGAGCCTCCCGTCTGGAAGGCTCCCCCACCCCGCGCCTACTTGTCCTCGGTCTTCTTGGGCGTGGTCTTCTTCTCCAAGAGCTTCTTGGCGAATGCCTGCACCGCCGCGGGCACGTTCTTGTCGCGGCTCAGGTCCTTGATTTCGTTGTCGCGCAGCGAGTTGAGGAACTTCATGGTGACGGTGAGCGGCACCTTGGGGTTCTTCACCAGGGCCAGCCGCACCTTCATGTTCTTCGTCCACTCGCGGTTGTTGTAGATGACGCGCAGGACGTCATCCATCATCGCGCGGTTGGCCGCGAAGGACAGCACCTCGCCGTCGGTGATGCGCGGGCTGCGGACAACGGCCACGGCCACCAGCTTGTTCGTCTCGCGGATGAGCGCCGTGCGGGCTTCCTTGTTGCCCAGCGTCGCCAGCTTGATCTTCTCCGCGATGGACATCTTCATCAGCCGCTGCGCCAGCGTCAGCCGCTTGCCCTCCTCCAGCGGCGCGGCGTTCTCGTCCGCCACCTCGCCCCCCATCTCCTGGAGGAGCTGATCCGCGGTGGGGCCCGGGTCCGGAGGGGCCTCGGCGGCCTCCGGGCCGAACAGGCGCACGCGCGCGGCCTTCATCTGCGGCACGTCCGCCAGCACCAGGCCACTGCGCACCGCGAAGTCACAGACGCTGTCGATGAGCGACACCTGCGCCTGCGCGTTGGAGCAGAGGCCGCGCAGGATGTCCTCGTGACGAAGCAGGCGAAGCTGGTTCTGTCCGATGATTTCCGCCAGCTTCGCGCCACAGTCGCGCGCCACCACCGCGACGGCGTCGTCGGGCGTGCTGGCGTTGAGGATGAGCATCTCCGCGTAGGCGGCCTTCTCTTTCAGGAGGCCCAGGAAGAAGCCCAGCACCTGCGGCTGCACCTCCTCGTCGCGCAGCGCGGAGCCGAGAATCCGGTCCGGAAGGCCCGCGGACGTCTTCGCCGCCGTCTCCCGCACGGCCTCGTCCGGGTCGAACGTCAGCATGAACAACGCGCCCAGCATGTCCGACGGGCTGAGCGGAACCAGCGACTTGGCGGCCATCATCCGCAGCGGCACCGGCGCGGCCGGGTCCACGTGCTTGCGCAGGTTGGGCGGCATGAACTCCGCGTTGAAGGGGCAGCCCGGAGGCGGTGCTGGGATGTTGCTGGGGGCGGCGGTGGTCATGTCGCGTGGTTCCTTCCGTAGATGATGCGAAGGCCCTCGAGCGTGAGGAGCTCGTCCACTTCGTGGATGGCCTTGGATTCACTGGCCACCAGGGGAGCCAGGCCCCCGGTGGCGACGACCTTCACGGGCTGGCCCAGGTCGGCCTGCATGCGCGCGCAGATGCCGTCCACCAGCCCGACGTAGCCGTACACGAGGCCCGACTGCATGGAGTGCACCGTGTTGCGGCCAATGACGTGCGGCGGCCGGGCGAACTCCACCCGCGGCAGCTTGGAGGCGTTCTGGAACAGGGCCTCCATGGAGATGTTGATGCCGGGGCAGATGCAGCCGCCCAGGTACTCGCCCCGCGCCGACACCGCGTCGAACGTCGTGGCGGTGCCGAAGTCCACGACGATGACGGCGGAGCGGTGCTTCTCGTACGCGGCCACCGCGTTGACGATGCGGTCCGCGCCCACCTCGCGGGGGTTGTCGTAGAGGATGGGCATGCCCGTCTTCACGCCCGGCCCGACGAACATGGGCCGCATCCGGAAGTAGCGCTCGCTCATCTTCTCCATGCTGAACTGGAGCGGCGGCACCACGCTGGACACTGCCACCGCGCCGACCTTCGTCGCGTCGATGCCGCTGTGGGAGAAGAGCTGGCGCACCAGGATGCCGTACTCGTCCGAGGTGCGCCGGGTGCTCGTCTCCACACGCCAGTGGTCGAGCAGCTTGCGGCCGTCGAACACGCCGAGGACGGTGTTGGTGTTACCCACGTCGATGGCCAGGAGAATCACGGCCCGCACTCTACTCCGAAGGTGACTTGTCGAGGACCGCCTTGCCCCGCGCCTACTTCGAGCGCGGCGACTGCCGGGGCCGCAGTTGCTCCACGTCCCCCGCCAGCACGCGCTCCACCTGCCCGGACTCCGTGCGCACCAGCAGCGCCCCCGACGGGTCGATGTCCACCGCCAGCCCCCGCAGCTCGTTGCGGTCCGTACGAACCAGCACGTCCTGCCCCAGGGTGGAGGACAGCTCCTTCCAGCGGGTCCGCACCGCGTCGAAGCCCGTCTCCAGATAGAGGTCCAGCCACTCCTCCATGCGCGTCCAGAGCTGGGCGGCGAACTGGGCGCGGTTCACCCGCTCACCCCGGGCCAGCGAGAGTGAGGTGGCCGTCTCCCGCAGCTCCTCCGGGAAGTGCTCGGCCTGGCAGTTGAGGTTGACGCCCACCCCGACGATGACGAAGTGGACCCGCTCCGGCTCGGCCGACAGCTCGGTGAGGATGCCCGCGACCTTGCGCCCCGAAATCTGGACGTCGTTGGGCCACTTGATGGCGGCGTCGGTACCGGCCTCGCGCAGCGTCTCCGCCAGCGCCACGGCGGCCACCAGCGTCAGCTCCGGAGCCCGCTGGGGCGGCAGCTCCGGACGGAGGATTGCGGAGAAGTACAGGTTGAGCCCCGGCGGGGACACCCAGACCCGTCCCCGGCGGCCCTTTCCCGAGGTCTGCTGCTCGGCGACGACGACCTCGCCGTGTTCGGCCCCGTCCTGGGCCAGGCGGAAGGCCACCTCGTTGGTGGAGCCCAGCACCGCGTGGTGGTGGAGGGTACGACCCAGGTCATGGGTCTCCAGCAGCGGCGCCACCTCCAACGAGGTGAGTCGGTCCGGCACTTCCACCAACCGGTAGCCCCGGGCGGGGATGGCCTCGATGCGGTAGCCCTTGGTGCGCAGGGCTTCCACGCGTTTCCAGACGGCCGTGCGGGAAAGGCCCAGCTTGCCCGACAGGGCCTCGCCAGAGGTGTAGTCGTCACCACTCTCGGAGAGGAACCCCAGGATGAGTTCCTCTTGCGTCTGCTCAGTCGATTCCACGGGCACGGCGGCACCTCGCACGAGGCGCAAGGGTACGGACCGGCGGACGGGCTTTCAACTCGCCCGCCCCAACGCCTGCCCCTCCCTGTTCACCAGCCCGGCGGTCAGCCGGCGGGCGGGGTGCTCGCTCCAGAGGGACGGCTGCCCTCCAGTTCGTACTTCGTCAGCTCCAGGCGCGTCTGGGGGATGCGCTGGCTCGCCGTCTCCAGCGCGGTCTCCAGGAGCACCATGCCCACCCCTGGGGCGAACGTCATGGTGTTGATGAGCGTGGCCTGGGCATCCACCCGGTTGCGCCCCTCCACCTGGATGCAGGACGGGAAGGTGCCCGCGGGCGTGTCACACGAGCCCCCAGCCTGGACAATCTGGTAGCGCTCCGTGGAGGACACCGACACCACGTTCGTCCACGCGTGGCCCGTCTCCAGGGGCCCTCGCAGCAGGTAGCGCTTGGGGTCTCTCAGGCCATAGGCGTCCACGGCCAGCTGCCCACCCTGGTTGTCGTGGAAGTAACCCTCCTCCTGCTTGAGGATCTCCACGGTGACGAGCTTGTCGGCGCGACCGTTGACCCGGTACGTCCACCGGTTGCCCACCGCGAGCGGGTAGTAGTCCGAGACGTCGCCAGACGCGGACTGCTTCTCCGGCTCCGCCTCCACCCGCTTGGAGCAGCCGCTCCCCAGCATCAGGGCGGCCAGAAGGACGGCGCCACCCACTCCGAACGAACGCGTCATCTCGATGTCAGTCCGCGTGGTCCCGACCACGCGCCTCCGCGGTGATGTGCTTGCGTGATGCGTAGAGCGTCTCCAGGGCCTGCTGCGCCGCGGCTTGCACGGCGGGCGCGTCATGCCCCTGGGCCACCGTATACAGGTACGCCTCCGCCTCGGGGCCACCAATCTCCCCCACGGCGAAGACCAGCTCCTGCACGAAGCCGTTGTCGCGTCCCCGCGCCAGGTCAATCAGCGCCGGCACGGCGACGCGCGCCTTCATCTCCACCAGCGCGCCAATCGTCTTGCGCAGGACGTCCCCGTCGGAGGACTCCTTCAGCCGATCCATGAGCAGCGGCGCGGCGGCGGGGTGCTGACGCTCGGCCAGCGTGCGCAGGGCGAACTCGCGCACGCGCGTGTCATCCGCGCGCAGCTCCTGCACCAGCACCTCATCGGTGCGATCCAGCGCGGACAGCTGCATCACCGCCGAGTCCGTCACCTGCCGCAGCACGGACTCCAGCGCGGTGCGCATGGCGGCCTGTCGTCCGGAGGGAGAGTCCTCCAGCACCGGCGCCTCACCCAGGCCCACCACCTCGTAGTGCTGCGGCAGCTCACCGCCGAAGCGCTCCAGCACGAGGTTGGCGCCCACCTCGGCGTAGCTGCGAGGGTCCCCGTCCTTCAGTACCTCGCGCGTGAAGGGGACATCCAGCGTCAGGCGCCAGGGACGCACCTCGCGCGGCCCCTCCTCGCCCTTCAGCTCGAAGCGACGGGAGGACCTCAACGCCTGGGTGAACAACGTCGCGACACCGTCGGGCGCGAGTCCCAGCAGGGCGTTGTCCCGCACCGTGGCGCCGGACACATCCACCGGCGCCACCGGGTAGCTTGGCGCCTGCGACCGGCAGGCGCCAAGGAGGACGACGCAGATGGCGAGCATCAAGGCCGGCTTCATCGCTCCCCCAGGCTAACACCCGGGGACAGCCCGTGCCGGCCAATCCCACCCTCCGCGACGAACCGTGTCAGCCCTCTCCCCCTTCGGACGGACTCCGAGCCGGAAGAGGCGCAGCCTCTCGCACCTCGTGCGACTCACCCGCCTGCGTCGACTCGGTGGCCGGCGGGGGCGGAGGAACATCCCGATGAGACTCCGTGGGCGAGGCCTCGGCGGCGGGAGCAATGCGCCCCTCCTCCGTGGACTCGACGTCAACCTGGGGCGCGGCGACAGCCTCCTCTTCGGAGACCCGCGCCGGAGCGGCGACGGTCTCGCCCTGGGTGTCGGCTCCCGCCTCGCCCTGAGGCGCGGCGGTGGCTTCGCCCGTAGGCGCGGCCTCGCCCGGAGCGACGGCCCCGGCTTCGCCCTGGGGCGCGGCACCGGCCTCACCCGTAGGCGCGGCACCGGCCTCGCCCGTAGGCGTGGCACCCGCCTCGGTGCCCCGATTGCCACGGCCGCGGCGACCCCGACGACGGCGGCGGCGGCGCTTGCGGTCACCCTGCGAGGCATCGCCGCCTTCCGCGGCTCCGCCCTCGGGACGCGCACCCACGAAGGCGCTCGCGGCCTCGAGGTCGTCGTCCTCGTCGTCATCCCCGTCATCGCCCTCCTCGTCCTCGGCCCCCGTGGACTGCGGCGGGGACACGGGCGCGGCGGGGAAGCTCTCACGGCCCTCGGCGGCGGACTCTCCGCCTCCGCGTGCCTCGGCTCCCTCGGAGGAGACCTCGACCTCGTCACTCGGGCGGGCCTCGCGCTGCTTGTCGCGGTCTCGCTCGCGCTCCCGGCGACGCTTCTCGCGGGGCGGACGCTCCGGCCGCTCCGACGACGCGGCGGCGGCAACCTCCGGGGACTCGTCGTCGCGCGTCTGCTTCTCGCGCTGACGCTCCTCGCGGCGCTTCTGGGCCTCCTCGGCGTCCAGCTTCGCGGCCTCGAAGAAGGTCTCGTCGACCTCGTACAGCTCCACCCGGGTGATGGTGACGGCGGTCTCGGCCTCCAGGAACTTCTCACCCAGCGCGTCGCCACACCACAACATCACCAGCGAGCCGCTGGCCTGGGCCTCCGTGCGCGCATCCCCGCGCACGTCACCCGCGCTCACCAGCAGACCCACCTGTGCCGAGTAGTGGCTCAGGTCGCGACGCAGCTCCTGCACCGACTTGCGGTCGATGGCGGGCGCGCCCTTCAGCATGCGCACCGCGTAGCGAAGCTCCACGCTGCCCTCGCGCTTGCGCGCCGTGAGCAGGGGGCCTTCCTTGGAGCGCTTGGCCACCTTCAGCTCGCGGAAGCCCAGCCCGTGCATCATCTTCACCACGGACTTCTCGAAGGTGCCCACGTCCGCTTCGCCCAGGCGCTTGCGCAGCCCGCGCGCCACGGCACGGCGTGCATCCTTGAGCGACGTGCGCAGCGTGGCGAGCAGCGCGGCGTCGACCACCGGCTCTCCCGCCGCCGCCGTGGCCGCCGTACGGGCCAGCACCGGACGCCCGGCCTCCAGGGGAATGCCCAGCGCCTGCGCGAACGCGGCCTGCAGCTCCAGCGACGGAGCCTCGCTCGGCGAACCCGCGCGCTCCAGCGTCACCTCTCCGGAGTCCTTGTTGAACGCGTACTGCGGACGCCGACCCGCGTCGATGCGACGCTGGTTGTCCTCCAACAGCGCCGTGAGCACCGCCTCCACCGTGAGGTCCTCGGCGCACAGCTCCTTGCTCCGAGCGCGCTCGATGATGACCTCCGTGCGCAGCCCAGCTTCGGCGTCGCTGAGGATTTCGAACACCACCTCGGGCAGCGGCGGGAAGCGCTTGCGCTTTCCACCCCGCTCCTCGTCCTCGTCCCTCCGGCGCTTGCGCTCGCTGCCTCTGCCCGCCGCACGCACATTGTCCGTGCGCGGCTCCGGATGCCGCTCCGCTGGACGCAGCGGCGGCAAGTCCTCTTCCGGATTCGGCTCGATTACGCCAGTCTGCGCCAGGGCCTCCACATCCTCGGGAATCGACCAATCCACCAGCGCGAAGGTGTCCTTCGCGGTCACAATCACCTTGCGGTCCCTCGTGCGACGCGCCATGGCGGCGAGACGCGAGAGCATCGTCACCTCAGGCGTCTTGCCGACGTGGGAGAGCAGGCTTTGTTGGATGGACTTCTCGGTGATTTCAAGGAAGTGGAGGGGACGACCTTCGCTCTCCAGGATTCGGAGCGCGGCCTCGTAAAATGTCATCGAGTATTCCCCAAGAATTCCGAACGGTTACAAAAATGTAGGTCCGTATGGGCGGCGGATGCTAGCCATCGGTAAACTGGCTTGTCAACGAACCGAAGATGACCCGCATACGCATCGGACAGCGTTGGAAACGCGAACCCTCGGCCTCCCCGCTGGATTCCATCGCACTGGAACTGGATGGAGTGGACCTGCTGTCCGGCGCGGTGGAGGAGTCCTTAGCAGAAGTCGTTCCCGCTTTGGTGCGCGCCGTGGCCTCCTTGCATACAGGGGGGCGTGGGCTGGCCCAGGTTTCCCTGGCGGAGGCCCACCTGGAGCTGGTGCTCCGGAGGGTCGGCGCGGAGGTGGAGCTCCTCGTGGCGAGCCTCGCCCGCCCCGCCCGGCTGATGCGCCCCCCCGTGCGGGTGGACGCCGAGGAGCTGACGGAGGCGGTCCGGGGCACCGGCGCGCGATTCCTGTCGGACGTCACCCGGGTGGCGCCCCGAGCGGTGTCAGGGCCCCTGGCCCAGGCCCTGGCGGAGCCCCTGAAACAGCTCGGTCGCCCGGCGAGGCCCCCGGAGGAAGAGCCCGCCCGCCCGTCGGTGAAGCGGGTGGAGCCGCCTGAAACACCCGGTTTCGGCTTCGAGCTGAAGGACACCGGAGCGCGAGCCAGTCGCGAGGGCGGAAAGCGGGGCGCGTCCGGAACCCTGGCCTCCCTGTTGGGCGCCGGTGAGGTGTGGCTGGCGCTGCCCGGCCGGCCGGACGCGTGGAAGGTGCAGGCCCCGCCATTCCTCACCGTGCTGGAGCTGTCGCGGCAGGCGGTGGAGCTGACCCGGGCGGTGGAGCTGGGGGAGTCGCGCTTCGAATTGGAGCCCGCGGGCGCCCGGACTCCACTGCTTCTGGACCTCCAGACGGGCAAGGCCCGGACGGGGCGCACCGGAGCGCCCTTCGCGCTGACCGGCGGCACCCTGGCCACCGCCCTCTTCCATCTGGGTGAGGCGCTCGCCGCCGCGTTCGCGGAGGAAGACCGCGCGCAGGTGAGCAACCCCTACCTGGTGGAGCTGGCGGAACGGTGCCGCGAGGGCCTGTCCCACCTGCGCGGCGCGGTGGAGCCCCCGGAGCAGACCGGCGCGGCCCGCGAGAAGCGGACGAGGACGGCGGAGAGCGTGTCGAAGCCACTCAAGGTGCCCGGTCGACTGCGGCGGCTGCGGTTCGACCGCCTGTGGGAACAGCGCGGGCTGGAGGACGCGGAGGAGTCCCGCCTGTTGCTGGGGCGTCATGGGCCCGTGTGCTGCGCGCCCCAGGCGGCGGTGGCCTTCTCGCGCAAGGACGGGTCGCGACTGTGGAAGCGGGCGGCGGCGCTGGGCGTGGCCGCGTCGGCGGATGGGCACGCGGTGGCGGCGGACCTGTCGCGCGTGTACGGCTTCACGGGCCGGGGCGCGGGTGCGCGCTGGCTGCATGACCACGACGGCATCCCCCTGGGGCCGTTGCTGCTGCGCAAGGACGGGCTGCTGCTCACGCTCTCCGAGGACCGCACCGTGGTGGCCTTCGCGGAGGCCACCGGACGAGAGGTGTGGCGGCTGGCGCCTCCCCGCACACAGCGAAGCTGGCTGACGACGCAGGGACACCGGGCCCTGGTGACGACGGACTCCGGCTACGTCTACGGGTTGGATTTGGAGGACGGCCAGGTGCGCTACCGCATGCGCGCGCCCATGCCCTTCCACGGCGCCCCGGTGCCGTGGGGACGGCGCTTCCTGGCGCTGCTGGGACGCGGCTCGCACTGGGCCCTCCTGCTGGCGGACGCGCACACGGGCGAGGCGGCGTGGACGCACGAGCCCAACCTCACCCACCCCTCCGCGCCGCTGCCCGTGGGCTCGCGGGTGTTCATCGCGGGAGAGCGCGAGCGCGAGGGCATGTTGCTGTGCCTGGACGCCAAGGGACAGCGGGTGTGGGAACGGCCGCTGAACCTGGGGCCGGGCCCCTATGCGCTGTCGCCCCTGCCGCGCGCGGTGGTGGTGACGAGCGCCTCTGGCGCGGCGGCACGGGTGGCCGCGTCGGGCACGGTGGACTGGCGCGTGGGGGCCGCGGGAGAGCCCCTCATCGGCGCGCTGCCGGCACGCACCGCGCGAGGCGTCACGCTGCTGGCCGGCGAGAAGGTGCGCGCGGTGGACCCTCGCGGGGGCCAGGTGCTGGCGGAGGTCCGCGCCGGGCTGGGGCTCGTCGCGCTCCAGGCGGACGTGCGCCTCAACCTCTACTTCCTGGACGACACCGGCACGCTGTCCGCGTACCGGCTCGGCTCCCACTTCACCGTCGTGGAGTGAGGGCGCGAAGCACCACCGCGCCCCCTCCTCCCCAAGGCCGCTAGTTCGCGGCGGCCTTCTTGCTCGGGTCGATCTCGTCCTCGGGGCGCTCTTCCTGCGTGGCGCCTTCCCACGTCTCGCCCGCACCCAGCTTCCACTCGGAGGGCACGTCCAGCTTCCACACGTAGGAGGCCGTGGCGTCACCGCCCGAGGCCGCGCGCGAGGAGATGTTGATGGTCATGTCCATCTTCGCCACCTCGATGGGCATCAGGTCCAGGTCGTAGTGGCCCAGCACCATCTGCGGAGGGAACTCCGCGATGAAGCGCTCCGGGTGGTCGACCTTCATCGACGGGTCGCTCCCGCGCATCTCGCCCAGGAGCTTCCCCTTCGCGTCGGTCAGCTTCCACACCGTGTCGAACGAGGCGCTGGTGATCATCTTCCGCACCTTGCCCTCGTCCTTGAGCGTCCGCTGCGCGCCCCACAGCGCGAGCTGCAAGCGCACCTGGGGCTTGCCCATCACCATGATGACGTCCGAGGACACGACATCCAGCCGCATGCCCTTGTCCGTGGCCGTCCACACCGGGCGGTAGCGCCCCTCGCGCAGACTGTCGAAGACCTTGCGCGTGTAGTCGTAGAACGCCTTGCGATCTCCCGCGCGCTCGTCCTTGCCGCTGTCGGCGCGCTTCTCCAATTCCTGGAGGTAGTTGTCGAAGTTCTTGTTGCCGTTGAACGCCTTCAGGTGGTCGTCCACCTGCTCGAAGTAGCTTTTGAAGAAGGGCTTCAACTCCTCGCGATACGCGTTGTCGTCAGGGTTGACCCGTATCCAGGAGACGCGCTCCAGATAGTCGGCGTGGATGCGCTGGATGTCCGCCTCACGCTGCGCCTCCTTGGTGCGGGCACTGGCGCTGCGGTAGCTCATGATGGCGCCCAGCAGCACACCAGCGACGAGGACAATGACTCCGAAATAGCGCTTCAAGCGGCAGTCTCCTGTGCGGTGGAGCAGGCAGTGATATGAAAATTCCCCAACGTGATCCAGGCCACCGGCACCCACCTGTTCAACTCGCTGCTTCCTCTGGAGGAGGGAGAGCTGTTGCGCAACCCCCAGGTGGCTTGGGAGGCCTACGGGGAACCGTGCGACGGCAAAGCGGTGGTGCTGCTGCACGACTTATCTCACTCGCACCGGGCGCTGGGGCCCGTGGAGGACTCCGCGTACCAGTCGTCGGGATGGGCGCGGGAGGTGGTGGGGACGGGGCGGCCGTTGGACCCGGGCATCATGCCCATCGTCGTCCCGGGGCTCCTGGGCAGTCCCTTCGGGAGCACGTCACCGGCGACGGTGGACGTGGAGACGGGCGAGCGGCTGGGGCTCAACCTGCCGCCGCTCACCGTGCTCGACATGGCGCGCGGGGTGTCCGCGCTCTTGAGGGCCCGCGGGCTGAACCGCGTCCGGGGCCTGGTGGGCGTGGGGCTGGGAGGCCAGGTAGCGCTGCGACTGGCGGCCCTGTTCCCAGAGCTGTCGGACTCGGTGGTCGTCATCGGCGCGGCGCGGGCGCTGCCCGAGGGCGTGCGCGAGAAGCTGGGGCTGGCGTGGCAGTTGCTCCGCGCGGACCCGGACTTCCGCGAGGGCCTGTACGAGCCGGACGCCCAGCCTCGCAAGACGATGCGGCGGCTGCGGCTGGACTTCCAGAAGCTGCTGTACGGACGGGAGTACCTGTCCCGGAACTTCCCTGACGTCGACACGGCGAAAGCCGCCCTGGACGCGGAGGCGGAGGACTTCGCCGACCGCTTCGATGCCACGTCGTGGGCCACGCTGTGCTCGGCCTACGCGGGCTGCGACGTGGCGGACTGCTTCTCGCAGATTCGCGCGCGGGTGCTGCTGCTGGCGGGGAGCTCGGACGTGCTGGCGCCGGTGAACCGGGTGCGGGACACGTA
Organism: Myxococcus sp. CA040A; assembly: GCF_013336725.1. Lineage (NCBI taxonomy): Bacteria > Pseudomonadati > Myxococcota > Myxococcia > Myxococcales > Myxococcaceae > Myxococcus > Myxococcus sp. CA040A. Next base: position 968,258 of record NZ_JABUMR010000002.1, on the reverse strand, counting down.
CCATCTGCTGAGCGCCGCGGGCGTGAGCGCGCGGATGGTGGAGCTGCCCGGCCCCGGAGACCATGGGGCCCTGCTGACGGAGCCGGAGCGACTGCACGCGCCGCTGGGGGATTTCCTCCGGCGCGTGGGCTGAAGACGGCCCCCGCTACTCGCGGGGCTGCGGCGCGGAGAGCTTCCCGCGCAACGCGCCCACGAGCATGCTGATGGCGATCTCGTTGTTGCCGCCGTGCGGAATGATGATGTCCGCGAAGTGCTTGGACGGCTCCACGAAGCCCATGTGCATGGGGCGCACGTGGCGCAGGTACTGGCTGACGACGTGGTCGAAGTCGCGGCCCCGGTCCTTGATGTCGCGGGTGAGGCGCCGGAGGATGCGCAGGTCATCGTCCGCGTCGACGTAGATCTTCACGTCCATCTCGTCGCGCACTTCCTTCATGTGCAGGACGAGGATGCCCTCGATGAGGATGATGTCCCCCGGGTCCACGCCCATGGTGCGGGGCTGACGCGACGAGGTGACGAAGTCATAGACGGGCTTCTGGATGGGGCGTCCGGCCTTCAGCTCCCGGAGGTGCTTGACCAGCAGGTCCGTGTCGAACGCGTCCGGGTGGTCGAAGTTCACCTCCCGGCGGTCCGCGATGGGGAGGTCCTTCAGGTCCCGGTAGTACGAGTCCTGATCGATGAAGGCCACGCGGCAGTCGGCAAGCGCCTCACGGACCTTTCGGGCGACGGTGGTCTTGCCGGACGCGGTGCCACCCGCGATGCCGATAACCAGGGGTGACGACGTCATTGCGGCGCGACCTACCCTACCGGACGGGCAGGTGCAAGGGTTCGGTCCACTCCGGGGGTGTCACCCAGGCGGATCAGCCGGTGGTGGAGCCCCTCCGCCAGCAGGGCCGGGGGCACCGACTCCACCGCCCGGGGCCGGGCGGACAGCTCCCGGAGCAGCTCCGCCAGCCCCCGCGACACGCTCAACAGCTCATGTCCCGGGGACTTGCGTCGCACCGCGAAGGTCCACGGCGAGGCTCCCGGGCGCCGCGCCACCTGCGCCAGGGCCTCCAGCCCGGACAGCTCCAGCTCCCCACATGCCCACGCACGGGAGGTGAGGTGCCGGCGCACGGCCCGAGCCGCGAAGAGCAGCTCGGACAGGTCCGCCGGAAAGCTCCCGGGCCGGACCTCGTCCACCAAACCCACCTGCCCCGCCCCCGGTGCGGGCACCGCCTTCATGAACGCGGTGGGCGCCATCATCTCCAGGCTCAGCGCGGCGGAAGCCCCGTCATCGGGCCGCTCGCGCAGCCGCCGCATCGCCCAGGTGGAGAAGGATTGCGGCAGCGAGCGCCCTCCCCCCTCGAAGAGGTTTCGGTACTCGCGCGAGCTGGTGAAGGCCACCAGGTCCTCGCGTGTTCCCGCCAGGAGCAGGCGCGACAGCGGCCAGTCCTTGTCCAGCAGCTCCGCCACCACGGCCAGCCGGAAGTCCTGGTCCGCCAGCGTGCCCTCGGGGTCCTCCGTCGCGCCCGTGGGGACCAGGCCGTGGCCCGCCTCGAACAGCTCCCAGGGGCGGCTGTCACCCGTCAGCGGGGTCGGCGTGCGAGCCTCGGGAGCGCGCAGGCGCAGCGGAGGCCGCTCTCCCGAAGGAATCATCGCGCGCAGGCGACGCAGTGACACCTGCGCCACCTCGGCGGGGTGACCATCGCCCTCGAAGGTGACGGCGCGCAGCGAAGGACAACGCGGTAGCAAGGACTCCAACAGCTTGAACAGCTCCTCGCGCACCGGCTGCGTGTGGTCATCGACGTAGAAGCCGCGAGCCCCCCGGCGCGTCACCACACCGCCCGCGATGTGGATTTCGACGACCTGCTCCAGGGGGAAACCATCCAGTCCGGCTTCCAGCGGGAGACCGGACGCGAGCTGATGACTGAAGAGGTGCCCCAGGTCGAGCAGCAGCGGCAGGCCCGTACGCGCGTGCAGCTTCGCGAGGAAGTCGAGCACGTGCCACTCGCCCCGCCGCGCCAGCACCGCGGGGTTCTCCAGCACCAGGGGCATGGAGAGGTGGGCCTGGACATGGAGCGCATGCGCCACGCAGTCGCTGAGCCCCGCCTCGTTGAAGGGAGGCGTGATGTAGAGGTAGCCCGGAAACGGCTGGCCCCCCACGTGCCACCAGCCCACATCGTTGCCCACCCACGGGCTGCCCACGGCGCGCGCGTGCGCGTCCAGGTCCTTCAGCACGGAGACAGGCTCCAGCTCCGGCCCCCAGAGATTCAGGTGCACGGGGTGAAAGAGCACGGGCACGTCCGAGCGGCGGCTCCACATCTCGGGGAACAGCGACGCCTGGGCGCGCGCTTCGTCCAGGGACAGGGGCGCGCTGTACTCGACGAAGTCGAAGAGGCCCGGTGACGCGTCGAGCAGCCGGTAGGGCTGCGGGATGTCCGCCGCGCTCAGGTTGCTGCTCAGCCCCAGGCCCCGCCAGGGCAACGTCCATGCGTCCGAAACAGCCTGCGTCATGCGGCGGACCCTAGACCACCGCTCATCCTTTGTGTTCGGGGTTCATGGGTTGCCGAGCAAGCCACGCCAACCATCCGAGCGGCGCACCGCCGGGGTTCTCCCGTGCATACGCGTGGAACCGCTCCAGGAAGGCCCGGCGCTCGGCGATGTACGGGGCCTTGCGGCTGGTGGGGTCCGCCGCCTTGCGAAGGTCATAGCCACCGAGCCGCATCTGGCGCGTGAGCAGCGCGTCCAGCGAGAGCCTCTCGGCATTGCGCAGCATGTCCAGCAGGCACATGAACGTGGCGGTGCGCCCCTTGCCTCCCCGACAGTGCAGGTGCACGTGCGCCCCCTCGTCCAGCGAACGCACCTTCTGGATGAAGCGCTCCACCGTCTCGTCGCGAGGCCGCGTGTGGTCGGTGACGGGCAGTCGCACGTAGCGCTCCGGCGGAAGCTCGAAGGCCCGCGCCTCGTCGCGGACGTCGCGGCACTCCCACTCCGTGGAGACCAGGGGCTCACGGCGCTTCACCGTGCCGGCATCCCCCACCCTCGCCGTCCGCGACCGCGCGAGCAGCCACAGCCGGCCGGTCTCCAGCGCCAGCGACTCCTCGTCGGAAAGGCCCGCCGCGCCCCAGTTGGACTCGGCGTACCAGCTCACCGCGACGCCGTTCAGGAAACCATGTGACTCCTGGCGCAGGTCGAACACGTGCAGCGCTTCAGCGCTCACGCCCTCGAGTCGCCGCACCAGGTCGCGAAAGCCCGCCACGGAGAGCTGGGCACTCCCCGAGCACCGCAGCTCCGAGAGACCGTGCGTGTCCAACCCCACCATGTCCGGCGGCCGCGTCGTCGTGCGCAGCAGGCGCGCCTCGTCGCCCCCGTCGTCGAGAACGAGCACCGCGGACGTCGCATCGGGAGCAAGAGGAGGTATTCGCATGGGCCTGTCAGACGTGCCCTTCATCCGTGATGGGAGGAAGCCCCAGATTCGGGCCGGCAATCGCCAAGACAGGCCCGGCATTCCCCTGGGTGAGCTTATCGAACATCGAGCGGATTCTCTGAACCTCGTCGTCGCGCTTCCTCTTCTCCTCCTCGTCGGTCGTCTTGTCGGAGGAATGCGTGACCAGCCATTTGTGGAAGAGCTTCTTCATCTGGGGGTCGCCCAGGTAGTTCTGCGCACCAATCGCGGCGGCGATATCCGACTGGAGGGTCAACCGCTGTGCGGGCTGGAGGCGGGGCGCCTGTTCCTGGTGCAGCATGAGTGCGCCCATCGACCCATCCAACAGGGGCCGAGGCACGGACTCGCCCCGGACCAGGCGCTGCCACGCCGCGTACTCGCGAAGGACCTCCTGGTTCTTGTCACCGGCCCACACATCCACCTCGGTGCCCGTACGGTCCACGTCGCCCGTCGTGCTCCACCGTGGAATGACCGAGCCCGGGCAGGCCGCGAGCACCTGCTCACGCGCCTGGGCCGTCGCCGCCTTGAGCTCCCGGCCAAGGTTCGCGCCCGTCTTCTTGTAGAGGTCGACGCAGTCCTGCCAGAACGACCGCACCTGTGTCTGTCCACCCGGTGAACGGTTCAACACGGCATTCCACACGTCGTCCCCGTCGACGCGGGGAATGGCGCTCAAATCACGGACCGTCGCGTCGGCGTGCGAGCCCTGGAAGGTCTCGAACATCGTGTGGAAGCCACTCACCCGCTTGTCGTAATACAAGCGCCAGAGCACGGCGTAGCCTGCGGAGATGACGAGCCCCAAGGGGATGTTGGCGAGCGCGGGCACCGTCGGCACGAGCGCGAGCCACGCCAGGATGCGCCCCTGGTTGTGGCCCGACGTGCCCGCGTAGAGCGGCGCGAGCATGAGTCTCGACGAGACGACGTTGGGACAGAACTCGTTGCGACTCCACCCCGTCGCGAACGGAAAGGGATTGGCCGCCGGGTTTCCGTATCCGGGGTCATGCGGTGTCGCGCTCTGATGGACACGCATCGACACCGGCCACCCGCCGCATCCCGCGACGTTGCCGGGGAGTCCTCCCAGCGTGGCATGGTCGAACTCCACCCGGATGTGAGCGCTGTGCGCCTTGCCACCCGGTAGGATGCGCGCCAGGTCGCTGATCATCACCTGGTACCTCGCCACCGGTGGCAACATCCGCCAACGGCGGTACTCCTTGCCGCCGTCGAGCCCCTGGAAGTCAGCGATGTGTTGCGCGTTCGCGCGGGCACGCGTCACCGGGGAGTCGTTCAGGCAGTCATGCAGCGCTCCAAGCACGCGAGTCGCCACCTGGAGCGCGGTCAGGGCCTGACCCGGGCCCGACCTCTCCAGCGCGATGCCTCGAAGATAGTACGGCAGGTATTCCCACATCGCGGGAGTGGCCGTGGGCGCGGCGACCGCGGCGGCCACCGCGTCGAGCATCTGCAACTGGAGCGCGGCCAGTCCCCTGCTGCGCAGCAGTGACAACACCGAGATCTTCTCGATGGTTCGCGAGGGCCAGGAGGTGACTTCGCCGACGATGGCGCGGGCCGCTTCCGTCACGTTGCGATAGATCTGGATGCGATCCCTGCGACCCGCGACATTCAGCTCACTGAAGAAGGGCAGGTTCGCCAGGTTGTTCAGCGTCGCCTGATTGAGCCCGTGTTTGCTCCACAGCCGGTTGTATTGCTCGTCCACGGTGGAGCGGTGCGCATCGCGACTGCCCAGGTTGCCCGACAACGGGCTCAGCCAGACCTTGAGCAGCTTCAGGTACTGCTTCTGGACCGCCTCGGTGACGAACGCCCCCGCGTTGATGGAGAAATCCAGCCCCCAGACGGTGGTGGCGCGTGCGACGAGCGCGCGGCACACGGGGTCCGCCGCCGCCACGGTGAGCAGCCGCCTTCCGAACACCTGGGGATCCGCGTCGATGGAGTACCAGGGGACGACGCGGGTGGCGTTGTTCAGCTTGGGGTAGGTCCCGGTGTAGTTCGCGATGAGGATGGCCGGATTGGCCGTGGTGATGGCGGTGTCATTACCGTCGGCGGTGTTTCTCAAGAAGATCATCATGGCGGCGTCACCCTTTTGACGTCGCCTTGAGCAAGGAGCGTACCGACACGGGAGCATGTCCCGTGCGGGCAAGGGTCCCTGACGACCGCGCCCCTGGCGTTCCAACGTGACGCGACTGCGTCTGACGGGAACGCGCGGAACCTTTCGCGCCCGCCTGCTGTCGGAGGTTCCGGCGATTCCAAGACACGGAGGCAGCAAATGAGGCGGAACCCCAGGGCCGTCATGGGTGTCGTGTGCGCACTCGCGGTGGGCAGCATGATGTTCGCGTGCCGTTCGAGCGAGGAGGGCGCCAACGCCCCGGCGAAGGCACAGGGAGACACGGACGGAGCCCCCGCCTTCTCCGACAAGGCAACGCTGATCGTGACGCCCGAGCCCGCGAAGCAAGCGCCAGAGCCCGCGTCCGCATCGGCTCCAGCACCAGCACCCTCCTCGGCCCCGCCCACTGCGAAGCGCAGCCACCTCGGTGCGCAAGGTCTTGGGGTGTTCGGCACCGGCGCGGGCGGCGGCGGCCTTGGGAGCAATCTGGGCTCGGGCATCGGCTCCATGGGAACGGGCTCCATCGGAACGAAGGGCCGCGGCGGAAGGAGCTCGAACTACGGCTCCGCCAAGGCCCCGTCGGGCTCCAACGGCGCCCACCGAGTGCACCCCATGGCCGTCCTGGCCGGGAAACTGAACACGACGCCCGAGGAAGATCCTGCCGCCGCACAGCGCGCGGAGGCCGCACTCGACACGGTGGTGAATCCCTTCGTGACGACGCAGGAAGACCGGCTCTCCACCTTCGCGGTGGACGTGGACACGGCCTCGTACACGATGACGCGACGGGCGCTGATGGAAGGCTCGCTTCCACCGCGTGACGCCGTGCGCGTGGAGGAGCTGCTCAACTACTTCCGCTACACGTATCCGGACCCTCGGCCGAGCGACGGCCCCTTCGCCGTACACATGGACGCCGCGCCGTCACCCTTCACCCCGAAGCGACACCTGCTGCGCGTGGGAGTCCAGGGCAAGCGCTTGAGCATCTCCGAGCGGAAGCCCGCGCACCTCACCTTCCTCGTGGATGTCTCCGGGTCGATGAGCTCACCGGACCGCCTGCCGCTGGCCCAGCGCGCCCTGCGCATGCTGGTGGACAACCTGCGTGACGGCGACACGGTGGCGCTCGTCACCTACGCGGGGAACGTGCGCCGGGTGCTCGGCCCCACGGGCATGGAGCGCAAGGCCCTCATCCACTCCGCCATCGAGGACCTCACCGCCGGAGGCTCCACCGCGATGGGCTCGGGCATCGAGCTCGCGTACCAGGAAGCGATGAAGACCCTGGATGGGACCTCCTTCTCGCGCGTCATCATCCTCTCGGACGGCGACGCCAACGTGGGCAGGACGTCACACGAGGACATCCTGAAGACCATCCAGGGCCACGTGAAGGAAGGCATCACCCTCACCACCGTGGGCTTCGGCATGGGGAACTACAAGGACACCACGATGGAGCAACTCGCGAACAAGGGGAACGGCAACTACTTCTACGTGGACTCACTGATGGCCGCGCGCCGCATCTTCCAGGAGCAGCTCGGCGGCACGCTGGAGGTCATCGCGCAGGACGTGAAGCTCCAGGTGGACTTCGACCCCGCGCAGGTCGCCCGCTATCGGCTCGTGGGCTACGAGAACCGGAACATCGCGGACCGCGACTTTCGCGACGACAGGGTGGACGCGGGCGAGCTGGGCTCCGGCCACACCGTCACCGCGCTGTACGAGCTGGAGCTGAAGCCCGGCGCGGGCGAGGCACTGGCCACCGTGCGAGTGCGCGCGAAGCAGCCGCGCGCGGTGAACGCCACCGAGCGCGCGTACCCGTTCCAGGCCCACGCACTCGCGAGCACGTTCAAGGAGGCCAGCGTCGATCTGCGCTTCGCGACGGCGGTGATGGGCGCGGCGGAGCTGCTGCGCAAGAGCCCACACGCGGAGAACTGGAGCCTGGAGACGATGCGCGACATCGCACGCGCGGCGTCACCCGCGGGCAACGCGGAGCGCGAGGAGTTCCTCACGCTGCTGGAGAAGGCCCGGCCGCTGCTGCGCGGTGTCGCCGCGCGCTGAACAGAAGCGGATGGATTCCGGCGCCCCGCGTTTCCAGGCGGGGCTCGTGGGGTAGACTCGCGGGTCCACCCCTACCCTGGAGCCCCTCCATGCACTCCGCGACGCAGGCAGAGATCGACGAGTCCCATGCGCAATTTCGAGGCGCGTGGAGGAGGATGGCGCTGGCGGGACGCGCGGGTGAGGTTGTCGAGCGTCCCGAAATCTACATCGCCGCGAGCCACGTCTCGTGGGCCCTGATGAACGCGTCCTTCCTGCGCGCCCCCGCGGAGACGGAGCAGGCCCTGGCGACCTCCGTCGCCTCCGCGGCGCGCTACTTCTCCACGGGCAAGCACGCGTGGACGTTCGTCGTGTCCGACGACTGGCTCGCGCCCCAGGTGCGCGAGCGGGCCGAGTCCATCCTCGCCTGGTACAAGCTCAAGCCGCTCGCCGTCATCACCGGGATGGTGGCGGACGGGCTCGCGGAGCCCACGCATCCCCTGCCCTCTCTCGAGTTCCGCCCCGTGCAAGATACGTGGGGCCGACAGGCCGTGGCGGACATCAACGCCCAGTCATACGACGCGTCTCGCGAGACGGGCCGTGAGGCGTTCGACGTGGAGGCCCTCTACGGGCCGGACTCCCGAGGCTTCGTGGCCTGCCGAGGCGACGCCCCCGCCAGCAGCACCGTGGTGATGCGCGTGGACGACGTCGCATACATCGCGCTCGTGGCGACGTCGCCCGAGCACCGCCGGGTCGGCGCGGCCGAAGTCGTCATGCGACGCGCGCTTCAGGAGGCTCGCGACGCCTGGGGCCTCCAGCGCACCGTGCTCCACGCCACCGAGGCCGGACTGCCGCTCTACCTCCGCATGGGTTATCGGCCCGTGACGCGCTTCCGCGTCTACAAGGCCCCGCCTCCTGGGACGACCTGAGGCCGCGACTCACTCCGCCGACTCCACCTTCTCCGCGGAGATGACGCCCTGTTCGATGGCGAGCGCCCGCAGCCTCGCCTTCACGCGCTGGAACTGCTGGCGCAGCGCCGCGGCCCGCCGGTTCAGCGCCTCGCGCGTCAGCGGCTCGTCGGACTCCACCATGACGCGCGCGATTTCCGTCCAGGGCTGACGCTGGTCCACGCGAAGCATCAACAACATCCGCTCCTGCGGCTCCAGTTGTTCCCGCAGCGCGCGGAAGCGCTCCTTCACGGCGGTGCGCTGCCAGGGGTGTGTGTCCGTGCGGTGCCGCTGGGGCTCGTTCGCCGCGGGCTCGCTCACCGGCTGTTCCCGCAGCGCTGGCGAGTGGAGCTGGTGGTAGCAGGCATTGCGCGCAAGCCGGTATGCCCATGTCCGGAAGGAGCTCTCCCAACGAAAGCCCGGCAACCCCTTGACCAGGTTCTCGCTGAACAGCCCGAACGCGTCCTTCGCCAGCTCGGGGTGATGCAGTACGGACGCCATCAATCGTCGCAGCTCCGGCCCATACGTGCGCATGGCCAGCTCCACCGCCTTGCCGTACTCGCCGCGAGTGCAGAGCACATGGAGCACCTCCTCCGCCTGCTCACGGGGCACCGCCACCTCCGCGCCCGAGACTCCCCCTGGCTCGACGTTCATGGACATCATCACGTCACGCTCCTGCTGTGGACCTGCCGGGAGGAGTCACCCCCTCGGCCCTGTGACGACGTCGTCTCACGGCCCAGGCGCGGGCTCCTCCGCTTGAAGGTCCCGCAGGGGAGGAAGCTCCAGGAGCGGATGGCCCAGCCTTCGCTCCCGCACCAGCCGTCCGTACCCCAGCGCCCCCTGCGTCTCCGCGACGCGCAACGCGTGCGCCCGGGCGAGCAGGGCCTCGTCCTCGCGCCCCATCATGGACAGCGCCTCCGCTTCCAGGCCCCGCAGCACCACCTCGTAGGAGCGCTCACCCGTCGACCCCGCCTCCCCCAACGCCTCGTGCAGCGAGTCGAGCGCCTGGCGCTTCTGCCCGAGGAGCAGCTGGATTTCAGCCAGCATCCCCAGGTTGTGGGGCAGCCCCGCCTTGAAGCCGGAGCGCCGCCAGTGCCCGAGCGCCGCCTGCATCAGCGCCAGTCCTTCACGCGCATTGCCCAGGAGCGCCTGCGCCCAGGCGCGGATGAGCGTGGACCAGCCCAACCACAGCCGGAAGTGGTGCTCGCGGGAGAGCGCGATGTTCCTGTCACACAGCTCCAGGGCCTCGCGCGGCTCGCGGCGAAGCTGGGCCGCCAGGGCCGCGTACAACAACGCGAACGCGGAGGTGTTCGCATGGCCGATGTCCATCGCCAGCCGCAGCCCCTGTCGCGCGTGCTCGCGGGAAGCGTCGGGGGCGTCCATCACCGCGTGCAGCACCGCCGCGTAGGCCAGCGCCGCCACGCGCGGATTGACCCAGTGCTTCACGGCCAGCATCTGATGCCGCTCCAGCTCGAAGTCCGAGAACGTCAGCGCCAGCTCCACATTCTCCAGCGCGGAAGCCAGCCGCCCCCACGTGAAGAAGTCCGTGGCTCGCATCCGGTAACCCAGGGCCAGCAACTCTCGCTGCCCATGCCGTTTGCCCAGGCGCACCAGTCGCTCCGCGACCTCGTGGGCCTCGTCCCAGTGCGCCCGCGCGAAGGCGTGCGCGAAGGCCACCCAGTGCGGCGGTTCCAGTCGAGGCAGGTCATCCTCCAGCTCGCGCATCAGGAAGCGGACCCGCGCATGGACGGACTCGACCTCCGGCGACGAGTACCCCTGCACCTGGACCAGGGACAGGGCGAGGCCGAGCAGCAGCCGCAGCTCCTCGCCATCCAGCGTGCGCGACGGGCGCTGCGCGCGAAGCAACGACAGGGCCTGCCGCAAGTGGCTGATGGCCTCCACGTTGGCCATGCGCCGGCTCGCCATCTCTCCGGCCCGCGCCCACCACCGGATGGCCGCCTCGCCCTGGCCCGACTCGGTGTAGTGCCACGCCAACAGCTCCGGCTGGGCCTCGGTCACCTCCGGGAACTGCTCCGCCAGCACCCGAGCCACTCGACGGTGATATTGCCGCCGCGCCTTCCTCGGCAGCGAATCCGCCGCCGCGTCCTGGATGAGCGCGTGCCGGAATCCGTAGCTCGGCTCCACCGTCTCTGCCGGCTGCAACAGCCCCTCGGCCACCAGGCCGGAGAGGTCCGCGCGAAGCGAGGTCTCCGTCCGTCCCGACAGCGCCGCCAGCAGCGCATGGGAGAAGCTGCGCCCCACCACCGCGCAGACCTGCGCCAGCTCCTTCTGCGAACCGGGCAGCCTGTCCAACCGTGTGAGGAGCAGCTCGCGCAGCGACACGGGCACCTCCACCGATGCGGACTCGCCCCCCCGGGGCTCCTCCACCACCCGACGCGTCAGCTCCTCGGTGAAGAGGGGAATGCCGTCGGTGCGGCGCACCAGTTGGGCGACGAGTTCCGACGAGAGCGGCCTCTCCCCCGCGGCCTTCCGCACCAGCTCGCCCGCAACCGGGGGCGGCAGCCGCTCCAGGGCCAGGCGTTGGACCCTCGAATCGTCGCCCCAGGGCGGAGGCAGCGCGACGCGCGAGGTGAGCAACATGCAGACGCGCAGCTCCGGCAGTCGCTCCAGAAGGAAGCCCAGCAACTGCAACGAGGACGGGTCCGCCCAGTGCAAGTCCTCGACCTCGAGCAACACCGGGCGCTGCTCGGCCAGTCGCGCCAGCAGGTGCGCCAGTGCATCCAGCGTCTCCTGCTTGAGTCGCTCGGGGGCGTAGCGCAGGTGCGGCGCGCCCTCGTCACCGGAGAGCCCCACCAGCCCCGACAACAACTGCGTGCGCCCCGCGCCCAGCCCGAGCACGCCCAGGCCCGCCTCCAGCTTCGCCCGGTGCTCCTTCGGAGTGCCCTCGGCGTCGAGCTGGAGCATGCGGCGCAACAGGTCGATGACCGGCGCGAAGGCACTGGTGGTCGACTGGGGCCAGCACTGTCCTCGGAGCAGATGGGCCATGAAGGGCGGCACGCGCTCGCGCACCTCGCGCACCAGCCGGGACTTGCCAATGCCCGCCTCTCCCGTGACGAGCACGCACGACCCTCGGCCCGCGCGCGCCTCCTCCCATTGTTCCAGAAGGAACTGGAGCTCTCCCTTGCGCCCCACCAGCGGAGTGAGGGAGCGCGACACGAGTCCCCGGTCGAAACGACTGGTGACGCGCCGAGGTTGCACAAGCCGATACGGCGTCACATCTCGCACGCCCGACAGCCCGGTGAACCGCAGCGGCGGCATGGCTTGCGTCACGAAGGCCCCGCGCGTCAGCGCATCCGTCGAGTCGCTGATCCACACCGTCCCCGGCGTGGCCTGTCGCGCCAGCCAGGCGGCCACGCGGGGCGCCTCACCCTGGATGGAAGCGTCGTCCAGCACCACCGTGTCCGTGTGCACGCCCACCGTCACGGTCAGCTTCCGCTCCGGGAGCGACGCCAGGGACTCCTGGAGCGTCGGAGCCACGGTGGCGGCGAGTCGCAGCGCCGCGCGCAGGGCCCGCTCGGAGTCGTCCTCTCTCGCCACGGGATGACCGAAGCAACCCAGCACCTCTTCCCCGACGCACAGCACGACCGTTCCCCCCTGCTGCCTCAGCACCTCCGAGCAGCTCCGGTGGAAGGCGGCCTCCAACTCGCCCAGGTCCTCCGCGTCGAGCCGCCCGACCAGCCCGGCCAGGTCCGCGAGGCGACAGGCGACCAGCGTCACCTGTCGTCGCTGCGGGGCCCGGACTCGCCTCGGCTCACGTCGCGGCGCCAGGCCCTCTTCCACCTCGCGCAGCCGCTCGCGCAGCTCCGTCGCCGAGCGAAGCCGGGTCTCGGGCGCCTTGGCCAGCAGTTCGGCCAGGAGCCCCTCCACCGGCTCCGGCACATCGGGCTCACGCTCACGCACCGGCGGCACCGGGCCCTGCGACGTCACCCGTTCGCGAATCGATTCGGGTGCGCCCAGGAAGGGGGGCTCACCGGCGAGCATCTCGTACAGCAGCACGCCGGCGGCCCATAAATCCGTCCGGGCATCCTGCGCCTCGCCGCGCCATTGCTCGGGCGCCATGTACGGCGGCGTGCCGGCGGTGGAGAGCGTCACGTCGGGCGCGGCGCTCGCGGCCACCAGCCAGGACAAGCCGAAGTCGAGGATCTTCACCACGCCCGAGCGCGTGATGAACACGTTACTCGGCTTGAGGTCGCGGTGGACGATGTGCCGCTCGTGCGCGTGAGCCAGCCCCGAAGCCACCGCGTCCAGGATCTCCATCGCCCGCCGGTGCCCCGGACGACCGCGCCGCAACAGGGAGGACAGGGACTCGCCCTCCAGGCACTCCATGACCAGGAAGGGAACCGGCGGCTCCGTCGGCCCACTGCTCCAGAGGTCCACGTTGAAGATGCGGACGATGTGCTCGTGGTCCAACTGCGCGATGGCCCTCCCCTCCTGACGGAGCAGGGAGATCATCGGCGCCTCCGCGATGGACTCGTGCGGGACGAGGAACTTCAGGGCCACGGGCCGCTGGAGTTCCGAGTCGAGCGCGCGGAAGACCTGCCCCATGGCGCCGCCCCCCAGCTCCTCCAGCACCTCGTAGCGCTTCCCATCCCGGTCGCCGACTCGCATCCCAGGGACAGGCAGCCGAGGGGGCACGGACGCCCGCGCCACCTCCCGGAGAAAGGCGTCGTCGAAGTCCCCGTCCTCGATTGCGTCCGGCCCGTGCTCCAGCACGGAATCAGTACATCGCTCCTCGTCCTGGCCGCTCTCAGGCATCACCGAGTCCCCCGGATGTCTCCGCGCGCGTTGTCCTCCCCTGCCCCCCAACTCCAGGCGTGCCACGCGGCTCCTGCCTGCCCATGAACCGTCGGGTGGGACAAGCGGGCGCAGCCCCTGGTCCCACTCTGGTTCCCACCCGCCCGGGCCAGCGTCACCTCATCGGAAGCAGCCCACGCAACGGGGAAGGTGTGAATGCACCATGGCACATCGACCGTCATCACCCGCGTCCTCCAAGGCAAGCGCGAGGCACTGGATGACTTGCTGAGCTCGGCCGCCAACGCGCGGCGTGAGCTCTTCGCGGGAGTGCCCGGCCTGCACTTCGCGCGTTGGGCCCTCATCGACCTGGGGCCTCGGACCTCGGGAATGGGCCCCGCAGACCCCAGGCTCATCTTCGGCGCGGATGCAGTCCTCGACACGCGAGCCACGAAGCCGGACGTGCTGGACCGCGAGTTGCTCCATGCCCTGGTCCGCTGGCTGACGACGCTCCACGAGCGCGGCGCCGACGCCGCCCACCTGTTCGACGCCATCTACCGGAACTGCGCGGGTTATCCCGAGGCGGGACTGGCCGAGCCCGAGGCCGTGGAGGACTACCTCGTGGGCCACCGCGCGCCCGCCGTGACCCGGCACGTGGACTTCGCCTACCGCTTCCAATCTCCCGAGGACCTGCGCGCCTCCGTGGACGCCCTGCGCGCGGTGAACACGCACCTGGACATGCGGGCACCGCTGCTCGCGGAGACGCCCTGGCGGGGACGCCCCCGGGACATGCCGGACCTGCACCACGAACTGAGGGACGTCGCACGCGCCGCCGCGACGAACCTGGATGACCCGGGCTGGCGGGAGCGCCTGGCCACCGCGCGCGAATCGGCGGCGGTGTCCACGCTGGGCTACGCCTTCTATCGCTATGCCTGGGCGCTTCCCGGCATCTATCTGCTCAAGCTGCGAATGTGGCTGGGCGCGAGGAACCGGCCCGAGAGCGCGACCTCCTCGCAGGCGCATGCTTCGGAGTCCGCGCCCCCCATCCCTCCCATGAGCGACGCCATGGTGCAGAACCCCATGGTGCATGTCGCGCGCATCGTCGATGACCCGGGCGCGCTGGCCCTGGCGAGACTGGCGCTTCGCAGCGTGAACCTGCGCCTGCGACGGTACGTGGTGGGCCTCAACCACGTGCAGACCATCCACTGCGCGCGCTGGCTGGTGTACAGCGACGAGGACGGTCGGGGCCCGCACCACCTCATCTTCTTCAGCAACTACGACGACACCTGGGAGTCGTACATCGACGCGTTCGTCGACCACGCGGACGTGCGTGGCTTCCTGGAGCTCATCTGGAGTCGGACCGAAGGGTTCCCCGCGAAGTCGCGGGGCATCGACCCGACGATGCCCAAGCCACGTCTGCCCGTGGAGCCGTTCAAGGCCTGGCTGCGCGCGCACGAGGTCCCCACGCGAGTCTGGTACAGCGCCGCGCTCGACGGGACTCCACGCCAACGTCACTCCGTCCTGCTGCTGCACAACGCGCTCCGCCTGCGTGAACTGCTCACGCGCGAGCGCATGGACCAACCCGTGAAGGACAGAGGCGCTCGCCGCGCCCTGGCCGCGTTCCTGTCCAGGGGCGCGTGCGACCCCGGCCGTCCGCTGCTGCGCCCCATGGCCCTCGCCATCCACTCGATGTCCGCGCTGCTCGCCTCGCTTCGACACGGGCGGCGAGAGCCCCGGAGGAAACACCATGAGAACTTCCGAGCCGAGCCTTCCCACGTCGCCCCCATGGAGCACGCCCCCGCCTGAGCTTTCGACGCAGGTGGACCTTCATGATGTGCAGGGCGTGCTGCTGCATGGTTACCGGCACATGGGGGAACTCACCCTGCTCTTCCTTCGCATCGACGACGCTGACGGCTGTCGAAGGTGGCTGCGTGAGCTGACGAGCGATGGGACGCTGACCCAGGCGGACCGCACCGAGCACCCGAGCGACTCCACGCGTGACAAGACGCGCGTCAACGTGGCCCTGTCCCATGCGGGGCTCGTGGCGCTCGAAGTGCAGGAGGACGTCCTCGACTCCTTTCCCCATGAGCTGCGCGAAGGCATGGCCCTCAGGGCCCGGGAGCACCTGCGCGACGTGGAGGAGAATGACCCGGACCGCTGGACGCTCGGTGGGACGCGGCACGAAGGCGCGCTGCATGTCCTGCTGCTGCTCTATGCGTCGGACGCCGCCAACATGGAGCCGCTGCTTCGTGAACACCGCGAGCGGGCACAGCGCCACGGGCTGCGCGAAGTCTTCGCCCAGCGAGGCCAGCGACGCGCTCGCGAGGGAGATCCTCCGGGGTACTTCCGCGACCACTTCGGCTTCCTGGATGGCGTGTCGCAACCTCGGCTGGAGGGACTCGATGGATCCCCGGCGTACCCTCGCGACTACGACCGCCCCGTGAAGCGCGGGGAGTTCCTCCTGGGCCACGCCAATGAATACGGCGAATGGCCCCTGTCACCGCACGTCGCGGAGCACCTGCCTGGCGCAAGCGCACTGCCTCTCGTCCCGGGCCTTCCGGGCCGAAGGGACCTGGGACACAACGGGACCTTCCTCGTCCTGCGCAAGCTGGAGCAGGACGTGCCGGCCTTCGAGTCCTTTCTGGACGAGCAGGCCTCGCTCGCGCCGGAAGGAAGCCCCGAGGAGCGACGGGAGTGGGTGGCCTCGAAGCTGGTGGGGCGCAAGCGCGACGGTGCTCCTCTCGCCGCGCCGCGACGACATCGCTTGCTGCGCAGACTGCTTCCCTTCCTGTTCCAGAAGGACGGCACACCCGCGCGCGCGAGCGGCACTGGACGGCCCCAGCCCGACAACGACTTCCTCTATGCGCGGGATGATCCCCACGGGTACGGCTGCCCCATCACCGCTCACACGCGGCGATGCAACCCTCGGGACGCACTGCCTCCCTCGCCTCACGTGTCGAGCGACGTCACGCGGCGCCATCGACTCCTGCGGCGCGGCTTCAACTACGAGGACCCGGAGGGCAAGGGACTCCTGTTCATCGCCCTCAACGCGCACGTGGGCCGTCAGTTCGAACTTGTCCAGCGAAGCTGGGTGCACTTCGAACAGCTCGGAGGCATTGAGGGCGTTGAGGACCCACTCGCCGGAGACGGCGGCGGACGCCTGGTCATCCCCGCGGAGCCAGTCCGGCAATGCGCGACATCTCTGCGAAAATTCGTGACTACCCGGGGAGGCGGGTACTTTTTTCTGCCGAGCCTGAAAGCGCTCTCGTTCCTGGGCATGAAAGAGCGCGCGGCGGATGACGGAAGAGGGGTCCCCCGCTCGTGAAACCGCGTGGCTGTGGCAGACTTGTTCCTCAGGGGGTTCGACGGATCCATGAGGCGCGGCAGCACACGGGAGTCCGCAAATGGCGACGTGGAATGACCTCATCCAGGCGACGCCCCGGCAGGTGGGCGGCAAGTTCCAGGATGAAGGTTCGGTGGCGCTGCTGGAGGCGCTGCTGGGGACGGAGGGGGAGCAGTTGGTCCTCTTGGGCCATCTGCATCGGGAACCGCATCTGCTGAGGGAGGGGGCTTTTCACCAAGGCCGGATCCACCTGGAGACAGCGACGCGGCCCGAGTGCACCCGCGAGGCGCAGCTCGAGTTGCTCAAGTCCGCGAGTCACTGCTTCACGGAGGCGCTGGGCGCCGAGCGGGACACCGCGCGCGTCTCGTTGATCTCCCTGCACCTGGGGGTCTGCCGGCTGCTGCTGGGCAGTCCGAAGGACGCCAGGGAGTGGGCGGCGATGGCGAACCAGGCGGCGGTGGAGACGCTGAAGGACATCCTCACGGAGGCGACGGGTGAGCAGGGCTTCACGCGCAACCGCTACCTCGGGGGCGTGCTGAACTTCGTCATCTTCTTCACCAGCTCGGCGACGTTGGGCGCGGGCTACCTCGTCTGGGACCGAGTGATGAGCAAGCGGGCCGACAAGGTGCTGCGCCGGGCGCTGGCGCGCATGGAGCCGCTGGCTGGCTACATCGACTCGATTCGGGAGATGCGGCTGCGGCTGGGTGAGGCGGCCTCCAACGTGCCGCGCTACGTGGTGACGCACGCCGTGGACGACAGCCAATGCCTGTCACGCATCACCATCCGCGCCCTGGTGGGTGAAGGCGAGTCCGTGGACTTCAACGGACGAGAGACACGGCGGGTGTCGCGCACGGGGTCTGAGCGGATCACGACGGTCATCCGCTGAGCGTCGGGCGTCGCATGCATCGGTTGTGATGTGAACCGGTGCGACAGAACGAAGCATGGAACGTTGGAGAGGTACGGGACGTACCAATCCTACCCGCTCGAGGAATCTCCATGCCCGCTCACCGCGCTCCCCTCCTTTCCGCTCTCTTGCTCGTCACGATCTCCGGCTGTGTCCCTGGCCTCGCGACCTCCAACCCGACCTACTTCACCGGAGGGAAATGGAGCGCGCTGGACAAACCCTACGCGCTCACACCGCTGCTCGCGTGTGCCGAGTCGGCGGACAACAACGACAAGGTCATCCAAAACATCGAGGACTACGTCGCACCGGCGCTCTGGAGCGCCTACGGCCAGGACGTCTCCACCGCGAAGGTGAAGCGCTTGAAGGGGGACAGCGAGTGGTGCGAGGCCCTCCCGAACATCGCCACCGACAAGTTCACCGTCCCGCCGAGGATGAAGCAGGACCTTGCCCGGTACGTGAAGGAGGCCGGCGCCAAGGGCATCATCATCCCCGTCGCGACCCTCTATCGCTCTCCCATCCAACGGGAACTCCGGACCGAGGACGGGACGCCGTTCGCGAGCGTGGATACGGATCGCTTCACCGCCGACGGCACCGCGCTCTTCTATGTGCACTACATCAACGAGAGCGGAGAGCTGCTCCACACCGAGCGCGCGGGCAGCGGTGGCGACGGAGACTTCAATGATCGGCTCAAGTACATGCGTGACAGCGCGGCGGCGGTCGCCAAGAGGCTGACGCAGGGAGCGCCGCCGGTCGACTTCCAGTAGGGCCCGGCCCGGTCAACGCCACGGCATCGTCCATGAGCCGTGCCGAGACCATCATAGACAAGCGCTCAAGGCAGACCACTCCGGCCGCACCGTGCGAATTGTTCGACGCGCTGCTGGAGTTCGCCATCTCGCGCGGCATCTCGGCCAGGGCGAATAGCCAGACACTCGCGCGCGGGGACGCGTTCGTCAGCGAGAGGTCCTTGGATTGAAACGACGGGCCGAGCATGGCGTTCCTCATCCACGAGGACACCGCACCCGGCCCCACGGCGAATCCCCCTTCGCGCGCTCGACTACGGCGCGGGAGTGGACACCACGCACAGGTGGTACGAACCCGAGCGAACGCCACCCTTGAGGTCTCGCGCCGTCATCGTGACGCTACAGTTGTTGCAAGCGCCCGTGGGGACCGCCGACGGCGTGAAGTTCGACGACTGGCCCGTGGGCGAAGAGAAGGTCCCCGCGCAGGACGACGTCCACTGATACAGCACCGTCCCCAGGTCCGGGTCATGGACGTTGGCGCTCACCGCCGTGCTCTGGCCCAGCACCACCCTGCCCTCGCTCGCGGTCACCAAGAGGATGAGCGGCGGCGTGTTGAAGCTCACCTGGATGGTGACACTGCCGCCCACCTCCAGCTCCTCCGTGACCTCCACTGTCACTCGCGCCCGGCTGATGCCATTGCGCTGATCTCTCACCGTCAGCGTCAGCGTGACGGTCTGCGCGGACGAGGGCGCCGTCCACGTGGGGTTCGCGATGGTCGCGCTGCTCAGCGTTCCCGCGGAGGCGCTCCAGGAATACGAAACCAGGTCGTTAGGCACCGGGTCATGCGCCGTCGCGCCCAGGGTGAGCTGCCCACCGGCCTCCACCGTCGTGCCCGACACCGTCACCGAGTCGATGATGGGCGCATCGTTGTCCGTGTAGTGCCCCAACGTCATGTCATGGAGCGTGACGGCCACGAGCGCCGTCTCGCCTTCCACGATGGTGACCTCCGTCGCCTGCCCCTGGTACTGGAGCGAGTTGTTCGAGGCGTAGGCGGAGACCACGACGACCCGATTCGTCCCAGCGGGGATGCCAGCGATGGTGCCGCCCCAGGTGCTGCCCGTCTTCACCAGTTCCTGCTGGATGTCGGAAATGCCCAGGCCGGAGATGACCACCTGGATGCGAGTGACGCTGGACTCGCTCGCCGCGAACTCCTGCGTCCCGATGACCATCTGTACCGCCCCCGCGCCCGCGGGTAACTCCTCACCACAGCCAGCGACGAGCGCCAGCAACAACCCGACGACGGGAAGACGCTTCAAAAGGTGCATGACTGTTCCCCTCTCGCGCGAAAGCGAAGATTCGCTGATGTGGCGCGAGGACTTCGGGGCCCATCAAATACAAGACAACCCATACATCCAACTGGGGCAGGTCCGACACCTTTGCGCAGGGTTTGCGCACTTCGGGTGACTCAGAACGCTGCATTTCCCAAGACACCGAGCGGGTCATTCCAGAGGCCCCTGAGTGCCCGAGCCGGCACCTCACGGTGTTTCACGCGCCCGGCAAACCACGGGATTCCTGTCCGTGGACATACACACAGGGAGTGCGCCGGCACCCACCCTCGTGCTAGAGACATCGGCCGAACCGTCCACCTGGGAGTCTCTCTCCATGACCTCGGCTGTCCGAAACGTCCTCGCCCTCGCCCTGTTCTTCGCCTCCACGTCCGCCGTCGCCATCGAGCAGTGGGCCGACGGCCGCGCGGTGCTCCACTCCTGTGTCTACGCCAGCTCCTATGAGGCGGAGATCCGGATGTCGTACCGGAACTACACGCTGCCCTGGGGCACGTCCGTGTATCTCATCCACGGCTGGGGTGGACTCGACAACGGCGTCGCCATCGAGTGGGACAACACGCAGACGGTCTCCGCCCCCGCGTCCGCCCCGTGGACGTGGACCGTGACGGTCCGAAACACCATCTCCAACCGCACCACCCCCAAGTGGTACGAGCACTTCGACTACGTCTGGAAGGTCGTCCTGCCGAACGGCACCGAGTTCTACGAGAAGGGCAACGGCTCCACCTACGGCTACTACTCCGCCAACCTCCTGGACATCACCAACCGCCCCTGCACGTCGAACGGCACGTTCATCGGCACTCCGTTCGCGCTGACCATCACTTCCATCGAGAAGTGGTAGTCCGTCTGGCTTCACCGCGACACCTCCGGGCACGGCTGCTGTTGTGGGCCGCCGTGCTCGGCTGTACCTCGAAGCCCCCGCCGTATGCGCTCGATTGCGCGCTACCCACCGGGGACGTCGAGTCCCACTGCACCCGCCTCGTCGAGCATCAGCAAGTCAATCGGCTCGAACTCACGGGCGCGCGCGAGCTGGTGGTCACCGCCCTGTCCGCGACGCGCACCACCACGCGCCTGGTGGTGGATGCGACGCTCCAAGGCGGCTTTCGCAACCCCGCGGACCAGAACCTTTATCTGTTCCTGGGCGAGCCCACCGACGGCGCCCCCACGACGTATTCGCTGACGGCGGACCCGCAGTACGCCGCGGACCTGGGCTACCCGGTGCGCACCGCGCTGGAGCTGCCCCATCGACTGGACGTGCGCGTGGGCCTGATGGCGCCGCGCACGCAGGGCTATACGCCCCAGGTCTACGTGCGCGACACGGTCCGCGCGGACGCTGTGGGCCCCGACGCGGAGGTGCTCGTGCAGGTGGATGGCGCCCGGGTCCACGTGGAGGTGCCCCTGGAGCGCTACTACGCCCTCAAGGGTGTTCCCGTTCCTGGCACGCTCTCCGTCACCCTCGCCACCGCCCGCGACTACGTGGGCTTCGTGGACCACCTCACCGTCCCCTCCCTGGCCCCGGGCGACATGAGACTCGCCGCGACTCGCACCACGGAGCCCGTGCTCTACCCTTCGCTCAACGCGCGCGCCCACCGTTTCAAAGCTGTGACATTGCGCCGGGACGAGGCCGTCACCAGCGTCGAGCTCGAGATGGCCGCCCCCATCACCGACTGGGCCCAGACAAACCTCCAGTTCTTCTTCATCCCCCTGCCACCCACCGCACCACGCCAGGTCCTCCAGGACGCCGCGCACGCGGTGGACCTGCCCTATGCCTGGTCCTGGTACTGCGCCGTGTATTCCCCCCGCCGCGTCTTTTGCCGAGCCTCCGGGGGGCTCGACTTCTCCTACGACACCGCCTACGCCGAGCGCACCGAGCTGCCCACTCTCACCGGCGTCCGCTTTCGCGAGACGGCCCCGGGCCGCTACATCCTGGAGTCCCCCAACACCTCCGTGGGCGCGGGTCCCGAGGGCTTCGCGGTGATGCTCGCCGCGGGACGAGATGGCTTCGCCCCCACCGCGTTCTACGGC
Source organism: Myxococcus sp. CA040A (assembly GCF_013336725.1). Taxonomy (NCBI): domain Bacteria; kingdom Pseudomonadati; phylum Myxococcota; class Myxococcia; order Myxococcales; family Myxococcaceae; genus Myxococcus; species Myxococcus sp. CA040A. The sequence goes on along the minus strand of NZ_JABUMR010000002.1, from coordinate 946,648 downwards.
AAGCCTCCACCCGCCAGATGACAGACAATCTCACGAGCTGAGTCCAAGCCACGTCCCCGGTATCCATGAAGCAAACACTCACCTCGCGCCCTGTCCTGTTCGCCGCGCTCGCCCTGGCGGCGCTTTACGGGGCGGTGCTCATCGTGACCCGGCTGGATGTCTTCAGCATCGACGTCGCCGGACATCTCGCCAGTGGAATGGCGGTGCGCCGAGGATACTTCCACCAGTTCAATGACAGCGCCTTCCTGGGCTACGTCCAGAACCTCTTCTACCCGCCGCTCGAGGACCTGCTGTTGGGGGCGCTGCTCTGGCTTCCACTGGAGCCCATCACCACGTTCAAGCTGTTCCTGTCGCTGCTGGTGGCGGGCTACTTCGCGGGCGTGGGCGCCCTGGCACTCCGCTTCGAGCGGCCAGCGGTCCGCTGGCTGTTCGTCCTCGCCTCGGTGCTGCTCTTCTACACGCACAAGGCGGAGGGCTTCGCACAGGGCCTCTGCTTCCTGGACCTGTTCCGGGTGGGCATCACCAGTCAGTTCCTCGGCGCGGTGTTCTTCTTCGCGGTGACTGCCGAGCTGTACGGCACACCGCGACCACTGAGGCTGGCGTTGCTCCTGGCCGGAGTGGTCCTGTCACACCTCATCATGGGCCTGGCCTCGGGAGTGCTCGTGCTCCTGTCGCTGCCTCGGATTGTCAGGGTGCCTCGGCTCATGGGGGCGCTGGTGCTCGGCGCGGGACTGAGCGCGTTCTTCTGGCTGCCCTTCCTCGCCTACCGGGGGTTGATGGTCAGCAACCGCGTCATGGTCGAACAGACGGGCTGGAGCGTCGCGCTCGCGTGCCTGCCCGTGGCGCTGTTCGGCTGGACGCGCGGCATGCGCCTGCTCGCGGCCGGCACCGTGACGCTGCTCCTGCCCTCCCTCTTCGCGCGTGTCTTCGAGGACGCCGCGTGGCTGCCCTCGCTCCACTTCTACCGCTTCGACATCTGCGGCCTCGTGCTGGTCCCCGCCGTGGCGGCGGCGGTGCTGGACGCCCTGCCCGCGACGACGTCCCCGTGGAGAACCCGGCTGGTGCGCGGCGCCGCGCTCGTGGCCCTGGCGCTCGTGACCTGGCTCTTCCCGCTGCGGTCGGGTCTCACGCTGCCGGACAGGCTCGCGCAAGGAACTCGCTTCGAGCGCGAGGCCGCGCCCACCCTGGATGAGCGCTTCGGACGCCACTTCGTCCTGGAGTACCGACGGGCCTTCGACTTCGCGGTGGAGAGCTACCTGGGCGCGATGGACGAGGAGTTCAAAGGCCCCAAGGGCCTCTTCTGGGAGAGCAACACCGCCAACCATCTGGTCAGCTCGTACATGGCCACGCTCGTGGGGCGCCCCGTCATCCTCGACCACTTCTACTTCGGCAGCTTCACGTGCCCCTTCCAGCAGTGCGTGCTGGACCACTTCCTCGCGGACTTCAACGTCACCCGCTTCTCGGTGGACGCGCGGGTGCTGGCCGCGCGCCCCGTGGAGCCGGGCACTCCACTGGAGGCCATCACCGCCCGCGCCGCCTGCTACACGCGGACGCTGGAGTTGGGTGGAACCTCGCGCTTCCGGCTCGTGCCCGAGCCGTCGTTCTCGGTGAATGGCGCGCCCTTCCGCACCCTGCGAGTCGAACCTCGAGAGGACATCCCGGGCGGCCCCGCCCTCAACTCCGCCGTGGAAGTGCTTCCTCCGTCCGAGCTGATGCCCTTCGAGCGAGAGGAGCGGTTCTTCTACAACGCCTATTTCCATCCCATCGGCCCCGCCTGCGAGGCGCGCATCCACCTGCGACAGACGCTCGTGGGCGATGCGGAATGGCAGCCGTTGCACGACGCGCTCGCCCACGCGGGACCCTCTGTGAATCTGCCGCCCGCGCCCGTCTCGTTGCACAAGGAAGGGCGAGGAACCTATCGCCTGGAGCTTCCCGAAGGAGGCCCGCGACTCTTCAAGGTGAAGCTGGCGTGGTTTCCCGGCATGCGGCTGGTGGATGAGCAGGGCATCGAGCAGCCCCTCTTTCGCGCCTACCCGCATCTGCTCGGACTGGGACAAGGCACGCTGCGACTGGAGTACCGGCGACCGCCCATCCTCTGGGCGGGCTATGTCATCAGCGCGCTGTCCTGGGCGCTGCTCATAACCATTGCGGTCATGGCGCGGAGACAGTCAAGACACCCGTCCGCCTGACGCCCCGCGACGGCACACAAAGATTCGCAACGCTTTCGCGGGATTTAAAGACTTTGCACTGATGATATTGTTGAAGCGCGGTCCTTCACCCGAATCACATTCCAGGAGACGCGCATGGCGACGAACTTCATGGCAGCGACGATGCTCGGAGCTGGGTTGGTATTGATGGCCTGTGGTGGCCCCGCCGACATCGAGGACCCAGGTGGGGATTCGCTGGCCACGCAGGATGCGGCCCTGTCGGCCTCGCTCGCCTGCTCCCAGGACTTCAGCGGCGTCACCTGCACGGCGACCGTCACGGACGGCATTCCGCCGTTCACCTACTCCTGGACCCAGCAGCACTTCCTGTATGCGACGAACAGGACCTACACGTCCGGGCCGACTGCTGGCGGCGCCACCCGGCACTTCTCGTGTCCCGGGCCTGATGAAACCGGAACGTCCCTCTACGACTTGAGGGCCAGGGTGACGGTGACGGACTCCACGGGAGCTTCGGTGGGCACCGGCTACGGCCCGTACTTCTCCTGCTCCTGAGCCGTTCCGTCACACCCCGCCCCACACCCGGAGTCCGGGCTCTTTCAGGTTTTGCAGGGACTGAGCGTCAGACCCCACCGCCATAGTTCCAGGAGGAGGGAGATGGTGACGGCTCAAGCGTTGTTGGTGTTCGTTCCGGTGGTGCTCGCGCTCGTAGCGGCGGTGGCCATCCGGCGCCCGCGGCGGCGGACGCGGCGACTCAAGGTTCGCGAAGGGTACCCGCCGTACCCTTCGCCCACGGTGACTGGGTGAGCCGGGGCTCGGACTGACGCCCCGGCTCGTCCCGGACGAGCCCCTCCCCCGAGGTCGCTCGTCCCTTTCCGTCAATTCAGAAGTCCTTGATGCGGTCGACCAGGTCCTCGTGTTCGACGAACTGGTTGACGTTGCCCTGGATGTCCGCGACGCGCTGGTTGCGCGCGTGCTCCGCGGTGTCCACGACGTCCAGGTCATTCCACTCGCGCAGCACGGCCTCTTCCGCATCCGGGATGGGCTTGCTGTAGGTGGAGGAGAAATAGAACATCGCGCGCGCGACGTTGCCCTTGTGCGAGTCGGGCGGCTCGAACACCGTGCGCCCCTGCGCGTCGGTTCCGAACTTGGCGCCGTTCTCACTCCACTTCACGTTGACCACCTCGCCGAAGGGCCAGTTGCCCCGCTTCGAGTTGGCCTTGCTGTCGGTGGGGAACAGGTGGTGCAGGTCGCTCTTCGCGACGCCCGTGGCGCCCTTCGACTGGGGCCAGGTGTGCTCCACGTTCATGTCGGAGTTCTTGGGCAGCTTGCCGCCCTCGATTTCCCGGCCGGTGTACACGCACGCCACCTTGCCGTTCACCACATCGAGTTCGCCGAAGATGACCTTGCGCGCCTCGGTGTAGCTCTTCACGTGCTTGCCGGAGGACGACTCCTTGATGGCGCGAAGCAGCGCGGCGTCCCGGAGCCCCTCGAAGGGGTCATTGCCCTCCGACGGCGCCGGCGGGGTGGGCGCCTCCGTCCTGGCCGGGCCCTGCTTCGCGGCGGGCGCCTGCTCGAACGTATCCTTGAGGCCCAGGGCGGCGACGTTCCGCGCCTGGGGCGACGACACGTCTTGAGAGGGACGGGTCCCCACGCCAGCGGTGGATGAATTGACGAGCAGACGAGTCAGCGGGCGGGGGGAACCGACAACGGTCATGCCGGGGTTATCGACCGACCCATCCGGCAGTTGCGTTCCGTGACGACAAAAAATACGACTGTGACGGCAAGTCCCTGAGGAGGGGTGGCGGAGCTACACTCCGAGTCTCGCCCTCCCATTTCCGAGTGTCCCTTGGCCGAGCGTCCCACCATCCTCGTCGTCGATGATGATCCGCACCTGCGGGACATCGTCCGCTTCGCGTTGGAGCAAGGAGGCTTCCGGGTGGAGGAGGCCGCGGATGGACGGGCGGCGGTGGCGCAGGTCCAGCGTGCTCCCCCCGCGCTCATCGTCCTGGACATCATGATGCCGGAGATGGACGGGCTGGCGGTGTGCCGCGAGGTCCGCCGCGCGCACGAGTTGCCCATCGTCTTCCTCTCCTCGCGCGACGACGAGGTGGACCGCATCCTCGGCCTGGAGCTCGGCGGTGACGACTACCTCACCAAGCCCTTCAGTCCGCGCGAGCTGGTGGCGCGCGTGAAGGCGGTGCTGCGCCGCGCCCGGCCCGCTCCTGAAGCAGCCGCCACCTCGACGGCGCCCCAGCCGCTCTCGCGGGGGCCCTTGAAGCTGGACGAGGAGCGCTTTCGCGCCTGGTGGGGCGAGCAGGAGGTGGTGCTCACCGTGACGGAGTTCCACCTGCTCGCGGCGCTGCTGCGCGTGCCCGGCAAGGTGTTCACCCGCGACGAGGTGATGACCCGCGTCTATGACGACGGCGTGGTGAGTGACCGCACCATCGACAGCCACGTGCGTCGGGTGCGCCAGAAGTTCGCCGGAGTCGGCGGAGAAGTCATCGAGACGGTGCATGGCCTTGGCTATCGGCTCGCCATCCCCTAGGCCCCGCGCCAGGCCCCGGCTGTGGATGGTCTTCGCCTCGGTGGGGCTGGCGGGCTTCGTGCTCACGCTGGGCGGACTGTCCTTCGTGCGCGTCTACGACAACCAGCTCATCCGACAGACGGAGACGGAGCTGCTCACGCAGGGCGCCGTGGTCGCCGAGGTCTACCGGTCCATGCTGGCCGAGCAGGTGGGGACGCTCGACTACGGAAAGCCTCGCACCGCGAAGTGGCCCTTCCCCATTCCGAGCGACGACCAACTGCGGCCCGTCCTCCCTTCCCTCCGGGCCTCGGACGAGCCCTTACCGCCGGACGACCGCCCACCCCTTTCGCGCGTGCCAGGAGAACCCCTGGCCCAGGACGTGGGCCAGCGACTGCGTCCCCTGTTGGAGAACGTGAGGGCGGCCACGCTCGCGGGCATCCGCGTCGTCGACGTCAGGGGCGTGGTGGTGTCCAGCAGCAGCGCCGAGTTGATTGGCGCGACGCTGGGTGACCGGCTCGAAGTGCAGGAGGCGCTTCACGGCGTCCCCACCAGCGTGCTGCGTCGCCGCCACGCCGAGCCCGAGGACACGCCCCTCGCCTCCCTCAGTCGCGACACCGGCATCCGCGTCTTCGTGGCCCTGCCCGTCCTCCACGGTGAGCGCGTCTGGGGCGCGGTGGTGCTGGCGCGCACGCCCATGACGTTCGCCAAGGCCACGTATGCGGACCGATGGAATCTGACGGCCACGGGGCTGGTGTTGCTGGGCGCGGTGGCGCTGATGTCGCTCGCCGCCGCCGCGCTGCTGGGCCGTCCCGTGCGTGCGCTGGTGAGGCAGACGCGCGCCATCGCCGCGAGCGCGCCCGAGGGCTTCGAGCCCGTGGCCCGCCCCGTCGTCGCGGAGCTGGCCGAGCTGTCCGAATCCCTGGCCGGCATGGCCACCGCCCTGCGCGACAGGAACCAGTACATCCGATCCTTCGCCGCCAACGTGTCGCACGAGTTCAAGACGCCGCTGGCCTCCATCCAGGGCGCGGTGGAGCTGCTGCGCGACAGCGCCGAGGTGATGACGCCAGAGCAGCGCGCGCGCTTCCTCTCCAACATCGACGCCGATGCGAAGCGCCTCACCCGACTCGTGCAACGGCTGATGGAGCTGGCCCGCGCGGACTCGATGACTGCCCGCCCCGCGCGGGTGGAGTTGGCGCCCTTGCTGACGGCGCTCTCCACCCGGGCAGCCGCGGAGGGACTCGCGCGCGTCGACGTGGGGCCCGTGCCGGAGGGGCTCACCGTGAGCCTGCCCGCCGAGGTGATGGATGACGTGCTCTGGCAGCTCGTCACCAACGCGAGGCAGCACGGGGGCGAGGACGTCCAGGTGTCTCTGTCCGTGGAGACGAACGCCGAGGGGTCCGTTCGCGTCGTCGTGCGCGACACCGGCCGAGGCATCTCCGAGGCGAACCGGGCGCTCATCTTCGACGCCTTCTTCACCACGGCGCGTGAGCGCGGCGGCACGGGTCTGGGCCTCACCATCTCCCAGTCGATGCTGCGAGCGTTCGGCGCGGGACTGGAGCTGCTCCCGGCCCGCCCCGCGGAGTCGGGCGCGGCCTTCGCCGTGGCGGCGCCCCTGGTTCGTCGCTAGGTTGGGCAGGCCCATGAAAACCGTGGATGAATGGAAGGCGATGCTTCGCGCCGCGATGAAAGAGGCGCTTCGTGCTCGGAACGCACCTGCCTCGGCGGTGCTTCGTGAAGTGCTGGCGGCCCTCGACAACGCGGAAGCTCCCGATGTGAGCGGCGCTCCAGCGGCCGTGGATGGCGCCTTCGCGGGAAGTGCCGGTGGCCTGGGGAGTGGTGAAGTGGCCCGCCTGGCCCTGACGCCCGAAGCCGTGAACGCCGTCATTGAACGCGAGGTTCAAGAACGGCGGGACGCGGTGGCCCTCTACGTCAGCCTCGGCAGACACGACGAGGCCAACGCGTTGACGGCCCAGTTGAACGTGCTCCTGGAGCTTCAGCGGAAGTAGCTGTTGGAGATGTCCACCGAGTAGCCCAGCTCGAGCGTGGGCGAGGACGCGGCCACCAGGTACTGACGGAAGTGCAGCACCTTGCCCGGCAGGGGCGCGCTCTCCGCCACGGCGGCGGCTTCATCCACCTGCTCCAGGCTGCCACCCTCGCGGCGGTAGTTGAACACCGCGGGGAAGTGCGCACGGGCCCGCAGCTCCGCCACCGGCCACGAGACGCGGGGCAGCGCCAGCTTCAGCCGACCGGACAGGTGGAAGACGCCCAGCTCCCGCGCCAGCACCACTTCCAGCGCGCCGCCCGTCTCACCCAGCCGCGCCGGAGCGACCTTCAGCTTCAGCACGCCGTCCGTTGCCTCCTCCACCGGCACGGGCACCGCGTTGAGGGTGACACGCTCCAACTTGTGCCCTTCCGGCACCGTCAACTCCAGCGGCTGCTCGCGGTCCAGGCTCAGCGTGTAGCTGACGCGCAGCGAGGCACGCCCCTCCAGGGTGGACACCCACGTCGCGGTGGCCTCGGCGATGCGAGGCTCCATCGGCGGGCGCACCTGCGGCTTCATCGACTGCGACACCAGCGAGGCCGCGCGCCACCCCACCCGCAGCACGCCCTGCACGGGATAGACGGCGTAGCCCTCCCCCGAGGTCCGCAGCGGCTCCATCAGCGTGAAGACGGACGTGTCGGCCTCCAGCTCGAGCGGCACCGGAGAGGCCTGTGGTCCGAAGCGAAGCTGCGCGCGGCGCTCCGGCCCCGTGCCCGACGAGCGCACCGTGAGGCCCACCTCGAAGGCGTGACGCCCCGCCTTGCGCGTGAGCAGGCACAGGAAGCCGTCCACGACTCCCACCGTGGCGTCCTCCAGCGTGGGCAGCGCGGTGGGGTACGTGTCCGCGTCGAGCTGGAGCAGGCGCACCTGCGTCCAACGTCCGTCCGCGAGCACCTCCACCTGGAAGGTCGCTTCCACCTGGAGGGCGTCCGTCGACAGCCGGCCCTTGAGCTCACTCTTCACCAGGGCCTCGGTGGGAGGCGCGGGCACATCCGCCTGGCGCTGCGTGTACAGGGGAATGAGCTGCTCCAACGGCACGGTGGCGGTGCCCGCGGGAGAAGTCGAGGCCGCGGTGGCGCCCGTGGCCAGGGCCTCCGGGGCGAGCAGCATGAATCCGACGAGGAGAGAAAGGGTCCGCATGGTGGGCTCAGCTCGCTTCCGGGGTGACAGGGGTGGCGGCGGCCTCGCGAGGTGCGGCGCCGGGCTGGGACAAGTCGGAGAGGAAGGCCCGCACGCTGGCGCGGGTGGAGAGGACCATCAGTCCGAGCAGGCCGGCGAGAATCTCCAGCGTGTAGATGAGGCCGGTGTAGCCCTCCAGGATGACGGCGCCGGTGGGCACCAGGAGCGTGGCCGCCCAGAGGCCCGCCAGCACCGCCACGCGCTCCTTGGGGAACAGCCAGCGGGCATAGGCCACCACGGCCGCGCCCAGTCCCAGCGCGCTGAGGACGTACGCCCCATAGAAGTTCATGAAGGCGGCCAGGTACGCGAGGAGCACGAAGAAGAAGCCGTACACGGCGGCCAGCAGATACGCCTCATGCAGCGCGAGCTGTCGCTTGTGCCGCATGCCCAGCGCCGCGAGCAGCGCCACCAGGGCGAGGAACGGCACCCACGCGCGGCTCGCCATGCGGGACACCATGGAGTCGAACGTCTTCTCCGAGGGCAGGATGACGCCCAGATTGACGCCGGACTCCAGCGACTGGAAGGCCCAGTCCAGCGTCACGGTGTCGCTGCCCGTCTGCACGGACGAGGCGGACAGCACGCCTCCCGGATAGTCGTAGTTGTCGCCCCCCTCCACGGCGAAGTGCAGGCGGACGTCGCGCGCGGAGAGCGCCGGGTCCAACTTGTAGATGAAGGAGTCGAGCCCTCGGGCGCGGTAGCGGATGACGAAGCGGGCCGTGGCGCCCTTCGCGATGCGTCCCGTCCACACCAGCCGGTTGCCGGAATCACCCAGGTCCAGGCTGGCCTCCTGGCCATCCACGAGGAACTGGAGCTCCGACAGCAGCACCTGCGACTTGTCCATCTCCATGGGGAAGATGAACGCCACGTCGATGTCGTGGCCCTCGCGGTTGACCACCGCGTACTCCGCGCCCAGGTTGAAGTCGAAGCCGGAGAAGTAGCGCAGGCCGCGCTTGCGGTAGTTCATCTTCGCCAGCACCTCCACGTGCTGACGGTCGAAGGCCAGCGGCTTCAGCTCTGTGAAGATGGTGCCGCTGTGCACGAAGCGCAGCGAGGGCGCGGGTTGGACGACGGGAGCACCCCACCGGTCCTCCACGCCCGCCGCCAGCTCCGAGTTGGCGAAGTCCGCCCGGTCCGCCACCTGGCCGGCGATCACCGCCGTGGCGAAGATGACGATGACGAGACTGCCGAAGACGTGGTGGGCGACGAGCCACCGGAAGGCCCTTCGGATGGGGCCGTCGGACGTCCGCTGCGGACGCGGCGCGGAAACAGGGATGTTCATGGGCCCAGACTGGCCCCCCGGTGTGCAACCCGGATGGCCAGCCTGTGCGCTTCATGAGGAATGTTCGTGCGGAATTTGTGCAAGCCCGGGGAGATTCCCCCCGGACCCGCGTTTCACATCAGTGCACCGCGAGGTTGCGCATGTCGAACGCGCGGGTGAGGCAGGACTGGTTCGCGGTGGAGTCCAGGTGCTGCGCGCGGTCCCGAATCTCGAAGAAGCTGCGCACCGTGCCGTCCACCGGGTCCGCCACGTTGAAGGGCGTGAGCGGGTTCACCATGCCCGTGGAGAGGAAGGCCGACAGCGCGCCCGTCTCGCCAATGTGCGTGAAGGGCGTGTTCGTCTCACGCGCGTGACAGCCGTTGCACGTGTTGAACGAGAACTTGTGCCGCGCGGTGTTGTTCACGATGCCGGTGGCCCGCCAGAACGTGCTGGACGGCGTTGGGACGCGCGGGTTGGCGCCCAGGAAGTTCACGCTCGCGAAGGTGGCCGGCACGCCGTAGGTGTTGGCGAGGATGGCCGCCTGGTTGGTGTTCACGAAGTCGCGGAAGATGGTGGTGTTGTTGCGCGCGTCTCCCGGCGTCAACGCCACCGTGGTCTCCGACAGGAAGTTCGGCGTCGCGCCCGTGTCGAACAGGTGGAACTCCCGCAGCTCCCAGGGCGAGGCGAGCATGAAGTCGTTGGTGCGAATCTGGTTGATGGCGTTGCCGTTGGGCTTGGTGGGCGCCGCGCCGGCGACGACGACCTGCTCCGTGAGCGCCTGCAGCGCCGCGTTGTAGGCCGGGCTGCCCAGCACCATCAGCGGGTTCGACAGCTGCATCCACTGCTGCGCCCAGCTCTTCACGTTGAGGCAGCCGGAGATGGGCACGCCGTACTCGAAGATGACCAGCAGCGGCCGGATGACGCAGCCCGCGCTCTTGTCCACCGCGGCGAAGACGAAGCGCAGCTCACCGCCACCGCTGGAGCCGCCGTAGCCCACCGGGCCGTTGCCCTTGCCCAGGTCCAACCGGTTGAAGATGGCCACCAGCTTGAACGCCGACTTCGTCATGTCGAGCGTGCCGGCGATCTTCGGCCACGGGTTCAGGATGCGCGGCACCACCTGCGTGCGCGCCGGGACGGTCCACCCGTTGAGCGTCTGGTTCGCGTTCCACTGCAGCAACCACTGCTCGGTGAGGGCCGACGGCGTCACGAACGTGCTCGCCATCTCCGTCATCAGGTGGTTGAACGTCCACACCCCGTTCGGGTTGCCAGAGTTCGAGCACGGGTCATACGTCCGCGTCGGGTCGTTGATGACGTTCGGATGGGTGATGATGAGGGATTTGGCCGGCCTGACGTCGGCGAGCAGGCCCACGGGCGTCACCGGGATGGGGACGCGCGGACGGAAGACGTCCGACGACAGCGCCACCACCCGGCGCTCCTCCACCAGCTCGCGGTTGTTGAAGACGGCGAACGTCAGCGGCTCGTTGGGCTGCCGGTTCTGCGCCGCGGTGATGCGGTCCTGCGTCTTGCGGTGCAGCTCGAGGTCGACCTCGGCGAAGCCGGAGAACACACCGTCTCCGGCCTGCTCGTCACCCTCCGTGCCTTGATCTCTCAGCACCACGGGCTTGCCCGTGTCGGACACCACGGGGACCTCCGTGAAGAGGCCTTGCTGACTCTGGGCGAGCCGCACTCGGACCAGGCTGCGGGTCGCGGTGCCCAGGACGTCGTCCTGCGCCACCACGTCGAGCGATTGGATGATGGGCGCGGGCTTGTTGGTGGGCGTCGGCTCGGCCACCGCCGCCTGGGGCCGCTCCTCCAGGGGAGCCGGGCTCTCCAGCGCCTCACCACCACAACCCGTCATGCACAATGCGATTGCGAGCACACCGGACCCAGCCCACTTCAGGCCCAGGGCCTTCTTCGGGGACCACTTCTTCATGGATGTCGCCTCCAGGGGATTTACGGCGACCCCTCCAAGTGCACCCCGCAGGCCAGGACCAGCACCCCGAGAGAAGCCCACACACACCAGAAGGATGTGTCTCTTGAGGCAACAACCGTCACTCGGACTGTGACTTTCCACGCTACAGCGCCTCTCCTTTCCCGAGAGGGCCCAAAGTTTTACGGCAGCCCAGAAACCGGCTCAAATCCAGGAAATGGAGAGAGTCGAGGAGATCTACCAGGGCTTCGTGGTTGATCATCAGCTCGAGCGCGCGGGCCTCTTCGAGCTGCTCCGCGAGCGGTTCGTGGCCGTGGACACCGTGCTGTACCCGGGGTGCTTCGTGCACATCACCCCGTCGTTCTTCTTCCAGCACGTCGTCTACGTGGACCGGAACGACCTGGCGCAGGGGTTCTTCGCCAACAAGGACGGCGTGCTGCGGAAGATCTCCTCCCGGCAGCAGTACGCCCAGAAGGCCCACGTGCGCTTCGTCTCGCAGGACTACCTGCAGCCCATCCCCGCGCTCGAGGAGAGCTTCGACCTGCTGCTGGCGCTGTATGCCGGAGGAATCTCCCGCGCCTGCGGCAAGTACCTGAAGGTCGGCGGGCTGCTGGTGACGAACGACCACCACGGCGACGCGGCGGAGGCCGCGGCCGAGGAGAACCTGGAGCTGGTCGCCGTGGTGAAGGAGCTGAGGGGGAAGTACACCTTCAGCGACCAGGAGCTCGCCGCGTACCTGGTCCCGAAGCTACCGCCCCGGGGCCCCGCCGCGCTCGACGACGCGGGCGGCTCCCACTGGGCCCGGCCCGCCGACTACTACGTGTTCCGCAAGACGCGCCCGGGCGCGGCGTCGCTGGAGACCGGGCGCTTCTCGGCACCGCACTGAGGCCCCTCGTTACTGAGCCTCCAACCGGAACTGCTGGCAGTCGTTGTTGGACCAGGTCCACTGCTGGATGACGGTGCCGTTGGCGCTCGTCCCGCAGGTCGTGACATCCAGCACCTTGCCGCTGTGTCGGGCCTCGATGCGATGGAACCCGCCGGAGGTCGCCACCGTGCGGAACTGCTGGTTTCCGCCGTTGGACCAGGTCCACTGCTGGAGCCCCGCGCCGTCCGCGGTGCTCACGTCGCGCACGTCCAGCACCTTGCCGCTGTACTGGGACACGATGCGGACGTAGCCGCTGTCGGTGGGCTCCAGTACCCACTGCTGGCTGGCGCCCGTGTGGCACGCCCACTGGTGAATCGTCGCGCCGTCCACGGTGCTGGGACCGTTGATGTCCAGGCAGCGGCCGGAGGACTTGTTGACGATGCGGTAGCGGGTGGCGCCACCGCCGCCCTGCGCGGCGTTGAAGATGGCGAGCAGCAGCGACGTGTCATTGCGCGTGTCCTGGGTCAGCTCCCAGATCATCACCCCGCCGCCCTGCTGGAGCCCCAGCCGCGTCTTCGCCTGGATGGTGGCGATGCCGTTGTAATAGACGTCGCCCACGTTGTCCTTGTACGGCGCCTGCGAGTCGCGCGCGACGAGGTCCGCGTAGCCGACATACGACGACGGCGAGCGCCCGTAGAACGGCACGCCCAGCACGGCCTTCGATGCCGGCAGGCCCCGCCCCTTCCAGTAGTTGAGCGACTGGACGGCGTAGTCATACGTCGAATGCGGCTGCCCGCCGTCGTACGCCATGATGTTGAGGAAGTCGAAGTCGGCGAACGTCGAGGTGGGGATGCCCTCGCCGTAGTAGCCGTTGGCCACCACCGCGGCCGTGAGCAGCTTGCCGCGCGAGCGCATCGCCGCGCCCAGCTCCCGGATGAGCGCCGCGTAGTTCTGCGCGGAGGCGCCCGGGTCCGGGTACTCCCAGTCGATGTCCACGCCGTCCAGCCCCGCCGCGTTGACGTAGTTGACCAGGTTGTTCACGAAAGCCGTGCGAGTGCCCGCGTTCGCCGCGAGCGACTCGAAGCCACTGTCATTGCCGTCGTTCCACCCACCCACGGCGATGAGCACCTTCACGCCTCGCGCGTGCGCCGCCGTGACGAGCGAGCGAAGCCGTGCGTCCGTCCCGCTCGGCCCCGTGAGCCCCCCCTGCGCGGTGGGCACCACGAAGGCGTAGTTGATGTGCGTGAGCCTGTCGTAGGGGATGGTGTTGACGTCGCCCGCCCACGTCGGGAAGTAGCCGACGACGCGGGTCGCCAGCGCCGCGCCCTCTTGCCGGCCCAGCGGCTCTTCTCCGGAAGAGGCGGCGTCCGGCGGCCCGGAACAGGCCAGCACCACGGCCGCCAGCGCGGCTTGCACCACCAGGGCTCTCAACGGCAACACCATGCGCGACATGCGGACTCCATGAGGTGAGCCCCCGCCCCCGATATGGGGACGGATGGGTCGCGCACCTGTAGCGTCGCCCTAAACCCGCAACAACAGTTTTTCCAGAAAACGAAGAAAGACTATCCAGTCCTGTCGGACAGTTGAGAGGACCCTGAACGCGCTTGCGCCGGGGTCCGCATTTTCGGCGCGGGCTGGACGGGCGCCGCTCAACGCGCGGCGAGGTTGACGGGCAGCGGCTTCACCCGGAGCTGCTTCGAGGCGAGGAACTCCGCGTTGAAGACCTTGGAGGCGTAGCGGCTGCCGTGGTCGCACAGGAACGTCACGATGCGCAGGCCCGAGCCCGGGTGCTGGCGGGCAATCTCATACGCGGCGCGCACGTTGAGGGCGGCCGACGTGCCCACCACGAGCGCGTCCTCGCGGGCCAGGTGGTAGAGGGTGTCGAGCATGTCCTCGTCCCCCAGGCGCATCGCCTCGTCCACGCGCGCGGCCTTGAAGTTGGCGGTGAGCCGCATGATGCCGATGCCCTCGGTGATGGAGGAGCCGGACGACTCCAGCTTCCCGTCGCGCACGAAGCAGTAGAGGCCGGAGCCCGGCGGGTCCACGAGCACCACTCGCAGCGCGGGGTTCTTCTCCTTGAGGAAACGGCTGACGCCGGACATCGTCCCGCCGCTGCCCACGGAGACGACGAGCACGTCCACGCGGCCCTCGCACTGCTCCCAGATTTCGGGCCCCGTCGTCTCGTAGTGGAAGTCGCCGTTGGCCATGTTCTCGAACTGGTTGGCCCAGAACCAGCCGTGCTGCTCGGACAGCGCGCGCGCCTGGTGGAAGAAGTGGCCGGGGTTGGCGAAGGGCACGGGCGGCACCTTGCGGACCTCCACGCCCATGGCCTCCAGCAGCTCGTACTTCTCGCGCGCCTGGTTGTCCGGCATCGTCACCACGACGCGGTAGCCGCGCTCGCGGCCCAGGAGCCCCAGGCCGATGCCGGTGTTGCCCGCGGTGCCCTCGACGATGGTGCCGCCCGGATGGAGAAGTCCCTCCTCCTCCGCGCGGCGAATCATCCCCTTGGCGGCGCGGTCCTTGATGCTGCCGCCAGGGTTCATGAACTCCGCCTTGCCCAGAATCTCGCAGCCGGTGATGCGGCTGAGAGAACCGATGCGAAGCAGCGGAGTGTTTCCCACCGAGTCCCACAGCGAGCCGATGCGTGGCGCCATCCCCCTCCCCTAATGGAGTCCGGGGAGGGAGGCAACCGACGACGGACCGGGGCCCGCTACTCGTTGCGCATCGCCTCGACGGGGTCCAGCTTCGCGGCGCGGGCGGCCGGGTAGATTCCGAACAGCAGCCCTACCCCGCAGCTCATCGACAGGGCCAGGCCCACCGCCCAGGGCGGCACGGACATGGGGAAACCCACCATCCAGTCGCCCAGGAAGACGAGCCCGAAGCCCAGGCCCACGCCCAGGCCACCGCCAAAGAGCGCCAGCAGCACGGCCTCCGTGGCGAACTGCCCGAGGATGCGCCGCCGCTTGGCCCCCAGCGCCTTGCGCACGCCAATCTCCCGCGTCCGCTCCATCACCGACACCAGCATGATGTTCAGGATGCCGATGCCGCCCACCACCAGCGACAGCAGGCACACGCCGATGCCGGCGATGGTGATGACCTGGGAGAGCTGGTTGAAGGACGCCGTCACCGACTCATTGGTGTGGATTTCGAAGTCGTTGGGCTGGTCCGGGTCCACGTTGCGCCGACGCCGCATCAGCGTCGTCACCTCGTCCTGCGCCTTGCGGAACAGGCTCGGGTCCTTCGCCTGGATGTCGATGTCCAGCGAGCGCTCCTTGCCGTAGAGCTGCTGGAACACGCGCAGGGGGATGAGGGCCTGGTTGTCCATGCTCACCATGCCCAGGAAGCTGCCGCGCCGCTGGAGCACGCCAATCACCCGGAACGGCCGGTTCTGGATGCGCACCTCGAAGCCCACCGGGTCGATGCCGGGGAAGAGCAGGTCCGCCACGTCCACGCCCAGCAGCACCACGTTGCGGCCGTCCATGCCCTCCACTTCGTTGAAGTAGCGGCCGGACTGCACGGAGACGCCGCTCGTCATCGGGTACGTCGTGGACGCGCCGATGATGCGCACCGACGGCCGCGTCTCCGCGCTCACCGTCGACACCTTCTGCCCGCCCTGGTCGTCCGACGGGGCCACCACGCCCACCGACGGACAGAACATCTCGATGGCGCGCACGTCCTCCAGGCCCATGTCCGGGCGCTTGGCGAACTTCGCCCAGTTGAAGCGGCCGAAGCCGCCCGCGGGCCACTTGGTCAGCTGGAAGGTGTGCGCCCCCAGCCGGCCCAGGTCGCGGTTCACCTTGGTGCGCAGGCCCTCGATGAGGCCCATCATCGTGATGACCGTGGCCACGCCGATGACGATGCCCAACAGCGTCAGCAGGGAGCGCAGCGGGTTGCCCAGGAAGGTCCCCAGGGCCAGCCGCAGATTGTCCAGGAAGGCTCGCATCGACTCACTCGTACCGAAGGGCTTCCACGGGGTCCAGGTTCGCCGCGCGCGCCGCCGGCCAGATGCCGAACAGCAGGCCCACCAGCGCGGCGAAGAACACTCCACCCAGCACCGTGGACGTCTGCACGTCCGCCGCCAGGGGCGTTATCAGCGACACCACCTTGGCGGTGCCCAACCCCACCGTCGTTCCCAGCAGGCCTCCCACCGCGGACACGCTGGCCGCCTCCATGAGGAACTGGACGACGATGGTGCGCTTGCGCGCCCCCAGCGCGCGCCGCACGCCAATCTCCCGCGTCCGCTCGCGCACCGACACCAGCATGATGTTCATGATGCCGATGCCGCCCACCAACAAGGTGATGAGCCCCACGCCCACCGCCACGCCGTACAGCGCGCCGGTGAGCTGCGCGTAGGTCTGCGCCATCGCCTCCGGCTTGTTGATGTTGAAGTCGTCGGGCTGACCCGGCTCCGTGCCGCGCAGGCGCCGCAGGATGCCGATGAGCTGGTCCTCCGCCATGCGCACCTGGGACGCGTCCGCCACCGCCATGGCGATCTCGAACGGCCGGCCCTTGCCGAAGTTGCTGTAGAACGTCTTGAAGGGGATGAGCACGAGCAGGTCCATGCTCTCGTTGACCACCTTCCCCTTCCGACTGAGCGTGCCCACCACCTGGAAGGAGCGGTTATCCACGCGGATGCTCCGTCCCACCGGGCTGATGCCGGGGAACAGCCGCTCCGCCACGTCCGCGCCCAGCACGGCCACCGGACGCGTCACCTCTTCATCCGACTCCGTGATGAAGCGGCCCCCGGTGATGTCGAAGCCCGCGATGCCCAGGTACTCGTGGTTGACGCCCTGGATGCGCACCGACGACATCTGCTCGCCGCCGTACGACACGTCAGACAGCCGCGAGACGGACGGGGACATCGCGGTGATGAACGGCGCCATCGCGCGCAGCCGGGGCAGCTGCTCCAGGGTGAAGTTCTTGCGATTGCGGTACTTCCACCAATCGCCCTTGATCATCCACGGGAACTTGGAGACGTAGAGCGTGTTGGCGCCGAAGCTCGCGAGCTGTCGGTGGAAGGACGTGTTGAGCCCCTGGATGATGCCGACGATGGCCAGCAGCGTGGCCACGCCGATGCCGATGCCCAGCGTCGTCAGCACCGTGCGCAGGCGGTTGGCGCGCAGGGAGAACACGGCGATGCGCGCCCCCTCCAGGACATCCACCCGCAGGGTCGTCGCGTTCTTCATACGCCTGCCACCATCGGGCCGGCGACGCCCATGGCCACTTCACGCCCGGGACCGTCGGCGACAATCTCTCCGTCGCTCAGGCGGATGGCCCGGGGGCAGCGCGCCGCGAGCTTGGGCTCGTGCGTGACGAGCACCAGCGTGTGGCCCGCCTGGTGGAGCTGCTCGAACAGCCGGACGATCTCCTCGCCCGTGGCCGAGTCCAGGTTGCCCGTGGGCTCGTCCGCCAGGAGCATGGAGGGCTCCGACACCAGCGCGCGGGCAATGGCCACGCGCTGACGCTGACCACCCGACAGCTCGTTGGGTCGGTGGTGCATGCGGTGCGTGAGCTGAACCTTGTCCAGCGCCGCCTTCGCCCGCTCCCGCCGCTCCTTGGCCGCCATGCCCCGGTACACCAGGGGCAGCTCCACGTTCGCCAGCGCCGTCTCCTTCGGCAGCAGCTGGAACGTCTGGAAGATGAAGCCGATCTCCACGTTGCGGATGACGGCGAGCTCGTCGTCGCTCATGCGCGACACGTCCTTGCCGTTGAGCATGTAGCGGCCGCTGGTGGGCGTATCCAGGCAGCCCAGCACGTTCATCATCGTGCTCTTGCCAGAACCGGACTGGCCGATGATGGCCACCCACTCCCCTCGGCTGATGCCGAAGGTGACGCCTCGCAGCGCGCGTACCTCCTCGCCACCGACATGGAAGACGCGGGTGATGTCGTCCACCTGGATGAGCCGGCCTGTGCCGGCGCCGCTGCCGTCACTCACGACTTCTGACCGCCCTTCGCGCCAGGACCCTCGCCCGGTTCGGGCGCCTGGACATTGTCCCCGTGGTTCAGCTCCTTCGACAGCGTGCGGTAGGGCCCTTCCACCACGCGGTCCCCATCGCTCAGCCCGGAGAGGATCTCCAGCTCCGTGTCGGAGGCGATGCCCGTCTGCACCCGCCGCACCTGCGCCTTGTTCGCCGCGTCCACCACGAACACCACCTTGGCGAGCGTCTCGGTGCGCTTGGCCTTCAGCGCGCCGCCCTCCACCGACTCCTTGAAGTCCGGCAGCGAGCGCTCCGCGCGCACCGTCACCGCCTGGATGGGCACCAGGATGACGTCATCGTGCGTCTCCGCGGAGATGCGAGCCTCCGCGCTCATGCCCGGCAGCACGCCCGGCGGCCGCATGTCCAGCGCCACCGTGACGGGGAAGCTCGTCACTTCCGCCTCCGTGCCCGGGTTCTTGATGAGCGCCTTCTGGGCAATTTCCACCACCGAGCCCTGGAACGTCTGCCCCTCCAGCGCGTCCAGCGTCACGTCCGCGGGCTGGCCCGGCTTCAGGTGCACCACCTCGTGCTCACCCACCTCGAACTTCACCTCCATGGCGCTCAGCGCGGCGATGGTCATCACCACGTCCTCGGCCAGCTCCGAGCCACGCACGCGCTCACCCACCTCGCGCGACAGCTCGATGACGTTGCCGTCGATGGGCGACGACAGCGTCGTCCTCGACAGGTCCGCCTGCGCCTGCTCGACGATGGCGATGTTGCGCGCCAGCTGCTGGCGGGCGGACGCGAGCCGCGCCTCCGCCGTGTTCTTGCTCGCCTTCGCGATGTCCAGCTCCGCGCCGGACGCCAGGCCCTTGGTCACCAGGCCCTCCACCCGTCCCAGCTCCGACGTGGTGCGGCTGACCTCCACCTCCGCCACCTGGGAGTCGGCGCGCGCGGCGTTCTGCGACGCCATCGCCTGCTTCATCGCGGCCTCGTAGATGCGCTTGTCGATGCGCCCGAGCACCTGGCCCTTCTTCACCGGCTCGCCATCCTTGACGAGCAGCTCCACCAGGTCTCCGGAGAGGCTGGAGGAGATCTTCACCGTGGTCGCAGCCTGCACCTTTCCCGCACCGGTGATGGTGCGGGTGATGGTGCCCTTGCGAGCCTTGGCGATCTGCACTTCCTGGGACGGCGGCGGACGCTCCTTCAGTCCTCCAGCCGTGATGGCCGCGGCACCCAGGAACAGCGCACCGGCAATCGCACCCTTCCACCACTTCATTTCGTCTCTCCCGGGCTCAGGGCGCCCATGGCCCGCAACAAACTGAAGCGGGCGATTTCGACATCAATCCTGTTTTCCAACAAGCTCAGCTCCGCTTGCGTGAGGTTCAGCTGAGCATCGCGGACTTCCAGCGTGGAGCCCGCACCGGCCTTGAAGCGCTCCTCCGCCAGCCGGAGGCCCTGGAAGGCGGCCTCCTTGTTCTCGGCGGACAGCCGGGCGGCGACCATCTGCGCCTCCAGCGACTGGTGGGCGGCACGCACCTGGCCCTCGATCTCCCGGGCCGACTGCGCCAGCGTGAGCTGCGCCTTGCGGATGCTGGCCTCGGCGCGCCGCGTCTGGGCGGGGGTGATGAACCCGTTGAAGACGTTCCACTCGAGGTTGATGCTGCCCAGGAAGTTGTTCTGCAGGCGAGGCTCGGTGAAGACCTGCTCCGCGTCCGGGCCCTGGCGGGTGTAGAGGCCACGGGCCGACAGCACGGGCAGGTAGTCCGCCCGGGCGATGGCGCGCTGCAGCTCCGCCGAGCGCACCTGAAGCTGGAGCGCCTTGAGCAGCGGGCGCCGCTCGCGGGCAGACTCGATGGCCTGCTCGATGGTGGGCGCGGGCGCGGGCTCCGAGGTGAGCACGCCCGGGTCCACCGCCTCCAGGGGCTCGGTGCCGGGACGGGTCAACCACACGGCCAGCTGCGTCTGGTCCGTCACCAACGTCGTGAGGGACTGGACGAAGGTGATGCGGTCATTGCCCAGGTTCACCAGCGCGGAGATCTCCTCGACCTTGCCCACGCGTCCGGCCTGGAACAGGGAGCGCGCGCGGTCCAGCTGCTCCTCGCTGCGCTTGACGGTGGCCTCCAGCACCTGGCGGGTGGCCTGGGAGCGGAAGAGCGTGAAGAACCGCCGGATGGCCTCCAGCTCGGAGGTGTCCGCCTCTTCCTGCGCCTGGCTCGTCTGCGCATCGCGCAGCACGCCGCTCTGCTCCAGCTGCTTCCAGCGCGCCCTGTCGTAGATGACCTGATTGAGGATGAAGCCCAGGTCGTAGTCGCCCGTGCTGGTCGGCTTCGACTCGACGGGGATCTGCACGAACTCGCCCGGGTTGTTCGGGTCCGGCACCAGGTTGAAGGACTTGCGGCGACCGAACCAGTTCTTGCCAACCGAGGCGTTGACCGAGAGCTGCGGCAGGAGCGCCGAGCGCGTCACGCGCACGTCTTCACTGGCGATGTCCAGGTCGAGCAGCGCCTGGAGCGCGGTGGTGCTCTGGCGGCCCTGGGTGCGGACCTCGTCCAGGGTGAGGCGCGTGGGCGCGGGAGCGGCGGTGAGCAGCACGGCGACGAGGAGCGCGTTCATCGGCCACCTCCCGCCATCTCCGCTCCGGGAAGGCCCACCATCAACACCCCCGCGAACATCACGTAGAGCACCAGTGCCAGGAGCAGCGCGCGGCCGCGGGGCATACCGGTGGCGGCGGCGAAGCCCAGGCCCAACAGGCCCGTGCTCCAGAGGTTGAAGAAGTCCACGGTGGACGCAACGCGCGCCATCTTCGGGCTGAGGGTCCCCAGGAACGCGCCCAGGTGCGACGGCACCAACTGCGCGACGCGAGCGACGCTGAGCGTGTGCTGCGCGGCGATGCAGAGCGTGAGGACCGCGTGGTACAGCGCGATGGGCAACAGCGCCAGCGCCGCCACGGACATCAGCTGCTCGAAGTGGGCGGGGCGATCAAACAGCCAGGACACCACCCAGAGGATGGCGGCCAGCAGCAGCGCCACCATCGGCATCACGAAGACGCCCTTGGCGATGCCTCCGACGAGCGCCTTGCGGGTCGTCGTCTGGATCTTGTCGGTCAGGTCGGCCTCGGAGATGGTCGCCATCTCCCCGGACGCCTGGAGTTCACGGATGACATCCGGGGTCGCGTCCCAGCGAAGGGAAAACAGCGTCCCGGAGGCGGACACACAAAGCGCGAGGATGAGCAGGGGCCAGACCCAACGGCGGGCTTCGACGGCGGCGGGCGTTCCCTCGACAGGGTCGATGAAGACGCGCACGGGTTGGACGAGTGAGGTCATAGAGTGAGTGGTCTCGGAGGGATGTACGGCGCTCCCCCTCAGGCAATTGCTCGGCCAGTCGAAAAATCGCGGCGGTGAACGGGCAGCCGGCCAACCGAATTCCATCCTCATGGAAGGTTGCGCGGCTTTCTACCTCAAGGATTCCGCAGACCTGTAGCAACCTGTTGCGGAAATTTTGCCGTCGGGATCGAGAGGGTGTATTCCGCTCGGCTGCACGCTTGCCGGAGCTCGAATGGTCGAAAGCACGGATCTGGCCCAGGTCCTCCAAGAAGCGAATGACATCGCCCGGAGCGTGGCCCAGAAGATTACTTCGGCCCACGTGCTGTTGGCGCTCTTCACGGTGGAGAACCGGGCGCAGCTCCTGCTGAAGGAGCGGGGCGTGGACGAGGATGCCCTCCTCCACCTGCTCACCGCGGCCCCGGCGGAGACGGACGGACAGGTTCGCGAGCTGCGCGAGAAAGCCCGGGAAATCGCCACGAGCTGCGGCTCGCAGGAAGCCGACTGCCTGCACCTGCTCATCGCGGTGACCCGGGTGCGCTGCGTCGCGCAAGAGCTGCTGGTGCAGACGGGGTTGGATCTGGCGACCCTGCGGACCACGGCGGTGTCCTACTTCGTGAGTGGGCGGATGCCTCGCAAGCTCCAGCCCGGTCGCACGCACGTCCTGGGCGCGCGCCCCGCCCCCAGCCGGCCGCTCGGTGCGCCTCCGTCTCCCCTGCCCGCCTCCGCCGTGGCGGTGAGCCTGCCGCGCTCGCTTCCGAGCCCGCCCCCGGCACCTCCCTCGCTGCCGACCCCGCCGCCACGCGTCACCACTCCCGCCCTCTCTCCGAGGGACCTCATCGACGTGGACGACGACGAGGCCCAGGCAGCGCCCCCGCCCAAGACCGCTCCTCCTCCCGCCGCGCCCGCCCCGGTGGCTCGCGCGGCGCCGCCGCCGGCTTCGACGCCCCTCGCCGCCACGCCGGTGTCACGCCCCGCGCCGACGCCCGCGCCGGCTGCTCCGGCGGCCCGAGGCACGTCGCTGGCGTTGGACCCCAAGGCGTTTCCGATGTTGACGTCGCTGGGCCGCAACCTGAGCCAACTGGCCCGCGAGGGTCGGTTGGATCCAGTGGTGGGCCGCGCGCGGGAAATCGAAGAGGTCATCGACGTCCTGGGCAAGCGCCGCACCAACAACCCGTGCTTGCTGGGTGAAGCCGGCGTGGGGAAGACGGCGGTGGTGGAGGGCGTGGCGCAGCGGCTGTTGAGCCTGCGCGGGAGCCTGGCGGAGAAGGTGGTCGTCGAACTGGACATGGCCTCGCTGGTCGCGGGCACGCAGTTGCGGGGTTCCTTCTCCGAGAAGCTCAACACGCTGAAGGAAGAGGTCCGCCGCGCGGAAGGCCGCGTCATGGTCTTCATCGACGAGATTCACACGCTGGTGGGCGCGGGCTCCACGGGTGATGGCCCGCAGGACGCGGCCAACGAACTGAAGACGGCCATGGCACGGGGCGAGTTCCCCTGCATCGGCGCCACGACGCACGACGAGTACCGCAAGTTCATCAGCGCGGACCCGGCGCTGGAGCGGCGCTTCACGCCGGTCGTGGTGCACGAGCCGTCGGTGCCGGACACGGTGGAAATCCTGCGCGGCATCATCGGTCGCTACGAGGAGCACCACGCGCTGCGCTACCGGCCGGAGGCCCTGGAGGCCGCCGCGTCGCTGGCCAGTCGGTACGTGACGGACCGGTTCATGCCGGACAAGGCCATCTCCGTGGTGGACCTGGCGGGCAGCCGGTGCCACCGCGAGGGGCGGGACGTGGTGGAGGTCTCGGACGTGGCGCGGGTGGTGGCGAAGCTCGCGGGCGTGCCGGAGGAGCGACTGTTGATGAACGACTCGTCGCGCCTGCTGCGGCTGGAGCAGGACCTGAGCGAGCGGGTCATCGGGCATGAAGAGGCGATTGCGCGCATCGCGCGGGTCATCCGCCGCAACTACGCGGGCTTCGCTTCGCGGCGGCCCATGGGCAGCTTCCTCTTCCTGGGCCCCACGGGCGTGGGCAAGACGGAGATGGCGCGCGGGCTGGCGGAGGTGCTGTTCGGCAATCGCGACGCGCTGGTGCGGCTGGACATGAGCGAGATGTCGGAGGCGCATGGCGTGTCGCGCCTTATCGGCTCTCCCGCGGGCTACGTGGGCTTCGGCGAAGGTGGCCAGCTCACCGAGCCGGTGCGTCGGCGCCCTTCGTCCATCGTGGTGCTGGACGAAATCGAGAAGGCGCACCGCGAAGTGCAGATGCTGTTGCTCCAGGTGCTGGAGGAGGGACGGCTGACGGATGGCAAGGGTCGACACATCGACTTCTCCAACACCGTCATCGTGATGACGACCAACCTGGGCGCGGAGGCCTTCTCTCGCACGGGTCGTCCGCTGGGCTTTGGCTCGGAGGGCTCGGCGACGACGAACGCGCTGGAGCTGGCGGCGTCCGCGGCGCGCAAGGCGCTGCCCCCGGAGCTGTGGAATCGCATCGACGAGCGGCTTCCCTTCCGTCCGCTGGAGGAGGAAGAGGTCGCGCGCATCGCCACGCTGTTGCTGGAGGAGAGCAGCAAGCGACTGTCCACCGAGCGCGGCATCGAATACGTCGCGGGCCAGGACGTGGTGGGCCACCTGTTGAAGTCGGGCGGCTTCGACCCGCAGCTCGGGGCGCGACCCATGCGGCAGATGGTGCAGCGGCTCGTGGAAGGACCGCTCGCCGAGCGCATCCTCTCGGGTGAGTTCGGCGCGGGCGACAAGGTGCGCGTCGCGCTGCTCGCCGGTCAGCTCGCGTTCCAGCGGGTGCGATGAGCCCCCGCGTCTCACGGACGCGCGGCGGCAAGGGGACGGGGAAACCCGCTCCCGGGACAGGCACGGGCTCCTCTCGGAAACGTGCCGTCCGCGCAGCACCTCGCCGCGAAACGCGGCCGCCCCTCGTCATCGTCGGCACGGGGAGGCTGGGCGGTGCGCTGGGCCTCGCGCTGAGCGCCTCGGGCTGGCCCGTGCGCATGCACTCGCGGAGCGATGAGGGACGCCATCGCGCCGAAGCCCTCGGCCTGAAGCCCGCGACTCCCGGGGACTTGAGGCGCGCGCGACTCGTCCTGCTCTGCGTCCCGGACGCGGAGGTGCCCCACGTCGCGGAGACACTCGCCACCACCCTACCCCGCTCCGTCGCCCTCGTGCACACCGCGGGCGCGCTCTCCCTGGACGCGCTGGGCCCACCACGAGGTCGCGCGCTGGGCTCGTTCCATCCACTGTGCGCGGTGTCCTCCGCGCGCGACTCCCTCGCGGGACATACCGCCTCCATCAGCACCCGCTCACGCGCGCTGAGAGACGTGCTCCGTCGCATGGCCGTCGACGTGGGACTGAACGCCATGGAAGTGCCAGAGGGACACCGGGCCGCCTACCACGCGGGTGCGGTGATGAGTGCGGGCCTCATGGTGGCCCTGGCGGACGCCGCCGTCGCCGCGCTCGGTGCCGCGGGCATTCCACCGAAGGACGCCCTGCCGGCGCTGCTGCCCCTGATGCGCTCCGCGCTGCGCGGCGTGGAAGCCCGGGGCCTCGCGGGAGGCCTCACCGGACCCATCGTCCGGGGTGACGCGGGCGTGGTGGCCGCGCATCTCGCGGCGCTCCCCGACGACGTCACCCCCATCTACCGACTGCTGTCGCGGCGCGCCTTGAAGCTGGCCTCGGAGCGTCTCCGCCCCGAGTCGCGCGCCGCGCTGGAGAAGCGGCTCAGGTGATGATCAGCGAGCCCTGAAGGCCCTTGCGCACGGAGCCGAGCGCCCGCTCGGAAGCGGCCTCCGCCTCGGTGAGCCGGCGCAGGCACAGCTCGCCCTGACCCGACGCCACACCGCGCTGCAGGTCCGACAGCAGCGTGAGCGAGGCCTGGAGCATCTCCTTGCCCTGCGGCGTGTCGTTGACCGGCTTGCCAGCGGCCTTCGCCACGGCCTCGCCGAACGCCTTGATGGTGCCACCGAGCTTGGCCGCGTCGAAGCTGGCCAGCAGCGGCTTGATGCGCGCGGGGTCGATGCGGATGAGTCGCAGCGCGCCCACCCGAGCGAAGCCCGGGTGCAGCAGACCGATGTCGCTCATCTCGAACGCGCCCAGCAGACCCTCGTCCGGAGCGGGGTGCGCGTGCGGCACCACGTCCACGAACAGGGGCAGCGCATCCGCGCCCTGGCGGTACAGCTCCACCTCCTCGTCATCCAGCGGCGGGAAGGAGGTCGGCGCGCCGATGAAGAGCAGCGGCAGGACGATGTCGTGCCAGAAGTCCTCGGGCGCGGAGCCCGTGCCATTCACCGTGGCGAACAGGTGGACCATCAGCTCGGCCAGACGCGGGGCGCGCTCGGCCTGCTCGATGAGCGTCTTCGTCGGATCCAACCGCTGGAGGGACTGGACGATCTGCCCCTCGAACTGCTGGCGAGCCTCCGCCGGAAGGTCCTGCGCACGACCCAGCGCGTTGCGCACGTCGCGGGCGAGCACGTCCGGCTTGGTCTCCAGCGTCGTCGTCGCCTTCTTCGGGTCCACGACGACGAACTGGAGGAAGCCCGGGTCGAACAGGCGCTGGTAGTCCACCGGCGTCAGCTTCGGCGCCTGACCGCCCAGGGCCTGGGCCGGGTTGGTGCCGAAGCGGGCCTGCCCCAGCGAGCGGCGGATGTCCGCCGCCAGGTCATCCAGCCGGCTCAGCTTGCTTTGACCCAGTGCGTCCATCGCCGCGCCAAAGGGCGACAGCATGATGATGGCCTCGGGAAAGCCCAGCGTGGCGCCTTCCGGAGAGTCGCGGTTGGGGAACCAGAACGCGTTGTGCTCCACGATGAGGCGCATGGCGAACGCGCCAGCCAGACCCAGGGCCACCGTCTGGTGCTCGGGCTTGTTCACCTGGAAGGGGCCACCCAGCACCTTCGCGACGGCCTTCTCCACGTCCGCCCAGGGCGCCTTGACCAGGTCGATCGGCTTGCCCTCGGCCTGTTCGAGGGCCGCGGCGACCTGGAGCTGCGCCTGGTGGACATGCTGGGGGACAGGATGCGCCTGGGGTTCCGGTTGGGACATGAAGGAATCCGAAATCGAAAGGGAAGCGGTGGGCCTCCCCTTACCGTGAAAAACGCGTTCGTGGCTACGATTTGTGGCCAGTAGGATGGCCCGCATGCCTGCTTCCCGCTGGCGCCTGCGCTGGCATGCCGTAGCCGTCTGTCTCCTGCTGACATCCTGGGGGTGTGCTTTCGTCACACCTCGTTTTCCCCAAGACATCCAGACGTCGTTCGCGCGCGACCCGATGCGCAAGCTGACGACCGCGTCACTGGAGCTCTACTACCCGGAGCAGTTGCGAGGCCCCGCGCTGCGGATGGCGGCGCGGCTGGAGGGCTGCGTGGAGCAGTTGCGCGCGCAGACCTGGCGCAAGGAGCCGCGAGCGCGAGTGCTCGTCTACATGACGAGCGCGGACTTCAACAACGCGTACGTGGTGCCGGACTACGCGAGCATCCCGCAGCAGATGGTGGTGCCCGCGAACGTGACGCTGGAGCTGTTCCATCTCTTCGGGTTGGGCGAGGTGGATGTCGGCGATGTGGCCTGCCACGAGGCCGTGCACTACGTGCAGCTCCAGCAGACGAACGGGCTCTGGGGCTTCCTCAACGACTTCACTGGTGGCCTGTTCCAACCCAACACCTTCACCGAGTCGTGGTTCCTGGAAGGTCTGGCCACGTACTACGAGGGCCGCTTCGGCAAGGACACGGGGCGTCCGCACAGTCCGGTGTGGCGGGGCTGGTTCGACTCGGTGGTGCAGGCCCGGGATGGGCGGATGGACCCGGGGTTCCTGTCACCCGAGAACCGGGCGTTGGACCCGTTCGGCGGCAACTACCTCACGGGCATGCACTTCGTGGAGTACCTGGCCACGAAGTACGGCGAGGCGAAGCTGTGGAAGCTGGTGGACAACCAGGGTACCACCGTCATTCCGCCCATCGCCGTGACGCTGCGATTCAAGGGTGTCTATGGAAAAGACATCGGCTCGCTGTTCGCCGAGTACACCAAGGACCTGCGTGAGCAGCTCATCGTGCGGGAGCGGCCGCAGTCGCAGCGCGTCTGGATTCCCGAAGCGGGGTACTTCTCGCGCCTCGCCTCGCATCCGTCTACCGGCGTGACGGCCCTGGTGAGCGTGGGACGGGAACAGTACTCGCGATTGACGGTGCGTGAGCCGGATGGACATGTGCGGTTCGAGCGGCCGTTGGTGGAGTTGCTGCCCTTCCGCCGGTGGGTGCTGGGGTCGTCGACACTGGTCAGCGGAATGTCCTTCAGCGCGGACGGGGCGTGGCTCTACCTGGTGATGGCGGACCTGAACGCGGTGGGCGCATACGACGCGAAGCTGTGGCGCGTGGACGCGCGCACGGGTGAGGTGGTGCGCGTCTGGGATGACGTGAAGGGAATGGGGGGGAGCGTCACGCCGGATGGCGCGGCGTATGTCTATGTCCGCGTCGAAGGAGACACGGCGAACCTGAGGCGGTTGGAGCTGGAGACGGGCAAGCAGGAACAGCTCACCCACTTCGACGCGAGCGCTCCGCTGGGCCCACCGGCCGTGTCCCCGGATGGGACGCGGATGGTGTTCCCACTGAAAGGGAACCAGGGCTGGGACCTGGTCGTGCGCGAGGCGGATGGAAGCCTGCGTTGGCTGACGCGGGATGGACTGTTCAACTACTCGCCGCGCTGGCTGGACGCGGACCGCATCGTGTTCCTGCGCGAGGACACCGGACGACTCCAGGCGCATGTGATGACGGTCTCCACGCGGGAGCTGGCGCGAATCACCGATGCACCGTTCCTGGTGATGGACGTGAGTCCCATGGGCACCGGTGAAGTGGCCTTCCTGAACAGGGATGGGGCCTCGTTCACCATCGACCGTGCCGCTGTGTCCGCGATGACGGAGCGGGTAAACGCGGCGGTGTTGCCATCCGGAATGCAGGCGCCCACGTCGTCTCCCGATGGAGCGTCTTCGCTTCGCGCCGAGCCGGGAGTGCCTCCCGCGAACGCGCCCGCTGGCTCCGGCACCGGGACTCCTCCGCCACCCCTGGCGGACACGTCGCCGATGAGCCCGCCGCCTCTCACTGCGGCGCCCGCCGTCACGACTCCCGCGGAGCAAACGCCTCCGCCGCCCGCGCCCGAGGAGCTTTCGACCTTCCCCAGCACGGCGCATCCCGGCGGACAGAACGCGGGGATGTCGCCCGAAGCACTCGCGGCCTTTCCTGGAGCGACCTCTTCCGAGAGCCCCGATGCGGGAGCATCGCGCGACACGCTCACGGCCACTCCCAGCACGACCACCTCCAGCGCGCCAGATGCAGGAACGCTCGCGGCTCGCCCTGGCACCAGTGCCTCGGGTGAGCCGGATGCGGGAGCATCGCCCGACACGCTCGCGGGCGCGCGGGACGCGGGGACCTCGTCACCTGCCCAGGCGCAGGGACCCGCGACGTCCGAGCCGCCCCCTGGAGGTTTCACGCCCTTCCCTCCAGGTTCCACGGACACGCCAGTGGAACCCGCTCCAGTGGCTCCGCCGCTCGCGGGAGCCCTTCCGGTGGAGCCCATCGCATCCACCACGGGCAATCTCGAAGCGCCTGTCGGCGCGCCGCCACCCGACCCAGGCACGCCCGTGACGGTCCTCACCGATGAGCCCTACTCGACGCTGGAGGGCTTCCTCATCCCCGAGTTCCGCCTCCCCTACCTGTGGGTCGCGAGGGAGAGCGACGACTCGGACGACTTGTTGTTCAGCGGTGGGTTGTCGCTCGCGGGCCAGGACCGGCTCGGCTTCCACGCGTACGCGCTGAACTTCTCGTACAGCACGCAGGACGAAGAGCCCAACGTGTCGCTCGCATACGGCAACGCGCAGCTCGCCCCCTGGTACTTGCAGGCCTCCGTCGCGCGCGTGCGCGAGAACGAGCGCACCGACCTCCAGGCCCTGGCCTACGCGTCCCGCACGTTCTGGACGACACCGGTGACGATTGGCGTGCTGGCACTGCATCGTGAATACGACGCCGTCGGCCAGTTCCCTCGGCTCGTCACGCGGCTGATTGGACCCGAGGTCTCCATGTCGTACTTCGCGGGCGACGCCACGTCCTACGGTGGTCTCCAGCGTGGACTCGGAATCTCCGTGAGCGGCGCCGTCTATCCCGGAGCGTTCGCGCTGGACTCGACGGTGGGCGACGTCCGCCTGGGCCTGGACGGCTTCTTCGGCGGATTCTTCGGCGGGAAGGACAACCTCCAGCTCAGCGCCGTGGGGCGCTACCTGCCGGGTGCACCCGAAGGGCTGCTCGAAGTCGGTGGCTTCAGCGCCGGCCAGACCTGGTACAGCAGCCGGCGCTCGACGGAGACGAGTCGCCTCCCCCTCCAGCTCCAGCCGGGCATCGCGTTCAGCGAGTACGTGCGCGGCTACGAGGACATCACGATTCGCGCCAGGAACGCGCTGATTGGCGGCGCGACGTACCGGTATCGCATCATCGTCGACCACGGCTGGGCGTCCACGCTGTGGCTGCTGCCGTCGCTCTTCGTGCGCAACTTCGAGATGGACGTCTTCGCGACGCTGGCGCGGACGGACAACCGGGACAACCACGGCGCGTTTGGCGCGGCCATGTCCATCCAGTTCACCATGGGGCAGGCCGTGCCCTTCTCCCTCTTCTACCAGTTCGCCCGTCGCTACGACGATGGGCTGGGAGACCTGCACCTGGTGGGAATCGGCCTCTAGGCCCTGCTACTTCCCGCGCCTCAGTCCATACAGCCCGGCGGCGCGGGCATGCGCCAGCACCCCGGACGGCACCAGGTCCGAGGGCTCCGTGCCCCGCGCCAGCAGCTCGCGAATCACGGTGGAGGACACCTCGGCCAGGGGCGGTCCCACCGTGTCCGGCGCCGGGTAGCCCGCGCGGTACAGCACGAGGACCCGCGACATCTCCTGGATGCGGTGGAAGTCCTTCCAGTGAGGCAAATCCCGCAGGATGTCGCTGCCAATGATGAGGGACCAGCGCACGCTCGGGTGGCGCTCCACCAGCAACGCGAGCGTGTCCACCGTGCGGCCCGTCAACCCAGGCTCGCTCTCGATGCGCGTCGTCTTCAGCCAGCCCGACGTCTCGCGGCACATGGCGTCACACATGGCGACGCGGTGCTCGAACGCTTCCATCTGCTTGCCGAACGGGTGTTGCGCGGACGGCATCAACCACACCTCGTCCACGCCCTGCGTCGCGTGCACGTACGAGGCCGCCATCAGATGCCCCACGTGCGGCGGGTTGAACGAGCCTCCAAGGAGCGCGACCTGCACGTCAGGGCCTCACGTCACTTCAAGGTCAGCTTCGGGGACTTCTTGTCCAGGGCCAGCACCCGCGGCTCAAACACCACGTGCCCGTCCAGCCGGTACGCGGAGAAGCGCAAGTCGCGGTCCGCCTTCTCCAGCAGCGCGCACGTCTGCTCCGCGGCGCCCACCAGGCGTCCCGGCGTCAGGAAGTAGCGCGGGCCAATCTGGACGACTTTCGGCTCCGGGTCCTTGCCGTGGATGAAGACCATCGCGTTCAGCAGGTCCTCGCGCGTCAGGTCGTTCTTGTCGTGCACCACGCAGCACAGCGTATCGCCCAGCAGGTCCATCGCCTTGTTGTTGATGGTGGGGTCTCGATACTGGAGCGATTCGCGCTCCGGAACGCGCACGAAGCGCTCCATGACCAGTCGCCGGTTCTCCTCGGAGGCCACATCCGCGGGCGCCGCACCGCGCGCGGGCGTCCGAGGCAACGAGTCCTGGCTGCCGAGCCACTGGCTCACATCCGCCAGGAAGTCCGAGTCCGAGTACTCCCGGCCGCCCCGGCTCTTCTGCCGCCGCCAGAGCAGCCACTCGTCCAGGTCCGTGTAGCGCGCGCCCGTGAAGAGGAAACGGCGCGCGCCCAGGGAGCGCAGCAGCTCATAGGCCGCGTCGAAGGCTTGCAGGTCGCCGTGGCTGTCGGAGAAGACACCAATCACGTGGAGAGTCCCACGCTCAAGCGTACAGCAGGTAGGGCTCCCTTTGTCCGGCGAAGCGCTCTGTCTGGGTGGAGAATCCCTCCATCAGCCGCTCCAGGCCCCACCCGGCCTCGATTCCCCGGCGCACCTGGTCCGTCCCGCACAGCAGGTCGAACGCCGGCACGTCCTCGACGAACTCGTACGCGTCCGCCCGCCAGTCGAACTTCCCCGGGCCAATGTCGTGCAGGGCCTGGAAGATGGCGACCCCGGTGCGCAGCGACTGGAAGGTCCGCCGGTCCGTGACATGGATGAAGGCCCCGTTGCAGGACTCGCCCCGGTACTTGTCGAACGTCGGGGTGAAGCCCACGGCGCGGAAGGCCACGCCCGGAAGGTCCTCCTTCGCCAGCCGCGCCAGCAGCGCGTCCGTGTCCACCCAGGGCGCGCCGAACTGCTCGAAGGGGCGGCACGTCCCGCGCCCCTCGGACACGTTGGTCCCCTCCCCCAGGCACATGCCCGGATACACCAGCGCCGTGTCCGGCGTGGGCATGTTGGGCGACGGGGAGATGAACGGCAGGTTCGTGTCTGACCAGAAGTGCTCGCGGCGCCAGCCCTCGCAGGGCACCACCGTCAGCGCGCAACCGAAGCCCTCCTGCGCGTTGAAGAGCCGGGCCAGCTCCCCCGCCGTCATCCCGTGGCGGTTGGGCAGCGCGTACAGGCCCACGAAGGAACGAAACCCCTCCCCCACCAGGTTGCCTTCCATCGCCTGGCCATTGAGGGGATTGGGCCGGTCCAGCACATAGAAGGGCACACCCGCCTTCGCGGCCACCTTCATGGCCAGCGCCATGGTGTAGACGTAGGTGTAGTAGCGGCTGCCCACGTCCTGGATGTCGAAGACGAGCGCGTCCAGGCCCTTGAGCCACTCGACGCGCGGGGACAGCGACTCGAACGTGGAGCCATAGAGGCTGTGGACGGGCACGCCGGTACGGCGGTCCTTCTCCTCGCCCACGGCCACCATGTACTGCGCCTCGCCGCGCACGCCGTGCTCCGGGCCGAACAGCGCGCCCAGCGTCACGCCCGGCGCCTGGGCCAGCAGGTCCGCCAGGTGGCGGAAGCGCGAGTCCACACTGGTGGGGTTGACGATGGCCCCCACGCGCTTGCCCTTCAGCGCGGAGAAGCCCTGCTCCACCCACACGTCCAGTCCCGTCTTCACCTTCGTCACGGCGCTTCCTTCCTCGCAACGGGCCTCGCGGGCCGGTCCTCAGTCCTTGAAGCTCTTGAGCGCGTTCTGCGCGGCCACCTTCGAGTCGCACTTCCCCACGCCAAGGAAGCCGCCCGAGCCGTCGTCCGGCCCCCCATCCTCCGCCAGGTCCTCCAGCTCGCCCAGCGCGCTCTGCAGCTTGAGGGAGCGCACCGCGTCCGCCGCCGCCGCGCGCACGCTGCACATGGGATGCGACAGCATCTGGATGACGCGTTTCTCGGCGTCACCATTGCCAACCCTCACGGCGCGCGCGTAGTCGTCCAGCGAGCGTCGGGGGTTCTCCATCGCTTCGTCCAGCTGGCCCTGGAGGTAGAGGCGACGGCCCTGGTCCTTCTCCTCGCCGATGATCTTCCGCGCTTCCTTCGCCAACGCCTCACGCTCGCTCTTGGGCGCGCGCTCCACCTCGGAGATGGCCCGCGTCGCCGGGCTGCCGCTGAAGGCCACCACGCCCACCCCCAACACCACCGCCAGCGTTCCGGCGATCAGCAGCGCGCGACGGTGCGCGCCCAGCACCCGCAGCACCGCTCCCGCTCCGCCCGGAGGCATCCCGTCCCGCATCCGCGCGAAGAGCGACCTGCCGGCATGTGACGCCTGACGCCCCAGCACCACCGCGCCCGCCGCGGCCCGCTGTCCCAGCTCCGCCGCCCGCTGTCCCAGCAGCGCCACATCCACCGCGCCGCCCTCCAGCGACGACTCCGGCACACGCGACAGGCCCAGGTTTCCGTAAGGCGGCATCGACTCCGTGCCCGGCGCCTCGGCGATGGCGCCCGCGGAGGGCGCCTCCACGCGGTACGGCGCGCGCGGAACCTGGAAGACTCGAATCTTCCCAGGGATGCCCTTGAGCTCGAAGGCGCCCACCTCCCGCGAGGGAATCTCCGCCTTGTTCATCGCCAGGTAGACGGCCTCGGTGAAGTACACCTCGCCCGCCTCGGCCAGCCCCTCCACGCGCGCGGCGATGTTCACCGGCTCCCCGAAGACGTCGTTGCCGTCCAGCCGCACCTCGCCCACGTTGATGGCGAAGCGGACATGGAGCTGCTCCGACTCGGGCACCCCCCGGTTGTGGTGCCACAGCCGGTCTTGGATGGCGACGCCACTGAGCACCGCCTGGGTGGGCGACTCGAACGTCAGCAGGAGCGCATCACCGATGGACTTGATGATGCGGCCGTCAAACGCCTTGATGAGCGGCGACAGCAGGGCACCGTGGACCCGCAGCAGGCGCTGGTTCTGCTCCAGCGACTGCCGACTGGTCCGCTCGGTGAAGCCCTTGATGTCGGTGAAGACAATGGCGAGGTTGGCGGTCTTCAAAGCGCGCGCAGTCTATGCGCCACGATCCGGGGCGCAATCGCCGCGACGCACCGCGACGTCATTCGTCAGCGACGCGACGGCTTGAGCGCTCGCATGCGCTTCTTCTCTTGCGGCTCCATGGACTTGCGCACCTTCGCCGCGAGCTGGGGCCGCTCCGTCCGCTCGTAGAAGTCGGCCAGCTTGCGGAGCACCAGCGGGCTGTCCGGCTGGACGCTCCGCGCCGCCAGCAGCTCCGTCTCGGCATCCAGAAGCCGCTCCTGCTTCTCCAGCACGTCCGCCAGTTGGAGGCGCACCTGCACCCACTCCGGCTTCGAACGGGCCAGGTAGCGGTAGTGGAGCTCCGCCTTGAGCAGGTCCCCCAGGGAGACCCACAGGCCCCCGAGCCGGAAGCGAGCCTCCTCGTACGACGCCCGGTGCTGCACGGCCGTCTCATAGGCCCGGGTGGCCTGGAGGGAGTTGCCCCGCTCCTCCCAGAGCAGCCCCCGCAGGTACCAACCCCGGGGGTTGGTGGGAGCGATGCGC
Source organism: Myxococcus sp. CA040A (assembly GCF_013336725.1). NCBI lineage: Bacteria > Pseudomonadati > Myxococcota > Myxococcia > Myxococcales > Myxococcaceae > Myxococcus > Myxococcus sp. CA040A. Next base: position 912,414 of record NZ_JABUMR010000002.1, on the reverse strand, counting down.
GTGGCGACTTCCAGGTGGGCCTCGGCCTGCTCCAGCGAGCCGCCCACCTTCAGCAACAGTCGCGCGGCCTCCAGGCGGGGCAGCTCCCACTCGGGTTTGGAGAGGACCAGGGCCTCCACGGCCTGGAGTGCGCCGGTGTCATCCCCGCCCGACTCCAGCGCGAGCGCGTCCGTCAAGGACATGGGTGGTGAAGCCGGGGCCACGGGTCGGGACTGCGCCACCGTCAGGGTGGATGGCTCCGCGGCGTCAGAGGCGCCCGCCAGGCAAGCCACCAGGAAGACCCAGTGCATGCGCGGCAGATAGCAGAGCCGAGCGGGGCTCCTCAATAGATCCTCTTGACGGCCGGACGGCTGCGCATGAAACCCATGACCGTGCAGATATCCCAAAAGACGCTGGAAGACCTCGGATTCGCGGAAGTACTTCGCGCGCTGACGCAGCGGTGTCGGACGGAGCCAGGCAGGGAGCGAGTGCTCGCCCGGCCGTTCCTCGACTCGGCCGAGCAGGTCTCGGAGGCGCTGGCCCTGGTGGACGAGGCGCGCACCCTGTCCCGGGAACAGTTCTCCCTGCCGCTTGGCGGCGTGGTGGACCTGCGAACCCCCGTGGGCCATGCGGCCAAGGGCGGCATCCTGGAGCCCCGTCAGCTCATCGACTCGGCGCAGCTCCTGTTCGCCTTCGTCCGCACCCGTGAGGCAGTGGAAGAACGCAAGGAGCGGGTGCCCCGGCTGATGGAGCTGGCGCGCCGGCTGCCCATGCTGGAGTCACTGGCCCGGCGCATCGACCAGTGCTTCGAGCCGGACGGTGAGATTTCCGACCGAGCCAGCCCGGAGCTGCGCGAGGCCAGGGACAGGGCCCGGGGCCTCCACCGGCGCATCAAGATGCGGCTGGACGAGATGCTCCACGACGAGGGCTTCCTCTCCAAGCTGCGCGAGAACTACTACACCCTGCGCAACGGCCGGTACGTGGTGCCGGTGGTGTCGAACTACCGCTCGGAGGTGGACGGCATCGTCCACAACGCGAGCCAGACGGGCCAGACGCTCTTCATGGAGCCGCAGGCGATGGTGGGCCTGGGCAACGACCTGGCCATTGCCCAGTCGGTGGTGCTGGAAGAGGAGCGGCGGGTGCTCCAGGAGCTGAGCCAGCAGCTCGGCCGGGAGTCGGACCGCATCCTGGAAGGTCTGGACGCGGTCGCGGAGCTGGACGAGGCGGAGGCGGTGGCCATCCTCTCCGCGGACCTGGACGCGAGCACGCCGGAGTTCGTCGGAGTATCGGACCTCCAGTTGCAGTTGCTGCGCCATCCGCGCCTGGTGCTCAAGGGCACGGAGGTCATCGCCAACGACGTGACGCTCAATGGTGGCGCGAAGGCGCTCGTCGTGTCCGGCCCCAACGCGGGCGGCAAGACGGTGACGTTGACCGGCGTGGGGCTGTGCGCGCTGATGCTACGCGCGGGCCTGCCCATTCCGGTGGCGGAAGGCTCGCGGATGCCCCTGTATCGCTCCGTGCACTCCACGGTGGGCGACTCACAGGACCTGACGCAGGGCCTGTCCACGTTCAGCGCGCACGTGGTGATGCTGCGCGACATCATCGCGGAGGTGGGCGAGGGCTCGCTGGTGATGATCGACGAAATCGCCGCGGATACGGACCCGCGCGAGGGCGCGGCCATCGCCATCGCGGTGCTCGAGGAGATGCTGGCCAAGGGCGCAGTGGCGCTCGTCACCACGCACCTGGAGGAGCTCAAGGCGCTGGCGCACATGGACCCGCGCTTCTTGAATGCACGGGTGGGCTTCGACTCGAAGCGGATGGCGCCAACGTATCGGCTCCAGATGGGCGCGGCGGGCCAGTCCTCCGCCATCGACATGGCGGTCCGGGTGGGCCTGCCCCAGCGGGTATGCGAGCGCGCGCGTTCTCTGACGCTGAACGCGGGCGGTCCCCTCTCCCAGGCACTGGCGGCGGCCGAGGACGAGCGGCGCAAGCTGTCCGAGGAGCTGGAGCGGGCGCGCGTCGCGGCGAAGGAAGCCGAGGCGCTGCGCACCGAGTTGGAGAAGCAGAAGCAGACCTTCGAGCGGGAGCGCCGCGCGAAGATGATGCAGTTCAACGAGGACGTGCATGCGGCCAGCGAGCACGCGGCCTCGGAAGTGAGAGAGCTGCTGGCGAAGCTGCGCTCCGAGCAGAACGAGAAGGCGCTGTCGGAAGCGCGGATGCAGCTCCAGCAGCGGGCGGAGGATGCCCAGAAGCGCGCACTGGCGGCGAAAGCGGAGCTGTTCCAGGTGGAGGCTCCGGGGCCGGTGAATCTCAAGGTGGGCGCCTGGGTGCACCACTCCGGACTGGGCCGGGATGTGGAGATCCTGGAGCTGGCGGAGGGCCACGCGGTGGTGTCCGCCGGTGGGGCGATGAAGATGCGGGTGCCCACGTCGGAGCTGTCGGGCTCTCGCACGCGCAAGCCGCAGCAGGCGAAGTTCCCGGAGCGGCAGAAGCAGGAGGCCTCGCTGAAGCGGGCGGCCTCGGCGGCGGCGGCGCAAGTGGAGGCAACGAACTTCCGGTGCGACGTGCGCGGTATGCGCGCGGATGACGCGCTCGCGGAAGTGGAGTCCTTCCTGGACCGGGGCATGCGCAGCGGCGAGGAAGCCGCGCTCATCGTCCACGGCCACGGCACGGGGGCGCTGAAGCAGGCGCTGCGCGACTACCTGTCGAACTCGCCCTACATCCGGATGTACCGGCCAGGTGAGGCCCACGAGGGTGGTGACGGCGTCACCGTGGTGGCCCTGCGCGCCTGAGCGAAGGATGCAGGTCACCCGGAGGGCCCGGACGGACTGGGGAGACCCAGGCGCTCCGGGCCCTTCCCTTTTCCACCAAGGCACAGGTCGTCAGCCCCACCCCGGGCCGAGCGTCCCGGGCCCACCGCTTCGCACGGAGGGAGCCACATGCACTGGGTCGTCCAGAACAACCTGTTCAACGAGCGCGGCTTCCACGACCTGGTGCAGGCTCTGGAGCGCGGAGGCATTCCCCACACCCTGGTGAAGGTGATTCCCTTCGATGGGGGCGTGGAGCCCACCGTTGACGTGACGGGGCCCGTCGTCGTCATGGGCTCGCTCAGCCTGGCGCGCTACGCGAAGGCCCGGGGATGGTCGCCGGGCGCGTTCCTCAACGAGCGGTTCGACTTTCGCGTGTGGCGCGAGCACCTGGGCGAGCACCTGTTGAATGCCGACGCGCACGTGTGCCGATTCGGCGAGGTGCCCGTGCGGGCGAAGCCGTTCTTCATCCGACCGTGCCTGGACGACAAGTCGTTCTCCGGCATGGTGACCTCATGGGAGGACTTCGAGCACTGGCGCGAGAGCGCCCTGGCGGAGCCCGAGAACACCCAGGTCACCTCGGACACGTGGGTGGTCGTCAGCGCGCTCCGGCACATCCAGAGCGAGTACCGCATGGTCGTCGTGGACGGCCGCGTCGTCACGGGCACGCGCTACAAACTGGGGGACCGGGTCTTCTCCTCGCCGGAAGTCGAGCCGGACGTATGGACCTTCGCTCAGCGCATGGCGGACCGTTGGGGACCGGACCGGGCCTATGCGCTGGACGTCTTCGTCCACGAGCAGAAGCCCTACGTCGGGGAGATCAACACCCTCAACTCGGCGGGCTTCTACGGGTACGACGTCGGGAAGATGGTGGCAGCACTCGAAGCGATGAGCTTCTGACCTGGCTCGCTAGCGATTGCGCCCCAGGTGCTCGTGGCTGGCAACCCACTCCTCCGAGCCCAGCGTGGATGACAGGGCACACGCGAGCGACAGCTCTCCCGCGAGGACGACTCCCGCGACAATCTCCGCCAGCCGGCGCACCTTGCCGCGTCCGTAGCAGTCCATCATCTCCAGGCACTCCCGCTGCGTCGGCAGGCCCGTGCCTCCACCGTGCGTGGCCAGCACGAGCGCGGGCAAGGTGATGGACGCATAGAGGTCCCCGTCCGAAGTCTCCTCCATGTACAGGCGCCCGGCGGCGGACTCCGCCAGGGCCCCCACGTCCTGGCCCGTCGCGATGAACAGCGCCGCGAGTGCATTGGCGGACTGAGAGCCGTTGTTGTGTGAGCCCGCCAGATTCGACCCTTCCGTGGTGATGCGCTGCACCTGCACCAACTGGCGCACGTGTGTGCGCATCCGTGACAGGAGCAACTCCTTGCCGATGACCACCTCCGCCACCACGCGCTTGCCTCGGGTCCGCAGGATGTTGAGCTGGGACGACTTCTTGTCCGTGGAGATGTTGCCATCCAGGAAGCTGGCGCGGATGGCCGGATAGTGCTCCCGAATCCACAGGAGCGCGGCGAACACGGCCTTGCCCACCATGTTCTGTCCCGCCGCATCTCCCGTCGTGAAGTTGAAGCGCAGGAAGACCATCCGGCTCACCTGATAGGCCTCGATGTCCTGGAGCGTCGCCACACGGCTCGTCGACTCCGCCTGCTCGGCGATGGCCGCCTGATTCGTCCTCACCCATGTCGTGAATTCTCGCCCGGCCTTCGCGCTCTCGAAGACGAAGACCGGCGAGCGTTGCATGGCGTCGTCCAGCACCGTGCAGACAGCCCCTCCGGCCTCGTTGAGGACCTTGATGCCGCGGTTGTAGCTCGCCACCATCGCCCCCTCTGTCGTGGCCAGGGGGATGAGGTACGCGCCATGCGCATTCTCCCCCAGGATGGTGAGAGGCCCGGCGATGCCCAGCGGAACCTGGGCCACACCCGTGAAGTGCTCGCACGAGTTCCTCGCATGGCCGGCGTCGAACGAGTGGCTCGCCACATGCTCCAGCCGAGCCCCCGTCCACGCCTCCGCGTAGTCCCGCCGGGAGCGGACGATGTCCTCCGTGTAGTCATCCTCCGGACGGCGCGGGATGCGACTGTCGGGCTCCGGGTGTCCCTCCTCGATGGCCTCCGTCACATGCAGACTCACGGGGCCGTGAAGTCCACACTCCAGCTCCACCTCCACCCGGTGCTCCCCCTCCCCGAGCGGCGGAATCTCGGCGCGCAGGCACAGCGTCCTGCGCTGCTCGAAGGCAACCGGGCATTCCCGCGACAGCCGCTCGCCACGCCACACGGGGCCCTCGTCCGACATCAACACGACCTGCTCGAGCGGAACTTCCTTCCCATCCACCCGAACCACGCCGAGCCCGATGAGCCGCAGGTCCGTCAGGTGATTGCGCAGCTCGAGTTCCACCGCGCCGCGCCGATTCCTCAAGCACCGCGTCGCTCCGGGTTCGCTCCCGATACTCCTCGTCGAACTCACCACATCGCTGGCCATGACGCCCCCCCGGGCCAACCAAGGCACGCTTGTTTCAAATGTCGCGCGGAGCCGGCACGACACTGCCGACTTCCCGGCAAAGCATGTTCAACGAGGCGCCCCGCCATCCAACGCGTGACAGCACCTTGCCCCGCGAGGCAGACAGGACGGGCCCGCGGGACGAGGAACATTCAACCCCGCGGGCACCGCCCGAAGCCTCAGTGCAGCCCCGTCCGGCTGACGGAGGCCGACGAAATCTGGTCATTCCACGGCCCACCCGGCACCGCGTTGACCTCGCGAATACTCGAGGACGTGGTGAAACACCGGCCCGTCTGGTTCGGGTGCTCGCACAGCGTCGCCTGATAGGGCCCCAGCACCGTGACGGAGCTCAGCGAATCATCGAAGCCGACGTCCCCCAGGAAGCCGACGTTCGACGTCAGACGGACGACGTTGCCCTCCTGCTGGATGTGCTCGTGCAGATACACCCCGTCGTAGGCCGAGTAGCCCTGGACCGCATACGTGTAGTCGCCCGACGACGTCTTGTAGCCGCGCCCGAAATCCGAATACGCCCAGTTGCCGAGCCCTCCCGGAGCGCGCTTCACCACCACGGACCAGAGCTGGAACGGGAAGCGCGCGCTCAGCCGTGAATGGAGCTGGGAGGACCTGTCTCCCGAGCCTCCAGACAGGCTCCCGAGCTGCCCGTTCACATAGCTGGCCAGATACCCCGGCCCCACCACGCTGGTCACCGTCCGCGTTGGAAAGGCGAGGTGCGTGAAGTCATCCATCGAATCGGATTGATAGAAGGCGCCCTCGTGGTGCATCCACGCCCCCCACTCCTTCTTGAGCGCCATCACATGCCAGTTGCGCCCGGGCGCCGCATTCTGGAGAAACGCCTGCATCCCATACCAGCGCGCCTCCGCGTCGCCACCGAGCGTGTACGCCGTATTTCTGAAGATGGCGCTGAAGTCCGTCGGCAACCCACTGGAGGACGGCAGCAGCCGGAAGTTGAGGGCCAGGATGGCGTCAATCAATCCCGCCCCCGGGAAATCCATCATCATGATGCCCGCGCGCTGCGCCCACCCGCCCACCAGGTGGTCGATGGCGTAGTCATTCACGCCCCGGTAATTGATACCCAGGATGTTGATTCCTCCCGCCACATGTAAGGGATAAGCCATGGCGGAAGAACCACTCAGGAAGTTGATGAACAGGGTGGACGGTGAGCCGCCCTGGGTCCTGTCCAGGTGCGCCCGGACCTTGTTCCACTTGTCGTCGATGTCCGCGAGCTGGGACACCGTCCAGTCATCCTGGAGATTCACCGCGCCCCAGGGGATGCCGTAAGTCCCTCCGGCGAAATCGTCCACAATCACAATCTTCCCGCGGACCTCTCCCAGCGTGGGCACATGAGAGCCCCGCCAGAGATAGGGGCTGTAGGCGGGCTGGTCGCGATACCACTCGAAGGTCTGCGCGAAACCGCGCGTATTGCTCTCCTCCGTGTGTTCCCGCTTCACGCGCATCACCACCGTCTCGGTGGGGTGCGCATTGAGGAACTGGATGGTCGTCTGGAGGACATCGTCGAAGTTGACGTGCAGGTAGACGACGCCGTGGTGGATGGTGAAACGGTCACCGATGTGCCGACAACGGATGTCCAGCGCGCGGATCCCCGCGTCGAGCTGCTGGCGCAATCCCAACGACTGGGTCTGTGTCAGATCTCCACCATAAGATTGATAGGCCATGGTGTCGTGAGTCCCAGGCATGGACAGGGCGCCCAGGCCCGTCGAGCTGGGGACCCAGCTCATCCACGCGGGGTGACTCGTCTCGATACCGCCGGAGTGGTTGTAGTACCGCCCCCTCGCGAGGGCTGGAGTCGTACCGACGATGAGCCCCAGAGCCAGCAGGAGCGCCAGGGGACGAAGCCCCGCGACAGGGAAAGACAGCGTGGACATGATTGTCTCTCGTTGACGTGTGAAGGGGTGGCGGCGACATACCCTTGCCCACGAATGGGCACACCTGAGCGGGCCTGCGTGTAAAACCACCCCGAAACAGGAAAAACCATCTTATATATCAAAATCACTTGAAACACGAATAAGCCACGTGCAATGAAAGAGCCCCTTCTACAGAAAGGTCGTGCTCTTGAGAGGCAATGTCTGGAGGACGTTCTGCGCGGCGTGGGTTGGCGCCGGTCTCATGGCTTGCGGTGCGGTGCAGCCAGAAGGAGAAGCACCCAACGGGGAGGCCAAGGACGCGGATGTCCAGGCCGCGTTGGCGCGACTGCCTGGAGCAGAGGTGGTCGGACAGCAGGAAGGTGTCCCGTTCCTCATTCGCGGTGAGCTGGGTCGGCTGACCGAGGCTGGCGGAGTGTCCGCGCAGCGCGCTCGATCCGACTCCGGCGAGGAGGCTCGCGAGGCCCTGGCGGAGATCGCCTCCGCCTTCCGCCTGCGCAACGACGACCTGGTGTTCCGCCGGGCCACGGTGGACGCGCAGGGCCGCAAGCACCTGCGCTTCCGGCAGCTCGAGCAGGGCCTGCCCGTGGTGGGCAGCGAGTTGGTCCTCCACGCGGACCCGGAGGGCCTCATCTACGCGGCCAACGGCTCGGCGCGCGGTGGCTCGGCGCCTTCCGCGCGGGCGACGGTGGCCTCGGAGGCCGCTCGCACGTCCGCGCTCGCCGGAACGTCCGTCGACGGCGCGAAGGCCGAGGGCGCTCCGACGCTGGTGTACCTGCGTCCCGAGGGCACCGAGGAGCTCCGGCTGGCGTGGCAGGTGCGCCTGGTAGGCACCCGCGACGGCTTCAAGGCCGATGACCTGGTCTACGTCGACGCGCAGCGCGGCGGCGTTGTGGCCACGCATCCGCAGATCCACGAGGCGCTCAACCGCCGGGTGCACAGCGCCAACAATGGCAGCACCACGCCGGGCACCCTCCGTCGCAGCGAGGGCCAGGCGGCCACGGGCGATGCCCACGTGGACATGAACTACGACCAGCTCGGCGTCACGTACAACTGCTACCAGACGCTGTTCGGCCGCGACTCGTATGACAACGCGGGCGCCGCGCTCATCAGCACCGTCCACTACGGCAGCAACTACGTGAACGCGTACTGGGACGGCACCCAGATGGTGTACGGCGACGGCGACGGCGTGAACTCCATCGAGCTGGGCAAGGACCTGGACGTCACCGTCCACGAGCTGACCCACGCGGTGACGGACACCGAGTCGGACCTCATCTACTCGGGTGAGTCCGGCGGCCTCAACGAGTCCATGTCCGACATCTTCTCCGGCGTGTGCGAGAGCTGGACGCGCAGCTGGGCCACGGACGCGGACGTGTTCATGGTGGGCGAGGACATCTGGACCCCGGGCACCGCCAACGACGCCCTGCGCTACATGGACGACCCGGCCAAGGATGGCGACTCGCTGGACTTCTACGGCGACTACTCGTCCGGCGTGGACGTGCACTACAGCTCCGGCATCAGCAACCTCGTCTTCGCCCTGCTCTCCAAGGGTGGCACGCACCCGCGTGGCAAGACGACCAACACCGTCGCCGCGATTGGCCCGGAAGCGGCCGGCCGCATCTTCTACAAGGCCAACACGGACCTCTTCACCCCGAGCACCACGTTCGAGCAGGCCAAGGCGTACACCGTCCAGGCCGCGCAGGAGCTGGGCTACAACGCCGCGACGGTGCAGGCCGTGACGGATGCGTGGGTGGCCGTCGGTGTGCCGCCTCCGCCCCCGGTGACGACGCCGCTGAGCAACGGCGTGCCGGTGACGGGCCTGTCCGGCAGCTCCGGCAACAAGAAGTACTACACGCTGGAGGTCCCCGCGGGCCGCGCCTCGCTGGTCGTCACCACCAGCGGTGGCACGGGTGACGCGGACCTGTACGTGCGCTTCGGCGCCGCGCCGAACTCCGGCACCTACGACTGCCGCCCGTACACCAGCGGCAACGCGGAGACGTGCACCATCAACAACCCGCAGGCCGGCACCTGGTACGTCATGGTCAACGCCTTCTCGGCCTACTCCGGGCTGACGCTGACGGGCACGTATTCGGGCGGTGGCGGGCCCGGCACGCCCACCACGGAGACGGAGTCGGGCTCGGTGACGCGCAACACGAACGTGCGCTACGGCCCCTACACCGTGGTGCCGGGCACGACGTTCAGCGTGGTGATGACAGGCACGCGCAACCCCAACCTGTACGTCCGCTTCGGCTCGCAGCCCACCACCAACGCCTATGACTGCCGCCCCAACCTGTCGGGAGCCGCCGAGACGTGCACGCTCACCGTGCCCGCCGGGCAGACAGCGGCCCACGTCATGGTGCGCGGCGCCAGCAACCAGGCGGCGACGTACAACCTGACCATCAACTACACGACGCCGTAGCACCGGCTTCGCGCGGCACCTCACGCGGCGGGCGGCTTCCCTCGGGAGGCCGCCCGTCGTGCGCTTTCCGCCCGCTCGAAGGCAGGCGGGAGAGCGAGCGCGGGGACCGCCGGGCGGTCACTTGTCACGAAGTCGCGCCCGTTCCCATCGTGACCGCATGCTCAAGCTCGACCACTTCGGATTCGTGACCAAGGACCTGGAGAAGTGCGTGCGCTTCTACGAGGCGTGCCTCGCTCCGCTGGGGCTCAAACTCATGGAACGCGGCGACGGCTTCGCGCTGTTCGGCACCGACCCGAAGTCCCCCTTCCTATGGGTGGGCACGCTTCGACCGGAGACCTGGACGGACCAGCACGGCCCGGGGCGCAGTCCCCTCCACATGGCGTTCTCCACCACGGACCGCGCGGAGGTGGACGCGTTCCATCAGCGCGGACTGGCCGCGGGCGGCCGGGACAATGGCGCGCCCGGTCCGCGCGTCGGCGCCTACAAGTACTACGCGGCCTTCCTGCTGGACCCGGACGGCAACAACATCGAGGCGTGCGTCCGGGAGATGTGACGCTCGTGGCTCAGGGCGCCTGTCCGGACAGCACCCGCTCCAGCGCCGCCGCCTGCTCGCGCTCGTCCGCGTTGGAGCTCCGGCCCGCGCGCTGGGCATGAAGCCTTGACCGGTCCGGCTCCGTCTTCGCCAGCGCCAGCGCCAGGTCCAGGTTCGCCCGGGGGTGGTCGGGGTGGGCCTCCAGCACCGGCCCCAGCACCTGCGCCGCGCGCGCGTCCTCCCCTTTCTCCAACAGCGCAATCGCCAGGTCACACGCCGGGCCCGGCTCCGATGGGGCCTTCGCGTGGACCAGCTCCAGCAACTCCACGGCCCTCGCGCGCTCCCCCGCCAGGTCCAGCGCCCGTGACAACGCGTGCATCACCCCCGCGTCCCCCGGGGCTTCATGCAGCGCGGCCTCCAGCAGCCGCTTCGCCTCGTTCCCATCCCCCGCCTCCAGCCGCGCCAGTCCGTCGCGATACAGGTCCGTGCCCACAAGCTCTCCTTCTCACAATGCGGTGCGTTAATCCCATTCACGCAACTTCCACCCTACAGAGTGCGACAAACCAAGAGAAGCTTTCCCCCGGGTCCTCCATGCTCGTGCGCAATCCCCCCGTCTCCTCCCGCCGTCCGGTCTCCAACAGCGCTGAGTCGCCGACCGCCGAGCGCTCCAACACGGCGGTGCCGGTCCGGCCGAACACCCAGGACACCTTCGCCCGCGGCACGAACGCCACGGAGAAGACGGCCAAGGTGGGCGCGGCGCCCGCCGGGGACCACGGCAAGCTGATGAACGAGTACCTGACGGGTGCCCGCCCGCCCCCGGCCGACTTCGAGAAGGTGATGGGCTACAAGCCCTACGCCATCCAGACGAAGCACGGCCAGCGCATGCAGGACCCGCACGGCTCCGCGTCCGCGCCCGGCAAGATTGGCCCGGACAAGGAGTTCGACCCGGCCGCGAAGACGCACGACTACGGCTATGACCTGCTGCGCTACTACGACCGCAAGGGCACGCCCCTGGACGATGGCGCGCGCAAGGCGGCCGACGCGCTCTTCCGCAAGGACCTGTTCAACTACGCCAATGACCAGAAGGGCTTCGGCGACAAGCTGAAGTACCGGACGTGGGCGCAGATCTACGCCACCGCGGTGGAGGTCAACTCCCGCGTGCAGGGCTACGGCCCTCCGTGAGCGTGGCCCAGGGGGCGCGGCTGCTTCGCGCCCCCTGGCCTCACTGCATTCCGTAGCGCCGCAGCTTGTCGTAGAGCGTGCGCAACCCGATGCCCAGCCGCTGCGCGGCGCGCTTCCGGTTGCCACCCTCGTCCGCGATGGCCTGTTCAATCGCCATCCGCTCCAGCTCCTCCAGCGTCGTGTCCGGCAGGCGCACGCCCGCCGCGGGTGTGGCCGTGGGAGCCGGAGCACTGGTGGGGTCCAGCCACAGGTGGCTCGACTCCACCACCGCGCCGTCGGCGAGGATGGCCGCGCGCTCCAGGGCATTGCGCAGCTCGCGCACGTTGCCCGGCCAGGAGAAGGACTCCAGTCGCTCCGACGCCTCCGGGGACAGCTTCAACCCGGGCCGTCCCAGCTCCTCGCCAATGCGGCGCAGCAACAGCTCCGCCAGCGGACGCAGGTCCTCGCGACGCTCGCGCAGCGACGGCATCCGGATGGGGAACACCGCCAGCCGGTGGTAGAGGTCCTCGCGGAACTCGCCGTGGGCCATCATCGTCTTGAGGTCGCGGTTGGTCGCCGCCACCCAGCGCACGTCCGCCTCCAGCGTCCGGGTACCCCCCACGCGCTCGAAGCGCCGCTCCTGGAGCACGCGCAACAGCTTGGCCTGCAGCTCCGCCTTCAGCTCGCCCACTTCGTCCAGGAAGAACGTCCCGCCCTGCGCCAGCTCGATGCGTCCGCGCCGCTGCGCCACCGCGCCGGTGAAGGCGCCCTTCTCGTGGCCGAACAGCTCGCTCTCCAGCAGCGTCTCCGTGAGGGCCGCGCAGTTCACCGCGACGAAGGGCCCCTCCGAGCGCTCTCCCCACTGGTGCAGCGCCCGCGCGGCGACCTCCTTGCCCGTGCCGCTCTCGCCCACGAGCAACACCGTGGCCTGCGTGGGTGACACCTTGCGCAGCGCCTCCACCACGGGCCCCATCGACGGCGCGCCCCAGCTCAGCACCACCTCGCTGGTGGACTGACGCGCCTCCGCCTTGAAGTTCAACAGCGCGCGGCGCTCCAGCGCCCGAGCCACCGTCAGTCGCAGCTCCGCCGGACTTCCCACCGGCTTGAGCAGGTACTCGAACGCGCCGGCCTTCATCGCCGACACCGCGCTCTCCACCGAGCCCACCGCGGTGAGGATGACGACCTCCACGTCCGGCTGCTCCTCGCGCACCTTGCGCAGCAGCGTCAGCCCATCCATCCCCGGCATCCGCAGGTCCGTCACCAGCAAATCCACGCCCTGCTTCGCCAGGAGCCGCGCGGCCTCTTCGCCATCCGCCGCCGTCGTCACCACGTGGCCTTCGACCTCGAGCGCCTCCGCGATGAACGAGCGCACGCCCTCCTCGTCATCCGCCACCAGGATGCGCGCCATGGCTCAGGTCCCCCTCGCCGGGACGATGAGCCGGAACTCCGCGCCACCTCCGGAATGGGTCTTCGCGCTCACCGAGCCCCCATGCAGCTCCACGATGCGGCGGGTGATGGCCAGGCCCAGGCCCACGCCCCGCAGCCGCCCGGTGACGAAGGGCTCGAAGATGCGCTCCTCGTCTCCCTTCGGAATGCCCGGCCCGTAATCCCTCACGATGAACACGAGCGACTTGCCCTCCTGGGCCACGTCCACCTCCACGCGCTGCCCGGCCGGACTCACCTGCACCGCGTTGCGCAGCACGTTCTCCAGCGCCTGCTGGAAGCGCCCCGCGTCCAGCTCCCACTGCTCGCGGCTCGGCAGGTAGTGCGCCTGCACGCTGGACTCACCCGTGGCCTCCACCGCCGCGCGCAACACCTCGTTGGGGTCCGTCCCGGTGCGCCGCAGCTCTCCGCTGCGCACGAAGGACAGCAGATCATTCATCAACTGCTCCAACCGCACCGCCTCACCCACGATGCGGTCCGCCTTGGGGCGCAGCACCTCGTCCCGCTCCACGCGCTCCGCGAGCAACTGCGCGTGGCCCTTGAGCGAGGCCAGCGGGTTGCGCAGCTCGTGCGCCAGCACCGCCGACATGGTGCCCAGTGCCGCCAGCCGACGGCCTCGCTCCAGCTCCGCCGCCAGGGCCTCGCGCTGCGCCAGGGAGCGCGAGAAGGCGAAGGCCAGCCCCAGGATTCCCACGCACGACACCGCCGCGATGAACAGCAGACGCTGCGCGCGGTCCGTCAACTCCAGCGCGGTGACAGGCTCGAACTCGTAGCCGATGCGCAGGTTGCGGCGCGGCTCCTGCGGCGCCGGGTCCACCGTGGGCGCACCCCCGCTCGTCGTGACCGGGGCCTCCGGCTTCGGCTTGCGCAGTCGATGGATGAAGCGTCCCCGCCCCGCCTCGATGCGCAGCAGGGGGCCATCCTGAATCTCTCCCAGCGAGCCCTCACCCGACGACTCCAGCACCCGCCCGTCCTCGATGATGGCCACGTAGCGCAGGCCGCCCTCCTGGTTCGCCGCGAGGAAGGCATCGAGCGACTGCTGGCTCGGAGGACCCGAGCCCTCTCGGAAGGCCTCCAACCCGGAGTGCATCAGGACGTTGGCCATGCCTCGCACCACCAGCGAGGACGACTCCATCGCGGACCTGCGGATGAAGAGGACCGCGGACAGGAGCACGGCGCACATGAGCCCCGCCGCGACCCACGGCATCCACGGACCACGCGGCCTCCAACGGGACGCGCCGCTCATCGACGATGACCCCGCTCGGGGTGAATCCCACTCCATGAGATGCCTCCGCTCGCTGCGAACTCTGCATGCACGGTGCGGAATCCGCACTCCCTTCTCGCACGGCGTGGCGCCACGCGGGCTCCCCATTGCCTGGTTGCTGTCGAGCCCATGCGTTTCTCCCCGAGGGTTGGCGCGGCGCACAGGCCGCTGGAGCGCAGTCCGAGCAGGCGGCGACACGCGTCACGCCCACCCGTCCCGGCCTCCGTGTGCAAGCACGAGGCCCACGCCTCGCCAGGGGCCCACGAAGCCTCGCCCCCACGCGGCCCTCACGCCGCGCGGCCTGACCGATGGAGGCCCTCGCGGACCGCATGCGGAATCCGCACTCGGACGGCGCTTCTCGCAGCGCTCGCGCGGGTTTCCCCTGAGGTTTCAATGTGTTGAAAACTGGCAAGGCGCATGCAGTCACCCTGCTTCGGAACCGCCGGACGCGCCAGAAGCGCACCGGCCTTCAACGGGACATGGCTGCGATGACGATGCTCAAGAGAGCGTGGTTCAAGAGACGGCCCCACCGGATGACGGCGCTGACGCTGGGCCTCCTCGGCCTGGTGGCGACGCCAGGATTGGGCGCGGCGCAGACGCCCACCCAGGCTCCCGGCACGGAGCAGAACAGCGCCGCCCAGACACAGAAGGCTCCGGCCGACGCGCCCACCCAGGAAACGACGAAGAAGGACGCAGCCGCGCCGGTTCAGGGAACTCCCCAGGTCCCAGACAGCGCGCCGGTCCAGAGCCTCACGGCCCAGGCAGAAGAGCCCCAGGGCGTGACTGTCACGCTCGAGGAGGCCATCGCGCGGGCGCTCAAGGCGAATCCGCAGGTGGTGCAGGCAGAGGGCACCGTCACCAACGCGGCGTCGGCGGAGCTCAGCGCGGTGGGCGCCTACCTCCCTTCCCTCTCGGCGAACGCGACGGGCTCGCTCTCCAGCAGTGATCGCATCGTGCCCGATACAGGCACCGTCGTCTCCGGTTCCAACGACACGTACAGCGCGGGCCTGTCCACGTCGTGGAACGTCTTCACCGGTGGCCAGCGCAGCGCCACGCGCAAGCAGACCCGCGCGCAGTCCGGTGCGGCCGGGGCACAGCTCACCGCGCAGCGCGCCAGCGCCGTGCTCGACGTGGAACGCTCCTTCTACGAGGCCCTCCGTGCGACGGGCCTGGAAGAAGTGGCGCGCTCGCGCATCGAGCGGGCCAGGCAGAACGAAGACGCGGCGGAGCGGCGACTGGCGGTGGGCTCGGCGACGCGCTCCGACCTGCTGCGGGCGCGGCTGGACCACACCACGGCCCGGGAGGCGCTGCGCACGGCGGAGACCCAGCGCACCTCGGCGGCGCTGTCGCTGGGACGCCTCATCGGCGCGGACGGCCCGGCGCAGGCCCAGGCCGACGGGAACCTGGGCCCCAAGCCGTTCACGCTCACCGAGGCCGCGCTCATCACGGAGCTGGAATCCAACGCCCCCGCGGTGCTCGCCGCGGCCTCCACGCTGCGCGCCTCCGAGGCGGGCGTGAGCGTGGCGAAGGCGACCTACCTGCCCTCCGTTCGCCTGTCCGCCGGCTACGACTGGTTCAACCAGGACGCGAGCTTCAACGGAGGCAAGACGAGCTGGTCGGTGCGCCTGGGCCTCTCCTACCCCATTTTCGACGGCTTCCTGCGCGAGGAGCGGGTGCAGCGGGCCAGGACGCAGGAAGTCGTGTCCCAGGCGCAGCTCGCGGACACGCGGCGCGCGGTGAGGTCGGGGGCCAGCCAGGCGTTGGCTCAACTGCGCCTCTCCGCGGACCGCATCACCCTGTCCGAGCAGTCCGTGGAGGTGGCGCGCGAGGACCTCAAGGTGCAGGAAGAGCGCTACCGTCTGGGCGCGACGACCATCCTGGAGCTGCTGACGTCGCAGGAGAACCTGGTCCAGGCGGAGATCAACCTCGTGTCCTCTCGCTTCGACTACCGCATCGCACGCGCCGAACTGGAAGCGCTCGCCGGGAGGCCGCTGTGAGCATCGCCATGGAGAGTTCGACGGCGCGGGACATCGCGGACGTGGTCATCCGCGTGGAGGGCTTGAGCAAGGACTACACGATGGGCTCGGAGGTGGTGCGCGCGCTGCGCGGCGTGGACCTCACCATCCGCCGCAACGAATACGTGGCCGTCATGGGCCCGTCGGGCTCCGGCAAGTCCACCTTCATGAACCTCATCGGCTGCCTGGATGTGCCGAGCGGCGGGCAGTACTGGCTCAACGGCCAACCCGTGGCGGGGATGACGGAGAACGCGCTCGCGCGCATCCGCAACCGCGAGCTGGGCTTCGTGTTCCAGAGCTTCAACCTGCTGCCCCGCGCCTCCGCGCTGGACAACGTGGCGCTGCCGCTGGTGTACGCGCGCGTGCCCAAGAAGGTCCGCCACGAGCGCGCGGCGGCGATGCTGGAGAAGGTGGGCCTGGGCGCACGCAAGGACCACCGGCCCAACGAACTGTCGGGCGGTCAACGTCAACGCGTGGCCATCGCCCGCGCGCTGGTGACGCAGCCCGCGCTGCTGCTGGCGGACGAGCCCACGGGCGCGCTCGACAGCCGGACGGGTGAGGAGATCATGGCCCTCTTCGGGGAGCTGCATGCCCAGGGGCAGACGTTGATGCTCGTCACGCACGAGTCGGACATCGCGGCGTACGCGCGGCGGGTGCTGTTCTTGAAGGACGGCGTCATCGAGCGGGACGAGCTGAAGCGGAATTGAGCGGGACCGCGCATCGCGCGGCCACGAAGAGACCTGGAGGACGTCGTGAGCAAGGCGAAGAAGATGGTCATCACGGGTGTCGCGGCGGTCCTGATTGGAGCGGGCGTCTACGCCACCCAGCGGAGCACGGAGCCCGCCACACCGGAGCGCTCGGCGGCCGTCGCCGTGGTGGAGCGCCGGGACATGGAGGTCGTCGCGGAGTCCGCCGGCCTGGTGGAGCCGCTGCGAGTGGTGGAGGTGAAGTCCAAGGCGTCCGGCGAAGTGCTCCGCGTGCTGTTCGACACCGGCGACAAGGTGGAGAAGGACGCGCTGCTCGCGGAGATCGACCCGCGCGACGTGCAGAACGCGCTGGCCCAGGCGCAGGCGGACCTGGACTCCGCGCGCGTGCGACTGAACACGACGGAGGCCCAGCGCCAGCGCATGGAGTCGCTGCGTCAGTCCGGCTACGTCACCCAGCAGGAATACGAGACGACGGTGGACGCCTACGCCACCGCGCGGGCGGCCAAGGTGCGCGCGGAGACGAACCTCCAGCTCGCCAAGGAGCGCAGCCGCGACGTCACCATCCGCGCCCCCAGCGCCGGGACGCTGCTGGAGCGGACGATTCAGCCCGGGCAGATCATCGCGTCGGCCACGTCCAACGTGTCCGGTGGCAGCACGCTGTTCAAGATGGCGGACCTGTCCGTCATGCAGGTGCGCGCCAAGGTGGACGAGACGGACGTGGGCCAGCTCAAGGCGGGCCTCAAGGCGCGCGTGACGATGGAGGCGTACCCGGGAAAGACGTTCGTCGGTGAGGTCGTGAAGATCGAACCCCAGGCGCTGGTGGAGCAGAACGTCACCCTCTTCCCGGTGCTCGTGCGCCTGGACAATCCGGAAGGGCTGCTGCGCCCGGGGATGAACGCGGAGGTGGCCATTGAAATCTCCCGCCGCCGCGACGCCATCACCGTCCCCAACTCCGCCGTGGTGGGCCTGCGGGATGCCCGCGCGGCGGCGCTGGCGGTGGGACTCACGGAGGAGTCGGTGCGCTCGCTGATGCGTCCGCCGGGCTCCACCGGGGCGGGCCGGGGCCGGGGCGGCTCGGGGGGAAGCGGCGCGGACACCGCTCCACAGGGCCCGGCGTCGACGGGTGGCACCGAGGGCGCGCCCGTGGCGGGCGGCGACAAGGGCACCGTGGGCGCGGGCACGGCCACGCCGGTGAACGTGGCGACTCCCGCGACGGCCGCGGGTCAGGACGGCGCGGGTGAAGGCCGGCGCAACCGGGGCAACCGCGACGGCCAGCAGCCCCAGGGCGACACGCGACCGGGGCTCGTCTTCGTGCAGGGCGCGAAGGGGCCGGAGCCGCGCCGCGTGGTGCTGGGCATGAGTGACTGGGAGAGCTCGGAGGTCATCAGCGGGCTGGAGGCGGGCGAGCACGTGTTGCTCGTGTCGGTGGCGCAGCTCCAGCAGCAGCAGGCGCAGCGCAACGAGCGGATGCGGCAGGCGGGCGGCGGAATGATGCCCGGCATGGGTGGTGGTGCTGGCGGTGGGCGCGGCGGTCGTTAGTCGGCGGGAGGAGGAGGCAGGTCATGGGTGAAATCATCCTTGTGGCGTTCGACGCGGTCCTCGCCAACAAGCTGCGGTCGCTGTTGACCATGCTCGGCATCGTCATCGGCATCGCGGCGGTCATCACCATGGTGGCGTTGGGCGAAGGAGCCCAGCGCTCGGTGGAGCAGCGGCTGAAGACGCTCGGGACGAATGTCCTGACGGTGCGCCCCGGCCAGTCCTTCTCGGGCGGCCTCGGTCGAGGTCAGGCGTCGATGACCATCGACGACGCGGAGGCGCTGCGCACCAACGCCAAACACATCCAGGCCGTGGCGCCGGAAATCGAGTCGCGCTTCCAGGTGGAGTACGGCGCGGGCAACGCGAACCTGTCGGTGGTGGGCACGTGGCCGGCGTACTTCGGCATCAACGAGTCCCGCGTCGTCGCGGGCCGGATGTTCACCGACGCGGAGGACCGGGGTCGGCGGCGCGTGGTGGTGCTGGGGGCGCTGGCGGGCGGGCAGCTGGGGATTCGCGACTCCTCTTCGCTGGTGGGCGAGACGATTCGCATCCGAGGCATTCCCTTCGAGGTCATTGGAGTGCTGGCGGAGAAGGGCTCCCAGGGCTTCTCCAACCCCGACGAGAGCCTCTACATCCCGCTGTCCACCGCGCAGTTCCGGGTAATGGGCAGCGACCGCATCCGCTCCATCGCCGTGCAGGCCATGAGCGAGAAGACCATGGACGACGCCATGGCGGAGATCGACCTCAAGCTGCGGCGCGAGCACCGCCTGCGTCCCGAGGAGCCGGCCGACTTCAACATCCGAGACCAGGCCTCGCTGCTCGCGACGGTGCAGGAGACGACGCAGACCTTCTCGCTGCTGCTCGCCGGCATCGCCGCCATCTCCCTGCTGGTGGGAGGCATCGGCATCATGAACATCATGCTCGTCTCGGTGACGGAGCGGACGCGCGAGATTGGTCTGCGCAAGGCGCTGGGGGCCACGGGCACGGACATCCTGCTCCAGTTCCTCGTCGAGTCCCTCGTCCTGTGTCTGGCCGGAGGCACGCTCGGACTGGTGCTGGGAGTGGGGGGCGCGGCGGTGCTCCAGAAGCTCATGGGATGGACCATGGTGGTGGCCCCCGAGGCCATCGTGGTGGCCATCGCCTTCTCCGCCACCGTGGGCGTGTTCTTCGGCATCTGGCCCGCGCGCCGCGCCGCGAGCCTCGCGCCCATCGAATCGCTCCGCTACGAATGACGCCTACTCCCGGGAGCAACCCGACTGCTCCCAGGCGTCACACCCCGCTCAGCGCCCGGGACGCGCGCCCGGGTCCGCCTCGAACGCGGCGACGTCGTGGTAGTAGCGCTCGACCTCGGCCTGCGTGGACGCCTTCGTGAAGACCTCCGGACGCGGGTGGGCGATGGCGTCGAGGATGGCCTCCACGGCCTCCTCGACGGGCTGGGCCCCGGGCAGTGCGCGCGAGTCCGGCCCACCGCCCAGCGCATTGGCGCCGAACTCCGTGGCCACGACTCCGGGCATCACCACCGTGACGGAGATGCCTGGGTGCGTCTGGCGCAGCTCCAACCGGAGACAGGCGCTCAGCGCATTCAACGCGTGCTTGGCCGCGCTGTACGCCGAGCGGTGGGGTACCACGGGCAGCCGTCCCAGGGTGCTGGAGACGTTGAGAATCTGTCCGGCGTTGCGCGCCTGGAAGTGCGGCAGGACGGCCTGCATCCCATAGAGCGCGCTGTGCACGTTGTCGCGCCACATCGACTCCAGGTCCGCGTCGGTGAGCTCGGCCACGGAGCGGGTGATGCCGCGTCCCGCGTTGTTCACCCAGACATCGATGCGACCGAAGCGTTCGAGCGCCGCGTCACGAAGTCGTTCCACCTCCGCGCGAGCCGTCACATCGGTGACGACTGCGAGCGAGTCACGGCCGGAGCGGTTGGCGACAGCCTCCAGCTCCGTCCGACGCCGCGCGGCCAGCACCAGCTTCGCTCCACGCGCCCCCGCGACCCGGGCCAGCTCCGCCCC
Source organism: Myxococcus sp. CA040A (assembly GCF_013336725.1). NCBI lineage: Bacteria > Pseudomonadati > Myxococcota > Myxococcia > Myxococcales > Myxococcaceae > Myxococcus > Myxococcus sp. CA040A. Next base: position 892,142 of record NZ_JABUMR010000002.1, on the reverse strand, counting down.
GATTCCCCCACTTGCCCCCGTGATGACGATGACCTTGTCCATGCGTGTCCCCTCGTGACGCTCGCCTGCCCCACGGAATCTACCTGCCCGAAAAGACTCTGGCGGATTCCCGGCGATGACGCCGAGGACTCTGTTCAATCGCGAGGACCCGGGCGTGGGCCTGTCTCCAGGACGGCCATGGCGCGGGCACCGTGTTACCCTTCTCGTCCGCTCTCGCCTCGGGTCGCTCGCACATGCCGTTCAGGATCTTCTCCTTCTCGATGCTCATCGGGCTCGGCGCGGTGCTGGGCCACCTGTACCTCTACCGACGACTGGTCCGTGAGCTGGTGCGGGGTCGCGCGGCCCGGTTCGTCGCCCTGGTCGTGCTGGGCCTCCTGACGTTGCTCCTGGGAATGCGGCGCACCGTGCTGGATGCCCTCCCCGAGGGATTCGAACGCATCGCGACGGTGACCACGTACACGTGGATGGGCGTGGCGCTCTGTCTGGTGATTGCGCTCGGAGCGACGGACCTCCTCCGGGCCCTCGTCGGCCTGGGACGGCATGTTCAACGGCGCTACGCGGCCCCACCACCCGCGCCCACGGCCACCGTGCCGGAGGCTCCGCCAGACGTCGAACTCCGGGTGGACGAGGAGCGGAGGAAGTTCCTGGGGCGCGCGCTGGCGGGAGGCGCCGCGCTCGCGGGCGGAGGGCTGGCGACGTACGGGAACTGGCGCGCCTATGCACCGCCGCTGGTGACGGAGCTCGCCGTCAGGATTCCCAAGCTGCCGCGAGCGCTGGATGGGCTCACCATCGTCCAGCTCACGGACATCCACGTGGGCCCCTTCATCCAGCGCCGGTTCATGGACGAGCTGGTGCGTCAGGCCAACGCCCTCAAGCCAGACCTCTTCGCCATCACCGGCGACCTGGTGGACGGGGACGTGCCCACGCTGGGAGGCGCCGTCGCCGCGCTCGGAGCCCTGCGCTCCCGCTACGGCAGCTACTTCGTCACCGGCAATCACGACTACTACTCCGGTGACGCGGAGTGGACGGCGTTCCTCCAGACGCTCGACATCCAGTCGCTGCGCAACCGCCATGTCCGCATCGGCGATGCGGGGGCATCCCTGGACCTGGTCGGCGTGGACGACTGGAGCGGATGGAGACGGCGCAACCAGAAGGGCTACGACCTGGACCTGGCGCTCGCGGGACGGGCGCCGGACCGGGCGGCCGTGCTGCTCGCGCACCAGCCCGCGAACTTCAAGGTGGCCGCGGAGCGAGGGATGGACCTCCAGATTTCAGGCCACACCCACGGCGGGCAGCTCCTCCCGATGACGCTGTTCATCGGCCTCGCATGGGAGCACGCGGCCGGTCTCTACCGGCACCAGGACTCCCACATCTACGTGAGCCGGGGCTGTGGCTTCTGGGGGCCCCCCATGCGCGTCGGCAGTCCCCCGGAGCTGGTCAAGCTCGTGCTCACCACGTAGCGGGCACGTCCGCCCTCACTTCGCCAACGAGGCGCGGGGCGTGTAGCGCCAGAACCGCTGGAGGTGGCCACAGCCCTGACAGGCCAGCTCCACTTGAAGCTCGCCGCCACGGGCGGCCGTGGCGGGGACGACGGTTCGCATGGACTGCTCCGCGCGCCCACTGCACGCACGGCACACGCCCACCGTCTGGATGAACCGCGAATTGCGCGTCACCACGCCGTCCTCGCAGGAGCCACACCACCAGACGTGATAGTCGACGGCACCGCTCTGCTCCTGCCGGCGTTGCTCATCATTCAGATGGAGGTCATCCATCTCCTCGTCGAGCAGTTCCCGCGCCTGACCACAGTGCTGGCAGACCTCCAGCTCCGAGCGTTTCGACTCCCCCTGCCCTGCCGGACGATTCATGGAGAGCACGACGACCACGGCCGACACAAAGCCCACCAGCAGGACGACGAGCATGAGCATCATCGGTTCGGCTCCAGTTCCACGGAGTGCAGCGCCTTGCCCGTCAGGTCATGGATGGCGACGGTCATCACGCCACTGTCGCCCTGGATGCGGACGCTGCCGAAGTACTGCTGTCCTTCCCACGGTGCCGCGTTCATCACCGTCGCCGGCTTGTGCCACTTGACCTCCGGGCCGAAGGTCTCATCGAGCAGGCTGGGGCCGAAAGTGCCCGCGTTGAGCGGACCCGCGACGAACTCCCAGAACGGGTCGAAGTCGCGGAAGCGCGCGCGGTCCGGGTGATAGTGGTGCATCGCCGGGTAGTGTACGTCCGCGGTGACGAACACCACGTTGCGCACCTTCCGCTCCTTCAGGAACGACAACAACTCCGCCAGCTCCAGCTCGCGTCCCAGCGGGGCACCCGGACCGTTGGCCCACGCCTCCATGAGGTAGGCGCCATCCGGCAGCTTCTCCGCCGGGATGATGAGTCCCAGCGGCATGCTGGTCGCAATCACCTTCCACGTCGCCCGGGAGGCCGCCAGCGACTGCTTGAGTCCGTCGAGCTGCGCGCGTCCGAGGAACGTCGTCTCCGGTCCCTGCTGCTCCTGCCGATTGACGGAGTTCGGCGCCCTGAACGCGCGCACGTCTGGAATGAAGACATCCAGCAAGGGCCCCTGTGAGAGCTGGCGATGGATGCGGCCCTCGGCTCGCGCGGCGCCGCCCACGGGCGAATACTCGAAGAACGCCTGACGCGCTCGCGCGCCGAGCACCCGTTCGTCCGAGACCTGCGTGTACCGAGGGTCGTCCGCGAGGCTGCGCCCCGGATACCAGTTGTTGCGCACCTCGTGGTCATCCCACTGGTACGCAATGGGCACGTCCCGCGCGAGGGCTCGTAGCGAGTCGTCCAGGAAGTTGTAGGCGAAGTTCCCGCGCAGCTCCTCCAGCGTCTCGGCGACCTTCGACTTGGCGGGAGTCACCTTGTTGCGCCACACGCGCCCATCCGGGAGGACGACCTCCGTCAGCAGGGGGTTGTCGGCATAGATGGCGTCGCCGACGTGCAGGAAGAAGTCGGGGCGCAGCGCATGGACGGCCGCGTAGCCTCGATAACCGCCCCACTCCGGGTTGATGCCCCAACCCTGGCCACACACGTCCGCGCTCCACGCGAAGCACACGTCCTTGGCCGAGTCCGGTGACGTGAGGAACCGCCCGCGCCACTCCTCGCCGGTGACGCCGCCGTCCTCCGCGAGCACGCGCACGAAGACCTCGCGCCCCGCCGGCAGGCCCGTGAGGTCCACCACGCCCGTGAAGTCCGTCGCGGCGGTGAGCGCGGCGCCCTCCACGCGATGCACGCCCTTCACGAGGCGGGAGTCCTCGCTCCACTCCACCACGAGCCGCGAGGCCCGGTCCGCCTTGCCCCAGACGGTGACGGCGCCGGTGCGCAGGTCTCCCATCTGCGCGCCCAGGGGTAGCGACGGCCCGGGACGTGGCGCGCGCACCGAGCGCGTCGAGGCACAGCCCGCGGCGGTGACGGCGAGCCCCTGGAGCACGGTTCGTCGAGTGAGGACAGTCATGGTGCGCACGCTCCGAGGAAGGAACCGGCCCTCACACTAGGGCCACTTCCGCCAGGCATCCAGCACCACCGCCGCCACCCGAAAGCCACGCATGAACGAGACCTCCGGCAAGAGTCGCGAATTCCGGACGCGCGTATGACGTGTCAGGTCAGCGACGCGAAGCAGCCCGCACTCGCGACGACTCCCCCCACCCATTTGACGACGCCCCGTGATGACAGCCATAAATCCGCCCATGCGGACATTCTGGCTTTATCCGAAAAAGCTGCTTCTCTCATTGGCGCTGTGTTTCGCGCTTGAAGCCAGCGCCGCCGCCTTGAGCTCCGCGTCGGCGACCGCATTCACGGTGCCCAACGGAACGTTCGAGGTGCCTGCCCTCCCCGCCTCGCCTGGGTACGCCTACGCCCCCGCCGGCTCTGGCTGGACGCTGGCAGGCGGTGCGGGACTCTCCCGGAACGCCACGGCGTTCACGTCGGGGAATCCCAACGCGCCCGAAGGCGCGCAGGTGCTCGTCCTCCAGGCCGAGGGAACGGCGTCACGCGCGTTCAACTTCACGGCGGGCTACTACGTCTTCAGCTTCTCCACGGCGCAGCGTGGAAACGACCCGACCAGCGCCCAGAGCGTCCAGTTGCTCGTTGACGGCACGGCCATCCTGACCGTGAGCCCCGTCGGCGCGACCTACCAACGGCTCACGGCCGGACCGGTGCTGCTCACCTCCGGGCCCCACACCGTCGAGCTGCGCGGGCTCAAACCCCAGGGCGGGGACACCGCCTTCGTGGATGACTTCAGGGCGTCGCGCGTGAGGGACATCAGCATCAGCGGCTTCGAATCGCCCGCCATCCCCACCAGCCCCGGCTTTGTCTATGCGCCCACGGGAAGCCCCTGGAGCTTCACCGCGGGCGCGGGCCTCGCACGAAACGGGAGCGCCTTCACCGTCGCCAATCCCGCCGCGCCCGAGGGCGCTCAGGTCCTCTTCCTCCAAGGCGGGGCCACGGCCACCACCGCCGTCACCCTTCCGCGCACGGGCTACTACCGCTTCCGGCTGAGGGCCGCCTTGCGCGCCAATGACCCGACCCAGCCCCCGGCCAAGGACGTCCGCGTCACCGTCAATGGCACGGAGGTCGGCCACTTCCGCCTCGGGAGCATCCAGTACACCGAGCACGTCTCCACGGTGCTCGCGCTGAACGCCGGGCCCGTCACGGTGAGTGTGCTCGGTGAGGACACGTCTCCGGGAGACCACACGGGGCTGGTGGATGACCTCCGGATGGAGATGGTCCACGACTGGAACGATGCCTACGTCTGGGGCGGCGCTGTGCCGACGGCGAGCGACACCGCCACCGTGGGCCTCGGCAGCGCGGTCAGCCTCCAGGGCACGCTCACTCCAGGGGCCGTCGTGGTGAACGGCGAGGTGCTCGGCGTCCAGAACCGGCCCGTGTCCCTCACCACGCGGTATGTGATGGTGATGGGCCCAGGCTCCCTGTTCGAGCTGGGCCAGGAGCTGACGCCCTACCCCAGCACCGCCGTCATCACGCTCAACGCATCCGAGCCCACGCTCGACGTGATGGGAATGGGCGACAAGTTCCTCGGAGCCATGGCCAACGCCACCGTCCGGCTGCACGGCGAGGAACGGGTGAGCTGGACACAGCTCCAGGGGAATGTGAGCGCGGGAAGCAACAGCCTGGTCCTGAAGCAGCCCGTCAACTGGCGGCAGGGCGACGTCATCGTCGTCGTGTCCAGTACCCGGAACTGGAACGAGGCCGAGCAGCGCGTCATCCAGTCCCTCGACGCAACCAACACGCGGCTCACCCTGACGAGCCCGCTCTCCTATGCACACAGCGGCGTGCAGAAGTCCTACTCCAACGGCTCACGCACGTGGACCGCGGACCTGCGCGCCCAGGTGGGCCTGCTCACGCACAACATCAAGGTGCAGGGAGATTCCACGTCCGCGGCCAACGGGTTCGGCGGGCACGTGATGATCATGGGCAGCTCGCGCGCGCACATCAGCGGCGTCGAGCTCTTCAACATGGGCCAGAAGGCGAAGCTCGGGCGCTACCCGTTCCACTGGCACATGCTGGGCGCCGAGGGCGCCGGGCAGTACTTCAAGAACTCCAGCATCCACCACTCCTACAACCGCGCCATCACCATCCACGGCACCGAAAGCACGCTGGTGGAGAACAACTTCTTCCATGACCACATCGGCCACGGCGTGTTCCTGGAGGACGGCAGCGAGCGCTTCAACGTCATCAAGCGCAACGTGACGCTGCTCACCCGCCGTCCCGCGCCCGGAGAGCAGGTCACCCCCTCCGACAACCAATTCAACGCCGTCCAGAACCGCACGCCGGCCAGCTATTGGATCACCAATCCCCAGAACACCTTCGAGGACAACGTCGCGGCGGGAACCGAGGGCACGGGTTTCTGGTTCGCGTTCCCCGACAAGCCCATGGGCCAGTCCGCGGGGGATTCGCGATTCCGGGACATGCCCGTCCGGACGCTCCCGTTGATTTCGTTCAAGGGCAACAGCGCCCACAGCACCATGAGCGCGTTCGACATCTTCGACAGGCTGAGCCCTGACCATGAAATCGAGCCGAACCATGGCTGGTTGAACCCGGACCTCCACCTCATCGAGGACGGGACGTGGTACGCGAACGCGATGGCGCTCTACACGGGGATTGGCGCCGGTGGTTCGACAAGCAACCTCGTCTTCCGCAACAACATCATGGTCGACAACACCGTCGGCACCATGATGGCCAGCTACAGCATCGTCGAGCAGAGCCTGTTCGTGGCGGACTCAGGGGAGAACCTCGTGAGCGGCGAGCGGAGCGCCTACCGCGTCTATGACGGCGCGGGGCAGGTCCGTGACTCCCACTTCGTCGGGTGGACCGCGGCCAACGCCAATTTCCTCATGAACACGGGCGCGGCCATCAAGCACCCCAACCACACGTTCCTCCGGAACACGATGTCCCCCGCCGGGCCACCCCGCATCCGTTATTGCGACGAATCAGGCACGCTGTGCGACGCCACGGGCAAACCCACGCCGGGCACCCACGCCGGGCACCCCAAGCACCCGCGCGTCTGGTCCACCGTGCTGCGAGACCTCACGGGGAGCATCACCGGCAAGCCCAACACGGCCATCGTGTCCAACCATCCGTTCATGCTCGTGGGAGACGAGTACCAGCCGCCGAACTGGGAGTACGCATACCGGAGCGACCACCGGTTCGTGCTCTCCCTGCTCTACTACGACGAGAACCTGCAACTGAGCCCCAACCTCACCTGCACGCGCAGGAAGGCGGGGACCAACACCGAGCACGTCTACTACGTCGACGGCTACCGCGAATGGCATCAACTGCCCGTCATCGTCAACGAGGGCTATGAGTACACCTATGCCTACGAGTCGCTTCCATCGAACAAGTCAGTGCTGATGCAGATGGTGGACGCCACCCCGGGTGACTCATACATCGCCCACTTCAAGGACTTCGGAAAGCTGGGGGGGCTCTCGTACTTTACCAATCAGGGGAGCTTTCCCCCTCGCGAATCCCTCGCCGCGCTCCGTGCCTCCACCGCCTCGGGGTACTACCTGCAGCCGGGCGGAGACCTGAGCATCAAGGCGGTGGCCACGGACAGCTACCAGGGGTTCATCATCTCCTGGATGACGGACTTCGTGGTTCCACCGCTCGACACGGACGGAGACAGGATGCCGGACTCCGTGGAGATTGGCGCGAACCGGCACGCCTTCGACGCCTCGGACCTCTCCGTGGAGTTCAACGCGCTGGGTGACACCGAAGGCTGGGTGGGCACCAACATCGCGGGACAAGCGGTGAGCGGTGGCGTGTTGACCGGAACCTCCAGCAGCGCCGACGCGATACTCATCAACAGCGACTACAACTTCGAAGCCAGCCGAGTGGCGACGCTCCGGGTCCACATGCGGTCCTTCGCGCCCACCGGCGTCCAGTTGTTCTTCGCCACCGACACCCAACCCGGGTTCTCCGGCGCGCGCGTGGCGACCGTGGGCCACTCCGGCGGCGGCACGTACCAGACGCTCACGTTCAACATGCAGGGCGTCCCCGGTTGGAATGGGACCATCACCGACCTGCGCCTGGACCCGGTGTCGGGCTCGGGCATCGCGTTCGACATCGACTGGATTCGAGCGACGGCGACGTAGCGCTCCGCCTTCCCGGTTCAAGGGGAAGGTGGGCTCACCCACCTGGGCGGTTCACGCGGGAGATGCCTGGGTGGGGACGGGGTCGACAACGGAGAATCGAAGCTGACGGAGACGGGCCCGGTCGCTGATGACGTTGAACGCCGCGACGCGGTCGCCTCGGCGTTCGACTTCGAGGACGAGCAGCGGCCGCCCAAGCGGCGCGACGACGATGCCCAGGGCGCCATTCACGAAGACGGGTCGGGCGAAGCGCGCTCGGCCGGAGTTGGTGAGCGTCTCCTCCGCGACGCGGCGGGCGCCACGAACCTCGGTCTCCTCCTCACCTCGCAGCGCGGCACGGTCCGCACGGCGCACGACGTCCGGCGCCAGCACGGCGAGGAGGGCCTCCAGGTCCCCCGCGCGTGAAGCGGAGAGGAAGGCGTCGATGACCTCTCGCTGCTCGCGGAGCTCGGCGGCGGAAACCGTGGGCGTGCCCCGCACCCGCTGACGGGCACGGCTCGCCAGCTTCTTCGCGGCGACAGGGGAGCGCTCGACAATCCCGGCGATCTCCTCGAAAGACACGCCGAACAAATCATGCAGCACGAAGGCGATGCGTTCCGCGGGCCCCAACGCGTCGAGCACCACGAGCAGCGCGAGCCCGACGGACTCCGCCATCACCAGGTCACCCTCCGGATGAGCCTCGGCATCGTGGGCGATGACCCGGTCGAGTTCAGCGACGTCGAGAAACTCCTCACCCCGTCGCTGGCGCGAGCGCAGCGACTCCAGGCACACGCGCGCGACAATCGTGGTCAGCCAGCCCGCCACGTTGACGACGGAACGGGCATCGAAGCGGCTGGCTCGAAGCCAGGTCTCCTGCACCGCGTCGTCCGCCTCGTCCGTGGAGCCGAGCATGCGAAACGCGACCGCCCGCAGGTGGCGGCGGGACCGGTCGAACTGCTCGGCAAACTCGGAGTGATTCGCCATCGGTCACCTTTCATCCGCCCCATTCATCATAGCGAGAGACGCGATGAACGACGCGAGAACAAGGAGCCGGTCATGCCTGTACTGATGGTGCGTTACCAGGTGGCGGAACAAGGTGTCGAGGAGGTGACTCGAGCGGTCCAGGCCGCGTTCGAGGCCGTGAGGGCACAGCAGCCCAAGGGCCTGCGCTATTCATACTTTCATCGAGCGGGCAGCACCGAGTTCATCGCGCTGCTCGACCTGGACGAAGGCATCGAGAATCCGTTGTTTGGAATCGAGGCGGCCCGAGCGCTGCAAGCCACCGTGGCCCGCTGGGCCGTGGGTGAGCCGCCGAAGCCGCTACCCGTCGAGCGGATCGGCTCGTACGGCAGCGCCCCGTAACGAGACTCGAGGCGGACCGATGGAGGCCCCGGCGTGGGTCCAAGGGTGGGCCCATCGCCGGGACTCCGGAACCAACACCCCGCGAGACACTACACGTCGCAGTCCAGCGGCCCCTCCGGGGTCCACGCGCGCTGGAGCATCAGCGAAAAGGCGGTGAGCACCACGGCATCGCGCTCCTCCGCCGACAGGTCCGTTGCCATCCACAGCGTCGCGGGGTTCACCACCTGCACGGAGGCCACCGTCCGCTCATCGCGGAGCAGGTGGAAGCCGAGATAGGACACCGGCAATCCGTGCCGGGACTGACTGGCGCTCAGGACACTCAAGCGCACCTCGCCCACCTGCGCCTGCCCTCGTACGACCGGTGCCTCCGTGATGGCTCTCTGGCGCTCCGCGGACTGCGTGAGCTCCACGCGCCCGCCCTCTTCCAGTTCGCAGAGGACACGGCTCTGGCCGCGGCCCACGGTGAACTGCCCCTTCAACGCCTCCAGTTCCGCCTGCACGCCCGTCATCTTCTCCTGGCACTCCACCTTCGTCGGACGGGATGACGGCACCCCTGAAGCCAGCGTGAAGCGATAGGCCGACTTCCGCTCGCACGCGGTGGCGTTGCGCAGCGAGCCGCTCATGAACTCGACCGCATCGGTGGCATACAGCGCGGAGTATCCAGCGGCGGACAGAGTGCCCCCCGTGCCCAGGAACCGCTGGTGCCGCTCGATGGGGACCGGACGGGCCTCGCGCGCCAACGTCTCCGGGACCGCGAGCCTCAACGGGCTGCATGCGACCCCATTGCCCACCATCAGCCCCATCATCAGGACTCCCACCCACCTCTTGCTCCACATCGCCTGACTCCCCCTGACGGGTGCCCCACGTGCTCCCCCGGCCGGGGTGCGGACGCCGCGCCTTGTCGCGGTTCATACGCAGCGAGCGCCGCGCCCTGGCTGTGACTCGCCGAGACCCGTACCCCGAGTGACCGAGCCAGGTGGCCGCTGGTCGAGGTGCCGGGGGCCGGAGGGAGCCCGAAAGCTTGGAGGGCAGGCGCGCTTGGCCTGGGTGCCAGAGCCAGGACTTCAGGTATGCTTGCCGGGCTTTCGGACCCGTGAGGCCGGGTCCCACACGATGAGCGGACAGCAGGATGAAGGGGGCCGGGGTCGACTCCTCAGGCCCGCTCGAAAGGTTCACACACATGAAGCGACTGGCACGAGTCGGTCTGGTGTTCGGAGTTCTCGCCCTGGGCGGCACGGTGGCCTGTAAAGGCGAGGAGGACCTCGCCAAGCCACACCGCATCAAGGGCAGCGATCACCTGAGCAAGAAGGAGTACAAGGAGGCCGCCGCGGCCTACGCGCTGTCACTCCAGGCGGACCCCAAGCAGGAGAAGGTCTGGGAGAAGAAGGCGTTCGCCCACCTCCAGCTCGGGGAGATGGACAAGGCCAGCGAGGCCGTCCTGAAGATCCTCGAGATGAAGACCACGCCGGCCGAGAAGGCCGAGACGTACCGGACGCTCGCCAGCATGAACATGCAGGGCGGTGCCACGGAAGCGGCCGAGAAGTACTTCAACGAGGCCCTGAAGCTCGAGCCGAAGGACGAGGCGTCCCTCGGGTGGATTGCTGAAATCTACGCTCAGCGCGGTGGTGCGCGCTCCATGGCGGCGCCCATCGTCAAGGCCGACCTGGAGAAGTCGCTCAACTATTACGACCAGGTCATCGCCCTCAACCCCAACTCCGCCAACACGTACCTCAACAAGCGCGTGGTGATGGGCCGCCTCATGGAATACGAGCGGCAGCAGAAGGAGATGGCGCTGTCGGAGGCCACCGAGAACGCGAAGGACCCGGCCATCGTCGCCGAGGCGAACGCCCGCGCCGCCGAGCACCAGAAGCGGATGGACGAGTTCCAGGGCCAGTTCGCGGACATGACCAAGAAGTTCAGCGACGCGCAGAAGGCCACCAAGGCCCAGGCGGCGAACGCGCAGTAGTCCCCTCGCCTTCCTGAAGCTCCAGGGCCTGGAACCGCGCACCGGTTCCAGGCCCTTCGTTTTTTCTCGAAGGCAGAAGCGTTTCCTGGAGGTCACGGGGTGATTCCGTCGTGCCCCCAAGGCACCGTGCGCATTACGCTGCGCCCCTCAAAACTTCACAGGGAGGCTCGTGTATGGACGTGCGCGCGGCGGTGGCGCTCGAGGCGGGAAAGCCGTTGAGCATCGAGACGGTTCACCTCGAGGGGCCCAAGGCGGGAGAGGTGCTCATCGAGCTGAAGGCCACCGGCATCTGCCACACGGACGAGTTCACGCTCTCCGGGCAGGACCCGGAGGGCTTGTTCCCCGCCATCCTCGGCCACGAGGGCGCGGGCGTGGTGGTGGACGTGGGGCCGGGCGTGACGTCGGTGCGCAAGGGCGACCACGTCATCCCGCTGTACACGCCGGAGTGTCGGCAATGTAAGTCGTGCCTGTCGCGCAAGACGAACCTGTGTACGGCCATCCGCGCGACGCAGGGCAAGGGCCTGATGCCGGACGGCACCAGTCGCTTCCGGTTGGGCAAGCAGAGCGTGCACCACTACATGGGCACGTCCACCTTCGCGCAGTACACGGTGCTGCCGGAGATCGCCGTCGCGAAGATTCGCGAGGACGCCCCGTTCGACAAGGTCTGCTACATCGGCTGCGGCGTGACGACGGGCATCGGCGCCGTGGTGTACACGGCGAAGGTGGAGGCGGGCGCGCGCGTCGTCGTGTTCGGACTGGGCGGAATCGGGCTCAACGTGGTGCAGGCCGCGCGCATGGTGGGCGCGGACCAGATTGTCGGCGTGGACATCAACCCCGCGCGCAAGGCCATGGCGGAGAAGTTCGGCCTCACCCACTTCGTCAATCCGAAGGAAGTCGAGGGGGACCTGGTGCCCTACCTCGTCAACCTGACGAATGGCGGCGCGGACTACAGCTTCGAGTGCATCGGCAACGTGAACACGATGCGCCAGGCGCTCGAGTGCTGCCACCGGGGCTGGGGCGAGAGCATCGTCATCGGCGTGGCGGGCGCCGGGCAGGAGATCAAGACGCGGCCCTTCCAGCTCGTCACCGGGCGCGTGTGGAAGGGCAGCGCGTTCGGCGGCGCGCGGGGCCGCACGGACGTTCCCCAGATTGTCGACTGGTACATGAACGGGAAGATCAACGTCGACGACCTCATCACCCACACGCTGAAGCTGGAGGACATCAACCAGGGCTTCGACCTGATGCACCGGGGCGAGTCCATCCGCAGCGTGGTGAAGTACTCATGACGGCGGCCCCCACACTGCTGAGCCAGCACCGCTGCTTCGACGGCACCGTCGGCTTCTACAAGCACGTGTCCGAGGCGTGCGGGGGTGACATGCGCTTCGGCGTCTTCGTTCCGCCTCAGACGCGGGAGCGCAAGGTGCCGGTGCTCTACTACCTCGCCGGCCTCACGTGCACGGAGGACACCTTCCTCATCAAGGGAGGCGCGCAGCGCGTGGCCTCCGAGCTGGGGGTGATGCTGGTGGCACCCGACACCAGTCCTCGAGGCGCGGGCTATCCCGGCGAGGACGCGTCCTGGGACTTCGGCGTGGGCGCGGGCTTCTACCTGGACGCCACCCAGGCGCCCTGGTCCGCGCGCTACCGCATGGGCACGTACGTCACCCGGGAGCTGCCCGCGCTCATCGCCGAGCACTTCCCCGCCCGGGAGGACCGCGAGGGCATCTTCGGGCACTCCATGGGCGGCCATGGCGCGCTGGTGTGCGCGCTGCGCAATCCGGGGCGATACCGCTCCGTGTCCGCCTTCGCGCCCATCGTCGCGCCCATGCGCGTGCCGTGGGGCCAGAAGGCCTTCAAGGGCTACCTGGGCGAGGACACGGCCACGTGGCGCGAGTACGACGCCACGGAGCTGATCCGCTCCGCGAAGACGCGGCTTCCTCCGCTGCTGGTGGACCAGGGAACGGGCGACAAGTTCCTCCAGGAACAGCTCAAGCCGGAGCTGCTGAAAGAGGCCTGCGAGGCCACGGGGCAGCCGCTCACGCTGCGCACCCATGACGGGTATGACCACGGCTACTACTTCATCTCCACGTTCATGGAGGACCACCTGCGGCACCACGCCGCGGCGCTGAACGCGTAGCCTCGCGGACACCTCGCGGGGGCCCGGTGACGGACACGTCCGGGCCCTCCGCGAGCGAGCAAGCCCGACCACTCGTCGGCTTTCGCTCGGGCCCTCGCGCCCGCCTTTGACGACCCTTTCGTCGAGGCATAGGGTGGGAGATCCGCTGGAGGGCCGGGCGATGACGGGTGCACTTCCATCCACGACGACACCGTCCGGCACGGGGCGCCTGAACCGGCCCCGGAGGCTCGCGGTCGAAGCGCTCGGCTGCGGGCTGCTCGTGGTGGCACTCGAAGGGGCCCACCACGGCGCGGAGCACCTGGGAGTGAGCGCCACCGACGGGCGCCTCTTCATGTCCCTGGCCGCGGGCGTCGTCCTCGCCTGCCTCACGCTGGTGCTCCAGCCGTTGTCCGGGGCGCACTTCAATCCCGCCCTCACCTTCGCGGACGCGCTGGAGGACGGCACGCCGTGGCGGGACGTGCCGCGCTACGTGCTCGCGCAGCTCGGTGGTGGCCTGGTCGGACGGCTGGTGGCCCACCTCATGTGTGGGGAGCCCCTGCTCATCGCGACGCGCGCGCCCTCGGCCAGCTCCGCGCAGTTCCTCACGGAGCTGGTCGCCACGTTCGGCCTGCTGGTGGTGGTGCGCGGGTGCGTGCGCAGCCGTCCCTCCGCCACGCCCCTCATCGTCGCGGGCTACGCCGCCGCCACCGTCTGGTTCACCGACTCGCGCTCGCTGGCCAATCCCGCGCTCATCCTCGCACGCGCCGTAAGCACCCGCGCCAGCGCCCTGCATGCGATGGATGTCGAGTCCTTCGTCGCCGCGCAGATGCTGGGCGCCACGCTCGCCGTGCTGCTCTTCCGCTGGTTGATGATGCCCGCGGAGAAGCCCGCGCACAGGCCCTGGTGTGTCGTCTTCCAGTGCTCGCGTCCAACCGTGGCCGAGCAGGCCGTCACCGTCTTCAATGGCCTCTCCGCCCAGGACCGGGCCCGGGCCACGGTGGATGGCGCCGCGTGTGACGGGGATGCGAACGGACCGCCGCCGCTCGTGGTGCGGCTGGTCCTGGCCGGTGAGGATGCGCCTCCGTTGGCGGGAGGCGGCGCTTCCTGGCGGGTGCCCGTGAGTGAAGATGGCACTCCGGATGAGGTGCAGCGACTCCGAGCGTCACTGCGCGAGCCCATCCAGAGATTGTTGCGCGAGCGCGGATGGTCGCGGCTGCACGCCGTGGGCGACGCGGCGCACGAGGCACCGCGTCACACCACTTGAAGACTTCGATCCACGAAGGAGAGGCTCCCCCTTGATGGAAGGACTTCCGCCGGCCGTTGCGTGGCCGCCGCTCCAGACGTTGATGCGTTTGACGCTGGCCCTGGGTGTGGGGCTCTTCGTGGGATTGGAGCGCGAGTGGCGTGGCAAGGAGGCCGGCTTGCGCACCTTCGGCTTCGCATCGCTGCTGGGGGCGATGGGCGGGCTGCTGGGCACTCCGTTCGCCATCACCGCCGTGGCCCTGCTGGGTGTGCTGGTGGGCTTCCTGAACTGGCAGTCGCTGCGCGCGAACGAGGGCGCGGAGCTGACCACCTCCGCCGCGCTCCTCGTCACCGGCTTCACCGGAGTGCTGTGTGGATTGGGGCATGTGGTGACACCCGCGGCGGTGGCCGTGACGAGCGCGGGGCTGCTCACATGGAAGGAGCGACTGGCGGGCTTCAGCAGCAAGATCACCGCCGAGGAGCTGCGCTCCGCCATACTGCTGGCCATCCTCGCCTTCGCCATCTACCCGGTGTTGCCGACCGCGCCCGTCGACCCATGGGGGCTCATCGTGCCCCGCGTGGCGTGGGTGACGGTCATCCTCATCGCGGCGATGGGGTTCGTGAACTACGTGTTGCTCAAGCTCTTCGGCACGCGCGGCGTGGAGGTGACGGGATTCCTGGGAGGGCTCGTCAACAGCACCGTCACGGTGACGGAGCTGGCCCATCGCGTGAAGGAGACGGACGGACGGCTCCAGGACGTGGCGTATCGAGGCGTCATGCTGGCCACGGCGGCGATGGCGATGCGCAATGCCGCACTGCTCGGCATCCTGTCCTATCGGGCGCTGGTGAACTCCGTGGTGCCGCTCACGCTCATCCTGCTGTCGAGCATCGGGCTCGCGCTGGTGAGGGCCCGCAAGACTCCGAGCAGCACGGCCGCCGTGCCCTCGCTGCCCCTGGAGAGTCCCTTCTCGCTCACGTCCGCGCTCAAGTTCGGAGCAATGTTGCTGCTGTTCCAGGTCGTGGGCACGGTGGGGCAAAGCCTCCTGGGCCACGCGGGTTTCTATGCGGTGAGCGCGCTGGGAGGACTGGTGTCGAGCGCCTCGGCGGTGGCCTCGGCCGCGTCACTGAGTTCGCATGGGTCGCTGTCACCGACCACCGCGGGAGTCGGCGCCACCATCGCGTCACTCGCGAGCGCCGCCGTCAGCTTCGTGGTGGTGGCACGAGTGGCGGGGCAGCGGGCGCTCACCGTGCGATTGGGATGGGCCCTCGGCACGGTGTTCGTCCTGGGCCTCGCCGGGGCCTTCGTCCAGACCCGAATCGGAGGGCTGTTCCCCTGAGCCCTGGGGCCGAGTCGAGCGAGTCGGTCCGCGGCTAACGACGCTTGCGCGAGCCGCCGCCGAGAAGTGCGAGGAGGATGCCACCCGCCAGCGCGGCGCCGCCGCCCGCGATGTACAGCGTGGTGTTCTCGCTGTACTTGCCCGTGAGGGCCTGCGTCGCGCGCTCGGTCAACGACTCGCGCGCATTCAGTCCCGTCCACAGCAACACGCCGCCCGCGACGGCGAGCATCACTCCCACGAGCCGAATCATTCCCACGGTGACTCCTCGAGTTGAACCGAGAGCGTTATAGCGCCCCAGGAGAGCGCCCGGTGGAAATGAGGGGCGTCCCCCAACGGCGTCGCCTGCCTACTCCTGCGCGGACGACTGAGCAGGCTGCTTGGGCTGCTTCGCCAGGTCCATGAGCTTCCTCATCCGGGTCGCCGTGTCGTCCTCGGGCAGGATTCCAGCCTGCTCCGCGATGGTGTCCGCCGCCTTCCGCCGACGCTCTTCCTGCAGCGCGGCCACCGCTTCGTGGTCGGGAAGGTTCGGCCCGAGTCCCCCCACGACGGCGGCACGAATGCTCATCGCGGCGTTCCTCACCACCTGCGCGTTCTGGAAGACCGTCCCCTGCTCCTTGGACTGCGTCGCGCCGGTCCCGTACGCGGACACCACGCCACTGAGAAGCGTGAAGGCCTTCACGGAGACAAGCCTCCCGCCGCTCGACCCCACCGCGTCCTCCAGCATGACATGCGGCATGACCCACACATCCGGAGAGATGCCCTTCTCACGGGCGGCGGCGATGCGATCCTCATCCGACGCACCGATTCGCGCCGCGCTGCCAGTCAGCCCCGTCACCGGCACGATGCGCAACAGGGGGTCGGCGGAGAGTTCGCGCCGGAGAGATTCGTCGAGCTGCTTCCGGTCGAGCGCCTTGGAGAGCGCTTCAGCGACCGTCGTCTCGAACACGGCGACCTGGATGGGGTCCTGGGGCGAACGCCGAGGTGCTTCGGCGATGGCCTTGGCGTAGGCCTCCTTGTCGCGCTCCTTCGCGTCGATGCGTGCCTGCTCCGCCGGGTCCGAGCTGCGAACGGTGGTCTTACCGTCAAGCCCCGTCGAGGTCGTGGTCACGGTCATTCCGGCACAACCGACGAAAGCGAAGACAACCAGGGCTGAGACAAGGGCGCGCGAATACATGTCATCTCCGGGGGGACTGTGCAGGAGGACTGACCATGGACCGTCAATGTCCATGGGCACGCTCAGGACGAGGTCCCTGGAGAAAAATTCACACGGGACAGGTGGCAGTGTCGCGCGCCTCGAGTGGCCCCCATGGGCGCGCGCTCAGGCCAGTCGATACGGCTCGCCCCTGAAACCCTCTGCGCGGAGTTCGTCCGCCAGCACGAGGTAGGGGTTGTCGGCCGGGTCCAATCCCCGCAGGAACGCGTCCCATGCGGCGCGGTCCGCCGCCTCATCGAGAGGCACGGTGAGCGACTCGAACCAGGCACGCGGAATCGGTGGTTCGGCGGAATGGTCGAAGGTCCGTGCGCTGTGCGAGAACCCAGCGCTGCACGGATGGGCCGCGCTCAGTGCGGCCAAGGTGCGTTCCAGCCAGTCCTCGTACCCACTCGACGCGGGCACCACCCTGCGCGCGAGGTGCGCGGATTTGACCGCGGTCCATTCGAGCGCCGTGCGGCTCTTGCCCCAGGCGAAGTGCAGGTCATCGAGGAGGATCAGCGCCTTCTGGCGAGGCCCGTCGGGATCTCCCTTGCGATTGACCTCGTCACGGACGTCGTCGAAATCCAGGCTCCTCGCATAGCCCGTGTCGAGGATGGATGCCCAGGCGGCCTCGACACGCTGGAGCGGATCTCCGACATCCGTGTGGCCATCCAGCCGAAAGAGCACCCACTCCAGGCAAGCCAGGCCAAGAGCCGCCTTGGCTTTGTAGTCGAGCGACCAGATCTTCTCGACCAACTGCCGAGGCTGCGCGTTCGGATCGCTGAACGAGACAGCGATTTCGTTGCTCCAAGCGAAGGACAGCGGCGCCGAAGACAGGTCGGCCGGCATGTAGCGAGGACGGTGAAGCACGCGAATCTCCAGGCCAGCGTCCTCGATACACGTCAGCGACAGGCGTCAGCGCTTCGTCCGCCCCTTGACCGCGCCGCGCCCCTTGCCGCCCGACGCAGGTGACTTGCCGGGCTTCGCCGCGCTCTTCGCCTGGACCTTGGGAGCCTTCGACCGGGGCGACTTCACCTGGGTCTTGGGCACCTTGGACCTGGTCGGCTTCGCCGTGGCCACCTTGGCCTTCGCGACCTTGGCCTTGGGCGACTTCTTGGCGACGGGCTTCGAAGGAGCGGCCTTCTTTGCCGCGGCCTTCTTCACCGGAGCCGGAGCCTTGCCCGAAGCGGCCTTCTTCACCGTGACGACGGGCTTCTTGCCCACCGCCTTCGGTCTCGCGGTCGGAGAACGCGCCACCGGGGCCGCCTCCGAGGACGCCTTGGCCGCACCACGCTTGACGGCGGTCGTGCGCTTCGGTGCCTTCTCGGGCGAGGGATTGACGCTCTCGCTCTTGGGCCCAGGCTGCGTGGCTACCTCCGTCGTGGGCCGAGCAACAGGCGACTCGGACACAGGCGGAGCGCGGACTTCCGCCGCTGGGGGCGACAGACGCTCAGGCGACTTCGCGGGGACCTCCGCGGGCCGCGCCGCCACCACCTCGGGCGTCGAACGCGCTGCGGGCTCTCGCTGCTCGCGAACCGGCGGCTTCGCCGGAGGCTCGGGCGGAACCGAAGGCTGCCAGTTCTCCGGCGCGAACTCGGGCTTCGTCTCCACGGGCGGCTTCGGTGGCACGAACACGGACGCGGGGCGGTTGAAGCGAGAGTCCTTCGACGCGGGCTTGCCTCCACGTCCCTGCCCCTGCCCATGACGCGGCTGCGAGGGCCGGCCACCCTTCCCCACGGGCTGGCTCTGCGAGGCCAACGCACGCAGCCGGTCAAAGCCGGGATGCGGTGACGCCCCCATGCTCTCGCTCGTGCTCGGATCCGACCAGGACGTCGTCGTGTCAGGCACCTCGGGAACGGTTTCCTCGCGGACCTCTTGCGTCTCCTGCACGGGCGCGCTGCTCACATCCGAGCTCGCGCCCTGCTCCGGCCGCACGAACATCCGCCGCTTCGGCCCGTGAGCTTCTCCCGGGGACCGAGCCCCCGGAGGACCGGCTTGCGTCTTCGCCGTGTCGTCTCGCCAGGGCTTCTTGAACGTGGACTCGCTGCGGGGAGGCGAGGCCTCCTCGCGTCGCCCCTCGCGCACGAAGCGCCCACGAGGACGAGAGGGTTCCTCACGCGCGGCCCAGGAGCGAGCCGGCGCTCCCTTGGTCGTGTCGCGCTCCCACTGTCCGGGCTTGCCCGGCTTGGGCTTGCCGTACGGCAGTTGCTGCTCGCGCGGCTCGGGGCGACGACGCGCGGGTGCGCCACCCTCATGACGCGACAGCGGCGCTTCGCCCGCGAACTGGAGCGCGTCGAAGTCGATCTTCCGCGCCGTCGGATTCGCCGATAGCAGTCGCACGCGCAGCTTCTGCCCCACGCGCACGCGCCGCCCGTTCGGATACACGAGCGAGTGCGTCTGCTTGTCCAGCTTCGAGCCGGGCCCCAGCGTCTCCGCCTTCACCAGACCCTCGACGTGCTCGGCGTCCAGTTCGACGAAGAACCCGAAGTCGGTGATGGCCGCCACGGTGGCCGCGAACTCCTCGCCGACCCGGTCCTTCATCATCAGGGTCGCGTAGAAGGACACCACCTCTCGCTCCACCTGCATGGCCGCGCGCTCCCTGTCGGAGCACTGCATGGCCATGTCCTCGAGCTTCTCCTCCTCGCGGTCCAACATCGCCAGGGACGGCTTGCGCCCCTCCCGCGCCCAGTGCGCCTTCAACAGCCGGTGCACCAGCAGGTCCGGATACCGCCGGATGGGCGAGGTGAAGTGCAGGTAGTGCTCCGCCGCGAGGCCGTAGTGGCCCACCTTCGACGGCGTGTACACGGCCTGCATCATCGAGCGAAGCAGGAGCTGGTTCAGCGCCCGCTGCTCCGGGTGACCCGTGAGCTGGCTGATGAACGCATCCAGCTCCTTCGAGGACACGCCGTCGTCGATGACCAGCTTGAAGCCATACGCCTGCGCCAGCGCCCCGAAGGCAGCCAGCTTCTCCGGGTCCGGCTCGCCATGGAACCGGTACACCGTGGGCAGGCCCTCGTCCTGGAAGAAGCGCGCCACCGCCTCGTTGGCGGCGAGCATGCACTCCTCGATGAGCCGGTGGCTGTCCTTGCGCTCGCGCTTGTCCATGCGCTCGGGCAGGCCGTCCTTGCCCAGCACTACCTTGTGCTCGGGGATGTCGAAGTCGATGGCGCCCCGCTCCTTGCGCATCTTCATCAGCGCGCGGGCCAGCGACATCATCTTCTCGAAGTGCGGCTTGAAGGCATCGCGGTGCGGCACGCTCTTGCCGTCGAGAACGTCCTGCACCTCGTTGTACGTGCAGCGCGCCGCGCTGCGCATCACCGCCGGGTAGAGCGTGGACGAGCGCCGCTGTCCCTGGGCGTCGAACGTCATGTCCGCCACCATGCACAGCCGGTCTTCGTCCGGCCGCAGGGAGCAGATGCCGTTGCTGAGCCGCTCCGGAAGCATGGGCAGCACGCGGTCCGGCAGGTACACGGACGTCGCGCGACGCAGGGCCTCCGCGTCCAATGCGCTGCGCTCGCGCACGTAGTGCGTCACGTCCGCGATGGCGACCACCAGCCGCCACCCGCCCGCGAGGTCCTCCACGTACACCGCGTCGTCGAAGTCGCGCGCGTCCTCACCGTCGATGGTGACGAGCTGCATCGAGCGCAGGTCCTTGCGCTGCTCGCCGCTCGCCTCTTCCTCCGACACCTTCACGGCGTAGCGGTCCGCCTCGTCCATGACCTCCGGAGGGAACTCGTCCGAGAAGCCCTGCGAGTAGGCGATGCCAATCACTTCCGAGCTGGGAGTCCCCGGCTTGCCGAGCGAGCCGGCCACCTCGCCGAACAGTCCGCGTCCCGGCTCCAACAGGTTCGCGCCCACGCCCAGGCGCACCTTCACCAGGTCTCCTTCCTGGGCCATCTGCGTCTGCGGCACGCGGATGGGGCCGGGAAGGCTGGTGTCGGTGGGCAGCACCAGCGCATGGCGGCCCTGCGTCGTGTAGACGCCCACCGCCAGCTCGCGGCGACGGTCGACGACGCGCACCAGGCGCCCCTCGTACCGGCCGGGCCGACCCGCCACTTCCACCACCACCCGGTCATTGTCGAGCGCGCGCTGCGCCTCGGCGGGAGGCAGGAAGATGTTCTCGCCCTCTCCACCCACCGGATGCACGAAGCCGAAGCCGTCGCGGTGGACGTGGAGGATTCCCTCCACCGTGTCCAACACCTCGCCGAACGCCGGACGACGCGGGCCCCGATGACCGAAGCGCTCGCGCCCCTCGTCACGACGCGACGAGCCCGGCTTGTTGAAGTCCCGGCGCTCGCGGCCACGCGCGCCGTCGGTCCGCGCGAAATCTCGCGAGCCTTGGGCGTTGGGTGAGCCGCCCTTGAAGCCACCGCCCTCCTGGCCTCGGGCACCCTGGCCCGTGAGGCGCTCGCGCGTGGGGGCGTCATAGGGGCGCCCCTTCTCCTGCCGGGGTCGGTGGTCGCCGCGCACGGCGACGACGTCCGGCACGTCGGGAGCTACGGGGGGAGGAACAGGCAGGCCGTCATCACGCCGAGGTTGGGGGCGCAGGAAGCGCTTGCCCTCCTTGACGATGTGGCCCTGACGCACGAGGTCCCGGAGGGAGCGCTTGAGCTCGGTCTGCTGGCCAGGGTGCAGGCCCGCGAGTCGCAGGAGCTCCTTGATGCCCAGCGGGTGGTCGGCGTCGGAGAGGATCTGCTGGAGAAGGTCGGAAGAAATGCTCACGGTGGGGTCGCGGCTCGGCCGCTACGGGAACGGGTAAGCCCGAAGCGGCCGGGCGGGAACCCCCCGGCGACCGACTGCTTCCCGGAACCTTCTCCAGGAAGCGAAGTTCAGGGCTTGACCGTGACGTTGATCTTGAAGGAGCGGTCCACCAGGCCCGGCGTCAGCGCCTTGGCCAGGAAGAACTCCACCTCGAAAGTCCCCGGGTTTCGGGGAGTGAAGAAAAACTCGCGCGTGGCCGAGCCGCCGTTGGGACCCGGTTCGAAGTTGGCTTCGCGCAGACCCACGCGCTTGGCCGCCGTGGGCTCGATGGCCCAGGTGAACCCGGGCTGCTCGGGCAGGCGCACGGTGAGGCCGTGGTTGAGCTTCACGTCCACGGACGTGGGGACCTCGCCCTCGATGTGGACCATCTCCATCTCGTCGCGCGACACGGCGCGAGCTTCCGACGGACGCGGCTCCACGTTCTCCGCGGTGATGCGACCACCCCAGCCGGAGAGCTTGTCCACCACGCCCATGACCTGCAGCGTGTGGCCCACGTTCTTGCGCAGGCTCTTGACGGCGGCCTTGCCCTCGATGAGGAACGACACCTGCTGGCGCGTGCCGCCGTTGGAGACGACGAGGATGAACTCCTCGCCGTTCATCTCCAGGTTTCCGCGCACGGCCGCGAAGCCCTTGATGCCCGCGCCCATGCCGGCCGCCGTCACCATGGAGACTTCACCGGGCGACAGGTAGCGCAGCCGGGGCTCGGTGTCCGCGGGCGGAGCCTCCACGACCTCGGCCTCCGGCTTCTTCGCGGAGTACTTGCGCACGTCCACCACGCCGCCGTGGTTGGTCGTCTTGCGGATCATCCCGCTGACGGAGACCTTGTGGTTCACGTAGGCGGGGAGGACTTCCTGATCCGGTCCCTGCAGCAGGAACGTGAGCTCTCGCTTGTCGCGCCCCACCACCACCAGGTTGGGCAGCTCGTTGAGGACGACCAGACGGCCCTTGAGGCTGCCCTCGCCCATCACGCCACGACCCTCGCCCGCGGTGAGCAGCTGCTCCATCTCACGCTTGGTGAGCGGCTCGCCCGGGGGCGGCAGCTTGGTGGCGCGAGGACGCGGCTTCTCCACGGCGGGAACCGCGGGAGCGGAGGCGGCCTTTCCGGCGCCCTTGCCCGTCGTGCCCTTCGTTCCAGCGGGAGTCTTCGCAGCGGGAGCCGCCGCCTTCGCCGTCGCGGACTTCGCGGCGGGAGCGGGCTTCGCCGCTGACTTCTTGGAAGGCGCCTTCTCCGCGGCCTTCTCCTTCTCGACAGCCTTGTCCTTCTCGATGACCTTCTCCTTCTCGGGAGCGGTCTCGACGGCCGCCTTCTTCGCTGCGGCCTTCGCGCCCTTCGTCACCGAATCCCCGACCCCCTTCACCAGCTTCGTCGTCGAGGTAGCGACCCGCTTGGACGCGTTCTTGATCAGGTCCAGCCGGGCGGATTTATCCTTCTTCGCGGCGGACTTCGCGCCAGTCTTTCCAGCGGGAGTCGCCTTCTTGGCCCCGGACTTGGGCTTGGCCATCGACGCTGTCTCCTTGAGAGTTCCCGTGTACTTTCAACGGGTTGCCACGCCACCCCCAGGAGGACTGGCAGGCTTCGCGATGATTGGAGCTTGTAACGATGATCAGATGGGCTGTCAAACTAACACTTGATTTTCTCTCGGACTTTGGGTGCGAACCGGGCTGAAGATGACGCCCATGAACGACGCCGCGACGCTGCTTCCGGAAGACGAGGCCCGAGCCCGGGTGCTGGCCCTGGCCACGCCCCTGTCGGCCGAGTGGCTGGCCCTCGATGATGCGCTGGGCAGGACGCTGGCGGAGGACGTGCTTGCCCAGCGGACGCTGCCTCCCTGGGACAACTCGGCGATGGACGGCTACGCAGTGCGCGCCGACGACCTGGCGGGCTCGCTGCCGGTGAGACTGCCGGTGTTGGAGACCGTCTACGCGGGCGGCACGCCGCGCCAGGAGGTTCGGCCTGGCACCTGTGTGCGGATCATGACGGGCGCTCCCCTCCCCGTAGGCGCGGACGCCGTGGTCATGCGCGAGCGGGTCCGCCCCGTGCCGGATGGGGGCGCGGATCAGGTGGACATCCTGGATGCCGTGGAGTCGGGCCAGCACGTGAGGCCCCGCGGCGAGGACGCGAAGGAAGGGACACTCTTGCTGGCCCGAGGCACCCCGCTGGGCATCCCCGAGCTGGGGTTGCTCTGGGCCCAGGGCATCCTGTCGGCGCCGGTGCCGCGCGCGCCCCGGGTGGCCATCCTCTCCACGGGCGACGAGCTGTGCCGCGCCGACGAGCCCCCCAGGGGCCGCATCGTCGACACCAACGCCCCGTCACTGGCGCTCGCGGTCCGCCGCGCGGGCGGGCACCCGTCCCTGCTGGGCATCGCCCAGGACACGCGGGACTCCGTGGGCGAGTTCCTGTCGCGCGCCCACGGCTTCGACGTGGTGCTCACCAGCGCGGGCGTGTCCGTGGGCGAGCGCGACTACGTGAAGGAGGTCCTTGCCGCCATCGGGGTGCAACAGCACCTGTGGCGCGTGGCCATCAAGCCGGGCAAGCCGCTGGTGGTGGGCAAGCGTGGAAGCACGCTGTTCTTCGGTCTGCCGGGCAACCCCACCTCGTCGCTGGTCACCTTCGAGCTCTTCGTCAGGCCGGCGCTCCGCAGGCTGCTCGGCCACACCGACGTGGACCCCTCGCGAGTGCCTGGGCGCCTGGACGGTCGGCTGTCCAAGCCTCCAGGGCTGGCGCACTTCGTCCGGGTGACGGCTGCCTGGAAGGACGGCAACCTCTGGGCGCGCCCCCTGGCCACCCAGACGTCGGGCGTGCTCCGTTCCGCGGCGACGGCCACGCATCTGCTGCACTTCGCGCGGGAAGCCAGCAGCTTGTCTCATGGAGACCCGGTGGAATTGTTGCCGCTCTCCTGGGGGGCTTGAGAAACCGGAGCCGTCCATCGTGCATCTTTGCGGAGGATTTCAGGCGGCAGCGGTGGTGAGTCCGCCTTGACTTGCGCGCATGGGGGCACCAAACAGGGGGCCTCGCATCTGGAGAATGAACCATCATGTCGGACATTCGCTCACCCCAGGTTCTTCCGACCCGTAAACCGACGCAGCACCTGGAGCGGTTCTCGGAGGCGGACATCCCCACGGAGCGGGGTCCCCTGCGGACCATCGTGTTCAGGGATCGCCGCAACGGCCGAGAGCACGTGGCGCTCGTCGCGGGCAACGTGTCCGCGGAGGAAGGGGTGCCGGTGCGAATCCACTCCGAGTGCCTGACGAGCGAGGTCTTCGGCAGCTTGAAGTGCGACTGCCGCGAGCAGTTGGACCGGGCGCTGGACTTCATCACCCAGCAGAAGCTGGGCGTGGTGCTCTACCTGCGCCAGGAAGGCCGAGGCATCGGCCTGGGCAACAAAATCAAGGCGTACGCCCTCCAGTCCAAGGGGCTGGACACGTACGAGGCCAACCGCCAACTCGGCTTCGCGGACGACCTGCGCAGCTACGACATCGCGGCGGAGATGCTGCGCTCGCTGGACGTACGCTCGGTGGACCTCATCACCAACAATCCGCTGAAGATCGCCGGGATGGTGGAGGAAGGCATTCCCGTCCTGCGTCGAATCCCTTCCCGGACCGAGCACAATCCGCATAACGTCGACTACCTGAGGACGAAGCGCGAGCGTACGGGGCACCTGATTGAGCTCTTCGCCGAGGACGACGACACGGAAGCCAAGGCCGGCTGAGAAGGCGCCTGCGCGGCGGCGCAACGCCGTCGTGCGCAATCAAGCCCGTGTGCCCTTCGAGGTGCGCTTCTGGGGAGTGCGCGGCTCCATCCCCTCCCCTGGTCCGCAGACGAAGCGCTACGGCGGCAACACGCCGTGCGTGGAAGTGCGGTGTGGGGACGAGCTGCTGATCTTCGACCTGGGCTCGGGAGCGCGTGCGCTGGGCGATTCCTTGCTCCTGGGCCCCCCCGGGCCGGTGCGCGGCAACATCTTCATCTCGCACTACCACTACGACCACCTGCAGGGCCTTCCCTTCTTCGCGCCCATCTTCATCCCGACGAGCGAGCTGACCCTGAACGGGCCGTCACGCAACGGGCGCACCACCCGCGAGCTGCTGGGTGGGCAGATGGTGCAGCCCTACTTCCCGGTGACGGCGGAGGGGGCCTTCCGCGCGAAGCTCACGTACCGCGACCTGTCTCCAGGAGGAACACTCCAGCTCGGCCCCGCCCAGGTGCGCTGGTTGGAGTTGAACCACCCGGGCGGCAACCTGGGGTACCGCGTGGAGTGCGGTGGCCGCTCCGTGGTCTACGCCACGGATGTCGAGCACGGCAGTGATCTGGACTCGGGGCTGTTCGACTTCGCGCGCGGCGCGGACCTGCTCATCTACGACTCCATGTACACGGAGGACGAGTACCACGGCCGCTGTGGGCCGGCGCGCACGGGCTGGGGCCACTCGACGTGGCAGGCCGCCGTGGCCGCCGCGGACGCCGCGCAGGTGAAGACGCTGGTGCTCTTCCACCATGACCCCTCGCGCGACGACGCGGCCATGGACAAGCTGCTGCGGCAGGTGCGCAGGCGCCGCCCGGAGGCCATCGCGGCCAAGGAGTCGATGGTCATCAAGCTGTAGCCGCGCGAAGCGGGCGCGGCCCTGGCTTCCTTCAGCTGTCGCGCGCTGACACCGCGCGCTTCACCGCCTCGCGCAGCCCCGCGAATGGCAGGCGCTCCATGGCGGTGGGGACGTCCACCCACTCGAAGTCATCGTGCTCGGGGCCCAGGCGGACCTCGGTGTCCGGCGCGACGTGGACGGCGAAGCCACTCTCCTCCACGAGCACGGGCGGCAACGCCTCGCCGATGGCGAAGGAGTGACGGTAGGCCAGGTCCTCCACGGGAAGTCGAAGGCCCGTCTCCTCCTCCAGCTCTCGGATCGCGGCCTGGGTGGGTGACTCTCCATCCTCCACGCGGCCGGTGAGGATCTGCCAGAAGCCGCCGCGCTCGGGACGACGTCGCAGGAGCAACACGCGCGCCTCCGGGCCTCGACCTCGCACGACGGCGATGCTGACGGTGCGCATGGGCGCAGGGGCATCCACGCGCTCGCTGTCGAACACGGCGCAGAAGCTCCGGGCGAGCGCCTCTTCCACATCCGGGACAGGGACTGCGTGCCCGCGCTCCCGCTGCATGGAGGTGACACCGGCCTCGCGGATTCCGCAGGGCACGATGAAGCGGAAGTGCTCCATCTTCGTGTTCACGTTGAGCGCGAAGCCGTGCGTGGTGAGCCACCTGGACAGGTGGACACCGATGGCGGCGATCTTCCGCGCGTCGGGCGCACCCTCCTCGCCAATCCACACGCCGGGCCACTTGACGATGGGGCCCGCGGTGATGCCCCACTCGGACAGGACCTGCATGATGGAGCGCTCCACGTCACGCACGTAGCGGCGGACGTCGCGGCGCGACTCAGGGAGCAGGAAGATGGGGTAGCCGACTATCTGGCCGGGCCCGTGATAGGTGACGTCGCCGCCCCGGTTGGTCTCGAAGACATTCACGTCCTCGGCGGAGAGGCTCGCATCGGAGGCGGTGATGTTCTCCCGCTTCGCGCCCCGGCCCAGCGTGAGCACGGGCGGGTGCTCCAGCAACAGCAGCACGTCACCGCTCAGGCCCTCCCGACGTGAGTCGCCGAAGAGGCGCATCAGGTTGAGGCCGTCCTCGTATTCCACCCGGCCGAGCCGGTAGACGGTGATGGTGTTCACGACGTTCCCTTCCGCCGGCCCTTTCGAGGGGGCGTCGGCTTCGTCACGTTCTCGAGTTCCCAGGTACCTGGGGGAACCCGCTGGAGGAGTGCCTGGAGTTCGTGGCCGGCGCGGGGGGAGCGCTCGGCCTCGGCGGCGAAGGCGGAGAGGACGCTGTCGGACAGCGCGGTCGCCGGCTCACGCAGCGCCAGTCGCGCGCGGGCCATCTCCACGTAGTCCTCGCGCGTGGGCGGGTGCAGGCTGAGCAGCACCTGGACGTGCTCCAGGATGCTCACGGGGATGACGCCTCGCGCCGCGCGCGACAGGGCCTCCGTCGTGGGCACCAAGAGGCGCTCCTCGCCTCCGCGCAGGCTGAGCTTCCCCGGCTCGGGTGCGAGCCCTCGCGCGCTGAGCACCACGGAGGGCCGCGACTCACGAGAGAGGAAGAGAGAGAGCGCAGCCTGGTGCTCCATGCTCAGGCGCTCCACGTCCTCGACGAACAGGGGCGAGGCCGACAGGTCCTCCGCGAGCGAGGCCACCGGGGTGATGGTCCCCCTGCCCTGTCGCTGGAGCATCTGGAGCAGGACGCTCTTGCCCCAGCCCTCGGCCCCCACCAGCAGGACGCAGCGAGCACCCGACTGGAGCGCTCGCTCCATCGACGAGCGGACATCGGGCTGACCCACGAAGTCCATCGCGGCCGAGGCACGCACCGGCGAGCGAGGACGCGTCGGGAGCGGCACGGGACGCACGTCTCCGAGCAGCGATGCGGACTCCGTCAGACACGCCTTGCAGATGAAGGCACCTGCCGGTCCCGCGACCAGGTCTCCGACCTCCGCGCGAGGGCGGCAGCAGAACGAGCACCACGCATCCAGCGCCGCGTCCGCGCGAGCGGGTCCGCGCTCGATGATTCGCGGTCCGCGCCTGCGCCTCGGCGTAGTGTCGTCCTCCGACGCGTGCGCGGCGAAGGCCTCCACATCCGAGTCTCGCGCACCGGCCTGCCCCGTCGGCGCGAGCGGCCCATCTCCGAACGGTTCCTCACCTTCCGGCGAGCCGGGTCTCCATCGTGACTCGAAGAGCTGCTCGTCCACGGCGCAATGTGGTCGCTCCGCACGCACGAACTCCGAACCGCGAGAAGGCAACGCATCCCGAGCCACGGACGGAACCGTCCCACGCGGAGTGGACTCCGCCGAAGCCGCGCTCCGGCCGACCAGAAACTCCAACCCCTTCGAGCCCCCTGACTCCACCGAGGCCTCGCTCTGAGCGGACAGGAACTCCAACCCCTTCGAGTCCCCTGGGTCCACGGAGGCCGCGCTCCGCGCCGGATGAAGCTTCTGCCCCTCGGACGCCCCTGGGCCCACGGAGGCCGCGACCCGGGCGAGCTGGGCCTCGAGCCGCTGGAGGTCCTCGCTCACTTCCGTGTCCAGCACCCAGGCCGCGAGCTCGGGGGACTTCCCTGTCGGCTGCGACTCCACATCGCGCAGCGCGTCCTGGATGAGGCGTTGCCGACGAACAAGCTCAGGGAGAGGGAGGTCCTCCACGGACAGCACCAGTTGGCCGTCGTCGTCCTCCTCGCCCCCTTCAGTCGCCGGCAACGTCTCCGTCATCCCTTCGAGGCGGTTCACCTCCTCGAGGATGTCCAGGCGGCTCGTATCCAGCCTGCGCGCATGGCGCAGCAACTGGAGCGCTCGGGGGGCATTGCCCGCGTTCCGATAGAACGCCGCCGCTTTCTGGAGGCACTCCACGGCGTGAGTCACGTCACCCCGCAGCTCGGCGGACTGCGCGGCGCGGATCAGCTCGCGAGGGTTCTCGGCCATACGGACAGAGCCTAACCGTCTTGGTGGACCACCGCCCGGCCTCGACGCATTCCACGAGACGCAATCGCCGGCGAGCGGTCAGCCCCCTCCCCGGCGGCCCAGGGGACATCCCAGCCTCGAAACCCGGGCGACCACACCACCCGGGCCTCTGGGCGAGACATACGCCATGGCCAGGAACAGCAGGTCCGGCTTCTCCAGGTACTTGATGACTTCGTAGACGAAGTCCGCGGCCACCGAGCCGTCGATGACGCGGTGATCGCACGACAGCGACAGGTTCATCATGTCGCGGATGACGATCTGATCCTTCACCACGGCCGGGCGCTTCTTGAGCTTGTGCACGCCCATGATGCCCACCTCGGGGTGGTTGATGATGGGCGTGGCGAACAGGCCACCGCTCTGCCCCAGCGAGGTGATGGTGAAGGTGCCGCCCGTCAGCTCCTCCAGCTTCAGCTTCCGCTCCTTCGCGGCAGCTCCCAGACGCGCCGTCTCGCGAGCAATCTCCGCCAGCGTCAGCCGGTCCGCGTCCTTCACCACCGCCACGGTGAGGCCATCCGGCGTCGCCACCGCCATGCCGATGTTGTACTCGCCACGCACCACCAGCTCCTGCGCCGCCTCATCGAAGTTGGCGTTCAGGTGCGGGAACTTCTTCAGCGCGGCGATGGTCGCCTTGATGATGAACGGCAGGTAGTTGAGCTTGGTGTTGTCACCCGACGCCGCGAGCTGCGCGTTGAGCCGGGTGCGCAGTGCCACCAGGTCCGTCGCGTCCACTTCTTCCACGAAGGCGAAGTGCGGCATCGTGAACTTCGAGCGCACCATCTTCTCGGCGATCTTCTTGCGCAGCCCGCGCAGCGGAACGCGCTCGTCCGCCCGTCCCGACGACACGGCCGGCACCGCGGGACGGGCCTGCGCGGGAGCCGCCACCACGTTCTTCTGCTCCCCGCCCCCCTCCAGCGCCGCCACCACGTCCGCCTTCGTCACCCGCCCCTGCGGTCCACTGCCCGGAATGGTCGCCAGGTCCAACCCATGCTCGCGCGCCATGCGCCGGGTCACCGGCGTGGCCAGCACCTTCGACGCCTGCGCCGAAGCACCCGCCGCGGGAGCCGTCGCCTGCGCCGGAGCCGCCGCGGCCGCCTGCGCTGGAGCCGCCGCGCCATGGCCCGCCGCCTGCGCCGGAGCCGCGCCGTCGATCTCCAGCGTGACGAGGGGGTGGTGCACCTTCGCGATGTCCCCTTCCTTGCCGTGCGTCGACACGACGCGCCCGGCCTTCGGGCTGGGGACGGTGACGGTGGCCTTGTCCGTCATCACCTCGGCGAGCACCTGGTCTTCCTTGACGACGTCGCCGGCCTTGACGTGCCACTTGACCAGCTCGCCCTCCATCACGCCTTCACCGAGGTCGGGGAGCTTGAATTCGAAGGTTGCCATGGGGGGTGTCTTTCCGAGAGGAACAGGGGTTGCGTCAAGCCACGAATGAAGGCCCGGTCAGCCGAGCCGCTCGAGGCGCTCGCGCTCCATCAGGCCCTTCATGAAGAACTCGGCGGCGCGGTAGCTGGAGCGCACCAGCGGACCCGAAGCCACGTAGAGGAAGCCGTAGGACTCGGCCAGCTTCTTGTACGACTCGAACTGCGCCGGGGTGACAAAGCGCTCCACCCGCAGGTGGTACTGCGAGGGCTGCAGGTACTGGCCCAGCGTGAGCACGTCCACGCCCACTTCACGCAGGTCCTTGAAGGTCTGCTCCAGCTCCGCGTCCGTCTCGCCCAGGCCCACCATGACGGACGTCTTGGTGTAGAGGCCCTCGGGACGGTTCTTCAGGTACTCGAGCACCTTGAGCGACTGGGCGTACTTCGCGCGGCGGTCTCTCACTGTTGGCGTGAGGCGCTCCACCGTCTCCACGTTGTGGGCGACGACGTGCGGCTTGGCCTCGGCCACCGTGGTCAGGTCCTTCTCCACGCCCTTGAAGTCGGGGATGAGCACCTCGACGATGGTGCGCGGGCTCTCCCGGCGCAGCTCGCGGATGGCGGAGGCGAAGTGGCTGGCGCCGCCGTCCGGCCGGTCATCCCGGTTCACCGACGTGACGACGATGTACTCCAGGTCCATCTCCTTGACGGCCTGGGCCAGATGGATGGGCTCCATCGGATCCAACGGCGGGGGCGCCCCCACCTTCACGTGGCAGAAGCGGCACGCGCGCGTGCACACCTCACCCATCAACATCACCGTGGCCGTGCCACCCCCCCAGCACTCGGCGATGTTCGGGCAGCGGGCCTCTTCGCAGACGGTGGCCAGCTTCGTGCGCTTCACGATGGCCTTGACCCGCTCGTACCCTTCGCCGTGCGGCAGCCGGACCTTCAGCCAGTCCGGCTTGCGGGTGGTCTCAGTCACCTGGGGCAGCGGGAACCGATCAGGAGTCGCCATGGGTCGCGGGCCTTCTATGGTTTGGGCGGAAGACGTTCAAGCCTGAAGCCTCTAACGCGAGGCGTCAGCTCTGGCAGGCCCTTCGCGCGCGTCGCTTTCCTACTAATGCTCCCGCTCCGGCCGGGCAGCCCCGGACCTGGGCACCGGAGGGCCTGGATGTCCCGACTTGGGCGCCGCTGCCCCGACGGCGTGCCAGTCCATCGCTGGCCCTCCTGGTGTGCAGGCATCCTGGCCACCCGCCCCAGCGGACGCCGGACATGGAAAGGCCGTCCTCGGAACCACGCTCCGGGACGGCCTGACCTTCGACGAGCCTGGGCCTAGAAGTGGCGGGGGTGACCCAGCGTGGCCTCGGCGCCCTCGTGGACGATCTCCGAGAGCGTCGGGTGGGCGTGGATGGTGCCCGCCAGTTCCTCGGTGGTGATCTCCAGCTTCAGCGCGACGCACGCCTCGGCCAGCAGCTCCGTGGCGTGGGGCCCGATGATGTGGATGCCCAGCACCTCGTCGTACTTCTTGTCGGAGACGATCTTGATGAGGCCGGTGGCCTCATTGGTGATGGACGACTTCGTCACCGCGCCGAACGGGGCGTTGCCGATCTTGACGTCGTAGCCGCGCTCCTTGGCCTTCTTCTCCGTCAGGCCCACCGAGGCGACCTCGGGGTAGCAGTACGTGGCCGACGGGGTGAGGTCGTAGTTGATGGGCTGCGGGTTCTTCCCGGCGATGTGCTCCACCGCGAGCACGCACTCGGAGCTCGCCATGTGGGCCAGCATCGGCGTGGGGATGACGTCGCCCACGGCGTAGACGTTGGGCTCGCTGGTGCGCAGCATCGCGTCGACCTTGATGTAGCCGCGCTCCGTCTTGATGGACGTCTTGTCCAGGCCCACGTCCTCGGTGACGGGCGAGCGGCCGACGGCGGACAGCAGCAGCTCCGCCTCCAGCGTCTTCGTCTCGCTGCCGACCTTCATGGTGACGCGCACGCCGTCCGCCGTGTGCTCCACCTTCTCCACCGCGGAGCCGGTGTGCACGTCGATGCCGCGACGGCGGAAGAGCTTCTCCAGCTCCTTGGAGATGTCCGCGTCCTCGATGGGGAGCAGCGCGGGCAGGAACTCCACGATGGAGGTCTTGCTGCCCACGTGGTTGAAGATGGAGGCGAACTCACAGCCAACCGCGCCAGCGCCCAGGACGATGATGCTCTTGGGGATGCGGTCGAGCTGCAGGACGGAGTCGCTGTTGAGCACGCGCTTGTGGTCCACCGGCACGTTCGGCAGGGACTTGGGCACCGAGCCCGTCGCGATGATGATGTTCTTCGCGTCCAGGACCTGCTTGGAGCCGTCCTCGGCGGTGACTTCCACCTTGCCCTTGCCGGCGATGCGGCCGTGGCCCTTGATGACCGTCACCTTGTTCTTCTTCATCAAGAAGTCGATGCCGTTGGCACCCTTGGTGACGACCTTGTCCTTGTGCTTCATCGCGTTCGGCCAGTTGACCGTCGGGCTCGACAGGTCGATGCCGAAGTCCCCCGCCTCCTTGACGTGGTGGAACAACTCCGCCGTCCACAGCAGGGACTTGGTGGGGATGCACCCGCGGTGGAGGCAGGTACCGCCCAGACGCTTGTCCTTCTCGATGATGGCCGTCTTCAGCCCGAGTTGCCCCGCGCGGATGGCACCCACGTAGCCGCCAGGGCCCGAACCGATGATCACCACGTCGAACGTCTCAGCCACGCACGCCTCCGTCATTATTTGCGGATGGAACCCGGTGGGGCTGATAACCCCCGCTCCCGGTCGGAATCAAGGAGATTGCTCGTGCGCCGTTTCCCGCTCAGAACCCTCCTCCTGATGCTCGTGGCGCTGCTCGCCTTCACCCGCCTGTGGTGCGTGACGCACCAGGATGAGACGGCCGGGGCCTCGCCCGCGAGCTCCCCCCCCCCGGACGCCACCGCCACGTCCCCCGCCTCCCCCTCGCCGCTTCCCCCCTCCCCTGAGTGCCGCGCGGTGGAGCGGACCCTGGACGCCACCCTGCGCGCCCCCGACGAGCCCACCGTCGTGGCCGAGGCCCGCAAGCGGCTGGACGCCTGTGACAAGCCGCCCCCGCGCGCCTGTGAGCTGGGCGGAGCGCTGGCCGCCCGAGCCCCCTTCACCCAGGGGGCGGACACCCCCATGCGGGGGCTGCTCGCCGCCCTCTGCGAGCGCTGTCCCTCCAGGGTCAACGCCTGCGCGCAGACCGTGGCCCGTGCGCTGCTGGACACCGCCGTCGGTCAAGCGCCGAACATCCCCGAGCTCCAGTGGAGCCTGGAGCACGCGGGCCCAGGCACCCCGGCGGCCTGTGATTCCATCGTCCGACTGGGGCTCGCCCCCGCCGCCCAGGCCTCCGTCGACCTGCCCCCCACCGTGCGCACTCTCCTGGATGGACTGGTGTCCCGCTGCGCGAGCGCGGACCTGCTGCCCCTGTCCGTGCTGCGCGCGGCCGCCGCCCAGCAAGGCGCCCGGGCCCCGGCGCTGCTCACGGCGGCCAGCGCGAAGCCGGTGGAGACCGCGCCGGTGAAGCCGGATCAGCTCCTGGGGGCCCAGCCCGCGTTCCAGGCATTCGATGGAGACCCCCTCACGGGAGTCCCGGTGAGCAACGCGAGGCGGGGCACGCGCTGGTCGGCGGACGGAGCGCTGCGCGCGGGCTACGCGCCCACGCTCAAGCACCTGGTGGGGTTCCGTGTCCGGGCGCAAGGCCCGGGCTCCCTGCGAGCCATCGTCCGCACGCCGAAGGGCGTGGGCTTGAATGATCCAGAGGGAGGCTTCTCGTTCGTCAATCCCACCGTGTGCCAGTTTCGTGGCACGGGCGAGTGGGAGACCTGCAACCCCGCCGCGCCCCTGGTCGATGTGGACGCGGTCAGCGTGTTCCCCGAGAGCGCGGACGGCAAGCTCCTGGAGATGGAGATCCTCGGCGCGCGCTGAGCGGCGACGGCGTCAGGCGACTAGGCCGCGGTCCTTGGCGAGCTGGAAGATGGGCGCCGCGTCCTTCTTCAGGACGGCGCTGACGTCCTTGACAATGGACTCGCCCGACTTTGCGACCGAGAGGAAGTTGTCGAAGGTCCGGGTGAGGATGAGCACGCCGGAGATGATGACGCGCTGGAGATTGTGTTGCAGGTCCGTGCCCTCGTAGATGAGCCACGCCTGCTCGACACACGTCTTCCTCGCATCCACGAGGAAGTTGTTGAGGATGGTGCGCTCGTTCGCGTCGGGAACCTTGGACTTCGGGCTCACGGAGCCAATGTAGATGAGACGCGAGTTGAGCCGCGTCGAGGCCTCCTCCATCTGAGCCAGCATCGCCGCGACGTCCTCCTTGGTCGGAGGATTCTGCCAGCGGGAGAAGATGACTCGGTCGATGAGCTCTGCCTTGTACGTGGTGGGGCCGTTCACGATGCCTCCGGTGAGGCGGACGGTTTCGATGCCAAGAAGCGCCCGGCCGGCGTTCTCCACAGCGCCGCGCGTCTGGATGTGTAGCAGGAACACTCCTTTCGTTGAAGAGAGTCACTGCTGCACGCGATCACTCCACCGTCGCAATCCTGCTGTCCGTATGCAGCCGTGACGGACAAATCCATCCGGGTCGACGCTGACACGGCCTGAAAACGGGGTTTGATACGTGGAATGCCCTGATAGCCCTGTGTCCTTCGCACGCGAGGTGAGCCTCGCTCATCCAGCATTGCCGGGAAGTTTTGGCTTCGCGGCACGACGCGCGAGCACGGCCTTCACGTCTTCCAGGGAGAGGCCGAGCGGCCTCACCGCGACGAGGAGGTGGTAGAGGAGGTCGGCTGCCTCCTCGGCGGCGCGTCCGGCGTCCGCATCCGCGCAGGCCGTCACCAGCTCCGCGGCCTCCTCGCCCAGTTTCTTGAGACGCAGGTTGCGGTCCGCGAGCAGGCGGCGCGTGTAGCTGGGTTTTTCGCCCGGGGCATCGGGTCGGGTCGCGCGCTCGGCGAGGGTGGCATCCAGCGCGGCCAGCGCGTCTCCCCCTCCGGGACCGAAGCACGTGGTCTCGCCGGTGTGACAGGCCGGCCCGGCTTTCTCGACGCGGGCGAGGACCGCGTCACCGTCGCAGTCCGCGCGCAGGGACACCACCTGCTGCGTGTTCCCGCTGGTGGCGCCCTTGTGCCAGAGGCCACGCGAGCGCGAGCGGTAGTGCATCTGCCCCGTGGCGAGTGTGCGCTCCAGGGCCTCGCGGTCCGCGTGCGCCACCATCAACACATCACCGGTGCGCGCGTCTTGAGTCACCACCGTCACCAGGCCGCCGCCCTTGGTGAAGTCGAGTCGGTCCAGGTCCAGAATCACGTGGCCTCCGTCGCGCCCAGGCGCTCACGGGTGAGTGTGGCCAGGGCCGCGTTGGTGGCGATGCCATTGCCCCCGAAGGAGGTCCGCCGCCCGGTCCAGTCGGTGAAGACGCCTCCGGCTTCTTCGATGATGGGCTGGAGCGCGGCGGCATCCCAGGGCGAGAGCAGCTCGTCCACCATGACCTCCGCTCGGCCCGTGGCCACCAGCAGGTAGCCGTAGCAATCGCCCCAGGTGCGGGAGATGGCCGCGTCGAGGGTGAAGCGGCGCCAGGCTTCTCCGCGCTCGGGATGCTGACGGAAGCGCTCGTCCGTGGAGAGCACCACCGCGCGAGACAGGTCCGCCTGCTCGGATACTCGCGCGAGCTTGTCGTTCCAGAAGCAACCTTCCCCTGGCGCAGCCACCAGCAGCTCGCTCACGGCGGGGAAGTACGCGGCGCCCACGAGGATGCGCTCCCCTTCCGCCAGTGCCACCAGGGTCCCCCATAGAGGTACGCCTCGGATGAAGGTCTTCGTTCCATCGATGGGGTCCAGAATCCATCGGCGCCGCGCGCCCGGCCGTGTCTCCCCGAACTCTTCACCGAGGATGCCGTCGTCCGGAAAACGTGCTTCCAGCCATTCGCGTGCGGTCTGCTCCGCCGTGCGGTCCGCCACCGTGACGGGCGTCCCGTCGCTCTTGGTATCCACCGCGATGCCGCCGCGGAAGTAGCCCAGCGCCACGTCCCCGGCCTTGCGCGCGACTTCGGCCGCCGCCTGCATCAAGCCCTGTGCGCTCGTCATGTCGTGCTCCGGATGGGAAGGCCGCTCGCTCGGAGCAGCGATTTGATGGCCCCTACCGTGGTGAGCCCATCGTGAAGGATGCCCGCCACGAGCGCCGCGTCCGCGCCGCCACGCGTGAGTCCGTCCCGCACGTGCTCCGCGTTACCCGCCCCTCCGGACGCGATGACGGGCACATCCACCGCGTCCGCCACCGCTCGCGTCAGCTCCAGGTCGTAGCCCGAGCGGGCACCGTCCTGGTCGATGCTGGTGAGGAGCACTTCACCCGCACCTCGCGCCACACACTCACGCGCCCAGGCCACCGCTTCCAGCTCCGTGGGCTTGCGCCCACCATGCGTGTGGACACGCCAGCGCGAACCCTCTTTCCGAGCGTCGATGCTCGCCACCACGCACTGCGCTCCGAATCGCTCCGCGCACTCCGTGAGCACCTCCGGCCGGGCCACCGCCGCCGAGTTGATGCTCACCTTGTCCGCGCCAGACCGAAGCGCACGCCCCACGTCCTCCACCGTGCGGACGCCTCCCCCCACCGTCAACGGGATGAACAGTCGCTCCGCCGTGCGCCGCACCAAATCCCAGAGCGTGTCACGCTCCTCGGCGCTCGCG
Organism: Myxococcus sp. CA040A; assembly: GCF_013336725.1. Classification (NCBI taxonomy): domain Bacteria; kingdom Pseudomonadati; phylum Myxococcota; class Myxococcia; order Myxococcales; family Myxococcaceae; genus Myxococcus; species Myxococcus sp. CA040A. The sequence continues at coordinate 854,964 of NZ_JABUMR010000002.1, read as the reverse complement.
GAGATGTCGAGGAACGTCACCTCGTCCGCGCCCTCCTGCTCGTAGCGCAGGGCCAACTCCACCGGGTCTCCCACGTCGCGGAGACCCTCGAAGCGAACGCCCTTCACCACCCGGCCGCCCTTCACGTCCAGACAGACGATGAGTCGTCGCGTCAGCATCAGAGCACCTCCAGGGCCACGGAGCCCTTCATGCTGAACACGGTGCCGGAGTCCACCATCGCATCCCGCAGCGCGAGCCCCAGTGCCTTGAACGCCGCCTCGGTGACGTGGTGACTGTCCTTCCCTCGCAGCACCCGCAGGTGCAGCGTCACCTTCGCGTGCTCGCAGAACGAGCGCATCCAGTGCTCGTAGAGCCGATTCTTCAACGGCCCCTGGTAGAAGAACCGTCCGCCCGCGTCGAGGCACACCTGCACCAGCGCGTCATCCATGGGGAGCGTGCGCTCCGCGAAACGAGCCGCTGTCGCTGGAATCACCCGCTGCACCGCCGTCCCCAAAGTAATCGCCACGTCCTCCATCAGGTGGTGCGTGAGGTCGCCACGAGCGTGCAGCTTCAAGTCGAGTCCCGCGTAGCGCGCGAAGGTGGAGAGCATGTGGTCGAAGAACTTGAGCCCCGTGTCCACCTGCGTGCTCCCCCGGCCCACCGACAGCTCCACGCGGATCCGCGTCTCCTTCGTCTCTCGAGTGACAGTGGTCATTTCGCGAACTCCAGCGCGACGTCGCGCGCATCCAGGCGCCCCGTGTACAGCGCCATCCCAATGACCGCCCCGTACGCCCCCACCGAGGCCAGCGCCCTCAAGTCTTCCAGCGTCGTCACGCCGCCCGACGCGTAGAGCCGGTGACGACTGCGAACCACCACCTCGCGCATCAGCGACAGGTCGACGCCTTCGAGCTGCCCCTCCTTGTGGACCGCGGTCACCAGCAGGCCACCGAGCGGCAACGGCTCCAGCGCCGCGAGCACATCGCCCACCGTCATGCCACTGCCCGCCGTCCAGCCTCGCGTCACCACCTCGCGGCCTCGCACGTCCGCAGCAACCACCACGCGGCCTGGATGACGGCTCGCGACGTCGGCCAACCACGCCGCGTCCTCGATGGCCCGAGTCCCCACCACCACGGCCGAGGCGCCCCCTTCCAGCAGCGCCTCCACCCGCTCCAGCTCTCGCACACCCCCGCCCACGGTGAACGTGAGCCCCGGCTCGTGCGCGATAAGTCGCGCCACGGCCTCGGCATTGGAACCCCGGCCCAGCGCCGCATCCAGGTCGACCACGTGGAAGGCCCTGAAGCCGAAGGCGCGCCATCGCAGCAGCGCCTCCAGCGGGTCCTTCACCCGCACCCGCTCGTCTTCATACGAACCTCCAACGAGCTGCACACACGCGCCTTCGCGCAGATCGATCGCGGGAATCGCCCTCATGACGCCACCTCCCGCAAGAAGGCCCGCACGAAGGCGACACCCGAAGACGAAGACTTCTCGGGATGGAACTGCACGCCCACCACCCGGCCGCGTCGAACCACCGCGGGGAAGCGGTCTTCCTCGTGCGTCGTCCACCCCGTCACGACCGACGCGTCCTCCACGCGGCAGACGAAGCTGTGCGCGTAGTACGCGGTGTCCAGCTTCGCCTCCGACAACGTGCGGTCGCCCTCCACCTGGTTCCAGCCAATCTGCGGCACGCGTCGCGATGTCAGCCGCGTCACCCTTCCGGCGAAATAGCCCAGGCCCGCGCCCTCTCCCTCGTCGCTCGAATCGAACAGCAACTGCATGCCCAGGCAGATGCCCAGGCAGGGCAGGCCCTTCTGCAATGCCGAGCGCATCGCATCCCGCCCGGGCGCCAGTCGCGCCGCCGCCGAGCCAAAGGCGCCAACACCGGGCAGCACGAGCACATCCGTATCCACCGCGCGCGCCGGGCTCTCCTCCACGCGAACGTCGACGCCCTCCTGCGTGGCAAGGGCCTTGGTCAGCGAGTGCAGGTTGCCAGCGCCGTAGTCGAACAGGGTGACTCTCATCCCAAGGACTCCCGCAGCGCCACGAGCGCCGCCTCCAGCAAGGGCCACGGTCCACTGCCGATTCGGAGCGCATCCCCGACCCCGGCCAGTCCCTGGAACGCCCTCACGTTCACGTCACGCTCCCGCATCCGCTCCGCAACCCCAGACGCTTCGGGCAGCGGCACCATCAGGAAGTTGCCCTCGGACGGCAGCGGCTTCAGACCCTGCGCCACCAGCGCGTCCCGCAGGCGCTCCCTGTTCTCCACCGCCTCCTCCACCCGAGCACGCACCCAACCCGCGTCCTCGAGCAGCACGGCGACAGCCATCGCTTCCGCGAGCGTCGTCAGCTTGTACGGCCCCCGTGCCTTCTCGACTTCGGCCACGAGCTTCGGGTGGCCCACCGCCCACCCCACGCGCATCCCCGCGAGCCCGAAGGCCTTCGAGAACGTGCGCGTCACCAGCACGTTCGAGCACGTGCGCGCCAGGTCCAGGAAGCCGGGCCCGCGCGCGAAGTCGGCATAAGCCTCGTCGATGATGACCAGCCCCGGCGCACGCTCCACCACGCGCTCCACCGCCGCGCGCGACAGCACCGTGCCCGTGGGGTTGTTCGGTGAGCACAGGTAGATGACCTTCGCCCCCGTGGACACCAGCCACTCGGGCTCCACGTCGAAGTCGGCGCGCAAGGGCACCGCCGCCGTCCGCAGTCCGTTCACCTGCGCGAACAGCGGCATCATCACGAACGTCGGGTCTTGAAACACGAGCAACTCACCCGGCTCCAAGAACGCTCGCAGCGCGCTGTCGAGGACGTCATCGGAGCCGCAGCCCGTCGTCACGCACTCGGCTGTCACGCCAAGCTGCTCGGCCAACACGCCGCGCAGGTCGGGCGCATAGCTTCGGGGATAGCGCGAGAGCGACTCCAGGGAGGACTCGCGCAGCACTCGCTCCGCGGCGGGAGGCACCCCGAAGAGGTTGGTGTTGTCGCTCAGGTCCACGCGACAGGGTCGCTTCGCGGGCGAATACAACGGGATGTCCCGATAGGATGCACGCGTGGGAATCATTCGGCCCTCCAGGCCCGCGCGGCGTCCGCGTGCGCGAAGAGGCCCTCACTGTCCGCCAGCAGCCCCACGTCATCCGCCAATGCCTGGGACGCCGCGCGCTCCACGCGCTGGTAGGTGGTCCATCGGTAGAAGTCGAGCAGGTTGAGTCCCGAGTAGGCCCTCGCCAGCCCCGCCGTGGGCAGCACGTGGTTGGAGCCCGTCATGTAGTCGCCGTAGGCCACCGAGGAGCGCTCCCCCAGGAAGACCGTGCCCGCGTTGCGCACTCGCGCCAGGTCCGCCGAGGGCGCGGCGGTGGCGAGCAGCAGGTGCTCCGGCGCGAAGTCCGCGACGAAGGGCCACGCCTCCTCCAGCGACGCCACACTCAACACCGCGCCACGTGAGCGCAGCGCGGCGGCGACAATCTCCTCGCGCTTCGCACCCAGTGACAGGCGCCGCACCTGCTCCGCGATGGCCTCCGCCACCCCTTCGCCTCGCGCCACCGTCACGCAGGCCGCATCCGGGTCGTGCTCCGCCTGCGCCAGCATCTCCCGCGCCACCGCGTCCGGACTCGCCGTCTCGTCCGCGACGACGAGGATTTCACTCGGCCCCGCCGGCGCTTCGATGGCCACCGCCCCCACCACCTGGAGCTTCGCCTCCGCCACGTAGGCATTGCCCGGCCCGACGATGCGGTCCACCCGGGGGACACTCTCCGTGCCGTACGCCATGGCCGCCACCGCGCCCGCTCCGCCCAGCGCGAAGACCCGGTCCGCGCCCGCCAGCACCGCCGCCGCCAACACGCTCGCGTGGGGCAGACCGTCAGGCCCCGGAGGTGAGCAGACGATGACCTCGCCCACCCCCGCGACCTTCGCCGGCACCACCCCCATCAACACGCTGCTCGGATACACCGCCCGGCCTCCCGGTGCGTACACTCCGACGCGGCCCAGGGGGTCCGGCCTCCGGCCCACCAGCACACCGGGCTCCGTCTCCACTTCCACCGCGCGAGGCCGCTGCGCCTCGTGCGCCCGCGCGATATTCCGCGCCGCGCGACCCAGGGCCCGCGCCACCGACGGGTCCAATGATTCGAGCGCCTGCTCACAACGCGCGCGGGGGACCTCCAGTGCGGACAACTCCGCGCGGTCGAACTGGCGCGCCATCTCGAAGAGCGCCCAGTCCCCATCCAGCCGGACCCGGGCGATGAGCTCTCTCACCCGGGCGGAGATGCGCGCGTCCACATCCCCGCCTCGCTGCAGCAATCGGAGCCGGTCCTCGCGGGACAGGCTGGCCAGCGGTCCGCGATAGCGGAGGAACGAAGGAAGCGGCGTCATCACGCCACCAGCCTTTCGATGCGCGTGACGAGGATGCCCTCGCAGCCCAGGGCCTTCAGGGCGTTGACGGTGCGGTAGATGGTCTTCGCCGCCACCACCGCGTGCACCGCGACGAACGTCCCTCCGTCCAGCACGTCCACCACCGTGGGGCCATTGAGTCCGGGCAGCACCTCGCGCACCCCCGCGAGCGAGTCCCTGGGGACGTTGGCCATGAGGTAGCGCTTGCCCCGCGCCGCCAGCACCGAGCCCAGCGCCAGCTTCAGTTCGTCCAGCCGCTTGCGCGCCTCCGGGACGTTCGTCTTGCTCGAAACCAGTCGCGCGCTGGACTCCAGCACCGTGGCTACCTCGCGCAGGCCGTTCATCTTCAGCGTGGAGCCCGTGGACGTCAGGTCCACCACGATGTCCGCGATGCCCAGGTGCGGAGCAATCTCCGCCGCGCCCGAGACGGGAACCACGGTGATGCTCTGCCCTCGCCGCGCGAAGTAGTCCTGCGTCAGCCGGGGGAAACACGACGCCACCCGCATGCCGTCTCGCACGTCGTTGGAGTGGGTGATGCCGCTCTCCTCGCGCGCCGCCACGACGAGCCGGCACTTGCCGAACTCCAGGTCCATCAGGTGCTCGAGTTCTCGCCCCGCCTCGCTCACGAGATCCCATCCCGTGACACCCGCATGCGCCGCGCCGTCCGCGACGAACTCCGGGATGTCCTGGGCGCGCACGAAGATGGCCTCGAACTCGCCGCCGAGCGACGCGGTGAGTGCGCGCTCTCCTCTGCCGCGCACCTCCAGGCCCGCATCGTTGAAAAGTTCACGAACCTCTTCGGAAAGGCGGCCTTTGTTGGGAAGAGCGATCTTCAGCAACATGGGTAGACCTGCTGGGGGCTGCGGGGGAATCGAAGGCCGCGTGGAAACGAAAAAAGGCCCGTCCGGGGGAGGACGGGCCTTCATTCGCTGCGGCAGGTGCCGGGAGGGTGGTGCGTCTAGTGGCTCACCCAGGCATGCGCGTGGCGAACGGTCCCGTCGGGGCCGAGCCGATGATGCGCATGATGGGGATGCACGGAAGAGAAACGCACGGCCCCATCAGTAATGGCAAAGGCCCCCGCCGTCAACCCGACCTCTGGGCTCCCTGTCCAAGTCGCTTGCAAACCCTCGACGGGGCGAGCAGGAAAGAAGTCCATGCGAGTTTCGGACGTCATCATCGTGGGTGGGGGAATCATGGGCTGCGGCATCGCGCTGCGGCTGCGGCAAGCCGGCGCGCGCGTCACCGTCCTGGAGCGCTCCATCCCCGGCGCGGAGGCCAGCAGCGCCGCCGCCGGCATGCTCGCTCCACAGATGGAGTCCGACGGCCCCGGCCCCTTCCTCGAGCTGTGCCTGAAGAGCCGCGCCCTCTATCCCGCCTTCGCCGACGAGCTGCGCGAGCTGTCCGGCGTGGACATCGCCTACCGCCCCAGCGGCGTCCTCAAGGTCGCCTTCAGCGAAGCGGCGGTGCAGCACGTGGAAGCCACCGTGCTGTGGCAGCGCGGCATGGGCCTGCGCGCGGACGTGCTCGACGGTGCCCAGGCCCGCGCATTGGAGCCGCGCCTCTCCTCGAAAGCCGTGGCCGCCGCCCACTTCCCGGATGACCACCAGGTGGACAACCGGCTCCTCGTCCGCGCGCTGACGATGGCCGCCGCGCGCGTGGGCGCCGAGTTCCGAAGCGGCTACGTGCGCGGCATCGTTCACGAAGCGGGCCGCGCGGTGGGCGTGGACCTGGATGGCGAGGTGCTGCGCGCGGACGCGGTGGTGCTCGCCGCGGGCTCCTGGTCCTCGCTCGTCCAGGGCGCGGGCGTGGAGGCGAAGGCGGTGCGCCCCGCGCGTGGGCAGATGATTCAGCTCCAGACGCGCCTTCCCCTGCTCCAGCGCATCCTCACGTCGGAGAAGGGCTACGTCGTCCCCCGCGCGGACGGCCGCGTCATCGCCGGCAGCACCATGGAGCTGGTGGGCTTCGACAAGCAGGTGACCGCGGCGGGCCTGGCCCGCATCCTCGACATGGCCCTGGAGCTGTGCCCGGAGCTCGGGTCCGCCCCCATCACCGAGACGTGGGCCGGCTTCCGCCCCTGGACGGAGGACAAGCGGCCCTACCTCGGAGAGGGCCCCACCCCGGGCCTCTTCCTCGCCACCGGACACTTCCGCAACGGCATCCTCCTGGCCCCCATCACCGCGAAGCTCGTGGCCGAGGCCGTCCTCGGAGAGCGGACCACCCTGGACCTCGCGCCTTTCCGCCATGACCGCGCGAGTACGAGGGCCCAGGCCTGAAGGCTCGACTTCCTCCCAGGACCCGTCCACGCCTGCCCGGCCGCCCTCCCTCCCAGGGTCGTCTTCCGGACCAGCGCACTGGACTGTCAACCTGCAAGTGGAGGAAGGTGGTAATTTCCCTGACTCATTCGCCATTGAAACCCGGAAACCTTTAGAATCTCCCGCCGTGGAAGCCATCCCCCCTGCCCCACCCCGAATCCTCATCGTCGACGATGACGACTCTGTCCGAGACGTCATCTCCGTCCTCCTGCGTGAAGAGGGCTACAACTGCGTCGTCGCGAGCGGCGCCGAGATGGCGCTGGACGTGGCTGGCGAGGAGGACACCCCGCTCGTCATCAGCGACATGAAGATGCCGGGCAAGGACGGCCTCTGGCTGTTGGAGAACCTGCGAGAGCGACTGCCGGACACGTCCGTCATCATGCTCACCGGCTATGGCGACACGGAGTCCGCGGTGGACTGCCTGCGCCGGGGCGCGGTGGACTACCTGCTCAAGCCACCGAAGCTCACCGACCTCATCCGAGCCATCGAGCGCGCGCTCGCCAAGCGCCGCATCGAGATGGCCCGCAAGCGCTACCAGAAGAAGCTGGAGCGCAAGGTGCGAGACCGCACCGCGGAGCTGCGCAGCGCGCTGCACAACATCGCCAACACCTACCAGAACACGCTCCTGGCGCTGGTGGCCGCGCTGGACGCGCGCGAGCACGAGACGAGCGACCACTCGCAGCGCGTGGTCAGCTACACGTCCGCCATCGCCGGCCGGATGAGCATCTCCGGCAAGGACCTGGAGGAGATTGGCCGCGGCGCGCTCCTGCACGACATCGGCAAGATTGGCGTGCCGGACGCGGTGCTGCTCAAGCCGGGCAAGCTCACGCCGGACGAGTGGCTGGAGATGCGCAAGCATCCGGAGATTGGCTTCCAGATGATCCAGGCCATCCCGTTCCTCTCCACGCCCTCCGCCATCGTCCTGTCGCACCAGGAGCGCTGGGACGGCGCGGGCTACCCGCGCGGCCTCCAGCGGCAGGAGATCCACATCGGCGCGCGCATCTTCGCCGTGGCGGACACGCTGGACGCGATGACGAGTGACCGGCCGTACCGCAAGGGCACCTCGTTCGCGAACGCCATCCAGGAGATCCGCCGCTGCGCCAACACCCAGTTCGACCCGGAAGTCGTCCGGGCGTTCCTGGACATCGGCGAAGAGGGCCTCATCCGCATCAAGGAGGAGATGGCGCTGCGGAAGCTCAATCTTCCCGTGGCCGAGCAGGAGGCGAACGAGGCCGAGGCGGAGCTGGCGCGTCTGACGGACCTGGACGATGACCTGGAGCCCGCGCCGGTCGCCCCGCGTGCCGCCCCGAGCGAGCCCGTCGAAGTGAAGGTGCCGATCATCCGGTCGGCCACGGGCAGCGAGGGCTGAGCCCCTCACGCTGGGGGGATTGAGATGAACGTCCCCCTGGCGGCTGTTATGAGGTCAGGCCGCCCGTGACGACGCCCGCACTCCAGACGGATCCGCTCGCCCCTCCCCTGCTGGATGCGCAGGGGCGCCGCATGACGTACCTGCGGCTGAGCATCACGGACCGCTGCAACTTCCGCTGCACGTACTGCTCTCCCGCGTCCTGGGGCGGCAAGAAGGACCTGCTGAACGCGGAGGAGCTGGGACGCATCGCCGGCATCTTCGCCGCGCTGGGCATCCGCCGCGTGCGCCTCACCGGCGGTGAGCCGCTCATCCGTCCGGACATCCTGGAAATCGCCCGGCGCATCGCCAGCATCCCAGGCGTGCGGCACCTGGCCATCACCACCAACGCCAGCCACCTGGAGGCCCTCGCGGCCCCGTTGCGCGAGGCCGGTGTCGACCAGCTCAACCTCAGCCTGGACACGCTGTCCCCGGAGACGTTCCGCCGCATCTCCAAGCAGGGGGACTTCGACGCCATCCTCCGGGGCATCGACGCGGCCGCGGCCTCCCACTACGCCTCGCTCAAACTCAACGTCGTGGTGATGCGGGGCGTGAACGATGGCGAGGCCCGCGCGCTGGTGGAGTACGCGCACGCGCGCGGCATCACCCCGCGCTTCATCGAACTGATGCCCTTTGGCCAGGGCGTTCCGGTACCCACCGCCGAGCTGATGGACCGGCTGCGCGGCGAGGGCCTGGACCTCTCCGCCGAGCCCGAGGAGACAGGCGCCGCCGCCGACTCCGTCACCTCCGGTCCCGCGCGCTACTGGAAGGCGCCAGGTGGCCGCGTGGGCTTCATCTCGCCGCTGACCCAGAACTTCTGCGGCGGGTGCAACCGCGTGCGCGTGGCCTCGAATGGCGACCTGCGCAGCTGCCTGGGCGGCCGCGCACAGGCGCCGCTGCATCAGCTCATCCGGGGTGGGGCCACGGACGTGGAGCTGGCACGGGCCATCCGCGCTGCCCTGGGCGACAAGCCCGAGGGCCACCGCTTCACCGAGCCCGGCAACGGCGCCACGCTGCTGTCCATGATGGGCATCGGCGGCTGAAGGCCCGCCCCGGCGCCACGATGCTGTCCATGATGGGCATCGGCGACTGAAGGCCCGCACCACCGGCGCCATGCTGCTGTCCATGATGGGCATCGGCGGCTGAAGGCCCGCACCGGCGCCACGCTGCCACCCAAGCGGGGCCGAGACCGCGCTGCCTCGTCGCGAGGATGCACCCGAGTGCTCGCCGCTCGCGCGTCCCCTGAAAAGACGACGGGCGGGCCCGCGCGCTCGCGCCTGGCCCGCCCGAGTGGCCGCGGGCTCCCCGAAGGGAGCCGCCGCCGTGCCGACTACTTCACCAACCGGATGGCGAACGGGTACCGGTACAGCTGCCCCTCGTTCGCCTTCAGCCCGCCGATGATGCCGAACACCAGCGCCAGGATGCCGACGATGGGCAGCAACACCAGCCCGATGCCGATACACGACGTGGCGACGCCGACGAGGCCGGCGATGAAGAGGGTGATCTGGAAGTTCAGCGACTCCACCGAGTGCTCGCGAACAAAGGACGACTCCTTGCCCTTGGTCAGCATCAGCACCAGCGGAACCGCGAAGCCCAGGCCCACGAAGTTGGCCAGGATGGTTCCCATGTGGGCGATCAGCCCCATCGTCTTCTCATCCTGGGTCGGCATCGGAGTGCCGGTGATGTACGAACCCACTTGCTCCCGCGGCGGAGTCTCCATGAAGTATCCCCTCCAGATAATCGAGGGCGCGTGCACCGCGCCCATGCCTGCCTAACATGACATGCACCCACTCTCATTGTCACGTCTCGGACAGGTGATGTAGCAGGTCGTTTGACGCCCTCGATTCCTGGCTTCGTGGCTCAGCGATACAACTCGCTGCCTGCCTTCCGGAATTCCTCACTCTTCTGTTCCATCCCCGAGTCGAGCGCGGTGGCGTCGGTGACGCCAAGCTTCTCCGCGTAGTCGCGAACATCCTGGGTGATTTTCATGGAGCAGAACTGGGGTCCACACATGGAGCAGAAGTGGGCGACCTTGGCGCCGTCGGCGGGCAGCGTCTCGTCGTGGAAGGCGCGGGCGCGCTCGGGGTCCAGGGAGAGGTTGAACTGGTCCTCCCAGCGGAACTCGAAGCGGGCCTTGGAGAGCGCGTTGTCGCGGGCCTGAGCGCCCGGATGCCCCTTGGCCAGGTCGGCGGCGTGAGCGGCGATCTTGTACGTGATGACGCCTTCCTTCACGTCGTCGCGGTCCGGCAGCCCCAGGTGCTCCTTCGGCGTCACGTAGCAGAGCATCGCGGTGCCGAACCAACCAATCATCGCCGCGCCAATGCCGCTGGTGAAGTGGTCATACCCCGGCGCGATATCCGTGGTGAGGGGCCCCAGCGTGTAGAACGGCGCCTCGCCGCACACCGCCAGCTGCTTCGTCATGTTCTCCTGGATGAGGTGCATGGGCACGTGGCCCGGGCCTTCGATCATCGTCTGCACGTCGTGCTTCCAGGCGATCTTCGTCAGCTCGCCCAGCGTCTCCAGTTCGCCGAACTGCGCCGCGTCGTTCGCGTCGGCGATGGAGCCCGGCCGCAGCCCGTCACCCAGGCTGAAGCTGACGTCGTACGCCTTCATAATCTCGCAGATCTCCTCGAAGTGCGTGTAGAGGAAGTTCTCCTGGTGGTGGGCCAGGCACCACTTCGCGAGGATGGAGCCGCCCCGGCTGACGATGCCCGTCAGTCGCTTCGCGGTGAGCGGCACGTAGCGCAGCAGCACGCCGGCGTGGATGGTGAAGTAGTCCACGCCCTGCTCGGCCTGCTCGATGAGCGTGTCGCGGTAGATCTCCCACGTGAGGTCCTCCGCCTTGCCGCCCACCTTCTCCAGCGCCTGATAGATAGGCACCGTGCCGATGGGCACCGGCGCGTTGCGGAGGATCCACTCGCGCGTCTCGTGGATGTTGCGGCCCGTGGACAGGTCCATCACCGTGTCCGCGCCCCAGCGGATGGACCAGACCATCTTCTCCACCTCCTCCTCGATGGAGGACGAGACGGCGGAGTTGCCGATGTTGGCGTTGATCTTCACCAGGAAGTTGCGGCCGATGATCATCGGCTCCAGCTCCGAGTGATTGATGTTCGCGGGGATGATGGCGCGGCCCCGGGCAATCTCGTCGCGCACGAACTCCGGGGTGATGACGCGGGGGATGGACGCGCCCCAGGAGTGGCCCGGATGCTGCGCGGACAGCGACGCGTCCATGCGCAGGTTCTCTCGCAGCGCCACGTACTCCATCTCCGGGGTGATGATGCCGCGCCGGGCGTAGTGCAACTGGGTGACGTTGACGCCCTGGCGTGCCACGCGGGGCTTGCGGCGATGGCCGAAGCGCAGCCCCGCGAGCCTCGGGTCCGCCTCGCGCTCCTTGCCGTAGTCGGAGGTGATTCCCGCCAGCTCCTCCGTGTCATCGCGACGCAGCACCCAGGCCTCGCGCGTGGCGGGCAGGCCCTGGCGCAGGTCGATTCGCGCCTCCGGGTCCGTGTACGGACCGCTGGAGTCATAGACGAGCACGGGGGGATTCGACGTCACCCGGGCATCCGCGCCCGGTCCGTGCCGCGTGGGGGTTTGACTGATTTCCCGCACGGGGACTCGCAAGTCGGGGTGCAGCTCCCCACTCACGAACACCTTGCGCGAGGCTGGCAGGGGGCCCTGGCTGATGCCTTCGAGCACCTTGCCATCGACCTTGAGGCTTCTGGACGCTCCGCTCATCTCTCTCTCCTCGAGGACGGGCGGGAAGGCAGACGGAAGCCCCCAGGGGGGTTCCGGGCCGCTTCCCTCCGCCGGTATGACCCGGTTCAGGTTCCAAGGGTTGGCCGCGCCACGCGGCCGTCTCAGCCCCTTACGAGGGGCACCCCTAGCGACTGGGTGAGCATCTAGCGCACAGCGGGACCGGCTTCAACCTGCCCGGTGGCCAGGGCTGGAAGCGCTCCAGTCAACACCGCTCGCGCAAGGAATGCGGGGCACCACACGAACGCGCAAACCTTGCGTGTACAGGGCGCTGAAATCGCCGTAGCCCGAGGGAATCCGGGCTGGCCCTTTCCATGCAGCGGCCCCCGGGAGTTCCACCTATCTACCGGGAGAGCGCCACATGCAGATCGTCGGAGAGCTGATGACGCGCGAGGTGGTCGCGCTCAAGGAGACCCAGAACCTGGGCAAGGCGGAGGAGCTGCTGCGCCTGCACCGCATCCGGCACCTCCCCGTCGTCCGACAGGGAAAGCTCGTGGGCCTCATCACCCACCGAGACCTGCTGAGGGCCGCGGCCACGCACGCGACGGACCCCGCCGCGCAGCCACTGTGGGCCGCCGACATCATGACCCGGGACGTGACGACGGTGACGCCCGAGGCGTCGCTGCGCGATGCCGTGGTGCTGATGTTGCGCAACAAGTTCGGCTGCCTTCCCGTCGTCGGGCAGGACGGCGCGCTGCTCGGCATCGTCACCGAGGCGGACCTGGTGCGCTACGCGCAGCACCTCATCGAGGACAAGGACCGCCGCGAGCTGGCGAGGGAATTCAACGCGTAGGTCCCTCCTCCCCGCGTCCCTTGCAATGACCTCCCCACTCGCCTCGACACGCGCGGACGCCGAGGCCCTGTCGCCCAGCCTTCCCGAGGCCACCGTCGCGCCGTCGTCGCGGCGTCGCTGGACCCGGCCCGTGCTCGCGCTGGTGGGACTGGTCGCCGTGGCCGGGCTCGCGGGCTTCGGCGTGGACGGCGAGGTGGCATCGCGCACGGTGCTGGTGGCGGGCGTGTGCCTGGTGCTGTGGCTCACGGAGCTGGTGCCGCCCTTCGTGCCCACCCTGCTCCTGCTGGGCGCCACGCCGGTGGTGCTCGGTCCGCTGGGGCCGGAGTACCGGCTGTCCTCCGTGCTCACATGGGGCGTGGACCCGGTGCTCATTCTGTTCCTGGGTGGCTTCACGCTGGAAGTCGCGGCCATGCGCCACGGCCTCGACTCGGCGGTGGCGCGGCACGTCGTGCGCCTGTCGCGAGGCCGGCCCCGCCTCCTGCTGCTCCTCGTCATGGGCGGAGTGGCCTTCCTCTCCATGTGGATGTCCAACGTGGCCGCGGCGGCGATGATGCTCGCCGCGCTCAGGCCCGTGCTGCTCGCCTCACCTCCGGGCACACCGCTGCGGCCCGCCCTGCTCGCGGGAGTCGCGTTGGGCGCAAACCTGGGCGGCATGGCGACACCCGTGGGCAGCGGCCCCAATGCCCTCGCGGTGTCCGCCGCGAGCGCTCATGCGCACGTCACCTTCGCGGGCTGGATGGCGTTCGCCCTGCCCCTCACGGTGTTGATGCTGCTGCTCGGCTTCGGCCTCGTGCTCCTGCGCTTCCGCATGGGAGGTGCGCTGACCTTGCCCGCACAGCCCGCCCGCACGCTCGATGCCTCCGGCCGACGCGTGCTCGCGGTAAGCGCCGCCTGCGTGGTCGCCTGGCTGTCGGAGCCGCTCCACGGCGTGCCCGCACCGGTCGTCGCCCTGGGCGCCACCGCGCTGCTGTTCGGCACCGGGCTTCTCAAACGCGAGGACCTGGGACGCCTGGACTGGTCCACCCTGCTGCTCATCGCCGGTGGGCTGGCGCTGGGAAAACTCCTGGAGCAGTCGGGCCTGGTGGCCCACGCGCTCGATGGCGCCCGGCTGGAGGCGTGGCCGCGCGAGGCGAGACTGGGGGCGCTGGTCATCGTCGCCGCGGGCCTGTCCGCGCTGATGAGCAACACCGGCACCGCCGCGCTGCTGATGCCCCTGGCCCTGAGCGTGGAACCCTCCGCGTCCACGCCCATCCTCGTCGCCATGGGGTGCTCGTTCGGCATCCCCTTCGCCATCAGCACCCCGCCCAACGCGATGGCCGCGGGCGAGGGGCTCGACACCTCCGAGCTGTTGAAACTGGGGCTTCCCCTCATGGTGGCCGGTTGTCTGCTGGTCAGCTGGACGGGCCCCGTGGTGCTACGTCTCTTTGGCCTGCCATGAGTTACCCTCGTCCGCCCGTCCGGGACTTCAGGGCGAATCCCCGGTCCACCATGAAGCACCTTCGCGGCACACGGGTTGTAAGGGCAATGCCGGAACAGGGCCCGGCGGAAGGAGCGCCCATGACGTCCGTGACCGTCACTGAGTACGAAACGCGTCTGTATTGGCAGGGCGAGCGAGGTGCCGTCCTGACGAGCGACCGTGCGCCGCCCGTCCCCATCGGCTTGCCGCTCGTCGAGCAGGGCCCAGCGGACGATGGACGCTGGGCACCGGAGACCTTGCTGGTGGGCGCGGTGGAGGGGCGCACGCTGCTGGCGTTCCTGGAGCGCGCACGCGAAGCGGACGTGACTGTCCTCTTCTACCAGAGCTGCGCGGTGGCCCGGGTGGTGAGCGGTCCCGGCCAGCCACCCCACCTCACCGACCTCATCGTCCGTCCCCACGTGGCCGTGGCCACCGACCTGGACGCGGAGGTGGTGCGCCTCATCTTCTCCGAGCTGCCCGCCCACTGCTTCCCCAGCTCGGTCATCCAGATCGCGCCGCGCATCGAAGCGGTGGTGGAGACGTGGCACGCCCGCGCCGCCAGCCCTCGTGCGAAACCCGACGCCTCCCACTCGAAGCCCATCCCGGTCCTCACCCTTCCCTGACACCTCGAGCCCCCCTTCCATGTCCGCACAGCGCATCCTGGTCGTCGACGATGAGGACAATGCCCGCAGAGCCATCGCCACCATCCTGAACGAGGAGGGCTACGACGTGGCCGAGGCCGCCGACGGCGCGGAGGCCCTGGCGCGCGTGTCGGACTTCTCCCCCGCCGTGGTGCTCACCGACGTGCGCATGCCCCGGATGGACGGCCTCACCCTGCTGCGCGCCGCGCGCGAGCAGGGCAGCGACGCGACGTTCGTCATGATGACGGCCTTCGCCAGCGTGGAGATGGCCGTGGAGGCGATGAAGTCCGGCGCGGACAACTTCCTGCTCAAGCCGCTGGACGCCGACCAGGTGCTCGTCATCCTGTCCAAGGCCCTGGAGAAGCGCAGTCTGCGCCGCGAGGCGGAGGCCCTGCGAGACCAGGTCCGCACGCGCGTGCGGCGCTTCCACGACATCATCGGCGAGTCCCCGCAGCTCCAGGGCATCTACGACGTCGTGCGCCGCGCGGCGAGCACCCGCGCCACGGTGCTCATCCTCGGCGAGTCCGGCACCGGCAAGGAGCTCATCGCCCAGGCGCTGCACCAGGAGTCGCCCCGCCGCGACAAGCCCTTCATCCGCGTCCACTGCGCGGCGCTGTCGGAGAACCTGCTGGAGAGCGAGCTGTTCGGCCACGAGAAGGGCTCCTTCACCGGCGCCCTCGCGCGCAAGGAAGGCCGCTTCGAGCTGGCCGACGGCGGCACCCTCTTCCTGGACGAAATCGGAGAGATCTCCCCCACGGTGCAGGTGAAGCTGCTGCGCGTGCTCCAGCAGCGCGAGCTGGAGCGCGTGGGCGGCACCCAGACGCTCAAGGTGGACGTGCGCATCGTCGCCGCGACGCACCGGGACCTCGCCGCGGAGGTGAAGGCGGGCCGCTTCCGCGAGGACCTCTACTACCGGCTCAACGTGGTGAGCGTGACGCTGCCGCCGCTCAGGGAGCGCAAGAGCGACATCCCCGCGCTGGTGAACCACTTCCTGGAGAAGTACGGCGAGGCCTACGGCAAGCACGTGCGCGGCCTGGCACCGGGCACGCTCCAGGCGCTGCTCGCGCACGACTGGCCGGGCAACATCCGAGAGCTGGAGAACGCCATCGAGCGCTCCGTGGTCCTCACCCAGGGCCAGGAGCTGGCGACGGACGACCTGCCGCCCGTGCTGCGCGGCCCCCGTCCCACCGGCACGAGCCAGGGCGCGCTCATCCCCGGCGCCACGCTCGCGGCCATCGAACGCGAGGCCATCCTCCGCACCCTGGAGATGGTGCAGGGCTCCACGTCGCGCGCCGCGGAGGTGCTCGGCATCAGCGTGCGGAAGATTCAGTACCGCCTCAAGGAGTACGGCGCCCAGGCCGACGGCGCGCCCCCGAAGCCCGACGCCGACGAGCTCCCCGGAGACCTCGCCGCCGAGTCCTGACGCGAAGCCGGACACCGACGCGCGGGCGACGCGGTGTTCCATGACGGGCATCTACGACGTCCGTCGTTGACAGTTACGACGTACGTCGTAATACTTTCGCGAATGATGCCCGTTCCACCGCAGCCGACGCGCGCCGAGCTGGCCATCCTCCGTGTCCTCTGGCAATTGGGGCCCAGCACCGTACGTCGGGTGCATGAGTCGCTCCGGGACACGCAGGACAAGGACACCGGCTACACCACGGTCCTCAAGCTCCTGCAGAACATGACGGAGAAGGGGCTCGTCCAGCGCGATGAGAGCGAGCGCACCCATGTCTACGAAGCGGCCCTGAGCCAGAAGCGCACGCAGCGCGACTTGCTGCGGGACTTGATGGACCGGGCCTTCGGCGGCTCCGCGTCCAGCGTGGTGGCCCAGGCGCTTTCGATGAAGCGGGCCTCCGCGGAGGAGCTGGCGGAGATCCGGAAGCTGCTCGACGAGCACGAGAGGCGGGGGAAGTGATGGACGTGCTGGACTCGCTGGAACAAGCCCTGCTCGCCTTCGCCTGGCAGGGCGCGGCGGTGGCACTGGTGGTCGCGGGACTGCTGGCCCTGATGTCGCGCCGCTCGGCGCGGGGCCGCTATGTCGTCGCCTGTCTGGGCCTGCTGACCATGGCGCTGCTTCCGCTCGGCACGTTCCTGGGCGCGCTGTGGGGGACGTCGGTCCCCGTGACTCCGACGTCGGGCGGCCTGTCCGCGGAGATGCTCCTGTCGGCGACGCTGCCCCCGGGCACCTCGCTGGTGGACGTGGCGTCTCCGGCGACGGTGGCGGCCAGCACCTCCTGGCTGGAGCTTGTGCGCCCGTGGCTGCTCCCGGCCTGGTGCTGCGGCGTGCTGCTGCTGTCGGCGCGGATGCTCATCTCCTGGTACGCGGCCCAGCGGCTGTCCCGACTGCACACCCAGGAGCCCGCCGCCGCCTGGCGTGAGGCGCTGGCCCAGGCGCTCACGCGGCTGAGCCTGACGCGCCCCGTCCGACTGCTGGCGTCCGCCCGCGTCGACGTGCCCCAGGTCATCGGCCTGTGGCGCCCCCTCATCCTCGTCCCCGCGGGCGCAATCGTCGGCCTGACACCCGCGCAGTTGGAGGCGGTGCTCGCGCATGAGCTCGCGCACATCCAGCGCCACGACTACCTGGTCAACCTGCTCCAGGCCCTGGTGGAGACCTTCCTGTTCTACCACCCCGCCGTCTGGTGGCTGTCCCACCGCATTCGCGAGGAGCGCGAGCACTGCGCGGATGACCTCGCCGTGCAGTCCTGCGGAGACGCGTTCCTCTATGCGCGCGCCCTCGCGCTCATCGAACAGCTCCGCGCGCCGCCGTCCGCCCTGCTCGCGCTCGGCGCGGATGGGGGTTCGCTGCTCGCGCGCATCCGCCGGCTCCTGGCCGTGCCGGAGCCCCGTGCCCCGCGCAGGTCCTGGCGGCTGGTCAGCGGACTGGGGGGCGCCGCGCTCGCCGTCGCCCTGGGCACCTCCCAGGTCCCCCTGCCGGCGATGGCCGTTCCGCCCACCTCCAACACCGCCTCCGCAGACGCCTCGCCCGTCTCGAATCACGAGCGCGCCTTCGAGATCGAGGAGCCCCGGGTCCACCGGCCCCTCGTCGCGCCCACGCCGCGAGTCATCCCGGTCAACCTCTCCTCCACCGTGAGCCGTCCGGTCCGCGCGGCCAAGGCCCCGACGAAGAAGGCCCGCGAGCCCAGCCCGCGTCCGCTGCTCATCCCGGACACGGAGGGGATTGTCCGCACGGAGCTGTCCCGAACGCCGTATCCGCTCGACGCGGAGCCGGCCGCCCCCGCCGTCGCCATCGACAGCGTGCCTGTCGCCCCCGTCCAGGTGGCGGAAGCGACGCCAGAAGTCGCGAAGCCCACCCCGACGCCTCCGCCGCCCTCCACCAGGCCCATGCCTGAGCAGGATGGCGTCTTCACGCTCGGCCCTGGCATCACCCCTCCCCGCTTCCTGACGGGGCGCAGGCTGCACTTCGCGGACCTCACCCAGAACATACGCTCGCGCGTGAACGCCGTCCCCAAGGGCGCGGTGGTCACCCGCTGCACCATCACCGCCGAGGGCACCGTCACCGACTGCAAGTCCCTCCAGAGCCTCTCCGGACTGGAAGACGGCATCATCCGCACGCTGACCACGTGGCGCTACGAGCCCGCGATGCTGGATGGCAAGCCCGTGCCCGTGCACTACGAGTTCGACGTCTGGTTCACCAACGAGCCCGGCGGAGGCATGGACGAGCGTCGTCAGGTCGCCAGCGCGGACAAGCCGGGACAGCGCGCGGACGGCTCCAACCAGAGCGCCTGCATCCTCTGCGCGAGCGCCGCCTCCACCACCCTTGTGACTCCGCCCGTCGGCTTCTGAGCGTCGACGGGCTTGCTCCCGGTGCGCGCGGGTCCGCTACCGCGCCACCGGCAAGCGCAGCAGGAAGCGAGCCCCACCTCCGGGCGCCGCGCCCACCTCCAGCGTCCCGCCGTGCTGCGTGACGATGGCGTGAACGATGGGCAGCCCCAGTCCCGAACCCTGGGCCTTGGTGGTGAAGAAGGGCTCGAAGATGCGATCCCTCATGGCCTCCGGGACGCCCGGGCCCGAGTCGTCCACGGTGATCCACACCCGCGCTTCGTCCGCGCCGACGGTCAGCGTCACCCGACCTCCCGCGGGCGTGGACTCCAGTGCGTTGAGGCACAGGTTGATGAGCACCTGCCGCACCCGCTCCTCTTCTCCAGACAGCGCGGGCAACGGCGCCTCCGGCACACCGTGCGTCAGCGTCACCTTCCGCGTCTCGGCCTGACTGCTCAGCAGGTCCACCACGCGGCGCACCAGCACCTTCACGTCCACCGAGCCCGGGCGGAACTCCCGAGGACGGGCGAACTGGAGGAAGTCCTCCAGGATGTGGTCCAACCGGCGAATCTCGTCACGCACCAGCAGCAGGGGCTCCAGCAGCGTGCCCTGCTGTCCATCCGGCAGCCTGCGCACGCGCCGCTCCAACACGGACAACTGCAAGGCAGCGGCGTTGAGCGGGTTGCGAATCTCGTGGGACAGCCCCGCCGTCATCGTCCCCACGGCGGCCAGCTTCTCCGTCACCTGCGCGCGCCGGGCCAGCTCGCGCTTCTCCGCGTGCAGCCGCACCTGCCGCATCGCCTGCTCCAGCGTGAGGAGCAGCTCTCGCGGCGCGCACGGCTTCATCAGGTAGGCACACGCGCCCGCGCGCACCGCCGCCACGGCCGTCTCCAGCGTGGCGAAGCCCGTGAGCAGCACGACCTCCGAGTCCGGGGCTCCCGCCTTCAGCTCCGCCGCCAGCGCCGTCCCGTCACCATCCGGCAGGCGCAGGTCCACCAGCGCCACATCGAAGCCCTCGCGCGCCTTCTCCCGTGCGTCGCGGCACGTCGACGCCGCGCGCACCGCATAGCCCGCGTCTCCCAGCAGCTCGTCGAGGTTGTCGAGGAACGCCGCGTTGTCGTCCACGACGAGGACTCGCGCGGGAGGCTGGGGAATGGGCTCGCTCATGGCGTGGCCCCGGGGCGCGCGGCGTACCTCGTCTCCAGCGCGCCGATGAGCGCCCCCGTGTCGAAGGGCTTGGAGAAGACATCCACGCCCACGTCCAGCGGCGCCAGGTCCGGCCACGCCGTCATGACGAAGGTGGGCAGGCTCGGGTAGCGCGCCCGCAACCTCCGGAGCGTCTCTCCGTCCGGCCCGCCCGGCATGCGCAGGTCCACCAGCGCCGCGAACGGCGTCGCGCACGAGAGCAGGTCCGCGTCCAGCACCGACGACACCGTCACGCAGGAGAAGCCGCGAGCGCGCAGCACCTCGGAGAGGTTGTCGCTCAGCGCCGGGTCGTCCTCCGCCACCACCACCAGGCCGTCGCGTCTCGCATTGGCCAGCAGGCCCATCAGCGTGGAGATGGGCACGGGCTTGGGCAGCACCGCGAGCAGTCCCTCGCGCCGAGCTGTCGCCAGATCGTCCTCGCGCGGATAGGCCGTCATCACGACGGCGGCGAGCCCCGGGTCCACGCGGCGGATGCGTCGCACCGCGTCCGCGCCGCTCATGCCGGGCATGCGCATGTCCGTCACCAGCGCATCGAAGCGCGTGGCGCCCACCTCGCGCAGGGCCTCGTCACCCGAGCTGACGACGGTGGCCTGGTGGCCCTCGTCCCGGAGAATCTCGGCCAGGTTCTCCGCCAGCGCCCGGTTGTCATCCAGCAGGAGGTAGCGTCGCATGGGGGCCCTCCTCGGGCGAACTGGGGAGCTGCATCACGAAGCGAGCACCCGCTCCCGCGCGCGGCGCATAGGTGATGGTGCCACCGTGGCGCTCCAGGATGCGCCGGACCAGTGGCAGGCCCAGGCCGATGCCCCGGGCCTTCGTCGTCATCAGCGGCTCGAAGAGCCGTCCCCGGATGACCTCGCTGACCCCAGGGCCCGTGTCCTCCAGCACCAGCTCCACCTGGCCGGGCTCGCGCACGGCACCGACCAGCGACACGCCGCCACCCGATTCCTCCAGGGCCTGCACGGCGTTCTCCAACAGGTTGACGAACACCTGACGCAGCTGCCCCGCGTCCCCGTGCACCGGTGGCAGCGAGACGAGTCCCTCCGTCTTGACGGTGACACCCTCCGGACAGGCCACGGCCTTGAGGGCCTCCTGCCAGACCTCGTCCAGCCAGACCTCCTGGCGTTGCAGCGGCCGGTCCCGAATCATGTCCAGCAGGTCGGACACGATGTGGTTGGCGATGCCCACCTGCTCGCCAATGCGGTCCAGGTGCTTCGTCGTGCGCTCATCCACCACCGGACCCGCGCGGCTGCGCAGGATGTAGAGCGAGGTCTCGATGACGCCCAGCGGGTTGCGCAGCTCGTGGCCAATGGAGCCCACCAGCTGACCGAACGTCGCCAGTCGCTCGTTGCGCGCCTGCTGCGCCAGCAGGTCCTCGCGGTACGTGTGGAGCATGATGGCCAGCTCCAGGTCCAGGATGCGCCCCAGCGCCGCGCGGGCGCCGTGCAATGTCTCCGGCTGATTCAGGTACGCCGAGTCGATGATGGCGTTGAGTTCCTGGCGCAACACATTCATCGCCCCGAACATGTAGTGCTGCGGCAGGGAGATTCGCACGTGCATGCGGCCGATGCGGCAGCGCAGCGCGAAGTAGGCCTCGTCCCACGGCCCCCGCAGGAGCTGGTCCATCCACACCTGCAACGTGCCGCGCAGGTGGCCCACCTGGCTCTCGCCGCCCTCCAGCGCCCGACGCGCGCCCTCGTGCTCCAGGATGCGGTCGTAGAAGACGCGAGCGATGCGGGGGAAATGCGGATGCGCGATGGCATGGAGGCCGACGAGTGACTGCTCGTCCCGCGCTCCAAAGCCCACGTACCGCTTCAGCTCCTCGAACAAGGTTTCCGCCATGGTGTCGGGGCCCAGATTAACCGCTCGCCCCGCATCGGAGGAGGAACTCCGAAGCAAGCACCGAGCCAGCCACAGGAGGGCATGGACGACCCAGGAGCGCGCAAGAAATGCGCACCCATCGACTCGGGGCCGAGGGTGCGCAAATCCTGCGCGAGGCTGGACGTGTGGGCGCCGAGGCGGCTCGCTCGCCGCTCCAACTGCGTCAGTGCATCAGCGACTCCCGCCCCCCGCGCCCGAGCGACAGCGACTCGCGCGTCACCGTCTCGCGCCCCGTGGCCTTGCCGCGCTCCAGCAGGGACTTCAGGCGCAGCAGGTCATCGTCCATCTGCCGCTTGGGGTCCACGCCCAGCAGTCGCGCGAAGGCGTGGCCGATGGCGCCCGCGGGCGGGTTGTACGCGAGGCGGATGTCCACCCGCGTGCCCCCCTTTGGCGTGGGCTCGAAGTGGATGACGCCCGCGTTCTCCACCGAAGTCCCCTGCACGCTCTTCCACGCGAGCAGCTTGTTGGGCACGCGCTGGGTGACCACGGCCTGCCATTCGAAGTGCAGGCCCGCGGGGCCCTTCACCTTCCAGTGCGAGCGCCCGTCGGTGTCGACGCGAATCTCGTCCACGTGGGTCATGAAGCGCGGGAAGTTCTGCATCGCGTCCCAGAAGGCGAAGACCTCCTCCACCGGCGCATTCACCGTGATGTCCTTGTGCAGGCTGATGGCACGAGCCCCCACGCCGATGCCGGTGAGCCGACGCAGCTCCAGGTTGCTGAGCGCGCGCAGCCCCAGCACCAGGCCTCCCGCGCCAAGCAATGCGCCCACGACGCCTCCGCGTTGGATGGCCCCCGAAGCCAGCGACACGGCACCGAGCGCGCCGAAGAAACGCGCGGAGGGCGACCAGTGCGCCGAACCGAACGTCCGGGTGGGTCCCCGCCGTGCCACGCCGCCCTGCAGCTCGGACTGACGGGCCGACTCCGCGAAGGGCAACAGCCGGTTCTCCACGCCGCGCACGCCGCGCACGCGACCGATGAACGGAATGACGCGCTTGAACTCCTCGAGCAGGAGGGAGCCCTCCAGCGTCACCACGCCATCACGCGCGGCCACCTTCACGGAGCCGGGATGCGAGCACACGCGGCCCAGCGCCGACCGGACGCGCTCGGCGAGCGTCACGTCATCCACCGTCTCCGAGCGGAACCGTCCGATGGACTCCAGGAACAAGCCCCGCGAGCGCTGGGTCAAATCGCGCTTCACGACCCCCGCCGCGCTTCCGGCCTCGTGGGCGGCATGCACCGCCCTGCCCTGCAGGTGAGACCTGCGCCAGCGACCACTGCGCGGGTCGGACCAGTACATCAACCCCACACCCAGCCCCAGACCTCCCAGACCCCAAAAGGCTGCCTTCATGTCGTGCCTCCTGTTCGGTTTTTGATGAGCCCCATCCGGGGAACGTGAAGGCGCTCATGCCGCGGTGCAGCAGCCACTGGCCGACGGCTCCAGGCCCCGAAGGGACGCTCGTCACCCCTGGAGCCCGGGAGGGCACGAGGCCCCGCTCGGGAGATGGACGAGACGGTGCCCGCCTGCCCGGGCATGCACACCTTGAGCGGACGGACAGTCGCAGACCTCTTCAGGAGCTCCACACGCATGCCCCAGCAGCAACCGCCGATTCCCGGACCGCCGTCGCCATTGCCTCCCACGCGCGAGCCGACGCCCAACAATCCCGTGAAGGAACCCGACCCGCAGCATCCCCAGCGCGAGCCGCCGACGCGGAATCCTCCCGAGCAGGACCCGCCCATGCGTCAGCCGCCGGAAATCGAGCCGCCGTTGCCGCCCGACATCACCCCGCCTGGCATCCATGACCCGCCGCCCCCAGGGCAGCCGGGCATGCCCACCATCATCGCGGGCGAACCGGGCTCCCAGGACACTTGAGCCAGGGGCCGCCTGCCTGGGTGGCCACTCGATGTGCCAGGGCCACGGCCGAGCGGACACCGCGACGACCTCGCCCTCTCTCCGGGCTGGCGACAAGTGGCGAGACGTTCCTCTTCGTTCGCTCGTGCCCAATTTCAAGGGGAGAAGTGCGCCAGGAGGCACACGGACAAGGAGCTTCGCATGCAGGGACCTGCGTTCCAGGACCGCTCCACGGCGGGTCGAGCCCTCGCGGAGCGTCTCGCACATCATGGTCACCGCCCTGAAACCCGGGTGCTGGCCCTGCCGCGCGGCGGAGTGCCCGTGGGCTACGAGGTGGCGCGCGCGCTGGGTGCTCCGCTGGACGTGTTCGTCGTTCGCAAGCTGGGGACGCCCGGACACGAGGAGCTGGCGATGGGCGCCATCGCCACCGGCGGCGTGCGCGTGCTCAACCCCGAGGTCATCGAGGAGGTGGGCATCCCTTTGGAGCAGATCGACGCGGTCGCCGCGCGCGAAGGCCGGGAGCTCGAACGCCGCGAGGCAAGCTACCGACAGGGAAGACCCGCCCTGGACGTGCGCGGACGCAACGTCATCCTCGTCGATGATGGGCTCGCCACCGGCTCCTCCATGCGCGCCGCCGTGGCCGCGCTCCGGAAGCAAGGGCCCGCTCGCATCGTCGTCGCCGTGCCCGTCGCACCTCTGGAGACCTGCGAGGACCTCGCGACGCTGGCGGACGAGACGGTGTGCGTCCGGACCCCGGAGCCGTTCTTCGCCGTAGGCCTCTGGTATCGCCAGTTCGAGCAGACCTCCGACGCGGAGGTCAGGGACCTCCTGGAGCGCGCCGCGCGTGAGTCGTCCATGGCAGAGGCGCACCCTTCCCCTGGGTGAGCACGCGCCCTCGCGGTCCTCGCAGACCCGCATGTGGCAGGAGCATCGAGGACCCGCCCCCTTGCTCACCGAACAACGGGCGCACCTGTCCCAAGCTCCGGTGGCGCGGTGGCGGGCTCGATTCCGGTTAGGCTCGCGCTCCCCACACCCCCATGCACGAGTTCCCCACCCGCCGTCAGATGCTGCTGGCCGTCCTCATGGCCACCGCGCTCGCCGCTCTCATCGAGTGGGCCTGGGCCAGCCCCGATGCCGCGAGCCCCCTGCCCCGTGTCCTCACCACCGCGGCCCTGGTGCTGACCTGTGCCGGCACTCCCGCGTTGCTGCTCGCACACGCCCGGGAGCGGACCCGCCGCGAGCGCGACGCCGCTTTGCGCAGCGCCGGTGACTCCAGCGCCTTGCGCGACGCCATCATGGACGTCACCCCGGTGGGCTTCGCCTTCTTCGACCGGAACCTGCGCTACATCCACGTCAACGCGGCGCTCGCGGCGATGAACGGGCTGCCCGCGGGAGGACACCTCGGCCGTCACGTGTCGGAGGTGATGCCAGAGCTGGGTCGGCTCCTCGCGCCGCGACTCAAGAGCGCGCTGGAGACGGATGCGCCCGTCCAGGACACCTGCCTCGAGGTGGAGACCCCCGCCGCGCCGGGCGAACCGCGCTTCTGGTTCGGCAGCTACTCGCGCGTGCGTGGCACGGGCGGCGAAGTCCTGGGCGTCATCGCCTCGCTCTCTGAACTCACCGAGCGGATGCGCGCCGAGGAGAGCCTCCAGGAACACGAAGGCCTCCTCGACGTGCTCACGCGCTCGCTGCCCGACTACCTGTGGGGCGGCAAGCTGCGCGACGGCGCGCTGCGCGACTTCTACTGCACGCCCGTCATCGAACGCACCACCGGCTATCCCGCGTCCGCGTTCGCCGAGCCCGGCCCCGGTGGCGGCCCGCCGCCGCTCTGGGCGGAGATGATCCACCCCGAGGACCGCGCCCGCTACCGCGCCCGCATCGAGTCGCTCGCGCCCGGCTCCGAGGTGGAGCTGGAGCACCGCCTCATCTGCGCCGACGGCCGCGTGCGCTGGGTCCGCAGCCGCGCGGCGGCCTCCGCGAAGGACAACCAGGGCGAACTGCACGTGGGCTGCGTCGTCACCGACATCACCGACCGGTACCTCGCGGACGAGCTGCGCCAGCGCCTCCACGAGAGCTTCCGCCGCTCCGCCCAGGAGTGGCGCCGCACGTTCGACGCCGTCACCTCGCCGCTCGTCGTGCTCGGCGCGGACGGCACCATCCAGCGCCTCAACGCCGCCGCGTGCATCCTGTTCGGTGGGCTGGACCCCTCCGGCCAGCCCCTGTCCACCGTCGCGAGCGAGCCTCCCTGGTCCAGCACATTGCCGCTGGTGGACGAGCTTCGCCGCACGCATGGCAGCCTCATCCGCGAGGTGAAGGACCCGCGCTCACGCCGCACGTGGGAGCTGGCCGCCGCGTGGGTGGACGAGGTCGGCGGAGAGGACTCGCGCATCATCGTCGTCGCCACCGAGGTGACGCGGCTGCTGGAGCTGCAAGCCAGCCTGCGCCGCAGCGAGACGATGGCCGCGATGGGCGCCATCGTCGCGGGCGTGGCCCACGAGGTCCGCAACCCCCTCTTCTCCATCTCCGCCGTGGTGGACGCCGTGGAGGCCACCGTCGGCGCTCGCGCGGAGCTGGCCCCGTACCTGGACGTGCTGCGCGGCGAGGTGCGTCGCCTCAACCACCTGACGCAGGAGCTGTTCGAGTACGGCCGCCCCACCCGGGGCGAATGGGTGGAAGGCCCCGTGCGCCCCGTGGTGGAGGAAGCGCTGGCCGCGTGCGCGCTCACCGGGGAGCAGTCCCGCGTGACGGTGACGCAGACGCTCGCGGAGGCCCTGCCGGCGGTGCGCATGGACTCACGTCGACTGTTCCATGTCTTCCGCAACGTGCTGGAGAACGCCGTGCAGCACTCGCCCGCGGGCACCACCGTGAAGGTGGCCACCTCGCCCATGGAGGAGGAAGGCCGCGCCTGGGTGCGCTGCACCGTGAGGGACGGAGGGCCGGGCTTCCGCGAGGAGGACCTGCCTCACGTCTTCGAGCCCTTCTTCAGCAAGCGCAGGGGCGGCACCGGCCTGGGCCTGTCCATCGTCCAGCGCATCCTGGAGGAGCATCAGGGCGTCATTCGCCTGCGCAATCACCCGGAGGGTGGCGCCGAAGTCACGCTGCTGCTACCAGCGGTGTCCTCGCCTTCCGTCAGCCTGCACCTGGACTCGCTCGCCTCATGACACGTACCCGCATCCTCCTGGTGGACGACGAGCCCGGTGTCCGGCTGGGCATGAGGGGCTACCTCACCGCCCACGGCTTCGACGTGGACGAAGCCCAGAGCCTCGCCGAGGCCCAGGAAGTCTTCCGCACGCACCGCCCCGACGTCGCGGTGGTGGACTACCGGATGCCGGACGGCACCGCGCTGGAGCTGCTGCCCCGCCTCAAGGAAATCGACGCCGCCGTGCCGCTCGTCGTCCTCACCGGGCACGGCTCCATCGAGCTCGCCGTCCAGGCCGTCAAGGAAGGCGCCGAGCAGTTCCTCACCAAGCCCGTGGAGCTGGCCGTCCTCAAGGTCGTGCTGGAGCGGCTGGTGGCCCAGCGCCGCGAGCGACAGCGCCTTCGCGCCGACCTGTCCCGCACCGCGCGCGCCACGGTGGACCCGTTCCTGGGCACCAGCGCCGCCATCCAGGGCCTGCGCGCCGAAGCCGGGCGCATGCAACACAGCGACAGTCCCGTGCTCGTCACCGGCGAGACGGGCAGCGGCAAGAGCGTGCTCGCGCGCTGGCTCCACGAGGGCGGCCCGCGCGCGGACGCTCCCTTCGTGGACCTCAACTGCGCCGCGCTGTCGAAGGACCTGCTGGACTCGGAGCTGTTCGGTCACGAGAAGGGCGCCTTCACGGGCGCGGTGGCCGCGAAGCAGGGCCTCCTGGAAGTGGCGGACCGGGGCACCCTCTTCCTCGACGAGATTGGCGACATGGACATGGCCGTCCAGCCCAAGCTCCTCAAGGTGCTGGAGGAGAAGCGCTTCCGCCGCCTCGGGGACGTGCGAGACCGGCGCGTCGACGTGCGCCTCATCGCGGCCACGCACCAGGACCTGGGCGTCGCCACCCGCGAGAAGCGCTTCCGCAGCGACCTCTACTTCCGCGTCAGCACCCTCATCCTCCACGTGCCCGCGCTGCGGGAGCGGACCGAGGACATCCCCGTGCTCGCCCGCCACTTCCTCGCGGAGATGGGCGGCGCACGCGGACGCGGTGGCGTGGGCCTCCAGCCCGATGCGGAGGCCGCGCTGACGCGCTACCCCTGGCCCGGCAACATCCGAGAGCTGCGCAACGTGCTGGAGCGCGCCGTGCTGCTGTCCGGCGGCGGCCCCCTGTCACGCGGAGACCTGCGCTTCGAGTCCTCCGCCGACGAGGCCCGCGTCGAGGACGACCTGACGCTGGAAGAGCTGGAGCGCCGCCACATCGAGCGCGTGCTGCGACGGGAGAACGGCCACGTCGAGCGCGCCGCCCTCCGGCTCGGAATCCCCCGTTCCTCCCTCTATGAGCGCCTGAAACGTTTGGGAATCAACAGATCTGGATTCCAGAAGTCGGATCCATGATCTGGAAAACCCGGCACCAGGGCGGGGCGGCCGTGCTCGCAAGTGCCGGGAAAGTCATGGGGCCCGGGTGAGAAGGACCCCTGGCCCCTGACTTGCTCACGGCCGGCGCGTGTCCCAGAACCTCCTCATCGTCGACGACGAATCCGCGCTGTGCTGGGTGTTGGGACAGTTCTTCGCGAGCGCGGGGTACCGGGTGGACTCGGCGCAGGCGCTGGACGAGGCGCTGGGGCTGATGACGACGGGCCGCTATGACCTGGTCATCAGCGACCTGCGGCTGAGCGGAACGCAGTCCGAGGAAGGCCTGGTGCTGGCGGACTTCGTGCGCCGTTACACACCGGACACCCGGGTGGTGTTGCTCACGGCCTTCGCGTCGCCGGAGCTGACGGCGCGGGCCCGGGAGCTGGGCGTAGACCTGGTGCTGCCCAAGCCTCAGCCCCTGCCCTCGCTGGCTCGGCACGTCTCTGAATTGTTGGCGGCCCGTTGATGTGGGCCGTTCCCTTCTGGCACCGTCGGGACATGCGAGTGCAATCCCACCCACTCTGTCCCGGCGCGTCGTGTGGACGGAGTTCGAGGACCCTGGCGCGCCACGCGGCGTATCTCCGAGGGCCCACCGTCCTCGCGCTGCTGGGCGCCCTGTTGCTGACGGCGAGCGCGGCCCGGGCGCAGGCGCAGGCCTCGCAGGCCATCGACGTGCAGCAGTACAAGCCGGGCCCCGGCGCCTACGACGTGCTGGGGCTGCATGGCGCGCGCGTGGGCAAGCACCTCGAGTGGAACGTGGGGCTGTCGGTCAACTACGGGGAGAACCCGCTCAACCTGTTGGATCCTCGCCGCGACGAGTTCGTCTACCGCATCGTCGACAGCCAGCTCACGCTGGACTTGATGGGCGCGGTAGCGCTGTTCGACCGGTTGGAGCTGGGTGTGACGCTCCCCGTCTCCACGACGACGTCACAGCCCGCAACGGCCATCTCGCCCACGCTGGCGGATGGCGCCGCCGGCACGGGCGTGGGTGACCTGCGACTGGTGCCGAAGGTCCGGCTGTTGTCGACGGAAGGCGGCCTGCACCTGGCCCTCGTCGCGCCGGTGACGCTGCCCACGGGGGGCGGCTCCGACTTCCTGGGCACCAAGGGGCTGACCTTCCAACCGAGGCTCGTGGCCGAGTGGGCCGGAGACTCGTTGCGCCTGCTGGCCAACGTGGGAGTGAATCTGCGCGGCGAGCAGAAGTTGCGCAACCTGCGCGTGGGCAACGAGTTCTCGTATGCCGTGGGCGCGGAGGTGCCGCTCACCCAGGCGCTGTCGGTGGCGGCCACCCTGTCCGGCGCGCTGGGGCTGAAGGAGACGAACGCCGAGGAGCGTCCGTTGGAGGCGCTCGGCGCGGTGAAGTACCGCTTCACCGAGGAGCTGGCGGCGCACCTGGGCGCGGGCCCGGGACTCACGCGGGGCTACGGCACGCCGGGCTTCCGCGTGCTCGGAGGGCTGGCCTGGACGGCCTCGCCACCGGCGGCCACGCCCTCGCGACAGTGCGCGCTGGGGCCCGAGGACTTCGATGGCTTCCAGGACGACGACGACTGCCTGGATCCAGACGACGACAGCGACGGCATCCTCGATGGACCGGACGTGTGCCCTGGCGAGCCGGAGACCTTCAATGGCTATCAGGACGAGGACGGGTGCCCGGATGAGCAGGACCCGAACACACCCTCGACGACCGAGCCCTCCGCCGCGACGCCTGGCGCTCCGTTGACGCTGGCGCCCGCGCCGGTGGACTCGGATGGAGACGGCCTCATCGACACGGAGGACCGCTGCCCCTCGGAGCCCGAGGACATGGACGGCTTCGAGGACACGGACGGCTGCCCGGATGCGGACAATGACCGCGACGGCGTACCGGACGCGGTGGATGCCTGTCCGCTGGAGGCAGAGGCCATCAACGGGGTGAAGGACGAGGATGGGTGCCCCGACAAGGGCAAGGCGAGCGTGAGGCTGGAAGGCTCGCGCATCGTCATCCTGGAGAAGGTGTACTTCGCCACCGGCAAGGACGTCATCCTGCCCAAGTCCTTCAGCCTGCTGGCGCAGGTGTCCTCGGTGCTCAAGGCGAACCCGCAGTTGGAGCGGTTGCGCGTGGAGGGACACACCGACGACCAGGGCTCGGACACGAGCAACCTGGACCTGTCCCAGCGCCGCGCGAACAACGTGCGGGAGTTCCTGCTGAAGGCCGGCATCGCGCCGGAGCGCCTGGAGGCGATGGGCTACGGCGAGACGAAGCCAGTGGACAGCAATGCGACGGCGCGCGGTCGTGAGAACAACCGCCGCGTCGAGTTCAACATCGTGAAGACCGCCGAGCCCTCGGCACAAGAGGCCACGCCATGACCCGGACCCTTCCCTGCCTGATGGTGTTCGCGCTCGCGGCCTTCCAGGCCCGGGCCCAGGACACGGCGGAAGCTCCTTGCGGCGGCCTGCGCTTCGTCAACGGCCGCGTGGAGATGGGGCGCAAGCTGGAGCCGAAGGGGCCCTCGACGGAAGCCTGCTTGAAGCACGTCGCGGAGGCGCTCTCGGCCCGCCCCGCCATTCGCGCGGTGACGGTGGCCGCGCGGCTGCCCGACGCGGAGCGGCTGGACGGTCAGGGGCTCGCGGTGGCGAAGGCCGCGGCGGACATCCTGGTGTCGGCGGGCGTGTCACGCACGCGCGTCTCCGCGGTGGCGCCTCCCGCGGTACCGGGCGAGCCGGGTCAGCTCCAGCTCGCGTACGTCGAGCGTCCCACGCAGCCTCGGGTGGCCCGGGTGCGCGCGGCCAGCGGTGAGGTCTCCGCGGGCGCCGCTCCCGACGAACTGCGCCCCCGTGGCGTCGGTGATTCGCTCTACACCGGTGAGCTGTTCCACACGAGCAAGGACGCGAGCGCGGAGCTGGAACTGGCGGATGCGAGCCGGGTGCGCGTGCTGTCCGACAGCATGCTGCGCCTGGGGGCCATCGAGCTGGGGGCCAACGCGAAGCGGGTGGTGCGCCTGGAGCTGATGCGCGGCTCGGTGGAGACCCTCGCCGCGCCCGGGGGCGACGGCTCCGTGTTCGAGGTGCGCACGCGAGGCGCGGTGGCCGGCGTGAGAGGCACGCAGTTCCGGGTGTCGGCGCAGGAGGACGGCGGCAGTCGCCTGGAGACGCTCGAAGGCAAGGTGGCGCTGGGCGCGGAGAAGGGCGAAGTCGAGGTGGCCGGAGGCCAGGGCTCTCGCGTGCTGCCCGGCGCCGCGCCGGAGCCGCCCCGACCGCTGCTCGCCGCGCCCCTGCTGAACGGACCGCGCGGTGGGAGCTTCACCACGGCGCCGAAGCTGGAGTGGTTCACCGTGCCGGGCGCGAAGACGTACCGCGTGGAGCTGGGCCGGACGGCGGACTTCGCCGCGGGCGTGCGCACGTTCGAGTCCCAGGCCCAGGAGTTCGCCGTGCCGGCGGGCCTCGCGGGCAAGTGGTTCTGGCGCGTGCTGCCGGTGGACGCGGATGGCTTCATCGGCTTCCCGTCGAAGATCTTCGCCTTCGACCTCCGGCCCTGAGACTTTCGAATGAGCCCGAGCCCCGAGACGCCCGCGCGCGGCCCGCGCCTGCCTCGCCCTTCCCCGCCGCTGCTGCGCGGACTGGCGGCCGTGGTGGGACTGGCGCTGGCCGGAGTGACGGCGGTGACGGGTGGCGCGCCGGGACTGTTCGAACGCGCGCTGTATGACCAGGCCGTGAGCCGGCTCCTGCCGGGAGTCCCTCGGAGCGCGGACCTGGTGCTGGTGGAGGTGGATGACCGGGCCCTGTCCGCGCTGGGCGAGCGCTGGCCGCTGTCGCGCGTGACGTGGGCCCGGGCCTTCCGCGCGCTGGCGGCCCAGCGTCCCTCGGCGGTAGCGGTGGACGTGGTGTTCGACCAGCCCGGCTCGCGCGATGCGCTGGAGCTCGGGGAGGACATGTTGGCGGCGCTGCGAGAGTCGGGCCTCGCGGACCAGCCCGCGGGCGCGGCCCTGGTAACGGACCTGGAAGCCCGGCTTCATGCGCAGGACGGAGATGCCCGGCTGGCGGAGGCGCTCGCGGAGAACGGCGTCGTCATCCTGGGCGCCGCCGCACTCACCGAGGACGTGTCGCTGATGCCGCCACTCGCGGACGGAGCGCTCGGATCGCCGTTGCCGCTGCCCGTGGGCTCGCTGCGGCTCCAGGCCCGAGAGGTCGCCGGCAGCATCGCCCCGCTGCGGATGGCGGCACAGGGCAGCGGCATGTTGAACATGCTGGTGGACGCGGATGGTGTCATCCGCCGCTATCCCTACGCCGTCGGCGTGGGCGAGCACGTCTGGCCCTCCCTGGCCCTGGCGACCGCGCTGCGCCTGATGCCCGAGCAGGGCGAGTCCCTGCAGCGCCGGGCGACCCTCGACCACGGCGCGCCGCTGATGCGCCTGCCCGCGCCGGACTGGCTTCCCCGGGTGAGTCTGGCGGATGTGCTCCACGCGGATCCTCGCTCGGTGGGACTGGACCTGGCGCTGCGCGGAAAGACGCTCTTCGTGGGAGTCACGGCGACGGGGCTCCACGGACAGAGCACGCTCCCGGGTCAGGTGGCGGTGCCGGGCGTGGAGATTCACGCGTTCGCGCTGGACAACCTGCGCGCGGACCGCCTGATGCGCTCCTCGGGAATCGTGGCCCTCACGGGCCTGCTGGAGACGGCCGTGTTGCTGCTGGTCTTCGGCTGGCGCTGCCGACGCGCGCGCACGCTGGGCGCCGTGGCTCGCACCGCGCTGGGGCTCGCCGGGGTGCACGTCGCGCTGGTGGGCTGGCTCGCGGCGGACTTCGGCTGGGTGTTGCCGCTGATACCGGCGTGCGTGGGGTTGGGGTTGATGTTGCTGGTGGACTCGGCGGCGCGCACGGAGGAACTGGGTCGTCAGCGGGGAGCGCTGCGCCGGCTCTTCGTCCGCTACCCCCAATCCTCCCCGGGCACCTCCGTCACGCCGGGCGACCCCCGGTAGGGCCCTGCCCTCGAGCGTCACCCGAGCAACCCGCCAGGTTCAGCCCTGTAACCCGCCCGCGTGCATCCGTGGCAGCATCCACGGGACATGGCCCGCTACGCCCTCATCGCCGAGCCCGACCCCCACCGAGCCGCTGGCCTGCTCGCCCTCGTCGCTGGCGAGGGGCTCGAAGGCGTGCTGGCCCGGGATGGCGCGGAGGCGCAGGAGGTGGTGCGCCAGCGCAACGCGCCCGCCCTGCTCCTCACGGACCTGGCGCTGCCGCGAGTGGACGGGTTCACGCTGCTGACCTGGCTGCGTGAGCGACAGGACGCGGAGGGCACGCAGGTGGTGGTGGTCACCGCCTTCGACGAGCTGCGCGTGCGAGCGTGGCAGCTCAAGGACGCCCTGGGCATCCACTCGCTGCTGAGCCGCCGCGCGCCCGCGGAGACGGTGCGAGACACCGTGCGACGCGTGCTCGCGGGACAACGCCCCCTGCCCTCCACGCCCACGGAGAACACCCCGGACGAGGAGCACCAGCGGCTGGCGCGCATCGAGGCGATGCGACTGGTGGATGAAGGCCCGCCCGAGGCGGAGCTTCAGGAGCTGGTCACCGAGGTGGCCCAGGCCTTCGCCGTGCCGGTGGCGCTGCTGACGCTGGTGCTGGGTGATCGCCAGTGGTTCAAGGCGCATGTGGGGCTACCGCACGCGCTCGCGCGGGACAGGGGAACGCCGAGGGACTGGGCCTTCTGTCACCACGTGGTGATGGGCCGCGAGTCCCTGGTCGTTCCGGACGCCACGCGCCACCCGGTGTTTCGGGACAACCCGCTGGTGCGCGACGGCATCGTCGGCAGCTACGCGGGCGCGCCGCTGGTGACGCCTGGTGGCGAGGTGTTGGGCACGCTGTGTGTCATCGACACGCGGCCCCTGGTGCTCGGCACCGAGGACCTGGCGGCGCTGCGGGAGCTGGCCCGGCGCGTGGCGGGCGACCTGGAACTGAGGTCCCGCGCGCGGATGGAGGCGAGGGATTTGGGTCGCTCGCGACAGGAGCCCTCGCGTTCGGAGGTCGCCGCGCTGGCGCAAATCCGAGACGCCATCCAGGCGCTCGATGTGGCGACGTTGCTGGTGGCGCCGGGGCGTCAGCCCTTCGCGGGCAACGCCGCGCTGTCGGAGATGCTCGGCCTGCCGCTGGAGGGCATTCCGAAGCTGACGTTCGACGACTTCCGCCAGCACGTGGCGAAGCTGACGGCGGACCCGTCGGGCCGCTCGCTGCTGCTCGACCTGGCGTCCGAATCATCCCGAGGGCTGCACCTGACGCTGGCCCTGGAGCACCCACGTCCCCGTCGGATTCGCTGGGTGGCGCGGCCGTTCCCCATTCCGGGCGGCACCGCGCAGCTCCTGACGCTCTCCGAGCTGGGTGGAGTCTCGCCCAAGGACGAGCGGGAGCGGATGTTGCGCGTGGACCCGCTGACGGGGCTGGCCACCCGGCGCGTGGGCGAAGAGCGCCTGCTGCGGGAGATTGGTCGCTGCCGACGGGACGGCGTGCCCTGTGGGGTGCTCCTGGTGGATCTGGTGGGTCTGGGGCGGCTCAATCTCCGGCACGGCTTCGACGCGGGAGACAACGCTCTGCGCGACGTGGCTCGACGCCTGGAAGACGTGGGCGTGCCGTCCGGTTTCGCGGTGCGATGGGAGGGCGGCACGCTGCTGGTGGCGCTGCCGGGTCAGGATGCCCGGGCCACGGAGGCCCTGCGCGCACAGCTCCATGAGGAGCTGGAGTCCTTCGAGTTCCATGGCGCGGCCGTGGCCGTCGAGGGTGAAGAAGACCCCCGGGAGACGCTCGCCCGAGCGCACGCGGCCCTTGCCCGGGCCAAGGCCGACCACCGCGCCCGGACCCGCACGGGCTGACGGACAGGGGAACGGTGTAGAACCGGGTCTCATGGCTCCTTCACCTGTGCCCCACCGACTCCGACTGCCCCTCGCCTTCGATGCGGCGCGGCTCCAGGAGGAGCTGGCTCGCCTGCCGGCGGAGACCTGGGTGCCGCACTTCAATACCCGGTACTACGAGGGCGACTGGAGCGGCGTGCCCCTGCGCTCCGTGGGCGGAATGGAGGGACGGCTGTACCCCGACCCCACCGCGCGACAGAGTTACGAGGACACGCCGCTGCTCGCGCGCTGCCCGGCCTTTCGCGAGGCGCTCGCGGCGTTTCAGTGTCCCATCGGCTCCGCGCGACTGTTGAAGCTCGCCGCACGGGCGCACATCCGTGAGCACACGGACTACAACCTGGGCTTCGAGGATGGCGAGGTGCGGCTGCACATCCCCATCGTCACGCATCCCGACGTGGCCTTCGTGCTCGCGGGCCAGCGCGTGGACCTGCGGCCCGGCGAGTGCTGGTACCTGAACTTCAACCTCCCCCACCGCGTGGACAACTTCGGGGACACGGACCGCGTGCACCTGGTGCTCGACTGCGTGGTGGATGACTGGCTCCGCGAGGTCTTCGCTCGGGCCATGGCACCTGATGGCGAGGGCGGCGTCCGTGTCGCTTGAGGACTTCGAGCGCTTCCGCCAGCGCGTCCTGGAGGACGTCTCACTCCAGGAGGCACTGCGAGCGCGGATGGATGTGCCGGCCTTCCTCGCCCTGGCGACACGACTGGGCGCGGAGCACGGCTGTCACTTCACCGCGGAGGAGCTTCGCGACCTGATGAGGGACGCGCGCCGGAGCTGGCTCGGAGATTGGGTATGAGCCTCGCACCGGACGACGCGCGACTGGACGGTTGGATTCCCGCGCGCCTCCATGTGGATGGGGAGGTGCCTCGCGTCGACTGGTGCCACCTGGGCGACAGGCGCTTCACGGACCCGTTCTTCGACGAGACACTGGAGCGCAGGCTTCGCCATCCGTTCGCCCTGCTCTTCCGGCATCAGACTTCACTGGAGACGCTGGTGGCGCGACAAGCCGCGCGGCCGGGGTTGCCCGTCAAGGGGCTCGTCTTCCACATGTCCCGTTGCGGCTCGACGTTGCTCGCGCAGCTCCTGGCCTCACTGCCTCGTCACATCGTGCTGTCCGAGGCGAGTCCCGTGGATGT
Organism: Myxococcus sp. CA040A; assembly: GCF_013336725.1. Lineage (NCBI taxonomy): Bacteria > Pseudomonadati > Myxococcota > Myxococcia > Myxococcales > Myxococcaceae > Myxococcus > Myxococcus sp. CA040A. The sequence continues at coordinate 818,989 of NZ_JABUMR010000002.1, read as the reverse complement.
CGTCCTGCGCCTGCATCTGCGTCTTCGACACGTCACCGACGAGCAACGCATCGAGTGGCTGCGCGCCGTGGTCGCCGCGCTCGGTCAGCGGCGGCATCCCGAGGAAGACGGTGTCTTCCTCAAGCTGGACGCGTGGCACGTGCTGGAGTTGCCGTTGCTCCAGCGTGCGTTTCCCGGCGTGCCGTGGCTGTTCCTCTATCGGGACCCGGTGGAGGTCATGGCCTCGCACCAGAAGCACCGGGGCGCGCACATGCTGCCGGGAGTCCTGGAGCCTGCGCGAGTCGGCCTGGAGTCGGGGCAGCTCGCGGAGCTGTCGCTGGAGGAATACGGGGCCCGGGTGCTCGCGCGACTCTGCGATGCGGGGCTGCGGGCCTATCGAGAACGGAAGGGGCCCGCGCGGCTGTTGAACTACCGCCAGCTCCAGGACAGCGCGGTGTCCCAGCTCGTGGACCTCTTCGGTCTGGAGCCGACACCCATCGAGGCAGGGCTGCTGGCCGCCGCCGCCGCGCGCGACGCGAAAAACCCCGTGCTCCCGTTCGCGGATGACACCGAGGACAAGGCCCGGACTGTCTCCAACACCTCCCGCACGATGGCCGAGCGATGGGTCCGCGAGGTCTACGACTCACTCGAAGCCGAGCGCCTGCGCGACACCGCCGCACGCGGATGAGCCGGAATGGAAATGTTTGGCCATGCCAGCTTTGACCTGCTGCGTCGTCGTGTGCTGACCACTGTCTGTCCCTCCAAGTCCAGACGAAGTGCGGGAGAGAGAACGGAACCGGGCTCCGTCCAGCGGACGTTCGACTTCGGAGTGCGGGCCGTGCTCAATTGTGTCTGGGACAGACTTGCCGTGCGCATACGGCCGCTGGCCCATCACCCCACTCAACCACCGGAAAAATCCAATGAAACGGATAGGGATGGTCGTCGCGCTGCTCGTCTGCCTGAGCGAAGCTTCCCAAGCTCAAGCCGCTGCCTTGAATTCAGCGGCGTCGCGCGAACGCATCAGCGTGTCGCTGGCCGCCGATAAACGCGAGCTGGCGCTGACGCTGGCGAAGCAGGACTCGGTGCTGCGAAGGGACCTCGCCTCGCGTTTGAGTGGCGAGCACCTGGCGGTAGATTTGAAGCAATGGCTGAGCACGGTGTCGGCCCCCTCCTCTGTCACGGCCGTGGCGGGGCGAGCGGACCTGACCATCCGCCAGCGCAAGGGCCTGGAGCGCGAGCTCGACAGCCTGCTGCAGCTTCGCCTCGCGAGTGCTTCCATGCTGCCGGCGCTGCAGCGTGGCGTTGAACCTCTCTATGCATACGAGCCGGATGGGAATGACTCCCAGTGGCGATTCATCGAGGCCTTCGACCGCCTTGGCGGCGTGCACCACCTTGACGTGCACCGCATGCCCGAACAGCCGGTGTTGGTGGTGGACATCGACTCTCGGAGAGACCTGGCCGCCGGCATCAAGCTGATGCGCGAGCGCCTCGTGGCTCTCGGCCAGCGTCCCATGCCGCTCCAGCCCGTCAGCGCGGCGGCGACCAGCACGCCGGTGACGATGCTCGATCGCATCTACCTGAACGACGACGAGGAGCCCTGGATCTCCGGTGACGCGGAGGTCTACGCCATCGTCAATGGAGTCGACCCCAGCCGCGACGAGCCGCAATTGGATATCGTCGACATGCCCTATCTGGACAAAGACGGTCGGACCTACTCGCCCAACCAGGTCCTGATCTTCTGGGACCGCTACCGCTGGGCGGCGGCGAACGTCGTCCTCATGGAGCACGACGACAACACCAACTATCAAGAGCTGGTGAGCCACCTGTTCACCATCGCGAGTCAAATCCTGACGGCCCTGGGCCATCCGGAGATCTCCGCCCTGGTGGCCCTGGGCAGCGGACTGGTGGATCGCATGCCCAGTGAATGGTTCAGCAACGACGACGACTACGTTGATTCGTACTACACCGTGGAGAAGAACCACTTCTACACCAACCATGGTGGAGCACGCGGCAACGCGGTGGTGTCTCTGAGACCGTATGAGATCGCGGGCCAGTAGCAGGACGTAGGCAACGAGAGGCGCTCTGGCGCCCGGAGGGGTCGAGGAAGAACGACTCGATCCCTCACCAGGAGACAGGCTCAGGGCCGGGTGCGGACTCCGTACGCCGCCAACCCCTGCTCACAGAGTTCGAAGGCGTTGACGATGCTCTCGGTTGTCTCCGCGTGGCTCTTGCGCTTGCCGGGGGGCCCGCTTACGACGCCGTAGGCCAGTCGCGTCAGCACCCCGATGATGCTCGCCACCACGCGCGGAGTCGGGTCTCCCGCCGACGCACCCGTCTGCTCCGCGAGAATCTGCGCGAGCTGCTCCTCGGACTGGAGCGACATCTGGCGGATGCGGGTGTGCACGCTCGGGGTGCTCTGGATGACCTTGCGGAACGCGGCGCGCCGCTCGGCGGGAAGCGCGTTCAGCCGCTCCGCGATGGCCAGCGTGTGCCGACGGACCACCGCGAGCACGGGTTCCTCGACGGAGCGCTCCCGCACCGCGCGGAGCAGCTCGGACTCGTGCTCCTCACGGCCGTTGAGGACCAGGTCTTCCTTCGTCGGGAAGTAGTTGAACACCGTCTTGTCCGACACGTTGGCCGCCGCCGCGATGTCCGCCACCGTCACCGCGTCGAAGCCGCGCTCCGCGAACAGCCGCGTGGCCACCTCCGCGAGCAGCCGCCGCGTCTCCAGCTTCTTGCGCTCTCGCAACCCCAGTTCACTCGACATCCGCCGGGGACCCTACCGCCGGGCCCGGGGCCCTGCAACGAACCTGGGAATAACTTACATTGACAGAAACTTTTCTGTCACTAGATATTCATCACACTCCAACCAGAGAAGGTCCGCATGAAAATCCTCGTCACGGGAGCCACGGGCTCCATTGGCAGTCAGGTCATTCAGCAGTTGCGTGCGCGCGACGCGTCGTTTCGGGCGTTCGTGCGGGACAGGAGCAAGGGGGAGTCGTTGGGAGGTGACTTCGTGGTGGGCGACTTCGATTCACCCGAGTCGCTCCGGGCCGCGCTCCAGGGCGTGGACCGGGTCCTGCTGAACGGCACGCCGAGCGAAGGACTGGTGCGACAGCACCGCGCGGTGATTGACGCGGCGAAGCAGGCGGGTGTCTCGCACGTCGTGCGCATCTCGACGCGAGGCGCGAGCGCGACGACGGACTTCCTCGTCGGACGATGGCATGGGGAGGCGGATGCGTACCTGGAAGCCAGCGGGCTGGGCTGGACGGCGCTGCGTCCCACGTACTTCATGCAGAACCTGCTCCGGAATGCGGAGAGCATCCGAAACGGCGGGCGGTTCTTCGGCGCGTTCGGGACGGGACGCATCGCGTTCATCGACAGTGGCGACATCGCGAGGAGCGCCGTGGCGCAGCTCACGCATGCGTCCCCTCGCAGCGGAGCGCACTCGCTGACGGGGCCGGAGGCGCTCACGTTCGACGAGTTCGCCGCGAAGCTCTCGGCGCGGCTCGGCAAGCCCGTCGCCTACGTGGACCGTCCGGTCTCCGAGGTCATCGAGAACATGCGCGCGCAAGGGTTTCCGGAGGCCATGCTCGGCTCGTTCAAAGGCATGTTCGAGGCCTTCGCGAAGGGCGCGGCGTCGCAGCTCGCCACGGGCGTCAAGGACCTGACCGGGACGGAGCCGAGGACGCTCGATGCGTTCCTGGCGGACCACGCCGAGTCCTTTCGCTGAACCCACGCCGTCAAGGGTCCCCCATGATTCAACCCACTCAGAGCCTGCCTTCACGGGCGGGAACGTCGTCGTCTGTCCTCGCGCGGCTGCGTGTGCTGATGGTCGCCACCAGCTTCGTGGTCGTCCAGTGGCTCATCGTCGTCGGGCTGCTCGGCGTGCGAATCACCGTGCCTGCGGGTCCCGGCCCCGTGGAACGAGAGCCCTTGTTGCTGGGCCCTGTCTTCTTCGCATCGCTCATCGCGGGCTTCAGCGCCTGGGGCCTGCTCACCCTGCTGGAGCGATTGTTCTCGCGAGGGTTGCGCATCTGGACGGGCATCAGCATCACGGTCTTCGTGCTGACGCTGCCGTTCATGCCAGGGTTCTCGCTCGGGGAGCGCCTGTTCCTGCTGGTGGAGCATGGCGGAATGTTCGCCATCATCGTGCTCGGAATGCGGCGCACCCGGGCCCGTCCGTAACGAAGCCTCCGCGCGTCACCAGGTGACAGGCTCCGTGGACAGCGCCAGCGAGTCCACGCGGGCCATGAAGGAATCCACCTGCTCGCGGTTGGGGAGCCCCGACAACGCCCCCAGCCGCATCGTGGCCAGCGCCGCCGTCGCGTGAGCGAAGCGCGCCGCGTCCGCGAGCGAGCGTCGCTCTCCCAGGGCAACACAGAGGGCGGCGGAGAACGCATCCCCCGCGCCCGTGGTGTCCACCCAGTCCACGGGCAGGTTCGGCAGCCAGAGTTCGCCCTCGGTGCCCAGGAGCAGGTTTCCCTCGGGGGCGGCCACCACGGCCGTCCCCACGCCCCGGCGCAACAGGTTCTCCGCGGCGCGACGCGCGGAGTCTCGGTCCACCACCTCGAGCCCCGTCAGCACCTCCGCCTCCACGTCGTTGAGGCGGATGATGTGAACCGCCTCCAGCAACTCTTCCGGGAGGGTGATGGGCGGTGCTGGATCCAGGACGACATGCATGCCGGCGGCGCGAGCGATGTGGACCGCCGCGATGACCGCGTCCAAGGGAACCTCCAGTTGGACGAGCAGGACATCCGCGCTTGTGATGCGGGCCTCGGCGGCAATCACGTCCGCGACAGCGAGCCGCCGGTTCGCCCCTTCGGCGGAGAGGCTCTGCCTGCGGCCGCTCTCGTCCACCATCTCCAGCACGACGCCCGTGCTGAAGCCCGGGTCGCGTGACACCGCCCGCGTCTCCACTCCTTCACCTTCGAGTTGCTCCAGCAGGGCGAGCCCCCGAGCGTCCATGCCCACGCGGCCCACCAGCGTCGAGCGAGCACCCAGTCGGGCCGCGGCCACGGCGGCATTGGCGCCCTTTCCACCCAGGCTCTCCAGGAAGAGATGCCCCTCCACGTTCTCGCCCGCGCGCGGGAGCCGAGGCCCCTGGACCAGGAAGTCCGTGTTGATTCCACCGACCACGAGAATGTCGGCCTGTCGACGTGGAGCCATGGCTGTCGTCCCCCTCCCCCACCCCCGCGTCCGATGCCCCGCCCAGACCCGGACCACACCGAACACGGAACGACATCAAGCTAGGCATGCCCGGGAACCTCGGCCCCGTACGGCGGGCGACCACCCGTGCCACCGCCGCGCCGCCTTTTGATCGGAATGCCGCCCGGCCGAAACACCGCGCCCCGTCGAGGAGGCGAAGGAGCCAGAACCTCAGCGGCAATCTTGGGTGTGGGGCATCGCATCCCGCGGCGCCACGCATGAGGGAATCAACATGACCAAGATGAACATCGACCTGACGCAAGACTTCGACTGGAAGGCCGAGGTGCTTAGAGACCACGCCGCCAGGGCCACGAGCGACAAGGAACACGACGAGCGAACGTGGGCCCTGGCGAACCACCTGATCGAAACCAACGGCACCTACCCGAGCTGGGCGTTCGAGGAGGCGGAGCTCCGCATCAGGATTCAGCGGACGCTCTTACGCGGCCTGGAACAGCGGCATCCGCCCCGGTCCTGAGGCCGTTCGAGCGCGAGAACAGCGGCGCCCCCTGGTGCAGGGGGCCCGCCTCGCCCCTCATCCGGAGGAACGGACTCACCCGCCGCACCCAGCGCGTCGCTGCTTCCCGGAAGCTCCAGCGCTCCCTCAACCCCCTGAAATTCCTGACACTTCCGTGCCCCATCCGCGCCAGCGCGCGGCGCGGAGCGCATTGACACCCTGCGTTGCCGCATGCTACCTACCGGTCGGTAGGTCGTAGATCTGAAAAACTTACAGTCCATCGAGACGAGGGACATGTGACGACGAGCGGACGGAAGCCGGATGAAGGCGAGCGCTACAAGGCCATCCTGGAGACGGCGGCGCGGCTCATCTGTGATCGCGGTTACGAAGGCACCTCGATGCAGGAGATCGCCGCCGCGTGCCGGATGACGAAGGCGGGGCTCTACCACCACATCCAGAACAAGGAGCAGCTGCTCTTCGCCATCATGAACTACGGGATGGACCTGTTCGAGGAGCAGGTCCTCTCGCGTGTTCAGGACATCGTCGACCCGGTGGATCGGCTGCGCGCGTGCATGCGCCACAACATCCTGCTGGTGACGCGCGGGTGGAGCAAGGAGGTCATCATCATCCTCCACGAGCACGCCACGCTCACCGGTGAGGCGCGCGCGTTCATCGACAACCGCAAGAAGCGCTACGTCGACTTCCTGGAGGAAGCCTTCTCGCAGGCCGCGCAGCAGGGGCGCATCCGTCCCGTCGACCCGACCATCGGAGCGTTCTCGTTCCTGGGCATGGTGCTGTGGGTCTACAAGTGGTTCAAGCCCGACGGGCGGCTGACGGACGAGCAGATCGCCGACGGCATGGTGGACCTCCTCTTCCCGCCCATCGTCGCCGCCGCGGTCGACGGCCAGCCCGGGGTCTCCTCGCTGCGCGTGGTGCCTCGCGCCGCCTCGGGCTCCGGCTCCGGAACGGAGGAGCCGTGAAGACCGCTCGCTGGTGTTCGCTGGAAGAAGCCGTCGCGTCGATTCCCGACGGCGCATCACTGGCCACGGGTGGATTCATGCTCGGCCGCGCGCCCATGGCGCTGGTGATGGAGCTCATCGCCCAGGAGCGTCGCGGGCTGAGCCTCATCTCGCTGCCCAACCCGCTGCCCGCCGAGTTCCTCGTCGCGGGCGGCTGTCTGGCCCACCTGGACATCGCGTTCGGTGCGCTGAGCCTCGAGGGCCGCGTGCGGCCCATGCCCTGTATCAAGCGGGCGATTGAACAGAACACCCTCTCCTGGCGCGAGCACGACGGCTATCGAGTCGTCCAGCGGCTGCGCGCGGCCTCCATGGGGCTGCCCTTCATCCCCGCGCCGGACTCGGACGTCTCTGGCCTGGCGCAGGCGGAGCCGCCGCGCACCGTGGTGGACCCGTTCACCGGCCAGAGTGTCCCGGTGGAGCCGGCGTACTTCCCGGACGTCGCCCTCATCCACGCGCGAGCCGCCGACGAGCGCGGCAACCTCTTCATCGAGGACCCCACCACGGACCTGCTCGTCGCGGGCGCGGCGCGCCGGGTGATTGCCACGGTGGAGGAGCGCGTGAAGCGCCTGCCTCGCGCCACCATCCCTGGCTTCCAGGTGGACCGCATCGTCCTCGCGCAAGGAGGCGCGCTGCCCACCGGCTGCGCCGGACTGTACCCGCACGATGACGACATGCTGGCGCGCTACCTCGCGCTGGCGGAGACGGGCCGTGAGGCGGAGTTCCTCGCCTCGGTGAAGACGCGGAGGGCGGCATGAGCGCCACGGTCGACCCCACGCCGGCGGAGACAGTGGTCTCCCTGCTCGCGCTGCAAATCGAGAACGGCGCCGTGGTGGCCACCGGTGTCGCCTCGCCGCTGGCCATCCTCGCCATCGCGGTGGCTCGCGCCACCCATGCGCCGGACCTGACGTATCTGGCCTGCGTCGGCTCGTTGGACCCGGACATCTCCACGCTGCTGCCCTCCTCCGAGGACCTGGGCTACCTGGAGGGACGCTCGGCGGAGATCACCATCCCTGACTTGTTCGACCACGCGCGGCGCGGGCGGGTGGACACCGTCTTCTTCGGCGCGGCCGAGGTGGATGCCATTGGCCGCACCAACATGACGGCCAGCGGGAGCCTGGAGCGCCCCCGGACGAAGTTCCCCGGTGTGGCGGGCGCGGCGACGCTGCGGCAGTGGGTGCATCGGCCCGTGCTGCTGGTGCCCCGGCAGTCGCGCCGCAACCTGGTGCCGGAAGTCCAGGTGGCGACGACGCAGGACCCGCGCCGCACGGTGCGCCTCATCTCGGACCTGGGTGTCTTCGAGCTGGGCGCCTCGGGCGCGAGACTGACGGCGCGTCACCCGTGGGCGACGGCGGAGGACATCGCCGAGCGCACGGGCTTCGAGTTCACGGTGGAGGAGGCCCTCCCCGTCACCTCGCTGCCGGATGCGCGGACCATCGCCGCCATCCGCGCGCTGGACCCTCGCGGCTTCCGCGAGCAGCTGGTCGGTCGCTGACCCTCGACATCACTCGTTTCTGGAAATGCTCTCGGAGGTATGGAGATGAAGGCCGTCGTTCTGCGCAGTTTCGGTGAAGCGGGCAATCTCAAGATGGAGAACGTCCCGGTGCCCACCCCGGGCCGGGGCGAGGTGCTGCTGAAGGTGCACGCCTGTGGCGTCTGCTACCACGACGTCATCAACCGCCGAGGCAACCTGCCCCGCACCAGCGTCCCCGCGATTCTCGGCCACGAGGCCGCGGGCGAGGTCGTCGCGGTGGGCCCCGACACGCCGGGGTGGAAGACGGGCGACCGCGCGGCGACGCTCCAGCGGCTGTCGTGTGGCGAGTGCGCGCTGTGCCGCAGCGGGCGCAACAGCCTGTGCAAGACGGACAACCGCTTCTTCGGTGAGGAGCTGCCCGGCGGCTACTCGCAGTTCATGGTCGCCCCCGTCGCGGGCCTGGGCCGGGTCCCCTCGTCGCTGCCCTGGACGGAAGCGGCCACGGTCTGCTGCACCACGGGCACGGCCGTCCATACGCTGCGCACGCGAGGCAAGGTGCGCGCGGGCGAGACGGTGCTCATCACCGGCGCCAGCGGGGGCGTGGGCATGTCCGCCGTGCAGCTCGCGAAGCTGGACGGTGCGCGCGTCATCGCCGTCACTTCCGGCGAGGCCAAGGTGCAGCCGCTGCGCGAGGCGGGCGCGGACGAGGTCATCCTCTCGCGCGGGCTGGACTTCGCGTCGGAGGTGAGAAAGCGCACGAAGGGCGCGGGCGTGGACCTGGCGGTGGAGATCGTCGGCAGCGCCACGTTCGACCAGACGATGAAGGCGATGGCGCCGGGTGGCCGGGTCGTCGTCGTGGGCAACCTGGAGTCGGGCATGGTCCAGCTCAACCCGGGGCTCGTCATCGTGAAGGAGCTGGAGATCATCGGCGCCTACGCCACGAACCAGGCGGAGCTGGACGAGGCGCTGCGACTGACGGCCACCGGAGGCGTGCGGCAGTTCGTCACGGACACGGTGCCGCTCGCGGAGGCGGCGCGGGCGCACTTCCGACTGGAGAACCGCGAGGTCGCGGGCCGGCTGGTGTTGGTGCCGCCCGAGGCTTGAGCGGACGAGTCAGCGAACCGAGGTTTGAGGCACGAATTGGAAGCGAGGAGTCCCATGAAGAAACGGGTTGGAATCGAAGCGCTGGCGGTGGCTGTGCCGTCCCGATACGTGGACATCGAGGACCTGGCGCGCGCGCGTGGGGTGGACCCGGCGAAGTTCACCGCGGGCCTGGGCGCCAAGGAGATGGCGGTCACGGACCCGGGCGAGGACACGGTGTCCCTTGCCGCCACGGCGGCGGCTCGGCTCATCCAGCAGCAGGGTGTGGATCCGTCCCGCATCGGCATGCTGGTGGTGGGCACGGAAACGGGCATCGACCACTCGAAGCCGGTGGCGTCGCACGTCCAGGGCCTGCTGAAGCTGCCGCGCACCATGCGCACCTATGACACGCAGCACGCGTGTTACGGCGGGACCGCGGGCCTCATGGCCGCGACGGAGTGGATTGCCTCCGGCGCGGGCGCGGGCAAGGTGGCCATCGTCGTGTGCTCGGACATCGCGCGCTACGGCCTGAACACGGCGGGAGAGCCGACCCAGGGCGGCGGCGCGGTGGCGCTGCTCGTCTCGGAGCAGCCGGACCTGCTCGCGCTGGACGTGGGCCTCAACGGCACGTGCACCATGGACGTCTACGACTTCTGGCGGCCCATCGGCCGACGGGAGGCGCTGGTGGACGGGCACTACTCCATCAACTGCTACCTGGAGGCGCTGTCGGGCGCCTATCGCGGCTGGCGCGAGAAGGCGCTGGAGCACGGGCTGGTGCGCTGGTCGGGCACGCTGCCCGGCGAGCAGCTCGCGCGCATCGCCTACCACGTCCCCTTCTGCAAGATGGCGCGCAAGGCGCACACCCAGCTTCGCCTCTGTGACCTGGAGGACGCGGTGGGTCCGGGGCCCGGCACGCCGGAGGCTCGCGAGGAGGTGGCGAAGTCGGCGGCCAGCTATGACGCGCAGGTGGCCTCGTCGCTGGGGCTCAACTCGCGCATCGGCAACGTGTACACGGCGTCGCTGTACCTGGCGCTTGCGGGCCTGCTCCACCGCGAGGGCGCGCAGCTCGCGTCGCAGCGCATCGGCCTGCTGTCCTACGGCAGCGGCTGCATGGCTGAGTTCTTCTCCGGCGTCGTCGGTGAGAAGGCGGCGGAGAGGATGGCGCGCGCGGACCTGGACGGCGTGCTGGCCCGGCGCGAGCGCGTCTCCATCGAGGAGTACGAGCGGCTGATGAAGCTGCCCTCTGACGCTCCCGAGGCCAAGGCCCCGGCGCCCGGTGCGTTCCGCCTCGCGGAGATTCGCGACCACAAGCGCCTGTATGTCGAGGGCGGCGCGGCCTGACCGTCGTCCCCTGAAGGCCGCCCCGAGGACACCTTGGGGCGGCCGGTCCACGACGCGGTTTCCCGTCGTGGCCCCACGTACGAAGTCAGGGCGTGAGTTCCTCCACGCCTACCGACACGCGCCGGCCCCAATGCCACGCGCCCGCGATGAGGAGGACAGGTGACCTTCAGGGCGTGAACTCCTCCACGCCTCCCGACACGCGCCGGCCTCGGTGCCACACTCCGGCGATGCGGTGGACGTCCCGGATGTCCACCGCCGGGTTTCCCTCCACGAGGATGAAGTCCGCGCGCTTGCCGGCGGCGAGCGTTCCCCGGTCCTGGAGCTTCAGCAGCACGGCCGCATCTCGCGTCGCGTGCGTCAGCGCCGCGAGCGGAGTGAGCCCCGCCTGCACCATCAACTCCAGCTCACGGTGCTCCGCGAAGCCGGGGATGCGCAGCGGCGTCGCCCCCGAGTCCGAGCCGAAGCCGATGGACACCCCGGCCTCATGGAGCGTCTTGAGGTTGCGCAGGTTCATCGCCACCGAGGCCTTGTTCTCGGCCAGGGCCTTGGCATCCCCGAGCGCCTTCGCGCGCCAGGCCGGGTCCGCGAACCAGGCGGCGAGCGCGGGCTGCACGGAGTGCTCAAAGAAGGGCGTCCGCATCCACTCGGGCTGCTCGGCGAAGATGTAGAAGGTCTCATCGAGGCCCAGCGTCGGCACGTACCAGGTCCCTCGCGCCTTCATCTCCCGCACCAACTCCTCGTCCACCGGCCTGTCACGAACCCCGTGCGCGAGGATGTCCACGCCGTCACGCACCAGTCGCTTCGCGTCCTCCAGGTAGTAGACGTGCGCCGCCACGCGGAGCTTCTGTTGATGTGCCTCGTCGATGATGGCGGCGTAGACATCCGGCGCCATCTTCGTGGGCAGGGTGCCGTGAAAGTCATCCACCCAGATCTTCACCAGGGCGGGCCTGCGTGACGCCGTCTCCCGCACCGCCGCCCTCGCCTCTTCCGGAGTTCGCGGTCGGTAGAGCTGATCCTCCCCCACGTTCACCGGAGGAGCCGCTGACGGCACACCCAGCCCCCGGTCCGCGCCCAGGAGGTCCGCGCCTCGGGGCGCTCCCGCATTGAACTCCTCCTGGAGCGAAGGGAAGAGCGCGGTGTTGAACCCCAGCGACGTGACGGTGGTGACGCCGTACACCTCATACTGCCGCGCCTGTCGCGCCACGTTGTCGCGGGTGTAGTGGCCCGAGCCGGACTGCGTCCCATCAACCACACCCAGATGCGCGTGATTGACGACGAGCCCCGGCAACACACTCTTGCCGCGCACGTCGATGACCTGCGCCGAGTCGGGCACCGCGACGTCGCTCGAGGGCCCCACCGCGCGAATCGTCTCTCCCTCGATGACAAGCGTGGCGTCCTCGATGGGCGGACCGCCCTCGCCGTCGATGAGCCTGGCGCCCTTCAAGACGACCACGGAGACGCTCGAAGTGCCCTCGCCTCCTCGCACCGCATCAGACGCCTGACGCGCGCAGGCGAGCATCCCCAGGCATCCAACGAGCCACCATGACCTCAGGCGGAAACGAAGCGTCGACCAGGACACGCGAGCCTCCAGAACGTCAACGGAACCGACGGCCAGAGGTAGCGCGCCCTCGATGACTCCGGTGACGCGGAGTGCATCCGCACCGTGAGGAGCGTTCAGCCCACGACATCGGCGCGAGGCGGCTCCTCCCGCGGGGCGCCTGGGCCCGCTTCGCACTGGACTGACGCTCCTCCTCGGCGAGAGCGCCCTGCATTCTTCCCAGCGGGCCGGAGCAGGTACCGCTACACCTTCGCACCCACCCATCTGACAGGAACCCGCATGACCCAGATGACCTACCGCCGCCTTGGCCGCTCCGGCCTCACCGTCTCCGCCGTGGGATTGGGCTGCAACAACTTTGGCAAGCGCATCGACGCCAAGGGGACTCGCGCCGTCGTCGATGCCGCCATCGACGCGGGCATCACCCTGTTCGATACCTCCGACTCTTATGGCACCTCGGAGGAGCTGCTCGGAGAAGCCCTGGGCACTCGCCGCCGGGACCTCATCCTGGCCACCAAGTTCGGCAGCGACCTGAAGGGCGAGAATGGCGCGGACTGGGGCGCGCGCGGCTCACGCCGCTACATCCGTCGCGCCATCGAACGCTCCCTGCGACGCCTTCGCACGGACTGGATTGACCTCTACCAACTCCACTGGCCCGACCCCGAGACGCCCCTCGAGGAGACGCTGAGCGCGCTGACCGAGCTCGTCCGGGAGGGCAAGGTCCGCTACCTCGGCTCGTCGAACCTCAAGGGCTGGCAGGTGACGGACGCGGAGTGGCTCTCCCGCACGCGTGGCCTCGAGCGCTTCATCAGCGCCCAGAACGAGTACAGCCTGATTGGCCGGGGCGTCGAGGAGGACCTGGTGCCGGCGCTGCAACAACACGGCATCGGTCTGCTCCCCTACTTCCCACTCGCCAGCGGGCTGCTCACAGGCAAGTACAAGCGCGGCGCGGCGGCTCCGGAGAACACCCGCGTGAAGCATTGGAACATGGGCGGGCTGCTCACCGACGCGACGTTCGACGCCGTCGAGCGACTGGAGGCCTTCGCCCGCGAGCGCTCCCTCACCCTGCTCGACGTGGCCATCGGCGGCCTCGCCGCGCGCCCCACCGTGGGCTCCGTCATCGCGGGCGCGACCTCCGCCGAGCAGGTGAAGACCAACGCCCGGGCCGGCGCGTGGAAGCCCACCGCGGAGGACCTCACCGCGCTCGAAGCCATCCTGCCGCGTGGGCGCGGCATCAGCGTCAACGACGTGCTGCGCGGATAGCCCCACGACGAGCGCCCGGACTACAGCTTGATGACCTCGGTCCCCCGCCGGGGCAGGCTCACCCGGAACACGGTGTAGGGGCTCGCGCCCGACTCCACCTCCACCTGACCGTGGTGGGCCTGGATGATCTGCTGGACGATGTAGAGCCCCAGGCCCAGGCCGCCCGTGCGGCCTCGCCGCTGGACACCTCCTCGGAACGGGTCGAAGAGGTGGGCCTGGACGGCCTGCGGAATGACGCCCAGGTTCTTCACCGAGAAGCACACCGCGTCCGCGTTCGTGCCATCCAGCCAGAGCTGCACGGGCGCGCTCGTGTCGCCGTGCTGGAGCGCGTTGCCAATGAGGTTCGACGCCACCTGCGCCAGCCGATCCGCGTCCCAGTCCCCCACCACGTCGCCCTCCTGGAAGACCTCGATGGGCGGCCTGGGCGATGCGGACTGGTGCTCCTGCACCATGCGCGTGACGAGCGCGCCGAAGTCCGTCTCCCCGCGCCGCAAGGGAATGCCCCCAGCGAGCCTGGCGCGCGCGAGGTCCAGCACGTCCTCGATCATCCGCCCCATGCGCTTGCCGCTGGCCAGCATGCGGCCCGCCGTCCTCTGGACGGCCTCGTCCTCGGAGCGACGCTGGAGCAGGTCCGCCGCCGTGAGAATGGCGCTGAGCGGGTTGCGCAGGTCATGCCCGAGCACCGCGGTGAACATCTCGTTGAGCCGCAGCGTCTCCGTGAGCTCGCCGAGCTGACGCGCCAGTTGCTGCTTCTGTCGGTGGAGCTGGAAGAAGACCTCGGCCTTGTTGCGCAGGACCAGCGGCTCCAGCGGCTTGTAGAGGAAGTCGACGGCGCCGGTGTCGTAGCCCTTGAAGAGCCGCCGCTTGTCGCTCGAGCCCGCGGTCACGAAGATGATGGGGATGTGCCGGGTGCGCTCCATGCCCCGCATCAGCTCCGCCAGCTCGAAGCCATCCATCTCCGGCATCTGCACGTCGAGGAACGCCAGCGCCACGTCGTCGTGTTCGAGCAGCAGCTCGAGCGCCGCGGCACCCGAGCGCGCCTGAAGCAGTTCCACGTCGTCGCCGCGCAGCAGCGCGGCGAGCGCGATGAGGTTCTCGTCCAGGTCATCCACGAGCAGACACTTCACCCGCAGCGCCGTATCCACTGGTTCCTTCCCGGGAGCGTTCAACGTCTACCCCTTCTGGAAGATGCGGTCGTCCCGGGAGATCACCGAGAACGCCGTTTCATGCTGAGAGAAACGCAGAGACTCGCGGGCCCCCAGGCCCAGGAACCCCTTGCGACACAGAGAGTCCTTGAACAACCCCAGCGCCCGCTCCTGCAGCTCCCGGTCGAAGTAGATGAGCACGTTGCGACAGGAGAGGAACTGGACCTCCGCGAACACGCTGTCGGTGGCCAGGCTGTGGTCGGAGAACACGACATGTTTCTTGAGGGAGCGGTCGAACACGGCATTCCCATACGCCGCCGTGTAGTAGTCGGAGAGCGAGCTGCGCGCCCCTGACGCGATGTGGTTCTGCGTGAAGGTGGCGATGCGGTCCACCGGATACACACCCGCCTCCGCCTTCTGGAGCGCGCCCGGATTGATGTCCGTCGCGTAGATGAGCGTGCGCTCCAGCAGCCCTTCCTCCCGCAGCAGGATGGCCAGCGAGTACACCTCCTCGCCGGTGCTGCACCCCGCGACCCAGAGCTTGAGGGACGGGTATGTGCCCAGCATCGGAATGACGGACTCGCGCAGCACGCGGTAGTACGACGGGTCCCTGAACATCTCGCTCACCTGCACGGTGAGGTAGTCGAGCAGGGACGGGAAGAGGAGCGGCTCATGCAGCAGCCGGTCCTGGAGCTGCGACAGCGTCCGGCAGCCGAAGTTCTCCGCCGCCAGCAGCAAGCGCCGCTGGAGCGACACCGTGGCGTACTGCCGGAAGTCGTAGTGGTACTTCAGGTAGATGGCGTCGAGCAGGAGCTTCAGCTCGATGTCCAGGGCGTTGGAGTCCATGGTTGAAACGGTGACCTACGCGTTGGGCATCCAGACGCGGATGAGCGAGAGGAGCTTCTCCACGTCCAACGGCTTGGCGATGTAGTCGTTCGCCCCCGCCGCCAGACACTTCTCCTGGTCGTCGCGCATGGCCTTCGCCGTCAGCGCGATGATGGGAAGCTTCTGCCACTCGGTCCGCTTGCGGATCTCCCGCATGGCGGTCAGCCCATCCATCTCCGGCATCATGATGTCCATCAGGACCAGGTCCACGCCTTGTGACGCCTGGGCCAGACTGTTCGCGAGCCGGTCCAGGGCCTCCCTGCCATTCCGGGCGATCTCCACCTTCACGCCCCGAGGCTCCAGCACGCTGGAGAGCGCGAAGATGTTCCGCACGTCGTCCTCCACCACGAGGATGCGCCGCCCATCCAGGGTCGCCTCGCGATCTCTCGCCACCTGCAGCATCCGCTGCCGCTCCAACGGGAGCTTGGACTCCACCTGATGCAGAAACAGGGTGACTTCATCCACGAGCCGCTCGGGCGAACGAGCTCCCTTGATGATGATGGACTTGGAGTAGCGCCGCAGCCGCTGTTCCTCCTCGCGGGTGAGCGAGCGTCCCGTGTAGACGATGACGGGTGGGAAGGAGACCGTCTCCAGCTCCGCCATCTGCTCCAGCAGCTCGTAGCCGCTCAGGTCCGGGAGGTTGAGGTCCATCACCATGCAACCGAAGGTGTTGACCTTCAGCAGCTCCAGGGCCTCCGCCGCCGTGGCCACCCCGTCGATGCGCACGTCCTCGCTCTCGAGCAGCTTCTCGATGCTCTCGCGCTGCCGCGCATCGTCCTCGACGACGAGCACCCGCTGCACGCCCGGGGTCAGCCGCGTCTCCAACTTTCGCACGGCCTCCATGAGCTGCTCGCGCTTCACCGGCTTCAGGGCGTAGCCCACCGCCCCTCGCTCCAGCGCCTCGCGCGAGGCGTCCGTCACCGAGATGACGTGCACGGGGATATGCCGCGTCCGAGGATCTCTCTTGAGCTGGTCCAACACCATCAACCCGGACTGGTCCGGCAGGTTCATGTCCAGCAGGATGGCGCTCGGCTGGTAGGCGACGGCGACCTCATAGGCCGTGCCGCCCCGGTCCGTCGCGACACACAGGAAGCCCAGCTCCCGCGACAGGTCCCTCAGGATCTCCGCGAAATGGGGGTCGTCCTCGACGACGAGGATGAGGCGCGCGCCCGGAACCAGCCGCTCGCGGTCATCCTCGATGGGCGCGGGGAGTGACTTCATCTGCACGTCCGCGAGGACGGGTGCCGGAAGCTGCGCGGCACGCTCGGACGGAGTGGGCGCGAGAGGCAGGGGGCCAGCGGCAGACGCGGCGAGAGCCACCGGCACCGTCAGCGTGAAGGTGCTCCCCTTCCCCGGCTCGCTCTCCACCGACACGTCGCCGCCCAGCAGGCGCGCCAGGTCGCGGGAAATGGACAGCCCCAAGCCCGAGCCACCGTACTTGCGGTGGGTGCTGCCGTCGGCCTGACGGAACGCCTCGAAGATGAGGCCCTGCAGGTGCGCGGGGATGCCGATGCCCGTGTCCCGGACGGCGAAGGCCAGGTGCCCCGGCCCCACGGGCGAGACGTGCAACGACACCTCGCCCTTCTCCGTGAACTTCAGCGCGTTGGCGAGCAGGTTCTTGAGCACCTGCCCCAGCCGCTGCGGGTCCGTCTCCAGCGACTCCGCGCTCCCCGGGTCCACCCGCGTGGAGAAGCCAATCTGCTTCTCGCGGGCCAGCACGTGGAAGGAGCGCGAGATGTTCTCCACGAAGCGCGGGAGGCTGACGACCTCGGGCTCGAGCTCCACCTTGCCCGCCTCGATGCGCGACAGGTCCAGGATGTCGTTGATGAGCGCGAGCAGGTCATTGCCCGCCGAGGTGATGGTCTGCGCGAACTTCACCTGCTCCTCGGTGAGGTTGCCCGTCTTGTTGTCGGCCAGTAGCTTCGCGAGGATGAGCGAGCTGTTGAGCGGCGTGCGCAGCTCGTGGCTCATGTTGGCCAGGAACTCCGACTTGTAGCGGCTGGTGCGCTCCAGCTCCGTCGCCTTCTCCGTCAGCTCCGCCTGCGCCACCGTGAGCGTGTCCCGCTGCCGCTCCAAGAGGTTCGTCTGCGTCTCCAACTGCGCGTTGGTCTGCTCCAGCTCCGCCTGCTGCTGCTCCAGGCGGCTCTGCGAGTCGCGCAGGACGCGGCTCTGCTCCTCGATCTCCTCATTGGAGGCGCGCAGCTCCTCCTGCTGGGCCTGGAGCTCCTCGGACTGTCGCCGCGTCTCCTCCAGCAGTTGCTCCAGGCGCGTGCGGTCATTGGCCGAACGCACCGCCATGCCGACGGACTCCGACACCCGCTGGAGCAGCTCCAGGTCCGACGGATGCACCGGGTGGAGGAAGCCCAGCTCCAGCACCGCGTTCACCCTCCCGTCCACGTGCGTGGGCACCACGAGCAGGTGACGCGGCTTGCCCTGTCCCAGGCTGGAGTTGATGGGCAGGTAGCCCTCGGGGACGTCGCGCAGGTGGAAGACACGGTTCTCCTTGATGGCCTGTCCCACGAGGCCGTTGCCTGGCCGCGCCTGTGCGCTCGGGTCCAGGAAGGAGGGCGGGAGCGCGTAGCCGGCGAAGCGTTGGAAGCTCTCCAGGCTGTCCGCGAGGTAGATGGCACCCACCTGGGCATCCAGGTATTGGGCGAGGAACTGGAGGACCTGGTCCCCGAGCTGGTCCAGCCGAGGGCCCCCTTGCATGCGCGTGGCCAGCAGCGTCTGGCCTTCCTGCATCCAGGCGTGAATGGAGCGCGCCCGGTAGTCCCGCGAGGTCATGAACGCGGAGACACCCACCAGCACCAGCAGCAACGCGGAGCCCAGCCAGGTGACAATCAGTGACGTCGTCGCTGAGCTCTGGAATGCGCCGCTGCGCTCCGCCAGCAACTGCCGCTCCTCGTTCTCCATCTGCTCGACGAGCAGGCGCACCCGGTTCATCAGCTCGATGCCTTCGTTGGTGCGCACCCGCGTGAGCGCGGCCTCGGACTGGCCCGCCGTCTTCAAATCGATGGTCGTCTGGAGTTCGGCGATCTTCGCCTCGACGAGGGGTTTCAAGGCCTCCAGACGCTGAAGCTGGGAGTCGTTGTCGGACACGAGCTGCCGGATTCGCTCGAGCTGCCCGGGGATCGCGCGGCTGGCGCTGGTGTAGGGCTCAAGGTAGGTGCGCTCGCCCGTCAGCAGGAAGCCTCGCTGCCCCGTCTCCGCATCCTTCAACGTGGACAGCAGCGTCTTCATCCGCTCGCTGACCTCCATCGTGTGACGCACCAACTCCGCCGCGCCCGAGTGCGACTCGAGCGAGCGGTAGGACAGGATGGCGATGATGAAGATGGCGAGCGCGGCGACGATGAAACCCGCGAACGTCCCTGGCGGAAGGGGCGGCCCGAAACGCGAAGCGCGCCCGATCTTCACCTCGGTGGGAGACGGAGTCATCGCTCACGTCCTCCGGACAGCAAGGCGCTTCCCGCAGGGGAAACCATCAGACGGACCTGGGGTCCGCACGCACGGCACTGGAGAACACCTGTCATGAAGAGCGCGTCCAAGGCGGGGGGAGCGAGACGCAATGGCGCACCCCTACCATGGGCTCCCAGCACGTTCGTGTCCCCGGAAACGGGCCTCCGTGCACGGTGTCAGTTTCTGTACGTTGCGCGGCCTGCCAGCTCCCGGGGGCCTCGGCCACATCAACGCGGAGTGCTTCTCGACGACGCCTCCGGTGCGGCCAGGCACGCGGCCCCAAGCCTCGACCCAGGGAGACGCACCTCGAAGCCATGCCTCGTGGGCCCGCTGGACTGGCATAGGCTGCGGGCCGATGAAACTCACCCGGCTCCGTGTCACCGGCTTCCGCTCGCTTCGAGCCCTGGACCTGCGTCCCCGTGCCTTGTGCGTGCTGGTGGACTCCGAGGAGACGGCCACCCGGGACTTCGCCGCGCTGCTCGCGCTGCTCCGGGCGCTTTCGGAAGGACGACTGCAAGCGTACCTGCGCGAATCCGGCGTGCTCGCGGGGCCCGGGGCGACACAGCCTGTCAGGCTGGAGCTGAGCTTCTTTGACGACCACTATGGCGTGGAGCTCCAGCCCCAACCTGGTGGCGAGTGGCACGTGACGAGGGAGTCGGTGGACCTCAACGTGGGGCTGTCAGCCCTCCTCGTCGACCCTGCCCTCGATGCGCCCTGCGCGGAGGCCTCGCTGCCCGAGCTCGCGCCCCGGGAACCCTCATGGTCGACGCCCAAAGGGGCCACTCAGGACGAAAAGGAGAGCTGGTACGTGGGCAACGTGTTGGAGAGCTGGCTGTGGTGGCTGCGGTGCTTCCTGCGTGGCATCCAGCTCGACGACGACGCGCCTCTCGAAGCGCTGACGCTTCGCTTCTTCGTGGAGCCCTCACGCGACCCGCCTCCGAACGCCATCTGGGAGCAAGCCCAGGTCGCGCACTCCGCCGCGCGCCTGTCCCAGGTGGTGCTCTGCACGCCGTCGGAGTCGCTGGCGGAGACCTTCGACCTCCGCGACGTCATCCGCGTGGACACGCGAGAAGGCGTGGCCCACTTCACGCCCCTCGCTGTGCCCGAGGACACCTGAGCCACGGCACCGAGAGGTCTCCCCCTCAGGGAGTAAAGCGCCAGACTCGCAACGAGGCATCCCGTCCGCCCGTGGTGACCAGACTCCCATCGGGCCTCCAGGACACGGCCGAGACGTTGTTGTCATGGAAGCCGATGACAGTGGCTGGCAGCGTGGGCGCGCTCGCGTCCCACACGAAGACCTGACCGCCGAGCCCACCTCCCGCGACACGGCGGCCATCCGCGCTCCAGGCGAGCGCCTCCGGAGAGAATGCGAACGGCGTCTCCGCGAGCAGCTTCCCCGTCGCGACCTCGCGCACGGACAGGCCCGGCCTCCCACCGAAGGCGAGCTTCGTGCCATCCGGGCTCAGGGCGGCGGCCAGCGGCGCGATATCCACGCCGGGCGCCACCGAGGTGATGGCCTGGGTCCTCGGGTCCCAGAAGTCCCAGGTCATGCCGGCGTAGGCGACCACGAGCGTGCCCTCCGGAGTCCATGCGAGCGACAACACCTGCCGCGAGCCATCCGGGAAGCGGAACAGCTCCGCGCCATTGCTCGCCTGGTGGATCCGGATGACACCGCGCTCGGAGGCGACCACGGTGCCCCCCAGGACGCTCGCCACCCGCGTCCCATCGGGGCTCGGCGCGACCATCTCCAGCCCCAGGGATGACGTCGGCTCCCGTCGGATGGGGAGCTGCGCGAGCGTCCCGTCGTTCGTGCGCCAGACATTGATGACGCCATCGTCCCCACCCGTGAACAGCCGCGTCCCGTCGGTGTTCCACGCCAGCGCGTGCACTCCCAGCCCACCATGGCCGGACAAGGTCCGCAGCGGGTCGCCCACGCGGTCCCAGAGGCGCACCTCTCCCTCGTCGCCACTGGAAGCCAGCACCTCGCCGGTCGGGCTCCAGGCCGCCGCCTCGACGGTGTAGTGGTGCGACAGGACCTCGCGCCGGGACCAGGTCCCCGCGCCGGAGTCCACGGTGAAGACATCGAGGACCGGCGGCAGGTCATCCACCACGAGGAACTGGGGCTTCGTCGGATGGAAGCGAAACGCGTCGTAGCCCATCAACGTCCCTGGCAGAGGCGGCTGGCTGGCCTCCACCACGACCTCGCCCGTGCCCGCGTCGAGGACGAACAATGCGCGCGCGGCCCCCGCGACACCGAGCCAGCGTCCATCCGCGCTCCAATCCACCTCGGACGCCAGGTCCCACGCGCGCTCATACGTGGCCTCCACGCGATAGCCGTCGGTGGCGTACACCTTCACCTCGCCCTGCAAGCCCACCACGAAGCGCGTGCCGTCCGGGCTCCATGCGAAGCCCGCCACACCCGTCAGCAGCTCCTCGGGGCCCTGGGTGCCCACGACGTGGAACTCGACCCACCGCGAGAAGCCTCCGCCCTGTCCCGCCAGCATCGCGAGGCGCGAACCGTCGGGGCTCCATGACAGTCGACGCACCTTGTCCACGGCCACCAGCATCTCGCCCGCGCGCTCTCCGGTGGTGGGGTTCCAGAAGTGGACCTCCTTGCTGGCGTCCGTCGCGCTGGCCAGCCGCGTGCCATCCGGGCTCCACGCCAGTGTCCGCACGCTGCCGGCCTGCACGGGCCACTGATTCAGCATCCGGCCCGCCGCCACATCCAGGACCGACACGCGGCCCGTCGACATGCCGACGGCCACGACCGCGCCACCGCCGGGCTTCCAGGCCACCGTGGTGAAGCGAGCGGGAGGCACCGGCGCCATCAGCCGCGTCACGCGCCCGCTCGTCGCATCCCAGATGCGCAGCAGGCCATTCGCCGAGACGCTCCCATCCACCGCGGCGAGCAACGTGCCATCCGGGCTCCACTCCGGTGACGTCGGCAGGCGCGCGCCCGTGCGCTGCCAGGAGAGCGCCGTGTCGAGGACCGGCGCGAAGCGCACCGTGAAGACCTTGTCGGCGTCGAACAGCAGCTCACAGCGCCCGAGCGTGCCCTCACACGCGGAGGTCCCCACCAACTGCCAGCCCGACGCGGGCACCACGTCCAGGGTGACCCGAGTGCCCGCGGGGTGCCGCACACCGCAGGTGCCGGGGCAGTCGATGCCCGAGGGAGTGCTCGTCACCCGTCCCTGCCCCACGACCTCCACCTGGAGCCCCCAGGCTCCGTCGGGCTGCACGCCCCGGATGATGAAGGTGAGCTGGGGCGACCACGCCCCCTCGTTGCCAGCCGAGTCCACCGCGCGGCACCGCGCCTGGAAGGTGCCTTCTTGCGTGAAGGGGATGTCCACGCCGGACATCGTCCCGCTATCGACCTCCGGGGACTGGGGAAGCGTTCCGCCCGCGCCCCAATCGAAGACATAGGTCAGCGAGTCTCCGTCCGGATCCGCGGCCGTGCAGCGGAAGCGCACGGGCACACCGGGCTCCACCAGTGCATCCTCTATCTGGATGCGGGCCACCCCGGGCGCTCGTGACGAGGGCTTGGGTGGATCCTCCTTGGAGGAACACGCTCCGAGCACACAGGCCAGCGCCAGTCCGACAGACAGGGATGAGAGAGAGACGATGCGCAGGGACACAAGACGCGAAGTCATGGGCATTCTCCCGCGCGTCCCGGCCCCCCAGATGCGCGTGAGGCCCTTCCCTAGCCCTCCTCCCAGGCGGTGTCAAAGCCTGTCGGCGAGACTCGCTGAGAAGCATTCCCCACGAAACCATCGCAAGCAGCGGCACGAGAAGATTCCCGCGCCCACCGCGTCGCGACTGTCATTGCGTCGCCTCCTCGTCCCACTCAGGCCACCCGGGAGCCTCCCGCCCCCTGGAAGTAGTCGGCGAGTTTGCCGCTGTTCGCGGCCGCGGTGGGACTGCTCGCCGCCACGCCGGGCTTGGCTCCCGTGACGACCTCCACGGCCTTCTTGAAGATGAGCGGGAGCGCGGCGCCGAGGACCAGGTACTGGCGCGCGGGAATACTGCCGTCCCCCGCGAACCACGCCCACACCGCCACGCCGGAGCCGACAATCATCAGGCCCGTGATGACCCAGTAGGGAATGGACCGCATGAGCGCCTTGTAGCGCCCCGTCCCTAGATGCTCTCGCAGCCCGTACCAGTGCAGCAGCTCCTGCAACGCGCTGCCCAGCATTCCTATGAGGATGATTTGAATCGCGCTCATGTCGGCCCTCCCGAGGTTCGGTTCCACGAGGCAGGAGTCCGCTTCGTCGCGATGTGACGTGGAGCGACCGGGCACGCGGCCACCCCTTCGTTCGTCAGCGCTGGCGAGCACCTCCGCTGGCACACCTGGCACACCCGTGCCAGGTGCCGACGGCCCCGCGTGACTCAGTCCTTTCGGATGTTTGCCTTTGAGCGACCTGGGCGAAACGCACGGCATTCGCGTTGCACATGCGGTCCTGGGCACCAAGACGGTGCTTCTTGTGAAAAGGACCCGCTGAACATGAAGAAGACCTCGCTTCGCGCGTTGTTCTCCGCGCTGCTGCCCGCGCTCCTGCTGGCCCCCGTGGCCCCGGCCGTCGCCGCCGAGCGGCTGACCTCCGCCTTCGCCTGTTTCCAGAGCACCGAGGACCGGCCCGAGGCCGACTTCGACGCGACGACGCACGGCGTGCGCAACCGCTCGGAGGGCATCAACTGGCAGTGGATCGACCTGCGCTGCCCCGTCGTGGTGGACACGGCGTTTCCGCTGAGCAGCATCTCCCAGGTCAACGTCCATGGATACGACGGCCACAGCGGTCACGATATCTATGCGATGGCCTGCGTCGCCTGGCGCTGGGCCACGGGCGGCCGCTGCGGCGGCGCGGTGCGCAGCGCGAACACGGGCACCTATGACGTGCCGATGTACCACACGGGTGTGGACTCGCTTTACTACTGGAGGACGGCGCATTGGGACTACCCCTATGTCCTCATCCAGCTCCCGGGCCGTGGCGACGCCGGGTTCAGCTCGGCGGTGGGCTACACCCTCTACAAGCCGTGATGTGAGGGACCGGCCATGAAGAATCGCACCGTCCCCTTCCTCTCCGGACGCGTGCTCCTCGCGCTGGCGGCATGTGCCGTCGGCGCGGCGGGAGCCACGCTCACCCTCCGCGCCCCTTCCGCGGTGAGCCTCTCCGACGCGGCACCGCCCGTGGTCCCCGAGGAAGCCACCGTGCGACCTTCCCCGCCGGCCCCGGTAGACCCCGCCGAGGAGCAGCGGCGGGTGCTCGCCGAATACGCGGGCGAGCTTCAGCTCCACGACCAGGAGCCCATTCAACCCGGCTGGGCCGTGCCCACCGAGACGGGACTCCGCGCCGACCTGGACACGTTGCGCACGCGTCGGCCGTTCTCCGTGCTGGGCGTCGACTGCAGAACGCGCACCTGTGTCATGACCCTGGAGTGGCCCGACTACGAGCGGGCCACGGAGACGGCGGACGCCTTGCTGCACCATCGCTACGTCGTGCCGTGCGCTCGCACCGTCTTGATGCCGGAGCCGCCTCGGCGGAACCAGCCCTACCGCACGCAGGTCTTGCTCGACTGCATGCGCGGGTAGGGAACCCTGGAGGTCAGGAGCGCCACGCTGGGGGAGTCAGGGGCCCACGCGCCAGACTCCCCTGGCGTCGTCTCAGGAGAACAGCCCTTGACCGCCCAGATCAGCGACCAGGTCCTCTATCGCGACCAGACCTTCATCCTCACCGGAGTGAAGGGCACCGAACTCTTCGTGCCAGGACGACACGGCCTCAATCCCGTGGCGCAGTCGACTGCGTGCCTGCGCGGCTTCTTCTGCGGCTACCGCGTCACAGAGGAAGGACTGTTCCTCCAGAGGCTTCATGTCGGAGTGCATCCCGACGACAAACCCGCCGTCCGGGACGGACATGGAACGCCTCTATTCGGCAACGCGCCCCGGTACGACCCGACGTATGACGAGTGCGCCGTGTACGACCCACGCCACGCGCCTGTTCCCTTCACGGGGAGCCTGCTGATCGCCACGGATTTCATCCGTGAGTTGGCGGTTCACATGGGCTTCGCGCCTGCGTGGAAGTTCCGCGAGGTCCACGAGCTGACGTTCGAGGCGGGACGCCTGACGAGTGCGCAGGACCACTCCACTGCCATGGCCCACACACGAGAACAGCGCATCGTCGGACGTCGGCTCACTCCGGGAGCATCCGCCAGTCGCGAGGAGATCGAAGCGTGGATCGAATCGACCTTCCGGCTGGACTATGAGTAGCCAATCCACCCGGAGCGAGCGCGGAGCCCCGGCATCGGAAGCTCCGCGCTCCTCCAGGGGTGTCGCGCCGTTCCGAATCGCTCACGCCTTCGTCGGGTTTCGGGCCTGGTACTCCGAGTAGAGCGTCCGCTCCTCGCGAAACGCCTGCGCGATGCTCGGCCGCTCCCGGAGACGCGAGACGTAGGAGACCAGCGCGGGCCACTTCTTCAGGTCCACGGGGGTCGCCACACACCACCCCAGCACGGCGAACAGGTAGGCGTCGGCGACGCTGAATTCCTGCAACAAGAACTCGCGACCGCTCAGGTGCTTCTCCAGCAGGTCCATCCGTGAGGTCGCCTTCCCCAGGGCATAGGCCTTCGCCCCCTCGGGCGCCGCGGGGTCCAGCAGCGGCGTGAAGACCGCCTTGTGCAGCTCCGTGCCGATGAAACACAGCCATTGCTGGAGTCGCTCACGCTCCTTGCGCTCCGTCGGCGCGAGCCTCGCCTCGGGCCAGCGCTCCGCCACGTGCTGGAGGATGGCCGCGTTCTCCGAGAGGATGTCTCCGTCATCCGTCCGGATGGTCGGCACGAAGCCCAGCGGGTTGATCTCCCGATAGTCCTGGCCGTCCTGCGTGCGCTTCGTCTTCGGGTCCACCTCCACGAACGTGGCCTTCGCGCCAGTCTCGTAGAGTGCGATACGGGTCGCCAGCGAGCAGGCCAGCGGAGAGAAGTAGAGCTGCATGGTCATTCCTCCAGGACGTCGAACACGTTCCCCTCTGGGAACGCCGACGACTCTGGGCCCCGCCGACCTATGCGTCCAACGCATCCTTCGCATAGGCTCGATGCATGAATGACATCGCCAGCCCCCCCACCACCCGCCTCGACATCAAGGACCTGCGCGTCGTCGTGGCCCTCGCCTCGGCGGGTACGACGGCGCAGGCCGCCTCCGTGCTCCACCTCACGCAGCCCGCGGTCAGCCGCGCTCTGCTGCTCGCGGAGGACAAGCTCGGCACCCGCCTCTTCGACCGCACCCACCGCGGCCTCGTCCCCACCGAAGCGGGGAGACAGCTCGTCGCCGGCGCCTCGCGACTGCTCGTCGAGCTGGGTGACCTGGAGCGCTGTGTCCTCACGCCCGCCGCCCCACCCCTCCGCCTGCGCCTCGTGTGCGAGTGCTACACCGCCTACCACTGGCTCCCCTCCCTGCTCGTGGACCTGCGCAGGAGCATGCCGGGGCTGGAGGTCACCCTCGCCGTGGAACACACGCGCGACCCCATCCCGGCCCTCGAAGCGGGCGACATCGACGTCGCGCTCCTCACCCAGGCGACCATCCCTCGCGCCACGCTCGGGGCCCGCAAGCTCTTCTCCGATGAGATTGTCTTCGTCGTGGCCTCATCGCACCCGCTCGCGGGACGCAAGACACTCACTCGGGATGACCTGCGTGAGCACACCCTGCTCACGTCCCAGACACCTCCGGCGGAGTCCCACTGGTTCCTCACCCAGGTCTTCGGCCGGGAGCGCCCCCGCCTCCGCTTCGAGCGACTCCCCCTGACGGAGGCGATGTTCGACCTCGCGCGTGCGGGCCTGGGCGTCGCCGTCATCTCGGAGTGGATCGCCGGACCACATCTCGGCAAGGGAGACCTGGTCGCGAAGCGGCTCGCCTCGGGGCCGCTGCAGCGCTCCTGGCGCATCGCCTGGAGACGCGAGGCCAGTGAGGCCGCGCACCGCCTGGCGACCGCCCTGGAGGGTCTCGCGCCCCGCCGTCTCGCCGCGGGGTGAGCCACGACACGGCGATGAAGCTCACGTCTCGGGTGAGTAGTGACTGTTCCCCCAGGGCGCTGCGCGGGGTGAGCCACGCAACGGCGCTGAAGCTCACTCCACCGTGGGCGCTGGCGCGTTCACCGGCTCCGGGGGCTCGATGGCCGGCCGGACGATGAGCTGGTCGATGGACGGCCTGTCACGCCGCTCGAAGGGCGCGAGCTTCACGGCCCGCCCCGTGCGCGCGGACTCCTGGAGCGCGACAATCACCCGGACGTCCGCCAACCCCTCCCAGCCCGACGGCTCGGGCTCGCGGTCCTCCAGGATGCACCGCGAGAAGTAGAGCAACTCCGGCGCGAACTGGTCGTGCTTCGCGAACGTCCGCTCCTCCGTCGTCCCGCCGAGGGTCACGAAGTGTTTGCGCTCGGAGTCGTAGCCAAACCCCGGGTCCGCGCGCAGGTCCCCCTTCGAGCAGATGACCCGGTAGCTGGAGACCGCGGATGCGGCGTGGCTGATGCCGAACTGGCCCATCCGCCCCTCGGAGAAGCGCAGTAACGCGAACGCCGTGCCGTCGACGCCCTTGAAGCGCGCGTCCGGGTCCTCCTGCGTGAAGCAGACCACTTCCGTGGGCTCGGCCCCGAAGAGGTAGCGCGCGGCGTTGATGGGATACGGCCCCTCGTCGAGCAAGGCCCCGCCTCCCACGTCGGCGCGCGTGCGGATGTCTCCTCGGCGGGCCTGCTGCGTCATCACGGCGGAGAACATCATCGGGTCCCCCAACTTGCCCGAGCGCAGCAACTCGATGGCCCGCAGGTTCGCCTCCTCGAAGTGGAGCCGGTAGGCGACCATCAACCGGACGTCGTGCTCGTCCGCGACGCGAATCATCGCCTCGCAGTCCTCCACCGTCGTCGCCATCGGCTTCTCGCACAACACATGCAACCCCGCCCGGGCGGAGCGCTCGGTGAACTCCCGATGCAAGGTGTTGGGCAGCACGATGTAGACGGCGTCGACCTCCGCCTCCCGGCAGACCTCCTCGAAGTCCTCGTAGCCCGCGCAGTGTTCGACACCGTACTGCTCGCGCAGCGCCTCACGCTTCGTCCGGTCCGAGGAGAAGATGGCCACCAGTTCGGAATTCTCCCCCGCGTTCTGGAACGCCGGGAGGATGGCCACCTGCGCGAGATTTCCCGCGCCCACCACCGCATAACGAATTCGCCGAGTGCCTCGCTGAGCCATGGACACACCTCCCCTGGAGGACACGCTGTGCGCCAGTGTCAGCGGCCACAAGTCCCGCGACGAACCCGGGCGCCCCGCACGACAGGAAGGGGGGCGAACCAGCAACCACGTCGACAGGTCGCTCGCGGCATTTGAGGGAAGAAATGGGGGGAGTGCCGTTCAGCCAGCGCGGGCCTTGGAATCGCAGTCACCGCCGCGTCGCAACTCCTACCCCTGGACGACCCATGCTTGAAACTCCACGGTTGACCCTTCTTCTCGCCGTCGTGACAGCGATGAGTCTCATTGGCTGCCAGAGCGCCGAGCCCCCGGCGGACGAGCGCGTCATCACCTATGGCCACGGCGCCTTCCTCGGGGAGGGTGGCAAGGTCATCACCGCTGACCTTGGAATGGTGCAGCGCACGCAGAAGGACTTCCTGGAGACCCTGCGGCGTCAGGCCTTGGAGAAAGGCGGCCTCGACATCAACGGCCCGCGCAAGGTCATCACCAGTCAGGTGGAGGACGAGGTCCTCGCCAACGCGCTGTACATCGACTGGTTGAACGACACGCTGCGCCCCGAGGACTTCACTCGCATCCGCTCCCTCAACGGCGCTCTGCGCATGCACTACCTCAAGCGCCTGAGCACGTCGAAGGTGGGACGAGCCGAGCAGCACGAGACGAAGGGCGTGGGCGCCGACGTCGCGAGGAAGCTGGAGGCCCAGGGCATCAAGACCTTCTCCATCACGGAGAACAGCGGCGAAGCCTACATTCGCGAGTGCGCCGCCGCCGGGGTGCCCATTCCTCCGCCCATGTTCTCCGCGGGCTGGGTCAACCGAGGCGTCATCGAAGACGAGTTCATCAGCACCACCGAGAAGGCGGAGTTGATGCACTACACCAGCGACAAGCCGCCGGGTGTCTGCCTCGCCCTGCCCCGCTACCTGCGCGACGACAAGTCCATCGACCTGCTCGGCATCATCTGCCTCGGCACGCTCAGCAACAAGGCGTGCTTCTGGGACAACCCCGCGAGCAAGACCTTCATCCGAGGCGTGCAGGTGGACATCAAGGACTTCGTGGGTGGCTATGCCCTCGAAGCCAACGACCAGGGCACCTGCTCGGACTGCCACGCGGGCGAGAACCCCTTCGTCGTCCACCCGGAGAAGCCCCCCTTCGTCGGCTTGGACCTGTTCGGGACGGGCTGGTACGAGCCCATCGTCCATCAGGACTGGCCGCAGAACCCGGGCCCCTCGTATCTGCTGGAGGCCGTGTCCTCCGAGGGCCGCTGCGACAGCTGTCACCGCGCGGGCGGCTCCGGGCGCCGCTTCCCCGCGCTCTCCAAGGAGCTGCCCGGCTACTGCGCTATCGTCCTGGAGACCGCCGTCAGCCCTCCGCTGCCTGGAACGATGCCGCCCTACGGCGCGGACCGCTCACAGTTCACCGCGCACGTCGACGCCCTGCGCAAGGCCTGCAAGGCGCCGAAGCCGACGGGGACCACGGTGCCCGGCAACATCCCGGATGACACGGGCTATCTCTCGCCGCCCGTGGTCATCGACCCACTGTATGGCTGCGCGACGCAGGTCGCGGTGCGCGGCGCGGTGCTCGACGCGAAGGTGACGCTGACCATCAACGGCACCGACGTGGGCTCGCTCATCGCCCGCAGTCCCAACCACGAGGTGTTCAACGTGCCGGCGCTGGTCGCCGGTGACAAGGTCTCCGCCCGACAGGAGAGTGGTGCGGCGGTGTCCGGCCCGTCACCGGAGATCAAGGTCCGCGACCACAAGGTCGACTTCCCCACGGGACTGCCCGCGCCCGCCATCGACCCGACGCTCATCTACGAGTGCGCGGAGGTCATCTCCGTGCGCCACGTCCCGGGCGCGAAGCTCACCGTCACGGTGAACGGAGGCTCGGCCGTCTCTTCGTCGACCAGCACGGACTGGACGGCCATCCGCCCGGGCAAGACGCCCTTCGTCGTGGGCGACGAGTACAAGGCGGTCATCAGCCTGTGCGGCGACAAGAGCCCGGAGTCCGCGCCCCAGAAGGCCGTGAAGGCGCCCGCGAGCATCCCCGCGCCCTCGTTCGACCCGCCGCAGACCTTCGCGGGTCAGCAACTGGTCAGCCTGGGCTCGCTGACGAACGGAGCCCGGACGAGCATCGACGTGTTGGGTGTGGGCTCCGCGGGTGGCTTCTCCACGCCCATCTCCTGGTTCCCGGACTACGACTTCGCCACGCCCCTGGGCCGCGCCCTGAACTCCGGCGAGGTCCTGGTCGCCCAGCAGAAGCTGTGTGACGCGGGCCCAACGAACCAGACGCCGCCGGCGGGGAGCTGCAAGGAGCTGCCGGCGCCGCGCATCCTCCAGCCGCTCGCGGGCACCAACTTCGTCATCGTGTCGCAGGCTGTCCCCGGCGCACGCATCCGCGTCTATGACAGCACCAACAAGGAGATTGGCGACGGCAGCGGCAACGTCATCCTCTTGAGCCGCGACCTGGTGGCGACGGATATCCTCACGGTGGTCCAGCAGGTCGGCAAGTGCACCAGCGGCACCGCGTACCGCATCAGCGTGCGCGGCGGGTAGCCACGCGCACGTGGGCAGGAGGCTCGGCCGGCGCCAGGCGATTGGCGTGGAGCCGAGCCTCCCTGCTTCCCTGCTGAATGCAGCGGGCAAGACTCCTCTCCCCGACAGGGCGTCCGTACCCTAGCCAGGACCGGCACGAAGGAGAGAGAGCCAATGAGTGAGCAAGCCCAGGCCAGGGCGGCCGTCGTGTGGAAGAAGGGCGGCCCCTTCCAGCTCGAGGACGTCACCGTCGAAGCCCCTCGGGCGGACGAGGTGCTCGTTCGGATGGTCGCCACGGGCATGTGTCACACCGACATGATTGTCCGCGACCAGTACTACCCATTGCCGCTGCCCATCGTCCTGGGGCACGAGGGCGCGGGTGTCGTCGAGCGCGTGGGCGACCGGGTGACGAAGGTGGCCCCGGGCGACCACGTCGTGATGGCCTTCACCTTCTGCGGAAAGTGCGACCTGTGCCAGTCAGGGCATCCTGCGTACTGCCGGGAGTTCTACGCGCGGAACATGGGCGGTGGGCGGATGGACGGGTCCACCGCGATTCAAAAGGAGGGCAAGCCCCTCCATGACCACTTCTTCGGCCAGTCCTCCTTCAGCACCTTCGCCATCGCGACGGAGCGCAACATCGTCAAGGTGCGCAAGGACGTGCCGCTGGAGCTGCTCGGGCCGCTGGGCTGCGGCATCTCCACGGGAGCGGGCGCGGTCCTCAACTCCCTGGGAGTCAAGGCCGGGCGTAGCTTCGCGGCCTTCGGCTCCGGCGCAGTGGGGCTCAGCGCCATCATGGCCGCGCGGCTCGCGGGGGCCACCACCATCATCGCCGTGGACACCAAACCCAACCGCCTGCAACTGGCGCAGGAGTTGGGCGCGACGCATGCGGTGAATGGTCAGACCGAGGACGCGGTGGAGTTCATCAAGCGCGTCACCGGAGGCCGGGGCGTGGACTACACCCTTGAGTCCACGGGGAACCCGAAGGTGCTTCGGCAGGCCATCGACTCGCTCGACATCCAGGGGACGTGCGGTGTCGTCGGCGCGCCTCCTGTTGGCACCGAGGCGAGCTTCGACGTGAATGACCTCATGATTCCCGGCAGGAGCGTGCGCGGCATCGTCGAGGGCGACAGCGTCCCGGACGTCTTCATCCCCCAGCTCATCGACCTCTACGCCCAGGGTAGATTCCCGTTCGACAAGCTGGTGAGGTTCTACGCCATGGAGCAGATCAACCAGGCGGCCAAGGACTCGGAGAAGGGTGACACACTCAAGCCCATCATCCGGATGACGCGGCCCACCTGAGGGCCTCGCGCCCCAGCCACGGAGGAGACGACATGGCGGACACACCGATTGCCGTCACCGGCTGCACGGGTCGACTCGGGGGACGCATCGCGCGTCGGCTCGCGGCCCAGGGAGTCTCTCAGCGACTCATCGTTCGCGACGCGAAGCGGGCCCCTTCGCTGCCGGGCGCCGAGGTCCACGTCGCGACCTATCGAAATCGCGACGCGCTCGCCCGCGCGCTCGAGGGCGTGCGGACCGCGCTCTTCGTGTCCGCGAAGGAGGCGCCGACCCGACTGGAGGAGCACTTCGCGTTCATCGAAACAGCGGCGGCCGTGGGCGTGGAGACGCTCGTCTACACGTCGTTCTACGGCGCGGCCCCGAATGCCACCTT
Organism: Myxococcus sp. CA040A; assembly: GCF_013336725.1. NCBI lineage: Bacteria > Pseudomonadati > Myxococcota > Myxococcia > Myxococcales > Myxococcaceae > Myxococcus > Myxococcus sp. CA040A. The sequence goes on along the minus strand of NZ_JABUMR010000002.1, from coordinate 786,714 downwards.
CACCTTCGCGAGGGACCACTGGGCCACCGAGCGGCGCTTGCGGGAGCAGCGCTTCTCCTCGGTGATGTTGCGAGACAACCTCTACCTGGACTTCCTCCCCATGATGGCGGGAGAGGACGGCGTGCTCCGAGGCCCCGCGGGGCATGGACGGGTCGCGGCCGTTGCACAGGACGACATCGCCGATGTCGCCACCGCCGTGCTGCTGAATCCCCGCGAGCATCGGGGCCGCACGTACTCGTTGACCGGACCGGAATCGCTGACGCTCGACGAGGTCGCCGCCGTGCTCAGTCGGAAGCTGGGGCGCCCCATCCGCTACCAGGCGGAGAGCATCGAAGAGGCGTATCGCTCGCGGGCCCGCTACGGAGCCGAGCAGTGGCAGGTGGACGCGTGGGTGAGCACGTACACGGCCATCGCCGCGGGTGAGCTGGCGGACGTCACGACCGACGTCGAGCGCGTGGCGGGACATGCGCCCATGAGCCTGGAGACCCTGCCCCTGACGTGAGCCTAGGGCGCCGGCTTGTGGGCCTTCAGCACCCTCTTGAGTTCCTCCGCGATGAGGTCGAGCTTCCGCTCCGTGTCGAAGCCGTCGCAGGTCGCGCGGTACTCGACCTCCTTCGCGTTCCAACTCGGGATGACCCAGAGCTTCTCGCAGTCACACCGCAGCCTGGCGAGCAGCTTGCGACCCTTCTTCGCGCGCAGCTCCGCGACCCAGCAGGAGTCCGCGCAGCCACACGAGCGGTACTCCAGGACCTGCGACTTGTCCTCCCAGGGAATCGTGTAGAGGGGATGTTGCGCCGGCGCGAGCCCCGGCAGCGCGAGCACCGCGACGCCCGCCAGCCACAGCCATGACCTGGCACTCCGCTGCGACATGGTCCGCCCCTCGGCCTTTCAGCGCATGCCCAGGAGCGGGCCCGCGCGATGAGGGGAGTATAGCCGCTCGCGACGCGTCCACTGAGCCATCGTCAGCTGCACTGCGATGTCGAGCGCCGGGCAGTCTCCGCCTCCAGTTGCTTCAGCCGCTTCGTGTCGTTGGCGTCCATGCCCCCGAAGCGCTTGGCGCCACACATAGACCGTCGGCTCGCTCACCCCGTGCTTCTTCGCGGTCTCCGGTGAGGAGGACCGCGCGGACCTGGACACGCTGATGCGGGTGAAGTGGCCGCGCTGAGTCCTCGCTCCTGGGCGGGTTCGGTCGTAACCTCCGTGGTGCACCCCAGGCCACGTGCCACCGGAGGGCTCATGCATTCGACCGAAGGTCGCGCGGGCAGGGCAACTCGTTTCGACCTGATGCTTGCGTACGGACAATGGCAGGGTTCGGGTCGCCACCGGCATCTGCCGCGCGGTGCCGCGGCGGCGGCGGAGATCTGCGCGCGCTACGCGCCGCGCGTGGACGTTCCGCTCAGCGACGCGACGGGCGATGACTTCGATGTGATCGCCTGGCCCGCCTTGTTCGAGCAGTTCCGCGCGGCGCACGAACTCCTGCGGCGGCACGCTCCCGAGCGCGTGCTCACGGCAGGCGGCGATTGCGCGGTGGACATCGCGGTGATCGGCTATCTGGCACAGCGGCACCCCGGGCTCACCGTCGTCTGGATCGACGCGCATTACGACGCCAACACGCCCGCGACGTCGCCGAGCAGGAGCCTGCACGGCATGCCGGTCAGCGCCATCATGGGCTACGCGCCCGGCCCGATGAGGGAGCTGCTGCCGGCCCCCATCTCCGCGGACCGGTTCTTCTATTACGGCGTGCGAGTGGGGGACGAGGGCGACCTGGAATTCCAGAGGCAGCATGGACTCGCGCTGCTCGACGAAGCACGCGTGTCCGGCCGGAAACTCCACATCCATTTCGACCTGGACGTCCTGGATCCGGACGAATTCCCCCACCTCGCCTTTCGCGAGCCCGGCGGTCCTTCAGTGGCCGATGCGGTGTCGCTGGTCGAACGGCTGGCCGCCACCAACGATGTCGTCGGCCTGACGATCACCGAGTTCGCGCCCGACAGCGACGCCGCCGCCGCGAATGGAGGCATGGTCATCGCGCGCCTGTGCGATGCCGCGCTGAAGGGGACGGAGCGGGCGCGCGATTCGGGAGGCGGTGCCTAGCCGTTCGTGCCGGTCGACGGCTCGAAGCCGTCCGTCCGCTCGCCGTCAGCGCCGCCCTGCAGCGGGCGGAAAACCGTGGCGCTTCGCCCCCCAGGCGACGAGCAGCGTCGGCACCAGCAGGATGACGAGCATCCACGGGAAGGAAACGACTCCCAGCGTCTCGAGGAGCACGCCGCCCGCGATGCCGCCCCCCGCGATGGCGATGTTCCAGGCCGTGACGATCATCGACTGGGCGACGTCCGCCGCCTCTCCCGCCGCCTTCGCGGATGCCGTCTGGAAGAGCGTGGCGGCTCCGCCATAGGCCAGCCCCCAGACCGCGACGCCCGCGTAGACGACAGCGGGAACACTCCCCCACAGACCGAGCGCGAACGACACCAACACAAGGAGCGCCGTGCTGACGAGCACCAGCTCTCGCAGCCAGCGATCAATCAAGACGCCGATGACCCAGATGGAGACGAGCGCGAAGACACCAAAGACAAGCAGGACGATGTCGATGTTCTTCGCCATGCCCGCCGGAGCGAGGAAGGGCGCGATGTACGTATAGAGGACGTTGTGCGAGAGCACGAAGGCGAGCGTGACGAACAACACGGACCGGATCCCCGGCAGCATGAACACCTTCCGGATGGACATGCGACGGTCCCCCGTCTGGCCCGGGAAGTCTGGGAGCCTGACGAACACCCAGCCGACCAGGATGACGGTGAGGATGCTCATGATGCCGAAGGTGACGCGCCAGCCGACGGCGGCACCCAGGAAGGTCCCGGCAGGGATTCCGAGCGAGAGCGCGAGCGGGATGCCCACCATGGCGATGGCCATCGCCCTGCCCTGCTGGTGCTCCGGCACCATGCGCGCCGCGTAGCCGGCGACAAGCGCCCACAACAATCCCGCGAACACCCCGGCGAAGAACCGCGCGCCGAGCGTCAGCACGAAGTTCGTCGACACCGCCGTCACCGTGTTGACGACAACGAAGCCCAGGAGGGCGAGGATCAACAACGGTCGCCGTCGCCAGCCCTGCGTCGCGGCCGTCAGGGGAATCGCCGTCACCAGCGTGCCGATGGCGTAGAGCGTGACCAGCTGGCCGACCAGGGCCTCGGAGACACCAAGGTCCGCGCTCATCCGAGGCAACAGCCCCGCGGGCAGCGCCTCCGTCAGCACGGTGATGAACGCGGCCATGGCCAGGGCAAGCAGCCCGGCGATGGGAAGCCGCTCCTCCCGCTCGGCCGTGCCGTCAGCGTGTCGGAGTGCTGGAGCAGGCGCGGCCTGGGCGCGGGGCGTGGTCGTCGAAGTCATGGTGTCGCCAGTCAGAGGAGAGGGAGGACGTCGGACGACGGCGAAGCCCCCACCCACGGGGCGAGGCGACCTCCGTCGACGTCGATGGCTGAAACAATAGATTCGAGGTGCGGTCACGACCACCGCGCTACAGTTCCGAGCACATCGGACAGAAATGTCCGCAATCGAGGTTTGGCGCATGGACAGTCTCGGCTCACTCAACGCCTTCGTGCAGGCCGCGGATGCGCGCAGCTTCACGCTCGCCGGACGGCAGCTGGGGGTGTCGTCATCGGCCATCGGCAAGGCCGTGGCTCGACTGGAGGAACGGCTCGGCGTGCGCCTCTTCCACCGCTCCACCCGCACCATCACCCTGACGCCAGAGGGCTCGCTCTTCCTCGAGCGCTGCCGCCGCATCTTCTGCGAAGTCGAAGCTGCGGAGCTGGAGCTCGCGCAGACGCAGGGTGCGCCGCGCGGCAAGCTGCGCGTCAGCATGCCCCTGGCCGGCATGTTGATGATGCCGACGCTGAGCGCCTTCATGCGCGCGTATCCCGAAATCGAGCTCGACCTCGACTTCTCCGACCGGCTCGTCGACGTGATTGATGAAGGGTTCGACGGGGTGGTGCGCGCGGGCGAGGTGAGCGACTCCCGGTTGATGACGCGGGTGCTGGGCACCTTCCGCCTCACGCTCGTCGCCTCGCCCGACTATCTCGCGCGAAGAGGGACGCCCCGGAAACCCGAAGACCTCAAGTCCCATGCGTGCCTGCATCACCGCTTCGCGACCAACGGCAAGCTGGAGCGCTGGCCCCTGCGACGCGGGCGCAAGGAGCTGGAGCTGCCGACGACGGCGGTCGTGAGCACCATCGAACCGCTCATCTTCATGGCCGAGCAGGGCCTCGGCATCACCTGCCTGCCGGACTTCGCCATCCGCCGCCAGCTCGCGGACGGCACCCTGGCGACGGTGCTCGAACACCACACACAGCACGAAGGCACGTTCCGGATGCTGTGGCCGTCCAGCCGCTACCTGTCCCCCAAGCTGCGCGTCTTCGTGGACTTCATGGCGAAGCACCTCTTCAGCCAGAGTCGCTAGACTGGCGCGACACCATGACCGCCCTGCTCACCGAAGAGAACGTGCTGCGGCAGCTCCGCCATCGACTCCAGTCGAGCACCTGGCGCCACATCGTGGTGCTCACGGGCGCGGGCATCTCCGTGGCCTCGGGCCTGCCCACCTACCGCGGTCCCGGTGGACTGTGGACGCGTCCTGGCATGGAAGAGGTCCCAGACGTGGAGCTCCTCGCACGCGACCCCTCTCGCGTCTGGAAGCTCTTCGGCTCGCTGCGAGGACTCGTGGGGGACGCCCAGCCGAACGCGGCGCACCTCGCGCTCGCGGAATGGGCGGGGCGGCTCGGGAAGGGCTCGACCTTCACCCTCCTGACGCAGAACGTGGATGGGCTCCACACCCGCGCGGGCAGCCCGGAGGTCGTCGAGCTGCACGGCTCCCTGCTGCGCACCTGCTGCTCCAATCTGGCGTGTACGCAGAGCCCTTTCGCGGACACTTCACAGCCCGATGCGGCCCCTGCGTGCCCCGCGTGCGGTCACTTCCTCCGCCCCGACATCACCTTGTTCGGTGAACCCCTCCCCGTGGACGCCGAGTGGGCGGCCAAGAAGGCCCTGCGGGACTGTGACCTCTTCATCGCCATCGGAACGTCCGGGACGGTGGCACCCGCAGCCAACTTCGTCCGGGGCGCGAAGTACGCGGGGGCCTGGACGCTCCTCGTCAATCTCACCCCCATGGAGCCCCGCCATCCGGACTTCGACGTCGAGGTCCTGGGGCCCGCGGAGCAGGTCCTTCCCGTGCTGCTCTCGGCGGCGTCGACCTTGGCCTGAAGTGACGCATGTCAGGGATTCCGCCAGGCCATGCAACGCGTCAGGCAATTCCAGGGGAACTGTTCTTTTGGTGCGTTGAGGAAATCAGACATGGATGCCCCTAGAATGGCAGCCATGAACTGTCTGAGTCTTCGCGCGGCGCTTCCATGGATGGCCACCGCCCTGTTCCTCACCGCTTGTGGTGGTGGCCGGGACGCAACGGGAGAATGTCGAGGCACCTATCTGGGAGAGGCCGTGGTCTGGCCCATCGATGGCGTGGCCTCCCGGTTGATGGACGAGGCCTACGATTCCAACTGGGTGAACTTGACCTATCTCCCGCGCGGTCAGGCAGGACTGACGGGCTTTGGCGTGGACATCCTCCTGGATAAGGACAGGCGCATCGATGAGGGCAGTGGCTCGCGGACGGTGCTGCTCATCAACAAGGAGACCGAGTTCGCCCCGGAGGTGAATCTGCTGGTGCACGGCTGGTATGGCACCCTGAGAAAATCGTCGGGCTCCGGGAGGGGCTACCACGAGGCGTCCGGACTGCCGAGGGGAGGCTCCGTGACGTTCGATGTGGTGGACGACAAGCGCGCCGCGGGTCACTTCATCTACCGCTATGAGAATGGCGACGAGTTGACCTGCACGTTCGACGCGCCGACCCCGGCGGAGGCTGAAGGCATCTTCGACGGCGCGGGTGACGGCGACGACGATGACGACTGAGCTGGCAGCAGCCCAGGCGTCACGACTCAACGCCGAGCGACGAAGACCACTGAGACGCTTCGAGGCTCTTCGTTCCGGTAGGAAATCGTGACGATAAGATCACAGGGGTGCTTCGGGCTCGTCCAGTCGCCGCACCAGACCTGGAAATCAGTGGACTCGTCGAAGCTCACGAGGTCGTGACCGAGTGCCCGCAGCTCCGTCGCGATTCGATATCCCTCTGCATCGGGAGCCGCGGCTGACTTGAGCCGCGCTGCCAGCACCTGCTCCAGCTCACGGGAAAGTCGATCCAGGTCGCGCGTCTGGGCAAAGCTCTCGTAGGAGAAGCAGGGGTCAAGCATGGAGGGACCCCATCTGAACATCTTCCCGCGCGGATTCCGACCCGCGACGAGTGGATGGTGCCCTCCCCCTAATCGCCATGGCCCCCACGCAGCTTCGCTGACAGGTGTCGTGCGAGGACTTCGACGTCCGGCGCGGCGAGGATGGAGTCGTGGTTGCCTGGAAGCGGCAACACCTCCACGCCTCCGGTCGCCAGGAGCCCCCAGCCTCCATCACGCACGGACTCCGGCAAGGCGCGCTCGCTCTCTTGCGCCTGGAAGAGCGTGACCTTGCCCCCGTAACGCCCCGGCGAGTACCTCCACAGCGCGCGCAGGTTGCTGTCATAGACGCGGTACAGGGGCCGCAGTTGTTCGAGCCCGAAGTCCTCCACAAGGACTCCCGCCGCGCGCCCCGCATCCAACAAGCGCTGGAGCAAGACGTCCTCGGCACGCGCCTCGTAGCTGGCCTCGACGGTCAGGTCCGGCACGTCCATCGCGAGCAGGCGCGACGCGGCCTCCACGAAGCGGGCGAGGCTCCAGCGTGAAGCATCCCCCTCCGGAGGACGCTGCTCGACCGCGTGGGCGTCGATGAGCGCGACGAGCTCAACGTGCTCGCCCTGTTGCTCCAGCAGCCTCGCCATTTCGTAGGCCACGTGCCCGCCCAGGGACCAGCCTCCAAGCCGATACGGCCCCGTGGGCTGGAGGGCGCGGACCTCTTCCAGGTAACGCGCCGCCATGGCCTCGATGCTCTCCAGCGGCGACTCGCCACCTTCGAGTCCCAGGGACTGGAACGCGTGGAACGGAACCTCGGGCCCCAACCTGCGCGCGAGCTCCGCGTAGGAGAGCACATTGCCGCTGACGGGGTGGACGCAGAAGAAGGGTTGCCCCGTGCCTGTCGTGTTCAGCGCCACCCGAGTGGAGACGCCTCCAGGCAACTGCCTCAAGCGTGCGGCGAGCGCCTCGATGGTCCCCGCCTGGAACACGGCCACGAGCGGGAGGTCCCTCCCCAGGTGCTTGCGAATCATCGACACCAGCCGCATCGCCAGCAGCGAGTGGCCTCCCAACTCGAAGAAGCCCGTGCGGACACCGATGGGCCGCACGCCCAGCAGCTCTTCCCAGAGGCGGACGAGCTGCAGCTCCAGCGCGTCACGCGGTGCCAGCGGCGGAGCCAGGGACTCGGACCTCACGGCCTCGGGGACCGGCAGTGCGCGACGGTCCACCTTTCCGTGAGGAGTGAGTGGGAGCGCCGCCAGCACCACGAATGCGGACGGGACGAGGAAGTCTGGCAGCCGCTCCCGGGCGAACCCTCTCAGCGAGGACACGTCCAGCAGCGCGCCCTCCTCTGGCACCACGTACGCGACGAGTCGCTTCCCCGTGGCCCCCTCCTCGCGTGCCATCACCAGCGCGTTCGCGACGCCCGGATGCTCCCGCAGCGCTGCTTCCACTTCACCCGGCTCGATGCGGAAGCCCCGGACCTTGACCTGCTCGTCGGCCCGCCCCAGGTACTGGAGTTCGCCATCCGGCGTGTACCGCACCCGGTCTCCGGTCCGGTACAGCCTGGCTCCCGGCGCGGTGCCGAAGGGGTCCGGTACGAAGCGCTCCGCCGTCAGCCCGGGCCGCGCGAAGTAGCCGCGCGATTGGCCGACGCCGCCCAGGTACAGCTCGCCCGTGACACCAATGGGCACCGGTTGCATCCGGACATCCAGGACGTAGGCCTGGGTGCCCGCGAGTGGCCGTCCAATCGTCGGCTCCGAGCGGGCATCTCGCCGAGCCACCGCATATGTCGAATAGGTCGTGTCCTCGGTCGGGCCGTAGAGGTTGAGCACCTGCCTCACGCCGGGAGCAGCCTCGTGGACCGCCTGCACCAGGGCGTTGCGAAGCGGCTCCCCCGCCAGGTTCACCGTCGTCACCGACTCCGGCAGCCCTCGCGAGCGCGCCAGCTCCTCCATCGCCGAGGGCACCGTGTTGACGAGCGTCACCCGACCGGCCGCCGGCAACGTGGGCAGTGCCAACGCGTTCTCCGCCAGCACCACCGTGCCGCCCACCGCGAGAGGTACGAACAGCTCGAAGACGGAGAGGTCGAAGTTGAGGGAGGTGGAGGCCAGCACGCCCGCGAGCTGGTCGCGCGAGAACGTCGCCGCGGCCCACTTCACGAAGGCCACGCCATTGCGATGCTCCAGCGCCACGCCCTTCGGCCTGCCCGTGGAACCCGAGGTGTAGAGCACATACGCCAGGTTCTCCGTCACGAGTCGGCTCGTGGGACTGTCGCTCCGCTCCAAGTCACCCTGGGATTCGTCGAGCGCGACGTGTTCGGCCTCCACGGGTGGCAGCGTCTGCAAAAGCCGCCGGGGCCCCACGAGGACTCGTGGTCGCGCATCCTCCAGGATGAACGCCAACCGGGCGGGCGGGTGCGTGGGGTCCAACGGCACATACGCGCCACTGGCCTTGAGGATGCCCAGCACCGCGACGAGCAGCTCCTCCGTGCGCTCCACGCACAAGCCCACCCGGGTCTCCGGTCCCACACCCCGCTCCACCAGACGGTGCGCCACGGCATTGGCCCGCTGGTCCAGGGTCCGGTACGTCAGCGACGCCTCTCCCGCCACCACCGCCACGGCCTCGGGGGTCCGCTCGGCCTGGAGCTCGAAGAGGGTGTGCAGACACGTCCCCTCCCCTTCGGGTGCGGGCGTGGCGTTCCACTCGACGAGCACCTGGTGTCGCTCCGCCTCCGTGAGCAACGGCAACTCGAGGACCCGTTGCTCCGGGTGTGCGATGGCGCCCGCGAGCAGCAGCGTGAGGTGCTCCAGCAACCGCTCCATCGTCGCGCGGTCGAACGGCGCGGTGCTGTACTCCAGATTCCCCGAGAGACCCCGCTCCGTGGCCGCCACGCCCAGCGTGAGGTCGAACCGGGACTGGCGCAGCTCGACCTCCACCGGACGCAGCGAGCGCAGGCGCGGCGCCAGCGCTCCCGCCCCGGGAGTGCTGTCGAAGGTGAGCATCACCTGGAACAATGGTGAGTGCCCCAAGCTGCGCTCCGGCCGCAGCTCCTCCACGAGCTTCTCGAACGGAACCGCCTGGTACGCATAGGCATCCAGCGTCACCTCGCGCACCCGCGACAGCAGCTCGCGGAACGTGGGGTTGCCATCGAGCTTCGTACGCAACACCAGGGTGTTGACGAAGAAGCCCACCAACCCCTCCGTCTCCGCATGCGTGCGACCCGCAACGGGCGAACCGACAGACACGTCGTCCTGTCCTGAATAGCGCGCCAGCAACGCCTGGAAGACCGCCAGCACCACCATGAAGGGCGTCACGCCCTCGCGCTGGGAGAAGGCCAGGAGGGACTCGGAGAGCGCGCGACCCGGCTCGAACGGGAGGGAGCTCCCCTCCAGTGACTGCACCGCCGGACGAGGACGGTCGGTCGGCAGCTCCAGCGCGGGCGGAGCACCCGCCAACTGCTTGCGCCAGTAGCCCAACTGCCGCTCCAGCTCCGCTCCACGCAACCACTCCCGCTGCCACACCGCGTAGTCCGCGTACTGCACCGGCAGCTCGCTCAACGGCGATGGCTGCCCCTTCGAGAACGCCTCATACAGCGCGCTCACCTCGCGCACGAGCACGCCCATCGACCAGCCGTCCGCCACGATGTGGTGCATCACCAGCACCAGCACGTGCTCCTGCTCCGACAGCCGCACCAGCATCGTGCGCAGGAGCGGGCCCGACTCCAGGTCGAACGGCCGCTGCGCCTCGGCCTCCAGTCGGCGCAGCAGCTCCGCTTCACGCGTGTCCTGAGGCTTGGACTCCAGCGTCACGAACGTCAGCGGTGGCTTCACGTCCGGAAGCACGACCTGGACGGGGTGCCCCTCGTCAGACCGGAAGACCGTCCGCAGGGACTCGTGGCGGCGCACCAACTCCGCGAAGGCGCGCTCCAGCGCGGCGACCTCGAGCGCCTGCTCGAACCGGATGGCGGCGGGAACGTTGTAGACGGTACCGCCGGGCGTGAGCTGTTCGAGGAACCACAAACGCTGTTGCGCGAAGGACAATGGCACTGCGCCCGTGCGCGGCACCGGAGTCAACGGCGGCACCTGACCCGCCTCGCCCGTCCGTCGCAGATTGTCGAGGCGCGACGCCAGCGCCTGCACCGTGGGGGCCTCGAACAGAACCCGCACGGGCAGCTCCATCCCGAGGACCGCGCGCACCCGGGAGGCGAGCTGGGTCGCCAGCAGCGAGTGTCCGCCCAGCTCGAAGAAGTCCTCGGTGGCCCCCACCCGGGGCACGCCCAGGACCTGGGCGAAGAGGCCCGCCAGCAGCTCCTCGGTCTGGGTGCGGGGCTCCACTCGAGCCGCGTCGCGACTTCCCTTCGACGCCTCCTGCGCGGGCAGCGCCCCGCGGTCCACCTTGCCATTGGACGTCAACGGCAACGCGTCCAACACCACGAAGGCGGAGGGCACCATGTGCGCCGGGAGCCGGGCTTCGAGCGCGCCGCGCAGCACATCGGTGTCCAGGGACACGCCCGCCCTGGGCGTGACATAGGCCACCAGTCGCTTGTCGCCCGGCGAGTCCTCGCGCACGACGGCGACCGCTTCCCGCACCGAGGGCTGTTGCCCCAGCAGGGACTCCACCTCGCCCAGCTCCACGCGGAAGCCTCGCAACTTCACCTGGAAGTCGAGCCGGCCCAGGTACTCCAGTTCGCCGGAGTCCAACCAGCGCACCCGGTCTCCCGTGCGGTACAGACGCGAGCCCGGCACCCGCGAGAAGGGATGGGGCACGAAGCGCTCGGCGGTGAGGTCCGGCTGGTGGCGATAGCCCCGCGCCAGTCCCACGCTCTCCACGCACAGCTCGCCCGGGACTCCCACCGGCACGGGATTCAACGTGGCATCCAGCACGTAGGCGCGCACGTTGGCCCACGGGCGTCCAATGGAGAGGCGCTGGTCCGCTGACAGTGGCTCCGACATCGTGGCGCACACGGTGACTTCCGTGGGGCCATAGGCATTGAACATCTGGACCTTGTCCCCCCAGCGCGCCACCAGCTCGGGCGTGCACGCCTCACCCGCGGAGACCAGGGTCCGCAGCGAGGGGAAGTCCTCTGGCTCCAACTGCGCGAGGACGGAGGGCGTCAGGGAGACCGCGGTGACGGGCTCTTCGCGCAGCAAGGTGCGCAGCAGGGTACCGGGCAACAGGCGCTCGCGAGGCGCCAGCACCAGGGTCGCACCGGCCAGCAGCGCGCCAAAAATCTCCCACACCGATGCATCGAACCCCACGGAGAAGAACTGGAGGACGCGACTGTCGCCCCCCAGGCCCATGGAGCGGCCCGTCTGGAGGGCCGTGTTGCAGAGGCCCTGGTGCTGCAACAGCGCGCCCTTGGGGCGACCCGTGCTGCCCGAGGTGTAGATGATGTACGCGAGATTCTGGGCACTGACCTCCGTCACCGGCGCGGAGTCGGGCATGGACCCAAGCAGGGCCGCGTCCGTGTCCAGCAACACCAGTTGCTCGGCACCCGAGGGGAAGAGGTCCGCGAGGGCCTCGGTGGTGACGAGAACCGGAGCAGCGCTGTCGCGCAGCATGTACGTGAGCCGCTCGATGGGATGGCTCGCGTCCAGTGGCACCCAGGCGCCACCGGCCTTGAGGATGCCGAGGATTCCCACCACCGTCTCCAGCGAGCGCTCCAGGCAGAGCGCGACAGGGACCTCGGGGCGGATGCCCAGGGACCGCAGGTGGTGCGCGAGTTGATTCGCGCGCGCGTCGAGTTGCGCATAGGTGAGGGACTGACCTTCGAAGCGCACCGCCTCGGAATCCGGAGTGCGGGTGGCCTGCGCCTCGAACAGGTGGTGCGCACACGCGTCCCGAGGGAAGTCCTGCTCGGTGGCATTCCAGTCCACCAACACCTGACGCCGCTCGTCCTCGGTGAGCAACGTGAGCGCGGACAACCGGGCATCTGGTCGGTCCACGGCGGACTGGAGCACTCGGCCCAGGTGCCGGACCATCCGGTCCATCGTCGCGGCCTCGAAGAGCGCGGTGCGGTACTCACAGGTACACCCCAGGCCCCCCTCTGTCTCCACCAGCGCGAGCGTGAGGTCCAGTCGCGAGGTACCGGTCTCCACGCCCGCGCTGCGAAGGGTGAGGCCGGGCACCGACACCTCGGTGACGGGCTGGTTCTGCAGCACCAGCTTCACCTGGAAGAGTGGATTGTGGCCCTGGCTGCGCTCGGGATTGACGTCCTTGACCAGCTCCTCGAACGGCAGGTCCTGGTGTGCATAGGCGCCGAGCGTGGCGTCCTTCACGCGGCCCAACAGCTCGCGGAACGAAGGGTCCCCGTCCAGTCGCGCCCGCAGGGCGAACTGGTTGATGAAGAAGCCGATGATTCCCTCGGTCTCCTCATGGTGACGGTTGGCGATGTCAGTGCCAATGACGAAGTCGTCCTGCCCTGAGTAGCGAGAGAGGACGACCTCGAACCCCGCGAGCAAGACCATGAAGAGCGTCGTTCCTTCGGCGCGGCAGAGCGCATGGAGTGATTCCGTCAGCTCGCGTGGCAACACTCGCGAGATGCTGGCGCCTCGGAAGTCCTGGACGGAGTCCCGAGAGAAATCCGTGGGCAGCTCCAACAACGAGGGAGCCCGCGCGAGATGCTCGCGCCACCAGGAAAGCTGCGCCGCCAGGGCCTCCCCCTTCAACCAGCCACGTTGCCAGGCCGCGTAGTCCGCGTACTGGAGGCGCAGCTCCGGGAGTGGAGAGGGCTCGCCCCTCACGAACGCCTGATAGAGCGTGCTCAGCTCGCTCATCAGCAGGCCCATGGACCAACCATCGGAGATGATGTGGTGCAGGGTCAGCAACAGCACGTGCTGCGTTTCGGAGAGTCGGAGCAGACCGGTGCGCAGCAGAGTGCCCGTGGCGAGGTCGAACGGACGACGGGCCTCCTCGCGCACCTGTCGGCGCACCTCTGCCTCACGCGTCTCCGGCGTGAGGGACTCCAGGTCCGCGAAGGGAATGGACCATGCGGCGGGTGGATGGATGCGCTGGAACGCGCCCCGGGCGTCTTCCGCGAACGTGGTGCGCAGGGACTCGTGGCGACGCACCAACTCCGTGAAGGCACGCTCCAGGGCCTGCACGTCCAGGGCACCCGTCAGCAGGAACTCCGTGGCGACGTTGTAGAAGGCACTGCCGGGCTCCAGTTGGTCGAGGAACCAGAGGCGCTGCTGCGCGAAGGACAGAGGCAGCACGTCCGTGCGCGGCGCGGGTAGAAGCGGCGGCGCCTGGATGGCGGACCTGGCCCCTGTCTCTGGGGACTCCAGCTTCCGAGCCAGCAGTTCGACGGTGGGAGCCTCGAAGACGTCCTTCAGCGGCAGCTCCACGCCGAAGGTCGCGCGCACGCGAGAGACCAGCTGCGTGGCCAGCAGCGAGTGGCCTCCGAGTTCGAAGAAGTCCTCGTCCACGCCCAGCTCGCCGACGTTGAGGACCTCCTCGAAGAGGACCATCAGCGTCGCCTCCGTGTCCGTTCGCGGAGGCAGCAATTCCCTCGACGTCATCCCTATCGTCTCGGGAGCGGGCAACGCCTTGCGATCCACCTTCCCATTCGGCGTCAGCGGCAGCGTGTCGAGCACCACCAGCGAGGACGGCACCATGTACTCGGGCAACCGATTCCGTGCGACGTCGCGCAAGGCGGGCACGTCCACGGACAGCTCCGGGCGGCCGACCACATAGGCCACGAGGCGCTTGTCGCCGGGCACGTCCTCCCGCACCACCACCGCCACCTCGCTCACGCTCGCGTGCGACGCCAGCGCCGCCTCCACCTCTCCCAGCTCGATTCGGTAGCCCCTCACCTTCACCTGCGCATCTCGCCGGCCCAGGAACTCCAGCCTCCCGCCCTCCCTCCACCTCACCACGTCGCCCGTCCGGTACAGCCGCTCTCCCTTCCCAAACGGACTCGGGACGAAGCGCTCCGCCGTCAACTCCGGCCTGCCCACGTACCCCACCGCCAACCCTTCCCCTCCTACGTACAGCTCTCCCGGCACCCCTTCCCCCACCACCTCCATCCCCTCGTCCAACACGTACGCCAGCGTGTTCTCCACTGGCTTCCCAATCGGCACCGAGCCCTCTCCCGCCTCCTCCTCCCTCTCCATCCGGTGACACACGCTGAACGTCGTGTTCTCCGTCGGCCCGTACCCGTTGATGAGCACGCCTCCCCCCGCCAACCGCTCCCTCACCCTCCCCGCCGGCAGCACGTCTCCTCCCGCCAACACCTGCCTCACTCCCCCCAGCGCCTCCGGTTGCCTCGCCTGCATCTGCTCGTACAGCGCCGCCGTCAGCCACAGCGACGTCACTCCGCTCTTCCGCAGCGCGCTTCCGAGTTCCTCCAGCGACGGTGTCCCCGCCGGGTACACCACCAGCTTCCCTCCGTGCAGCAGCGCTCCCCATATCTCCAACGTCGACGCGTCGAACGACACCGGCGCCAACTGCAACCACACTTCCTCCGCTCCGAAGTGCGCGTAGCTCGTCCCCACCACCAGTCGCGTCACCGCTCGCTGGGGCACTCCCACTCCCTTCGGCTTCCCCGTGCTCCCCGACGTGAAAATCACATACGCCAGGTTCTCCCCTCCCACGGCGGGACTCGGGTTGCTCTCCGGCTGGCTCGCAATCCCTTCCCACTCCGTGTCCACGCACACCACCGCCTCCCCTCCCTCCGCCACCTCGTCCGCCAACCTCTCCTGCGCCACGAGGACGGCCACCCCTGCCTCTCGCTTCATCCACCCCAGCCGCTCCAGCGGGTAGCTCGCGTCCAGCGGTACGTACGCTCCTCCCGCCTTGAGGATGCCCAGCACTGACACCACCAACTCCAGCGAGCGCTCCACGCACAGCCCCACCTTCACCTCGGGGCCTACCCCCATCCCTCTCAGGTGGTGCGCCAGCTGATTCGCTCGGCGGTTCAGCTCTCCGTAGCTCAGCCTCTCGCCCTCGTACTCCACCGCCACCGCGTCCGGACTGCGCCTCACCTGCTCCTCGAAGAGTGACGCCAGGCTCGCCTCTCGCGGGTACTCCACGCGTCGGCCGCTCCACTCCTCCACCACCACCCGTCGCGCCTCTTCCCCCTGCATCGGCAGCGTCCACAGCCTCGCCTCAGGCCGTGCCACTCCTGCCTCCAGCAGCACCCGAAGGTGCTCCACCATCACCTCCACCGTCCTCCTCTCGAAGAGGTCGCTGTTGTAATTCGCCACCACCGCCACTCCGTCCGCCACCTCCTCCACCACCAGCGACAGGTCGACCTTGGAGGTCGTCCCTTCCGCGTCCATTCCCCTGAGCGTCAGTCCTTCCTGACGCAGCTCGGTCACCGGCGTGTTCTGCAGCGTCAACGTCACCTGGAAGAGCGGGCTCCGACTCAGGTCTCTCTCGGGCTGCAGCTCCTCCACCAGCTTCTCGAACGGCACGTCCTGGTGGGCGTACGCTCCCAACAGCGTCTCGCGCACCTGTTTCACCAGTCCCGCGAAGCTCTCTTCACGCCCGATCCTTCCGCGCAACACCAGCGTGTTGACGAAGAAGCCAATCAAGCCCTCTGTCTCTGTCCGAGTCCGCCCTGCGATGGGCGAGCCCACGCACACGTCTTCCTGTCCCGAGTACCTGCCCAGCATCGTCTGGTACGCGGCCAGCAACACCATGAAGGGCGTGGCGCCCTCCCGCCTCCCGAGTCCCTCCACCGACCTCCACAGCGCGTTCCCCCACAGCGCCTTCACGAAGCCGCCCCGGTGCGTCTGCACCGCCGGCCTTGGCCTGTCGGTCGGCAACTCCAGCACGCTCGATGCGCCTTCCAACTGCGTGCGCCAGTAGGCGAGCTGCCGTTCCAGCTCCGCCCCCTGCAACCACTCGCGCTGCCACACCGCGTAGTCGGCGTACTGCACCGGCAGCTCGCTCAACGGCGACGGCTGTCCCTTCACGCGGGCCTCATACAGCGCGCCCACTTCCCTCACGAGCACACCCATCGACCAGCCGTCCGTCACGATGTGGTGCATCACCAGCACCAGCACGTGCTCCTGCTCCGACAGCTTCACCATCACCGTCCGCAGAAGTGGCCCCGACTCCAGGTCGAACGGCCGTCGGGCCTCTTCCTCGAATAATCTCCGCACCGAGCTTTCGCGCTCCGACAACCCGCTCACGTCCTCGCATCGCAGGACAAGCTCCGCCTCCTCGGCGATGACTTGAACGGGACCGCCCGCGCCCGCACGGAACGTCGTGCGCAACGACTCGTGGCGGCGCACCAACTCCGAGAGGCCATGCCGCAAGGCCTCGACATCCAGTGTCCCCGTCAGGCGCACCGCCACGGGCAGGTTGTAGGAAGACTCCCCGGGAGAGAGCTGATCGAGGAACCAGAGGCGCTGCTGTGCGAAGGACAACGGCGGCGCGAAGGAGCGATCCGCCCGCGCCTTCAGCGGCGGAGCAACACCGCCTCCCGCACGCACAGCCGACTCCAGCCTGGCGCCAAGGCGAGCCACCGTGGGCGACTCGAACAACTCGCGCAGCGGCAGCTCGACACCGAAGGCACCGCGGATGCGGGAGAGCACCTGCGTGGCCAGGAGCGAATGGCCTCCCAACCCGAAGAAGTCCTCGTGGACGCCCACCGTGTCCAGACGCAAGACCTCCGCCCAGATGCCCGCCAGCAGCTCCTCCGTCGGTGTGCGCGGAGAGACCCACGCATCTTCCGCTCCCGCCTCGTCACGTGCGTCAGGTGTCGGCAGCGCCTTGCGGTCCACCTTTCCGTTCGGAGACAGCGGCAGCGAATCCAGCACCACCCATGCCGAAGGCACCATGTACTCCGGCAGCAGGCGCTGCGCGTACGTCCGCAGGTCTGTCGACTCCAGCGTAGAGCCTTGCGGAGGAGCCACATACGCCACCAACCGCGCATCGCCCGGCACATCCTCCCGCACGACCACGACCGCCTCGGCCACACTCGGGTGCTTGCGCAGCACCGACTCCACTTCCCCCAGCTCGATGCGGAAGCCTCGCAGCTTCACCTGTCCGTCACGCCGGCCCAGGTATTCGAGCGAGCCATCCGCCAACCATCGAGCCCGATCCCCCGTTCGATACAGGCGTCCGCCCGGTACCGGCGAATAGGGGTCCGCCAGGAAACGCTCGGCGGTCAGGTCAGGACGGCGCCAGTAGCCTCGGGCCAGTTGCACGCCACCGATGTAAAGCTCTCCCGCGACGCCCACCGGCAGCGGATGGAACCGTTCGTCCAGCACATACATCCGCGTGTTCGCGATGGGGCGACCGATGGGCACCCTGTCCCCAGGAACGCCTCGCTCACACGTCCAGGCCGTCACGTCCACCGCCGCTTCGGTCGGTCCGTAGAGGTTGTGCAGCTCCGCACCCAGCCGCGCGTGGAACAAATCCCGCAGCTCGGGGGTCAGCGCCTCGCCGCTGCACACCACGCGCTTCAAGCGGACGCAGTCCGCGAGCCGGGGCTCCTCCAGGAATGGCCGCAGCATCGACGGGACGAAGTGCAGCGTCGTCACGCGCTCGCGCGCCACCAGGTCGACCAGATACGCGGGCTCCCGGTGTCCACCCGGTCGCGCCATGACGAGCCTCGCGCCCGTCATCAACGGCCAGAAGAGTTCCCACACCGAGACGTCGAAGCTGAAAGGCGTCTTCTGCAGGACGCGGTCCTCTCCCACCAACCCATGCGCCTCCTGCATCCACAGCAATCGATTGCAGATGGCCGTGTGCGTGTTCATCGCCCCCTTGGGCCTGCCCGTCGAACCCGAGGTGTAGATGATGTACGCCAGCGCGTCGCCCTCCAGTTCGACGGGAGGAGCGTCCGTGCTCTCGCGTCGCACCGCGTCCCATCCTGAGTCGAGGCAGAGGGTGTCCACCTCATGGCGGGGAAGGATTGCGAGCAGGCGCTGCTGGGTCAGCAGCACCGCCGGCTCCGCGTCGTCCAACATGTATTCGAGGCGCTCCTGGGGATAGCCCGGGTCCAGCGGCACGTAGGCCGCACCCGACTTCAAGACGCCCAGCAGCGCGACCATCAACTCCAGGGAGCGCTCGGCGCACACCGCGACGCGGCTCTCCGGCCCTACCCCTCGGGCGAGCAGTTGCCATGCGAGCTGATTCGCGCGCCGGTCCAGCTCCCGATAGGTGAGCTGGGTCTCCTCGAAGACCACCGCCACCGCATCCGGTGTCCTCTGGACCTGGGCTTCCACCAGATGGTGAAGCAGCGCCCCCGGTGCTCGCGGTCGCTGGGTGTCATTCCATTCCGTCAGCACCTGACGACGCTCGTCCGGAGTCAGCCACTCCAGGTCGAGCAGCCGTTGCTCCGGCGCTCGGACCGCGCTCTCCAGCAGCGACCGCAAGTGTCCCAACAGCCGGTCCACGGTCCGCGCATCGAACAGGTCGCTGTTGAACTCCAGCGCGCCGGAGAACCCCTGGTCCGTATCGGTCAGCTCCAGGGTCAGGTCGAACTTCGCGGTCCTTCCCGCGGACTCCGTCGGCTCCAGCCGCAAGCCCGCGGCCGACAACGCCGTCGTCGGGGCATTCTGGAGCACGAACATCACCTGGAAGAGCGGCGGGCGACTGAGGTCACGAACGGGCTGAAGCTCCTCCACCAGCTTCTCGAACGGGACGTCCTGGTGCGCGTAGGCCCCCAGCGTCGTCTCCCGCACCCGCGCGAGCAGGTCTCGGAAGCAATCCTCGGACGACACCGTCGTCCTCATCACCAGCGTGTTGACGAAGAAGCCGATGAGGCCCTCGGTCTCCTCGCGCGTGCGGTTGGCGATGGGCGAGCCGACGCAAACGTCCTCCTGGCCCGAGTACCGCGCCAGCAACGTCTGGAACGCCGCCAGCAGCACCATGAAGGGCGTGGCGTTCTCCCTTCGCGCCAGCTCCTTCACCGCATCCCGCAGCGCCGGAGGCCACGCCAGTCTTCGACTCTCCCCCCGGAACGTCTGCACCGCCGGACGAGGCCGGTCCGTCGGCAGGTCCAGCGCGCGCGGAGCGCCCTCCAGTTGATTGCGCCAATAGGTGAGCTGTCGCTCCAGCTCCGCCCCCTGCAACCACGCCCGTTGCCACACCGCGTAGTCCGCGTACTGCACCGGCAATTCGCGCAAGGGCGACGGCTGCCCTTGCGCGTACGCGTCGTACAGCGCGCCGACTTCTCTCACGAGCACGCCCATCGACCAGCCATCCGACACGATGTGGTGCATCACCAGCACCAGCACGTGCTCCCGCTCCGACAGCTTCAGCAAGAGCGTCCGCAGCAACGGCCCGTTCTCCAGATCGAAAGGCCGGAGAGCTTCCGCTTCTGCCCGCTGAGGGGTCTCACGGTCGCGCTGTTCGAACGGCAGCTCGGTCAGGTCCACCTGCTCCAGCGGCACGCGCCCTTCGGGCAGGATGACTTGCACGGGCGTTCCCGCGTCGGCTCGGAACGTCGTCCGGAGGGATTCATGTCGGCGCACCAACTCCGCGAAGGCACGCTCCAACGCCGTGACGTCGAGGGTCCCCGTCAGCCGTACCCCGGTCGCGATGTTGTAGAAGGCACTGCCGGGCTCAAGCTGGTCGAGGAACCAGAGGCGCTGCTGCGCGAAGGACAGAGGCAACACGTCCGTACGCGGCGTGGGCAGAAGCGGCGGAACTCGCTGCTCGACGGCCTCTGACCGAGGTTGCTCGAAGCGTCTCGCCAGCAACTCCACCGTGGGGGACTCGAAGACCTCTCGCAGGGGCAGTTCGACCGAGAAGACCGTGCGGATCCTCGACACCAACTGCGTGGCGAGCAGCGAGTGCCCGCCCAGTTCGAAGAAGTCGTCGTGCAATCCCACGCGTTCGACGTTCAGCACCTCCGAGAAGATCGCGGCCAGCGAGGCTTCGACGGGAGTACGCGGCGCCACGAAAGTCTCGGGCTCGGCACCGTGCGTGTCGGGAGAAGGGAGCGCCTTGCGATCCACCTTCCCGTTCGGCGTCAGCGGCAGCGTGTCGAGCACCACGAGTGAGGACGGCACCATGTACTCGGGCAACCGACTCCGCAGATGCGCCCTCACGACCGACAGGTCCACCAGGCGTGACGCGGCCTCTGCATTCTGTGCGCGCTCCGAAGATGGTGGCACGAGATAGGCCACGAGGCGCTTGTCGCCGGGCACGTCCTCCCGCACCACCACCGCCACCTCGCTCACGCTCGCGTGCGACGCCAGCGCCGCCTCCACCTCTCCCAGCTCGATTCGGTAGCCCCTCACCTTCACCTGCGCATCTCGCCGGCCCAGGAACTCCAGCCTCCCGCCCTCCCTCCACCTCACCACGTCGCCCGTCCGGTACAGCCGCTCTCCCTTCCCAAACGGACTCGGGACGAAGCGCTCCGCCGTCAACTCCGGCCTGCCCACGTACCCCACCGCCAACCCTTCCCCTCCTACGTACAGCTCTCCCGGCACCCCTTCCCCCACCACCTCCATCCCCTCGTCCAACACGTACGCCAGCGTGTTCTCCACTGGCTTCCCAATCGGCACCGAGCCCTCTCCCGCCTCCTCCTCCCTCTCCATCCGGTGACACACGCTGAACGTCGTGTTCTCCGTCGGCCCGTACCCGTTGATGAGCACGCCTCCCCCCGCCAACCGCTCCCTCACCCTCCCCGCCGGCAGCACGTCTCCTCCCGCCAACACCTGCCTCACTCCCCCCAGCGCCTCCGGTTGCCTCGCCTGCATCTGCTCGTACAGCGCCGCCGTCAGCCACAGCGACGTCACTCCGCTCTTCCGCAGCGCGCTTCCGAGTTCCTCCAGCGACGGTGTCCCCGCCGGGTACACCACCAGCTTCCCTCCGTGCAGCAGCGCTCCCCATATCTCCAACGTCGACGCGTCGAACGACACCGGCGCCAACTGCAACCACACTTCCTCCGCTCCGAAGTGCGCGTAGCTCGTCCCCACCACCAGTCGCGTCACCGCTCGCTGGGGCACTCCCACTCCCTTCGGCTTCCCCGTGCTCCCCGACGTGAAAATCACATACGCCAGGTTCTCCCCTCCCACGGCGGGACTCGGGTTGCTCTCCGGCTGGCTCGCAATCCCTTCCCACTCCGTGTCCACGCACACCACCGCCTCCCCTCCCTCCGCCACCTCGTCCGCCAACCTCTCCTGCGCCACGAGGACGGCCACCCCTGCCTCTCGCTTCATCCACCCCAGCCGCTCCAGCGGGTAGCTCGCGTCCAGCGGTACGTACGCTCCTCCCGCCTTGAGGATGCCCAGCACTGACACCACCAACTCCAGCGAGCGCTCCACGCACAGCCCCACCTTCACCTCGGGGCCTACCCCCATCCCTCTCAGGTGGTGCGCCAGCTGATTCGCTCGGCGGTTCAGCTCTCCGTAGCTCAGCCTCTCGCCCTCGTACTCCACCGCCACCGC